>NZ_QTWM01000006.1:0-170767 GCF_003461125.1 Roseburia sp. AF22-2LB
ATTTTCAAGGCTTGAAAGCGGTTTTCATCAACACATTTTGTCCTATAACTCTAAAAAAAGCTGCCGCAATCGCGACAGCTTTTTTATCATCTTTTTGAAGTATCAGATTAGTTGTTAACCAGCTTATCTTCTTCGTTGTTCCAGCTATACAGCTTACGAATTTCTTCGCCGACTTTCTCTGATGGATGCTCAGAAGCAAGCTTTCTCATAGCTTTGAAGTGTACCTGGCGTCCTGCCGGTGACATATCAAGTAAGAATTCTTTTGCAAAAGTACCATCCTGAATATCTGTTAAAATCTGTTTCATTGCTTTCTTTGTCTCAGCAGTAACAATCTTAGGTCCTGTGATATAATCACCATATTCAGCAGTGTTAGAGATAGAATATCTCATTCCAGCGAATCCTGACTGGTAGATTAAGTCAACAATCAGTTTCATCTCATGGATACACTCGAAGTATGCATTTCTTGGGTCATAACCAGCTTCGCAAAGTGTTTCGAAACCAGCCTGCATAAGTGCACAAACACCGCCACAAAGAACTGCCTGCTCACCAAAGAGGTCTGTCTCTGTCTCTGTACGGAAGGTTGTCTCAAGAAGTCCTGCTCTTGCTCCACCAATTCCAAGACCATATGCTAATGCCAGGTCAAGTGCTTTACCGGTTGCATCCTGCTCTACTGCTACCAGACAAGGAGTTCCTTTTCCAGCCTGATACTCAGAACGTACAGTATGTCCTGGTGCCTTAGGAGCGATCATTGTTACGTCAACATCCTTTGGAGGTTTGATACATCCGAAATGAATGTTAAATCCGTGAGCGAACATTAACATGTTTCCTGGCTCAAGGTTTGGCTCAATATCGTTCTTATACATATCTGCCTGTAACTCGTCATTGATAAGAATCATAATAATATCAGCCTGTTTTGCAGCTTCTGCTGCTGTATATACTTTGAATCCCTGTTTTTCTGCTTTTGCCCAGGATTTGCTACCATTGTAAAGTCCAATAATGACATCACAGCCTGATTCCTTTAAATTTAATGCATGTGCATGTCCCTGGCTACCGTAACCAATGATGGCGATTTTCTTACCATCCAGTAAGGAAAGGTTACAATCTTCCTGATAATAAATTTTTGCTGCCATTTTTTCAGCCTCCTGTTTTAATGATTAATCTAAATATGTAACATCGGCAGACCCTCTGGTCAAACCTGTGATACCGGTTCTAGCGAGCTCTAATATCTCATAGCCCTGTAACAGATCCATAAATGCATCTAATTTATCCTGATGCCCTGTCAGTTCAATTACCATGGAATCGTTGGTGACATCAACCACCTTGCCATGGAAAATATTGGTAACGCTTAAGATTGCCTGACGTTCTGTATCCTTTGCTTTAATCTTAACCAGAATCAGTTCTCTTGTAACGGATGTACCCGGCTCTAATTTTTTAATATTGCGCACATCTTCTAACTTTGCCAACTGCTTCTCAATCTGCTCTAAAATCTGTTCGTCACCACTTGCTACTATCGTAATTCTGGTATATCTTGGATCTGCAGTTACACCAGAAGAAAAACTATCGATATTGTATCCTCTCCGGCTGAAAAGTCCTGAAATATGACTTAATACACCAGAAGTATTCTCTACTAAAATAGATAATGCCTGTTTTCTCATGCGAAAACCATCCTTTTTCTTTCATTCACATTACAGTTATTCTAGCATATCAGTTCTGTTTGTCAATACTAAAATGGCTTAAAGTAATAATATTTTTTTATGCAATAACCTATGGTTATATCATTAATAACAATAACAGAAAACTACAAGAAACACATTTTGCAATCTGGCAGGCTGCCTGCATAAATTACGGCTGTGAATCCCTGTATTTCCGGATAATATCAATTGTCTTCTGATAATCCATTCTGACTTTCCTAAATTGCTGCAGCATCTCTTCTCCGTATATTTTATAGCGGAGCTGTTCGCACAGAATTATGCTTGATTTGCTCAGCCGTCCCAACCCGAGCGTCATGGTCTCTCCCTTTAAGGTATGTACCAGATCAAAGGCTTTCTCATAATCCCTTTCCTGTAAAGCTTCATCAATCCGCTGTACTTCATCGTTTTCTAAGAATTTTATCAAAAAACGGTGTACCAGCTCTTCCTTCCGGAGTCTGCGCATGACCTCTGCATAATCTCCCTCCAGTTCCTTGTAGCATTGCTCTAAATCCATACTCATATTCCCTTTCTGTTGATTTTCTCATAGCATTATAGTACACCACCGTTTTTTCTTTTTCAAGCAATTCTTCCTTATTGTCTGGTGTTTCCATCCGGCTGCACCGGCAGTTCATTCTGTTGCTTTACACTTTGTTGTCCTTCCGAGAGCATAATAAGCGTCCAGGTTATTTCTTTTCTTGCATATTCCAATGTCTCTTCTCCATCATATACCGTATCAACCTGGTACTTACGAAATACAAGAATATCTGTAACAGCTTCTGCCATGCTTTCTTCGTCTTCTGCATAGAGTAACTTCATAAAAACATCCTCCTTGTTGCATAACCTGCCAGGCATACCATAACTAGCTTCTTACAAGCATTTTGGAACTATAGAAAACACATTTTGCAGGAAAGCAATTTCCTGTAAAACAAAAAAGCCAGGATAAAATCCTGACTATATTTTCGGGGAGTACCTCCCGAACTCCGAAGAGCCCGAGAGGCATGAGTTATGAAAAATTATATTAGCTTAATAGCTAGTACTTTTATACTATATCTTATAAAAATATGTTTGTCAAGTGTTTCCCTACAATTTTTCTTAGGGACTTACTTGGGTATATTTCCATTTGAATTTCTACAGTTTTTGATATATTTTTTCTACGTCATAATCCGGCGCCATAGTTGCTGCAATTTCATATATCTTCCTGATATTTTCCGGCTCTTCTTCCAGCATATCAGATGTTTCTTCTACGGAGTTGCCTTTTTGCAGTTTCTTGATTACCTGACGAATTAGTTGCAGTTTTTCGCCCTGCTCCAAACCTTCTTCCAACCCCTGTTCCAGACCTTGTTTTCGACCCTGCTCCAATTTATTTTCCAGTTCTTTTTCAATTTCATCTTTCATTAATTCACGCAATGCTTCACACATCTCATTTTGCCTCCTTAACAGACTATATACCTGCTTATTTGCATTTACACTTACTTGAAGTACCGAATCAATATTGCTCCGTTCATTCTTACTTTCCAAATAATGTATCTGTTCCAAAAATAGTTCTGCATCCTGCATCTCTACCTGTGTAGTCAATACCCGCAGGCTGCAATGAGCTTTTCTTTCCAACTGACTTGTTACTACAACTTGTACTGGGAACGGAACTTTTCCTCTTACATAATAAATTCCAGGATACATTTTTTTCAGGATATATCCTTCTTTTTTCAGTTCCAGAAAAAGTGCCTTCGGATAAGCATTCCGAAAAAAGGATACGGTCACCTCAGATGCTGGAATTTTATTGACTGCTATCCCCTGCGCCTTATATAAGCTGGCGTATCCAATTACCTTAAAGAAGGAATCTATCGTCAATTCATCTCCCGGTCCCTTATACTCTAAAATATTGTGTCCCCTCATAATATGACCAATTTCATTTTGTAACGTCCGCTTCCAATCCATCTTTTTAATAATCACAAGATTAATCTGAAGTGGTTTCTTACTCAAATTATACTCCGGAATTAATTCCAGTACATCCAGATCTTGTCGCAGTTCCAGTTCTGTTGCTGCACAAAACGCCGGATGCCATTGTAATTTTTCTGCTTTTCCTGACATTTCTTCTCCTTTCTTTTGTCTTGGAGAGTATACTTTTGCAATGTCACTTAACCGCAACAACCTTTGTCTGAAAGAATTCTCTCCGCTTCATTTAATGTGAAATAAAAGCTTTGAAAATTCCTGTTATCATATCAGGTTATGTGGTGAACCCGGCGAAATGATAGAATACCGGTATACTTCTGACAGGCTATGTGCCATTGAAATGTATATAGAAATATCAAGCTTTGATTGCATTATAACATGATGAAATGAAAATGTCAGTAAAAAAAGAAAGCATCTGCCCTCCCTTAATCGGATAAGCAGATGTTTTCCATCTCAATTTCTTTCAACTTCTATTTTTGTATCTGTTACATGCATCTTGCTCCGCACTTTGTGCAGAATTTTGCCCCGGGCATAATTTCATTTCCACACTGTGAACAGAACATTTTCTGAGCTTCCTCAACTTTGGTGCCGCATTTCGGGCAGAATTTTGTGCCGGATGCAAGTTCGGCACCACAATTATTGCAATAACAACCACCTTGTTCCTGTTTATCTCTATACTTCATTTTACTTGTTGCACCAATTGCATCAAGTTCCTGTTTCATTTCTTCTAATACTTCCAAAGAACCTTTTATAAAGAAACCATTTCCAGCTTCAATTTCATCAATACATTCTTTTGCTTCCCTAAGATCTGATCCTGTATATTCTCGAATCAATTTAATCAGCTGAACCCTCTTGTCTCCTGTAGATGTAATAATCAATGCTGCTTCTGTGTCCATTTCTACATACATATCATCTTCATCCACATCTGAATCATTTTCATTCATATCCATTTCATAATCTGCTCCAAGATTATCCAAAACTTTTATTAACTCTTCTACTCTTTCATTTCTGGCTGAAATTTGAAATCCATTATTTTCTGACAAATCATTTAAAAGTTTTAATTCCAAATCTTTTCTATCTAATCCAAGTATCTGATGATATGCTTCGATTACTTTTTCTCCCTGATCTCCTAATGAAAAAATTGCAATAGATGTATTCATTTCTGCATCATCTTCATCTTGCCAATTCTTTTGAATATAAGTAAATGCACCTGCCTCATCCAATTCCTGTTGCATCTGCTGTAATAATTCTAAAGACTCTAATGTACACACGGTTGACTGTTCATCTAAAATATTGCCATTAATTAAATTGCTTAACTCCGTATAATCTGACTGCAGATATTTTTGAATAATTGATATAATCTGTACCGGGTTAGGACCAACATCTGTAATTACAATTCTATATTCCGGTATCTCCTGCTGTACTCCCTTATTTCCAAATAATGATTTCATGAATCCCATTTTCATTTCTCCTTTTCTACTAGTAGTATTTTCCGGCTTCAATTAATAAAGGAATAATTTCTTCCGGTTTTATCTGCTGCAGTTGTTCTAATCTGCTTCCGATACGATTGATATTCTGTATATTCATTTGTTCCTCATCAAAGCGACGCTGTAAAATCTCATGTCTTTCCTGTAATTTCTGAATCTGTTCATCCATTTTATCAATATTAAGCTGTGCATCATCTTTCTGTGGATTTGCCGTAATGAACCCAAGAATAACAAAGTAAATCAAAATACCCAGAATAATTACACCAACAGACACTGCAACACGGAGAATTGTCCGGACACAGCTCCATAAAATGCGTAAAATTCCTGCAAAAAATCCATAATTCATTGCATTGGCAAATAAATGTCTCACATCAATAATCCAGCGGAACAGGGAAACAGCACACCATACCAGTACTAACGCACAGATAATACCGATTGCAATAGAAATTGCCTTGCGGACAGGGGAAGTCTGGCTCCAACGCTCTGCAAACTCTTCCTTTTTCCGTGTCAGTGTGTTTTCCTGCAATTTAGACATTTCAGTTACCTGTTGTATTTTAGAACTAATCTCATTCTGCTGTACATTCCGCTCATTCAATGACTTTCCAAGACTTGCTAAAGCGATCTGTCTGCCGTCATTTAAAATGCCTTCCATCTCCTGAAGAATCTCTGGAGTAACATCCTCACAGCGATATATTTGCTGAATATAATCTCCTATCTCCCCCCAATTTATATGTTTCTTCTTTTTTTCACATAAAATCAGTCCATAATAGCCCTTACAGCTCCACATAAAATCATTACGGATTCCTGTAAATTCTGCTTTTGCTGCCGAAATGTTTCCCTGATTTAGTAATGTCATGGCATTTTTATAACGGTTATCCAGACCATCTCTTCCACTTCCTCCGGCAACAGCAGCAGTCAGATTGATATTTTCAATTGTTTTCTTCAAATCCTGATGAATATTTTCAATATGTTCATCTGTTTTCTGAAACTCTTTTGATAAATTATGTACCAGGAAAAGATTATCACATGCCATGCATTCATACTTTTCATCTGTAATTTTTCTTACTGCACCACTGCCACAACTGGGACATTTTATTTCTTCCATTTTCTAGCCCTGCTCCTTTGTATTTTTTATTTTTCTGATTTCAAGCTGCTTCATGATTGCTCCGCAGATTTCCGCAAAAGCGGCTTCATCTGTTGTTGAAGAAAGCTGCAATATCAACTGTCTGATTGCCTCATTTTCTGTTGCCACTGCCGGTGAACTGACCGGATCACTGTATCGCATCTTTTCCAGCACTTTGTCAATTTCTTTGCGGTTGACCTCATCTGTAATCTGCACTCTGCAAATTTCAAGCTGCTGAATAAGTCCTTTAAACACTTCGATGGAACTCTGTTCCTGTGTCTGAACCTTTGTAATATATTTATTACTTGCTGCCATAGCAATCTCAATGATAATGAAAACTGCTAAAATCGCACTCTGTAACAAATAGGAATACACCTGATAATCCTTCGGAATTTTCAGGCAGACCTTAAAGAAAACAAAAATCTGAATTACAAGATAGACTCCGCTCAGATATACAAGCGGCATCTTTAATGCTGCCTTTTGTTTTTCCTGTTTATGAAATACCAGAAATGCAAAAATTGGCTGCATCAATATTGCAATCAGGCAAAATATGTACTTGAACATTATTTCTCCCTCCTCGTTCCGCATTTCGTACAGAAATTAGCTTCCGGCGGCATTTCATTTCCACAGTTTGCGCAGAAAATCTTCTGTGGAATCACCACTTTTTCACCACACTGGAAACAGAATTTAGCATCCTTCGACAGACTCGTTCCACACTTGACACAGGTAATATTTCCACCTTGCGCCTGCGGCTGTACTGCTGGCTGCGACTGTGTTGCTGCAATATCCGGCTGCATTGCTGCTGTCCCTGTCTGCGCTGCTGTTACCGGCTGTGCCTGAACTGCTGCATCCATATTGTTTTTCATCATGTCACCCATGGAAAACGCCAGTGGAATCTGTGCCATCATATTCGCCGGATTCGCTGCAAAGCCTTCATTCTGTGCAAATGTTCTGCTTACATCAAACTGCTGCTCCTGTTGCCAGGTATATCCCTGCAGTTCTCTCGCTTTGGCAAGTCCTTCTGCTTCAATTACGGTAGCATCACGATTTCCCATTGCTTCAAACCGCTTCTGTGCCATGCTGTTATCTAATTTTTTAAGTTCTTCCAAATCGTCCGGCTTAATGGTAACTGCAGACACAAAGAAATTTAAAATCCGGATGCCATAGCCTTCAAGGTCGCTTTCCACCTGACCGGCAACGTTTTCGGAAATTTCATTCAAATGCTGGTTGAAAACATTGTAGCTATATTTGCTGAGTTCTACTGCAATGCAATTTTTTACTCTTGCAACTAAAAGGTCTTTAAAAAATTTCTGAATATCTTTGGTGGTCATTGCTTTTTCGGTACCAACCAGATTAATCAGAAGCTTTCTTCCATCCTCTATTTTCAGTCCGAAAGAACCACTGGCACCGGCACTGTAACTATAGCCGTAATTCGGATCACGAACTGTCACCTGACTTGGTGTTCCCCATGCGATATCCATCATGGTCGCAAGGTTAATAAAATAAACCTCCACATGGAACGGACTTACTCCGCCCGAAACCAGATTTCTTATTTTGGAAATAAGTGGAATGTTTTTCGTTTCTAAGGTATAACGACCTGCTTTAAAAGAATCCAGTGCCTGTCCGTCACTGAAAAATACTGCCTCCTGCGACTCATGCACAATCAATTGTGACAGCGTATTAAAGTCTTCTGCGGGATGCTTATAAATAAGAGTTGAATTATCCCCTTCATATTTGATCACTTCCTGAATAGCCATCAAACTTTCTCCTTCCGTAAATTTATATAAACTCCTTTCTCGATTATACTACAAAACTTCCATTTTGGACACTTTTTTCTTCCATTTTGGATATTATTTTCTCAACGAGGTGATACATATGTCAGAAAGAATTAATCAACACCTGCATCCACTGGTAGGTTCTAACATCCGGAGACTGCGGAAAGAACAGGGTTTGAAAGCCACCGAAGTCATTGCGAAGCTCCAATGTGATGGCATCAATGTAACTACCGGCATATTCAGCAAGGTGGAAAATGGTTATAATAACCCAACGGTAGATATGCTGATTGGATTGACCAAGATTTTTAATTGTGATTTTAATGAATTCTTTAAACAATAACAGGCAGCTAAACGGTGAATGGTTTAGTTGCCTGTTGTTGTTTTGTCATATAAAAGGGGAGCTACCAATATTATTTTTTGAAATATGTTATTTTCTACAATGTTGTCCTGTCGTTGACTTTGCCTGATTCTGACATAATCACACTACACATAACATCAAGTGTCTAACACGTTTTTATTATATCATCACCATCTTTTTTTACAATACTAACGCTTATGAAATATACTAATAAAACAAGGTCAGTCTTTCCACACCATGGTGATTCCAAGACTGACCTTAATGTCACTAATTCATATTCTGTTGCAATTCTTTTATGTTGTCCAAATCAGACAAATCCATTCCTTCATATCTCTCAACAAAATCTATCAATGTTGATTTACGAACCTTTAGACTACCTAATCGAAGTGCAGATAATAGTTTTCTGTTAATCAACTCATATACCAGATGCCCATTCACCTCTAATACCGCTGCCGTCTCACGCACATTGTACAAAAGCTTTTCGTCTTTTAAATCCTTTTTATCCATTTTACACCATCCCTCCTAAATATGTTCCTAAAATCGTATTTGCATCAGTTTTGTAAAAATTAATAAATCTAAAAAGCATCTGAATACTCATTCCCTTTGAGCCTTCCTCAATTCGTGCATAATGACATAAACTCATATCCATTTCCTCAGCCGCCTTCATCTGTGTCATTTTTCTTTTTTCACGTAAATCTCTTATATTATTTCCAATCACATATGGATCAAATTTAGTTCTGCTCACTTCTGCCACCTCCATCAATTAACATCCATACTCCTCTGCATGTGATATTTTTCTCTTACTCATAATAAATTATCTCCTTTACGATTTCGTATTGGAGAGCTCCGGCGCCTTCACTCTCGTGACGTGCTCTCTCAAGCACATGTTTATTGTATATTGTCATGGATGAATTACCGACCGTGTTTACGCGACAATTTTGTCGTGTTAACACGACATTTGCATCTGCTTCTAATATACTTAAATATTTTTTACAGATAGGACTTCCGTTCGAAGCAAAAAAAAGAATCCATGCCTTTCCCGCATGAATTCATTTTATCGTTCCTTACGCATCCTTATATTCTATTTTTAATGGTGTATGTGTCTCAAATATCTGTCATATATAAAGTCTGCTATAATTAATACAATTATTTGTCGTATAATTTATCAACCTCGGCTTCATACACCGATTCAGTCTGAGTATCAAACAGCACCCATTCCACCAAATCGAAGCTGTCCGGATTATCTTGCAAGAACCTGTTTACTGTATGTACTGCAATCTTTGCTGCCAACTCAACCGGAAAACCATATGCTCCCGTTGATATGGAAGGAAATGCAATAGACCTTATTCCATTATCCATTGCTAACTTCATAGAATTAAAATAGCAGTTAGCAAGAAGTTCCTCTTCTCTATTTCTTCCACCATTCCATATCGGTCCGACAGTATGTATAACATCATCACATGGCAGATTATATGCCTTAGTGATTTTAGCCTCTCCCGTATCACATCCATGAAGTGTCCTGCACTCCACCAGAAGTTCCGGTCCTGCGGCTCTGTGAATAGCACCATCTACTCCGCCTCCTCCAAGAAGAGAGCTGTTTGCTGCATTCACGATTGCCTGCACATCTGTTATTTTCGTAATATCACCTTTTATCGTCTTGATCAAGTACATTTTCTTCTCCTTTATCTTCAACAATTAATGCTAAATAATATGCAAATGGAATCAATATTTTCTGCTGTACAGAACTCTCATCATACACAATTATCTTCTTTTGAATAGCATTTAAATCTGTGAAATACGCTAAATACAGACTGAACAATTCCCAATATGTTTGATCCCAAATCAAAGCCTTTTCTTCACTCACTTTTATAATACGTGGAAAAAGCATAATTTGTAGAAATCATTTTTATAGTTAATCCATAATTATTACAAACAGATTCTATCACCCTATCTATATGATCTGCTATATATTCAGAAACATTATCACGTACAATACTATTTTCATATATAAAATCATCAATTGTCATTCATATCACTTTTTTCTAAACTCATCAATTATAAGGTCATCACAACTAATTGAATCATTTTTTATTTGTGCTTTTTATTTCCGCTACCAGTTCTTCATACTTACGTTCGTCAATAATATATTTCCGTTTAATCAGTATATAAGCAGCTCCTATAGAAATTACCGGAACAGCTACAATTCCAAGACGCAATATAAATCTTTGTCCGGCATCTGCTGTCTGAATAAATTTATCTGCCTGTACAATTACATTTTCCGAAGTAAGTTCTCCTGTACCAGCTTTTATTTCTAATCCGGATATTTTCTGACTGATTGCATAAATATTGCTTATAATCAGTATTAACGCAACAACCGCCTGATCAACTGCACTTGCTAGCTTTGTTGCAAAAGATCTTACTGCTGAGATAATACTGTCATGTCGTTCATGAAACCGGACTTCATCATACTCTATGGTATTATTTAACATGACAATCATCGTCATATTGAATGCCCCCTGCGAAAAGAAGATTAGAAAACCGATGATATTCAGTAAAACAACACTTTTTGGTACAATGTAGCCTACACTCATAAAAAGTATATACCCAATGACTGTAATGCTGGTAGCTGCAGTTATAATCTGATTTCGTGTGAATTTTGAGGAAAGCCACGCAAAAGATGCCTCTGATATCAGCGTTCCTAATCCATACATAATTGTAAACCAAAATACAAGACTGCCACCTACAGAATATCCAAATTCAAAATAAAAGAAATTCATTCCAATCATAATCAGAAGACCATTTCCGATTTGGAATAATAAACATGCAATTCCAATCACTATCAACTGATCATTTCTCAGGAATATATGAAACATATCTTTTAATGACAGTGTTCTCTTCTTTTCCGGTCGTTTTCTCTCTTTTACTCCAAACACTGTAAGTAGCTGGAAACCAATAAAACAAAAAGCAATCACAATCGCAGCCGTCCGATATGCCATAATCGCATTTCCAGCTACCATATCAGGGAGCAGACCTGCAACAGAAAACTGTCCGATACAGATAAAAATTCCCTGTACGGTTACCAGCCAGTTCCGTTCTCCCGGATCTGATGTAAGACTCGGCAGCATTCCCCAATAGGCAATATCATTCATTGTGTAAGTCATTCCCCATAAAAGATATCCCACTCCAAAAAATGCAACAAATCCCCATCCTTCCGGCCTTACTGTAAACAAGCAGATAATTATCAGGCTGTTTAAAATTACTCCTATAAAAATCCAAGGTTTAAATTTTCCGGCTTTCAAATGCGAATTTTCAATAATAATTCCCATCATTGGATCATTAATGGCATCCCACAGCAGACACACTACCATAATTGCTGATATTACTGCATATTGGGCAACTGTCAGTTTCATCGTATATTGAATATATGTAAGAAGAAACATAGAGACAAGTGCATACGCCATATCTCTTCCGGTTGCTCCTATACAATAGCTCCATTTTGTGCGTTTATCCAATTTATTGTTTTCCATATACGACTTCCCCCTCTCTCTATTTCTTCAGCAGTCTTTTTAAAGCCTGCAGATATTTTTTATTTGCATTGTAAACTAACATATCGATTAACTTCGGAGTTGCAATTCCACCACTGGTTGCAATCAGTCCTTCCAGATTTCCTTCTTCGACTCCCATTTTTACCATTTTAAAGGCCGGGTCCCGCTCTGATTTTCCCCGAAGTATAATCTTAAGTCCAATATGTACGACTCCACGAACAATTTTTCCAAACATTGAGACATTTACCACATCCTGATAGGAATCGTAAACCGTATACTCTCCACGCTTTTTTTCTTTGTCATGTTTCGGTTCACCGCCTAATAGCTGATAAAATTGTTCTGCACTGATTTCCATTCCATGTGGCTGCTCTCTAAAATAATCCGGAAACAGTTCTCTTTCATTTCTAAAATAACTATTTCCTACTACTTCCATATTCGCCTTTAATTGCAAATCATGTACCGATGCTCCGATACAGATCTGATATTTGCCGCTTAACATGGAAAAGGCTTTTTTCTCTACATCATAGACGGAAAAACTTCTTTCATCCAGCTCTAGTATAACTTCTTTTTCTTCACCCGGATGCAGATATATTTTTTGAAATCCCTTTAGTTCTATATGGCTTCTGATAACATCTGATTCAATCGGGCAGATATATAACTGTGCTATTTCTGCTCCACTCACTTTTCCGATATTTTTAATTTTAAAACGAATTTGTATCTTTCCACCACTATATACTTCCGGTACATTCAATTCCGAATAGGAAAAAGAAGTATAGGAAAGTCCATAACCAAACGGATATTTTACCGGAACATGGAATGTCTCATAGTAACGATAACCTACAAAAATGCTTTCCCTGTATTCTACATCATCATTCGGAGGTGCAAAATATCTCCATGCCGGAGTATCTTTTTCTGAAAGCGGAATTGTCTCTGCCAATTTACCGGATGGATTCACCTCTCCACTGATTAAGTCAGCAACAGATTCCCCTACAGCCTGTCCTCCGAGGTACATGTGAAGAATTGCTCCTACATTCTTTTCAAAACTAAAATCCATAGGCGCACCACCGAAACTAATTGCTGCAATATGATTTTTTCCGACAGTTTCTGCAATTTCAGCCAACAGCTCTTCCTGATTTTGAGGGATTTTAAGATTTTTCCTGTCGTATCCTTCTCCTTCATAAGATTCTGTAAGACCGATAAAATATAGAATCACACAATCCTTTTTTCTATATTCCTGTTTCAGTTTTTCTATCGTATCCTGTAGTTGCTTTTCTCCTAATTCCTCCGTTTCATTCTGATATCCCTGTATATAAGTTACCTGATATCCTTTTTCACGTATTGCTTCAATCGCATTTGTCATCTTCGTCGGCTGGATATGACTGCTCCCACCTCCCTGAAACCGCATCTGCCTGGCAAGCTCTCCAATAATGATTACCTTCTTCTCTTTTCCAATTGGCAAAACACTATTATTTTTCAAAAGTACTGCACTTTCATTTTCCAGTTTACGTGCCACCTGATTCTGTTCTTCCATATCTACCTCATAATTTTCTTCTATATTTTTATGAAGTGATACAAAATTCTGCAGAACATTCTTAGTCCAGTTATCCAGTTCCTGATCCGTAATCCGGCCATCCTTATACGCTTCTTTTAACACATCTGTGTGGAAGCCTTTCGGATCTGGCATTTCCAGTGTCAGACCATTTTTCATACAGCTTACAATATCATTTGCTGCTCCCCAATCCGACACCACACCACCTTGATATTTCCATTCTTTTCTCAGAACATCTGTCAGTAAGTATTTATTTCTTGCTCCAAATTCGCCATTAATCCTGTTGTATGAAGCCATTACAGAAGTCGGTTTTGCTTTTTTCACAACTTCTTCAAAAGCCGACAGATATATTTCCCTAAGAGTTCTTTCATCAATCTGGCTATTGGATGTCATTCGTCTTGTTTCCTGTGAATTAACAGCATAATGCTTTAAACTCGTACCTATTCCAAGGCTCTGTACACCTTCGATATATCCCGTTGCCAGCTTTCCTGTCAAATACGGATCTTCACTGAAATATTCAAAATTTCTTCCGCATAAAGGAGAACGCTTGATATTGATTCCGCAGCCTAGCACAATAGATATCTGCTCTTTTTTTGCTTCTTTCGCAATCGCTTCACCCATCTTTTTAACAATAGCAGGATTCCAACTGCAGGCTATTGCACTTGCAGTTGGAAAACAGGTTGCTGGCTTACTGGTTTCAATATCCCCAATCTTTTCCTGTTCCAGTTTTCGAATCCCATGTGGTCCGTCTGTCATCATAATAGAGGGGATTTTCCCATTACAGTCATAAGTATGCCAGTCACCAACACCGCCTAAAAGCCGGATTTTTTCATCTATTGTTAACTGTTCGCATATTTTATCAATGTTCATCTCTTTTCCTCTCTCTTAATCTCTTAATTGTATTTTATCTATTTCTGGCATATAATTATATTGATTTATCGTGTTTTATATCAATTTATCGTGTTTTTGACAGGAGGAATTACCTATGTATAAAATGAAGTCAGACATCAATTTTTCACTCACACATGAAATGTTGGAAAATGCAGAAAATGAACGGATACATACATCTTATGCACAGGAAAAAGCAATTCTCGAATGTGTTTCAAACGGAGATATTCACGCATTGGAGAATACCTATTATTCACTCCCAACAACTGTTTACGGAAAGATGACCTCTTCCAATTCCAAATTAAAATTACTTTTTTATGCAAGTATTGCTAATACAACTTTAGTTACCAGATATGCCATCGAAGGAGGACTTAATGAGGAAACTGCTTTTTCCTTAAGTGATGTATATATACGAAAAATGGAACAATGTACCGATGTTGACGCTTTAATGAAATTAAATGAACAGATGGCTATTGAATTTACGCTTCGTGTTGCTGAAGCAAAAAAGACTCCAAAAAACTACTATTCACCAGCTATTTCTCGCGTCATTGATTATATCTATCATGGTAAAAATAAAACTTTAACCTTAAATCAACTGGCATCTTTAGTTAATTTAACACCTAAATATCTGTCTGCCCTGTTCCATAAAGAAACCGGACAGACGCTTACTGTTTTTATCCATAAAGTTCTTATTGAAAAGGCACAGAATTTACTGGCACATTCCGACTATAGTCTGGGTGAAATCAGTACTTACTTGAATTTTTCATCTCAAAGTTATTTTATTTCTATTTTTAAGAGATACACTGGTATAACTCCCGGACAATATCGTAAAATGCATCGCCAGATTAGTTGGTAAAATAGAAAATAAAATAAGAATATCGATGATTAAACGTTACTATCGCCAGAACTTTTCTCGTCTTGAAGATAAAAGAAAGCTACCAGTTTTTCCTCTGATAGCTTTCCATTCATTCTTGTTCTGTTGGGAACATCGCTGCTTCCAGCTTATTCATCTCTGTATCCGAAAGACCATATTTTCCTGAATTATCTTTTTCCACGGATACTTTTACAGTAACAGTTTTTCCATAACTGTTCTTTTCAAGACTCTTCTGGACACTTTCTGTTAATACGGCTGCAAAGACTTCCGGATCATTTCCATCCAATCCCTGCTTTATTTTTTCATTGTTTACCTCTGTAGAGCTTTGTTGCAATGTCTGAAATACATTGGATGGTTCAACTTGTACACTTACTGTATAAACTCCATCCTCTTCTTTCACATCCTGTACTTTGTATTTTGCCAGTTTCTTTACTTCTGTCAGTTTTTCCGTATAATCAGCAATTCCTTTATCCGTAATGTTATCGGAATCATCAAATTGCTTTTGGATGCTCTCATTAAAATCCTCTTCGATTTCTTTCTTTGCATCTTTTTCCGAGAGTTCTAACAGATTCGCATAGTCCTTATATTCTCCATGATAGTATGCATCAAGAGAACTTTGGGCGTAAGATTTGGCATCGAAGTCTGGTTGTTTAGAGCACGCACTAATCCCAATACTTAACATTATCGTTCCCAAAATCATTAGATACTTTTGTAAGTTTTTCATCCTGTTATCCTCATACTTTTACTTTACAAAAAAATTTACAAATTTTCCGGCCTTTGATGGTAGTTTAAATTTATATTCTTGTCCTTCATACTTGAAAGAAAACTTTCCACCAAATAATCCGGCTTTTCCTTGGATATTTTTCATATTTGGAATATAAATTTTTGCTAATTGTTTGCCATAAGAATTATCAATATTGGCTCGGTGAATATATAAAATATCTTCATATACACTCAGCAATACTAATCCCTTAACGCTCCCAATAAGACCACCTATTTTATTGCTAAGTGATGCATAAATGTAATTATTTTTTCATCTAAAAACTTATCACTATATAATTGCTTTTCCATTTTTTCTAAATTCATAATTCTTTTTCCCTGTATTTAATATTAAAAACAGAAGGGTCTTTCCGGCAGTTTTTCAATTTTATATTTTTCGAATTTCATTCTATAGTTTGCTTCTAATACTTCATGATTACTAGCTTTTTTCCAATTCAACATCCAATTTTTAAAACCACCATCTCGTACAAAATATCTTTCTTCTGGCCATGATTTTAATTCATTGTAAACCGTATGCAATGCATTATCAAAAAGTTCTTTTTTTCTTGTCCAGCTACTGATGTATACATAATCCTCATATTCTACAATTGTTCCTTTATTTGGGTTTTTAAAATATCGTTCATATCCATTCTTTACGTCCTCAAAAGTCACTTCCCCTTGTAACGGAATATATGCTTTTTGGATTAATTGTTGGGCAATTTGTTCACTATAAATTTCATGCATTTGCATATCCATCGATCGTCTTTCTATTTCTAAACTAGAAGTTTTTTTTCTCATAGCCATATAATGTACTTTCCTTACATGTCAGTTTACAATCATTTTCCATCCATAAATCCCCAAAATCAGCATATGAAATATCCCTATCTACCATTACCTGTCCCACATTTTCATATTCAGATAATGCTTTTCTTCCAGCTATTCTTGCGTCCCTTTTACTAGCAAATTCAGATTTTGATTTACGCTTTCTTTTTCCATCAACACTTGCCATCTCAAATGAATACTCATATACTTTTTTGCCAGACCTCAAAAAACGTTCTCTTACCATAATCTCACTCATATAATTCTCCCTCCACATAATGAATATATAAGTAATACTAATAAATCGACTCTTTGAAATCTATGACCTGCGAGGCTAAAAAATTTAACAAAGTATTTAGATACCTCCTTTAATATGAGAATATAAAAAGAGACTTCCGTCTTAATTTAAACGGAAGTCTCCAAAAATCCTATAAAATCAAGCTTTCTATTTAGAATTTACCAGCTTTTGCTGCTTCCTCAACGGAAACGGCAACTGCTACTGTAGCACCAACCATTGGGTTGTTACCCATTCCGATTAAGCCCATCATCTCAACGTGAGCTGGTACGGAAGAAGAACCTGCAAACTGTGCATCAGAATGCATACGTCCCATAGTATCTGTCATACCATAAGATGCAGGACCTGCAGCCATGTTATCTGGGTGAAGGGTACGTCCTGTACCACCGCCGGATGCTACGGAGAAGTATTTCTTACCCTGCTCGATACATTCTTTCTTGTATGTACCTGCTACTGGATGCTGGAAACGTGTTGGGTTGGTAGAGTTACCAGTAATGGAAACACCAACATTCTCATGATGCATGATTGCAACACCTTCCTGAACATCATCAGCACCGTAACATTTTACAGTTGCACGAAGTCCGTTAGAATATGCTTTTTCATATACAACATTAAGTTTTGCTGCTTTGTAATCATACTGTGTCTCAACAAATGTAAATCCGTTGATACGGGAAATAATCTGTGCAGCGTCTTTTCCAAGTCCGTTTAAGATAACACGAAGTGGTTTCTGACGTACTTTGTTTGCTTTCTCAGCGATTCCGATTGCACCTTCAGCAGCTGCAAAAGACTCGTGTCCAGCTAAGAAACAGAAACACTCTGTCTCTTCCTCTAATAACATTTTTCCAAGGTTACCATGTCCAAGACCTACTTTTCTGTGGTCAGCAACAGAACCTGGAATACAGAATGCCTGAAGACCTTCACCGATTGCTGCAGCAGCATCAGCAGCTCTTTTGCATCCTTTTTTGATTGCGATTGCTGCACCTATAGTGTAAGCCCAGCAAGCGTTCTCGAAACAGATAGGCTGGATTTTCTTTACCTGATCATATACATCAAGTCCAGCATCTTTTGTAATTTTTTCAGCTTCTTCAATAGAGCTGATACCATAGCTGTTTAATACAGCGTTAATCTGGTCAATTCTTCTTTCATATCCTTCAAATAATGCCATTATCTTCGTCTCTCCTTTCTTACTCTTCTCTTGGGTCAATGATCTTAACAGCATCAGCTACACGACCATACTGGCCTTTTGCTTTTTCCCATGCAGTGTTAGGGTCATCACCTTTTTTGATAAAGTCTGTCATTTTTCCAAGAGAAACGAACTGATATCCGATAACTTCGTTGTTCTCGTCAAGAGCGATGCCTGTTACATAACCTTCAGCCATCTCTAAGTAACGAACACCTTTCTCCTTTGTTGCGTACATAGTACCAACCTGGGAACGAAGTCCTTTTCCTAAATCTTCCAGACCAGCACCTACTGCAAGTCCGTCATCAGAGAATGCACTCTGAGTACGTCCGTAAACGATCTGTAAGAATAATTCTCTCATTGCTGTATTGATTGCGTCACAAACAAGGTCAGTATTTAATGCTTCAAGAATTGTTTTTCCCTGAAGAACCTCTGCTGCCATTGCTGCTGAATGTGTCATACCTGAGCATCCGATTGTCTCAACCAGTGCTTCTTCAATCACACCATTTTTTACATTTAATGAAAGCTTGCAGGCACCCTGCTGTGGTGCACACCAGCCTACACCGTGTGTAAATCCTGAAATATCTTCAATTTTTTTGGAATGAACCCATTTTCCTTCTTCTGGAATTGGAGCTGGCTCATGTTTTGCGCCCTTGGCAACAGGACACATGTTTTCGACTTCCTTCGTGTAAATCATTATAAGACTCCTTTCGATATGAAATATATATCATGTTAAACTTTGTTATACATTTAACACACCGCCCTCATTTTCTCACATTTTTTGACATTAGTCCAGTCTTTTTTACAGGAAATGCCCCTTAATTTTCTCAATTTGTTAATCTAATGCCTCCATCCGCTCAAATGCAAAGGATGCTCCGATTGCTCCAACCAGTGTCAGCAGGAATATAACGACTATCATCATAATAAATCCTGCAGTCACAGAAATGAACGCTCCTGTTGCTACTGCCACAATGATTCCGACACATAATACCAGTCCCTGGAACAGCATCCGAAGAATCGTTCTGCCCAGTTCTCCAAACATTTTCCCTATCACGACATCTGCCAGCATATTCATATAAAGCTTATTAGCATTCAGGCACATATATAAAATGACGGTCAAAATCATGTAAGACACCGGAAGTCCCATTACGATACTGCCCGGCAGCGTAATCAGAAGTCCGTCAATCAGCGCACGGATATGCTCCATTTTGGTGGCATACCACATTTTCTTAAAATTGCTGTCCGGAATCAGATAGGTGTATGGATTTTCCAGTTCCTTCGACCACTTCGTCTTATAACCGCTGAAAATAAAGATAACATAGGCAATGACGCCCGGAATTACAAACATTTTAAAAGGCTGGCTGGAAATTTTATTATAATAAGAAACAACCGCAATTGCCACACCTATGACCAGAAACAGCACCGAATTCCAGCCAAAGATAAAGAAACGGTTTTTACGGTATTCTAATACCTGCCGGTAGAAAATTGCTTTAGCGTAAGTTCCCTTATAAGCCATCTTTACATTCCGTAAATACTTTTTCTTGCCATTTCCCACTACAACCTCGCCCTTTTTCGAGCGTTTCATCCGGTCATCATAATCTTCTGCAAATTTTGCAGCATCTTCATAGAATTCTCCGGTACACTTCATCTTTCTCGCATAAAGTACCAGAAAAACAGTACTGGTTAAAAGAAGTACGGTTGCCACCACATTGATTCCTGCAGGACCTATAATAATAAACTGAATCAATGCAATTTCCCAGCCTATAATCGGAATCAGCTGTACCACCGGAAGCTGGATTAAGTCCACAAACACAGATAACTGCATGCCTTTCACCGAAACAAAGTAGATTGCCACCAGTGCAAAAGCTGCCATTACTCCATACATAATATAGGTAAGTACGGTAAAGAACTGTTTAGGAAGTGTTTCATTTCCATAGCAGATAATCATTAACGCTCCCTCTAAAATATTTTCCAGTACACCAGCATAAAGGAAATATAAAATCATCTTATATGGTGTAACACCAAATACACCAATTCCAAGTACCAGTACAAATAGTTCAACAATAAAATTGGTTAAGAACTGCTTCATTCCGGCATGAAGAATAACTTTCTTCGGTTCTTCCGGTGCAGCAAATACAAAATGTACTTCTGACGGGCGGAACAACAGTCCTTTTCTCTTGATATAGGAAATCAGATTTGCCGGAACAATCATAACCATCAGTACGGATAAAACAGTTGCAATTCCTTCCGGGCTGTTTAATCCGAAATCGACAGACATGGAACCAAGTCCATACAATACCAATGCTGCATATAAAACAACAAATACCAGTGCAAGAAAAGTCTGTGGCCGTTTCAGGCTCCGCTTCACTTTATTCTTAATGGTCTGGGAAAAAACAAAGGAAAGACTACTCATGTTCTTCACCACCAGTCTTTGGTTCTGTCACTTCAAAGAACAGTTCTTCTATGTCTTTATCCGCAATTTCATTTTTGTTAAATGTTGCTATAATTTTCCCTTGTTCCATTACAAACATCACATCCCACAAATCTTTTACCATTTCAAGCATATGGGTACTGATAAGAATGGTACAGCCTTTCTCTTTTAACTCAAGCACAACTTCTTTCAGTTCTTTTATGGCTGCCGGGTCAAGTCCAACCATTGGCTCATCCAACATCACAACCTTTGGATGAATAGCAAGTGCACAACAGATACTGACCTTCTGCATCATTCCCTTGGACAATTCATTTCCCAGCTTCTCCTGTTTATCCAGAAGTTCAAAACGTGTCAGCAGTGCATCTATTTCTTCCTCTGTAATGTCACTGTTATATGCCCGCTTCACATATTCGATATGCTCCCGCACCGTCAGTGCTTCAAACATTGCCGGAATCTCCGGTACATAGCCAAATATTTTCTTCGCTTCCAGGCTTCTTGCCTTCATTCCATTAATACCAACACCGCCTTCATAACGAAGGAGTCCTGCAATACTCTTTATAATGGTTGATTTTCCGGCACCATTTGGTCCAAGCAGGATACCGACCTGACCATCCTGCACCATAAAGCTGACATGGTCCACTGCTACATTCTTTCCATATTTCTTAGTAAGTTCTTGTACTTCTAACATTTTCACCCTCCAAAATTCACGAGAAACACTCTTTGTAAGCTTCCCGTATATACTGCGAGAAACACTCTTTTCAAAGTTCTCGTCCAACTAAAAAGCAGCCGTATGTATTACTTAATTAATACAGTAATGCATACAGCTGTTTTTGTCAACCATTCATTTCTTAATTTTCTATTGTCATTTTTCTGCAAGCAGCTACCGCAGGTAACTTCTGCGGGTAAATTTCCATCCGTTTAACCTTCTGCTTTACTTACAATTTCATTCTTATTCTTATAAATAGAATGCGCCGGAACTACTCCACGTACCGGGGAAAGCGGATAAATATTGGTATGTGGTCCGATGACCGTTCCCGGATTCAACACGGAATTACAGCCGACCTCTACAAAATCTCCTAACATGGCACCGAATTTCTTACGTCCGGTTTCCATCTTCTCATCAGCAGATTTTACTACCACCAGTGTCTTATCGGATTTTACATTGGATGTGATGGAACCTGCTCCCATGTGTGACTTGTATCCTAAAATAGAATCTCCCACATAATTATAGTGTGGTACCTGCACGGAATTAAAAAGAATGACATTCTTTAACTCGGTAGAATTGCCTACCACCGTTCCTTTTCCGACAATTGCATTTCCACGAATGAATGCGCAGTGTCGTATTTCAGCATTTTCATCAATAATTAAAGGACCATTTAAACATGCTGTCGGTGCCACGACAGCGGATTTTGCCACCCAGATATCCTCACCCTTCTGTTCATAAACATCCGGATTCAATGTTTTTCCCAGTTCTTTGATATAATCTCCGATTCCGGCAAGTGCCTCCCACGGATAAGTAAATTGTGCAAGATAATCCTTTGCGATTGTCTCCTCTAATGTATACATATTACTGATTTTGCACTGTTCCATCTTTCTCTTCCTCTCTTTCTTCTTCCGGTTTCCGGTCAAAATCAAAACGGATTTCATCCTCTTCAAACTTCAGACAGGTATCAAATACATTTCCTGCTTTCGAAGTAAATCCGGTTATTTTTTTAGCGGTATATCCTTTTGCAAAAAGCTCTTCTAATACTTCTTCAGCCAGTTCCACCTTTGCTACATAACGGTTCACCCGGAATCCGCAGTCACATTCATAGTACCACTGGCTTTTCTTTAACAATGCCCCACACTTTGGACATTTTACTTTTGTCTCTTCCGGTTTCGGACGCTCCGGAAAGTCAAATTCAATGCGTCCATCCTCGGTAAGCTTCAATGGTGCATCAAATTTCTTGCCATTCTTAGACTTAAATCCTGTTATAATTTCTGTCTTTCCAGTTAGTAAAAGTGCTTTCACCTGAGTTTCCTTTAATTTTACACCAGCTATTTTACCGATTGAGAAACGGCAGCTGTCCTCTTTGTTTCTGTCATAATTGGCACAGCCATAGCCAAATGGCGTCTGCACAATATCACCCTGACACAGTGGACATTTTACATCTTTTACCTTCTTTGCTTCCACATGCTCAAAATCAAATTTCAGGACTTTCTTTCCATTCTCATCTTCTCCAAGCATCAGGCAGGCATCAAATTTCTTCTTATTCTTTGAAGTAAATCCACGAATCGTTCCGGTTCTTCCATTGGTCAGAAGCTCCTTCACCTGGGCAGTGTTTAAATCTTTCCCGGCTATTTTGCCAATGGCAAACCGGCAGCCAGCCTCATCTTCCGCTTTATAATTGGCACAGCCATAACCAAATGGCTTTATTTCTATTGCTCCGCCACACAACGGACAGCTTACGCCCTCTATGGTCTCCGGCTCATTCTGTGAAAAATCAAAGGTTATATTCGGTTTTCCTTCTTCATCCTTTGTCATCACAAGGCAGGCAGAAAACTTCTTCTTATTCTTCGAAGTAAATCCCTTTAAGACTCCGGTTCTGCCTTTGCTTAATAACTGCTTTACTTCTTCATCGTTAAGCTCTCTTCCGGCGATGGCACCAATAGCAAAACGGCAGCCACTGCCATCTTTATTATAATTTGAGCAGCCATAACCAAAAGGTGTAGTCTCAATCTCGCCGCCACAGACCGGACAGGTTGCTCCGATTTTAACCCTTGCCTTCATATCTTTGGCATTGCTGCCAGCCAATGGACGAATCTGACCGGCAATCTGGCTGGTGAGATTTTCATTTATCATGGAAACTGTTTCTTTCCGGATAAATTCCTCTAACTTCTCCCGATAATCTTCCATCGGAACCGTTCCCTGGGTAATGCCATCCAAGCCCTTTTCCCAGGAAGCGGTCATCTTCGGATTCAAAAGTGCCGGAACAGTCATATTCACCACTTCATAAACCATCTCGCCTAAGGCTTCCGGCGTCAGCACCTGTGTTTTCTTATTCAAAGCAAGGTAGCCGATACGCACCAGCTTCTTGATGATTTCTGCCCTTGTAGCAGAGGTTCCAATTCCGGAGCCTTTAATCTGTTCTCTTAATTCCTCTTCCTCGATTAACTGTCCCGCATTTTCCATGGCAAGCACCATGGAACCTGAAGTATAACGCTTTGGTGGAGAAGTCTTTCCCTCTTTTACCAGAAATTCTTTTACTTCTGCGGTATCTCCTTCTTTGAGACTATCTGCAAGTTTTAGTAATGCTGCGCTGTTCTTGGGATTGTTTTCTTCTCCGTCGCCATCTTCCTTTTCCCGTTTTTCTTTGGTATCCGGTCTTCCGGCAATTTCAAGATATCCGGGAACCTTTAATACTTTTGCTCCGGCAAAGAAAGATTCCTTTTCAATTCCGATGGTCAGCTTTACCGTCTGATACTGTGCCGGCGGATAAAAAATACTTAAAAAACGCCGCACAATCAGTTCGTAGACCCGCTTCTGCAATTCCGTCAGCGACTTATATTCATTGACCTGTCCGGTTGGAATAATAGCATAATGGTCTGTAATCTTACTGTCATCGGTATAACTGCTCTTTCCGATATTTTTATATAAACCATGTTCCATAATATTTTGTACAAAAGGTGCAACCGGCTCAAAGGAACGGAGTCCTCTGATATTCTTACTGATTTCTTTTGCAACGGCAGAAGATAATACTCTTGCATCTGTTCTCGGATAAGTAGTCAGCTTTCTTTCATATAAGTCCTGTGCTACCTGCAGCGTCTCGTCCGGGCTGATTTTAAACCTTTTCGAGCACTCTGCTTGAAGCTCCGCCAGGTTAAATAAAAGCGGTGCACGTTTCTTTGCAATTCCTTTATCTACTGTTTTTACAATCGCTGTTTTATTAGTTAAATCTTCAATTAATTTTTCTGCATGTGTTTTTTCTTTGAATCCATTCTCTTTATAGAGCAACGGAGACGCATAATAAGAAGAACCTTCTACTGCTTTCCATTCGCCTTCTATCTCTGCATCAAAAAAATTCCCCACTACCCGATAAAATGGTGTCTCTACAAAATTACGGATTTCCCGCTCCCGGATTACAACCATGCCAAGCACACAGGTCATGACACGGCCAACTGCAATTGCAGTATAGGACTTGGTTCCTGCCGCATCATTTAAAAGATTTCCATATTTTACAGACATGACACGGGAAAAATTAATTCCCATGGCATAGTCTTCAATGGTACGCATAATCCCGGAATTAGCAAGATTATCATAATCCGCCATTGGTCTTGCTTCAGCAATTCCTCTTTTAATTTCTTCCTCCGTCTGCGAATCTATCCATACCCGCAGCTCTTTCATACCTTCACGGACTCCACCGAACCGCCGGATATTCTCTTCAATGGTCTGTCCTTCTTTTCCGGCATCGCCTGCCCAGTAAACGGTATCAATATCTTCCCGGTGCAAAAGCTTATGTACGATGTCATACTGTTTGCTTACAGATGGTATGACATTATATTTATAATCTTTCGGAAGAAATGGAAGGTCTTCTAACTTCCACTTCTTATATTTTATATCATATTCTTCCGGATATACCATTTCCACCAGATGACCAACACACCAGGTAATAGCATAGTGACTGTCTTCGATATATCCGTCATTTCTGCCGGATACGCCAAGAATTCGTGCAAATTCCCGGGCAACACTTGGTTTCTCCGTGATAATTAACGACTTACCCAACCGTTATTTCCTCCAATTTCTGTGCCATTTCTATTATTTTGTCTTTTTCAATCATTTGACTTTACTGTCATTTTTAGCTTTCCGGCACTTTATAATTCCTTCATATCGATCAGGACAAATCTTTTATCTTCTTCTGCCATCTGTTTTAAATCCTCTGCAAATTCCTGTGCGGAAAACATATAAAGATATTTTGCGGAAATTTTTGCCTGTTTCAGATTATCAAGCAATGCTTCACCTGACGAGCGGGTCATATAAGGCTCTGACCAGTTACAGATTCCGACAATGCTCTCACGGACACTGTTCTGGGCGACAATATCGATATTGCCCTTCTTTCCAACCCAGGTTCCAATCCGGTGAATGTTAATCGGAAGTTTACCAATACGATTTAATAAAGTCAGATATTCCCGGCAGACCTTGACAAAATAACGGTTCATATAGTCATCTAAATCTTTTTCAATATAAGTATCATAAAATTCTTCCGGTGTCATCATATATAAGTCCGATAAATGTGGATAGACAAAACGGAACCAGAAATTCACATAAGTATTGGCAATGCGGTAAACACCCTTTTTCGTATTCTCCCAGCCACCGGTATCAAAGGAAACCACCTTTTCTACCACATCAAATGCCATCAGATTCTTCATGTAGACACTGATTTTTGCTCTGGAGAAGCCTGTCTTTAAAAAGAGGTCATTCAGCTTATTATTTCCCGAAGCCAATGCTGCAAGTATTGTATTATATACAGAAAGTTCTCTTAATTCAATGCTGATATAATTTTCTGCCTCATGGAACAGGAAGCCATCCGGAGACAAAATATGCCGACAGACATTTTCCTTAATACTCTTTTTGGAATTCCAGCGTGTAAGATAACCCGGCACACCTCCAATAATTCCATAGACCTGCACTGCCTGACTGGTTCCATATTCCGGGAAATGTCGAACCACATCAAGAAATGTCGCATCCTCCATGCGGATGGCTGCGTCTACCTTCTTTAAGTATTCACCATATTTTTCTCTGCAGTCTTCCTCTACCCATACCAGTGAAGAGCTGGTCAGAATAATCATAACAGGACCCGGATATAATTTCTTTGCTTTCAGTTTCAGAATGCTGTTCATAAAGCCAACATCTTTTCTGGCAATATACTGGAATTCATCAATAACAACCACAAGCTTGGTCGGGTCTCCACTCTTGATGCGGTTAAAGAATTCATCATAACTATAGCGTGTCAGACGAATTCCGTATTTTGCTTCCACTTCCTGCCCCATCTGTAAAACCTGTTCCCTTTCGGATGCCTGTCTGGCGCGATAGTAAAAAAACTTTTTCTCCTTACAGAATTCTTTTATTAACTGCTCTTTCTGGCAGTTATCTCTTCCATATAAAAGAACAATCTGATTGCCGGACTGTCCATATACCTCTTCTAATTTTTTTAATTCGGATGTCTGAATCATCATTGGTAATATCCTCCAAAATTTCTAATTCTAAGAAGTCACTCTAACAAAAATAATATCACATTTTAATTTTTCTATCAACGCCAAACGATAAAAAAGCCATACTGCTTTCCTGCAATATGACTTTTCTATCTTCATTTTGTTACATATTTTGCTGCTTATTTTGCGGTAATGTAACCCTGTGCTTTTAAAAGTTCTGCACAAAGAACAGCTCCACCAGCCGCACCACGTACGGTATTGTGGGATAATCCTACGAATTTCCAATCATATACGGTGTCCTCACGAAGACGTCCAACACTGATTCCCATACCGTTTTCATAGTTAACATCCATAGAAACCTGTGGTCTGTTGTCTTCTTCTAAGTACTGGATAAACTGCTTTGGTGCACTTGGAAGATTTAATTCCTGTGGAACACCCTTGAAGTTTACTAATTTTTCGATTAACTGCTCTTTTGTAGGGTTCTTTTTGAACTTAACAAATACAGCTGCTGTATGTCCGTTTAATACCGGAACACGGATACACTGGCAGGTAATAACCGGTGATGTAGCAGGTACAATGACACCATCTTTGATTTCACCCCAGATACGAAGTGGCTCTTTTTCGGATTTTTCTTCCTCTCCACCGATGTATGGGATAATATTTCCAACCATTTCCGGCCAGTCCTTAAAGGTTTTTCCGGCACCGGAAATTGCCTGATAGGTAGTTGCTACTACTTCATATGGTTCAAACTCTTTCCATGCTGTAAGAACAGGAGCATAACTCTGGATGGAGCAGTTTGGTTTTACTGCAACGAATCCTCTCTTGGTTCCCAGTCTCTTGCGCTGGAATTCGATTACTTTCATATGTTCCGGATTGATTTCAGGTACTACCATAGGAACATCCGGTGTCCATCTGTGTGCACTGTTGTTCGAAACAACAGGAGTCTCTGTCTTAGCATATGCTTCTTCAATTGCTTTGATTTCATCTTTAGTCATATCTACAGCACTGAATACGAAATCAACTTCTGCTGCAACATTTTCTACTTCATTAACATTCTTTACTACAATATTTTTAACGGCTTCCGGCATTGGAGTATCCATTTTCCAACGATCTCCAACTGCTTCTGCATAGGTCTTTCCTGCACTTCTTGGGCTTGCTGCAATTGTAGTTACCTCAAACCATGGATGATTCTCCAGAAGAGAAATAAATCTCTGACCTACCATTCCTGTTCCACCTAAAATACCGACTTTTAATTTGCTGCTCATTTCTTTTTCTCCTCACGTTTTTATGTTCGTCTATCGCGAACAGTTGTCTTTCTGATAAATATACTATCCTATTTATACAAAAAATGCAATTCACAATTTATCAAAAATTACTAAGTGAATTGCATTTTTCTTATACATATGTACCAATTTTTTTAAATAAGCTACTTATTTTCTACGCCTCTTCCGGCAGATTCAACTCATCCTGCCAGTCCTTTGACAGATATTCCTTATGCAATGCAATGACTTTTTCCATTGCGTCTTTACCAGGCGCACCAACAGTCAGACGTTTATTAACACAGGTTTCCATGGAAATTGCTTCATAGATATCTTCTTCAAATACCGGACAGATTGCCTTTAACTCATCCAATGACATATCATCAATGGCAATCTTCTTATCCAGACAATAAAGCACGATTCTTCCTACAATACCGTGGGCATCACGGAAAGGAACGCCATGATTTACCAGATAATCTGCTGCATCTGTCGCATTGGTAAATCCCTTGTTGGCACTGTCATGCATTTTTTCTTTATTGAATTTCATAGTTGCGAGCATACCGTTAAAGAGTGCCAGACAGCCTTTTGCAGTATCCATGGCATCAAAGGAAAGCTCCTTGTCTTCCTGCATATCTTTATTATACGCAAGGGGAATTCCCTTCATTGTAGTAAGCAATGACATCAGTGCACCATACACTCTTCCGGTCTTTCCACGTACCAATTCTGCAATATCCGGATTCTTCTTCTGTGGCATAATGCTGCTTCCGGTGCTGTATGCATCGTCAATCTCTACAAACTGATATTCATTGGAATTCCAGATGATAACTTCTTCTGAGAAACGGCTTAAATGCATCATAATCGTTGATAATGCAGATAAAAATTCGATTAAGTAGTCACGGTCTGATACGCCATCCATACTGTTTAAGGTTGGTCCATAGAAACCAAGTAATTCTGCAGTATATTCACGGTCTAATGGATAAGTAGTTCCTGCCAGGGCACCGGAACCTAACGGACAGTAATTCATTCTCTTAAAAATATCCTGCAGGCGTAGTCTGTCACGGCGGAACATCTCAAAATAAGCTCCCATATGATGTGCCAGTGTAATCGGCTGTGCTTTCTGAAGATGGGTAAATCCCGGCATAATCGTCTCGGTATTTTCTTCCATAATCTTAAGAATGGTCTCAAGAAGTTCTTTTACCAGCTTGTCAGTATGCAATACTTCCTGTCTGGTATAAAGACGCATGTCCAGTGCAACCTGATCATTTCTGCTTCGTCCGGTATGTAATTTCTTACCGGTATCTCCCAGACGGTCAATGAGCTTTGCCTCTACAAAGCTGTGAATGTCTTCGTATTCATCGGTAATAATAAGCTTTCCTTCTTCTACTTCTTTTAAGATTTCTTTTAAACAGTCTACAATATCCTGCATTTCTTTCTCTGTTAAAATGCCCTGTTTTCCAAGCATTTTCACATGTGCAATGCTGCCTTCCATATCCTGTTTATAGAATTTCTGATCAAATGATATAGACGCATTAAAATTGTAAACGAGCTTGTCTGTCTCTTTGGTAAAGCGTCCACCCCATAACTGTGCCACTCTTTTATCCTCTCTTTCCATACGGATGTCCGTACTTATTCTAAACAAAAATCCATAACTAACTTCTGAAAGTATACCTTATTTTTCATAAAATGACAACCAGAAGAAATCACTCCTGTACTGCTTGCTCACTTTCCTGTGCCGCACGTTCTCTTTTCTGTTCTTCCCGCTCCCGCTTCGAAAATACACAGCCACAATAATCCTGCCGGTACATGCCATACTCTGCCGAAATTACGGTAGAACGCTTATAGCCATCCCGTTTCTTAAAATCCGAATATAAATAGGGAATGCCATATTCTTCAGCCAGCCTTCCTCCAATCTCATTTAACTTTACAGCATTCTTCATGGGACTGATAGACAGCGTTGTCGTAAAATAATCACAATTTAATTTTTTCGCATACTCTGCCGCTTCCCGCAGTCTTAATTCATAACAGCGGAAACACCGTTCGCCACCCTCCCGGATATTTTCATAACCTTTTACTGTTTCATAAAAACGCTCCGGTTCAAAGTTTCCTTCCACAAAGGTGACAGGATATTTCGTCGGAAATTCTTTAATAAAGCGTTTCTGCTCCGCTGCTCTGTGATAATATTCATCCTCCGGATAAATATTGGGATTATAGTACAACACCGTAATATAAAAATAGTTGGAAAGATACTCTAATACATAAGAACTGCAGGGTGCACAGCAGCTATGAAGTAAAAGTTTCGGAACTTCTCCTCTTTCTTCTAATCCGGCAATCGTTTCATCCAATATTTTCTGGTAATTTTCTTTCATCGCATTTACCTTTCCCATTCAAAATTTCTGTCGATTCTGTTCCTATTATAATCTATCCTTTTCTTCTGTCAATCCGGGTGACCAATCTCATTTTTTCACATATATTATCCTATAAACTTCTATCAGGTGAATACCATGTGCTCCATCCTTGAATTGTCCAATATAGATTATATTTATCATACGAAAGACGGCGAAACCAAGGCTCTGTCCAATATCAGTTTTACTTTATCCAATGGAGAATTTGTTGCTATTGTAGGTCCCAGTGGATGTGGCAAATCAACACTTTTATCCCTTATCTGCGGTCTCCTTGTCCCATCCGGCGGCAGCATTTCCTTCATGGGACACCCCCTGCAGTCAAAGGATATCTTAAATATGGGATACATGCTCCAGAAAGACCATCTCTTAGAGTGGCGTACCATCGCATCCAATATCCAATTAGGGCTGGAAATCCAGCACAAAATGACACCAGAAAATCTTGCTTATGCCAGCCGGCTGTTAGAAACTTATGGACTTGCCGATTTTGCTGCAAAACGTCCTTCTGAGCTTTCCGGCGGCATGCGGCAGCGGGCTGCCCTGATTCGGACCCTGGTACTTCGCCCGGAGCTGCTTCTCTTAGATGAACCCTTCTCGGCATTAGATTATCAGACCCGCCTTAATGTCAGCAATGACATCGGTACCATTCTGCGGCAGGAACATAAAACCGCCATTCTTGTAACCCATGATTTATCCGAAGCAATTTCCATGGGAGACCGTGTCATTGTCTTAAGCCACCGGCCGGGCACAATCCGCTCCATTATACCCGTTTCCTTTGAGTCAGATCTTACGCCTTTAGAGAAACGGAATGACAGCCATTTTAAATCCTATTTTAACTTAATATGGAAGGAATTTAATCAAAATGAATAACCCATCCTCTGCACAGCTTATGTACTTACGGCAATGCCGCAGGCATCAGCTTAAAATAAAAATCTGTCGCATCCTGATTCTTATTGTCTTTCTATTGCAATGGGAGCTTTGTGCCAGATATGGAAAAATCGACCCTTTTATTTTCAGCAGTCCCACCAGACTTATCATCTGCTTCTACCAGATGATTACCGGTCAGAAGCTCCTTTATCACATTGGAATCACCCTGTTTGAAACCTTAAGCAGCTTTTTCTTTGTTATTATTTTAACATTACTGATTGCTGCAATCCTCTGGTTTTCCAAAACCTTATCCGAAACCTTAGAGCCTTATCTTGTGGTTTTAAATTCCCTGCCAAAATCCGCGCTGGCTCCACTGCTGATTGTATGGCTGGGCGGCAATTACAAGACCATTATCATCACCGGTATGTCCGTAGCTATCTTTGGCTCTATTCTGAGTCTTTACACTGCTTTTTGTGATATGGATAAAGAAAAGATTCTTCTGATAAAGACATTAGGCGGCACCCGTAATGATGTCATGTTTAAAATTATGCTGCCGGGCTGTGTTCCCACCCTGCTTTCTATTATGAAAGTCAACATCGGTCTTTGTCTGGTTGGTGTTATCATCGGTGAATTTATTGCAGCAAAAAAAGGCTTAGGCTATCTTATTATTTATGGCAGCCAGGTTTTTAAATTAGACTGGGTCATCTTATCGATTCTGATTCTCTGTCTCATTGCCATGCTGCTCTATCAGCTGATTGGAAGTTTTGAGAAGCTCTGCTTAAAGAGGAAATAAAGAAAGGCGGTATGAATTGCACCTGCTCTTCATACTGCCTTTCTCTTTCTTACTTTACAGGAAATTACTTATGAATTTTTATGCTTCTTCGATTTCTTCAAAGTCACAGTAATCTGCTCCTGCTTCAGAAGCAAACTTAAAACTTACTTTCTCGCCCTGATATTCCACGGTAAAATCACCTTCCATATCAAGGAAAGAATGTGCCTGGGCTATATTATCCAAGAATTCTGCCATATCTGCCGGAAAGTCTTTTGCGTCTACCTCTACGCTGCACTCTTCTTCTAAGATTTCCTGCTCCACAAAGAGACGCAGGGTAAAGTCATCCAAATCACTTTCATCATCAAAATCTACACCCTGAAAATAATGATTGCCACAATTTTTAAATAAGTTCTTTACATAAGAGGTACTGGATAAAATTCTCGACTGGGATACATCCTCTGCCTCAAGATAAATATGATAGGTTATCTTCACCTGATTTTCTGCCATGGTATCTTACCTTCCTTCTTCTGCCTTGATCTGCTCTAAGAACAGCATTTCTAATTTATAATCCCGGTCCGGTTCCAACTTTTCCATATTCTTCTTTGGAATGAAACCGCCAGCCATTGCCGGATGTCCGCCACCATTTCCATAATCTGCTAATGCCTTTGCTACAACTCTTCCGGCATCTACATGATTTAATGCACTACGGACAGAAAACTTAATGCCGTCAGAACGGATTGCATAAATCACGGAAATATTAACTACATCAAGAGATAAAATAAAGTCTGAAATAATTGCAATCAGCGCATCCGGACAATCAAACGGAATCGATGCAAATCCCACATCATCATAAATGTGGATATTATCGATTGCCGCACCATATGCCTTTAAATCAGAAAACTCCATTACATTTACATACATGGACTTTAACTCTTCCACATCTGCCATTGGATAGATGTATGCAAACATATCCACATCAAGCTTTGTTGTACCACGGACAAAGTCATCCGTATCCATCTTGATGCCATATGCCAGTGCTGCCGCCACATCCCGGCTCATTGGTGTATTGGTAAGATAAAAATACTCTGCAATCATTGTGGCACAGGCTCCCACACGGCGCACATCTTTATAAGCATATTCACAGGCAATTACTGTCGGATGATGGTCAATACATGCCACCTCATCCCCGATAAAATCGGTCAGATTCGCATTATATTTCTGGGAGTCTACGGTAACAATATAGTCCTCTTTCTTCATATCATCCAAATCTTCTTTAGACAAAATATCAATATGAAATGTGTCAAACATCTTTCTTGTACTCAGGCGTTCAATCTTACCATCATAACAGATATCTGCTTTAATCCCATGGTAATTTAAAAAATGCTGTAAGCCAAAGGCACTGGCAATCGCATCCGGATCTGGAAAATTATGTGTCTGAATATAAGTTCTGTGTCCTCTTAATAACTCTACTAATTGTAAGGGATCCATGTTTTATCTCCTGGTATGATTTCTTCTTATTTTAATATAGAAAGCGGATTATTTTCCTTCTGGAATTTCAATGCAAACAAAGCTGCCCCATAGCATAAAATTCCAATCAGCATAAATATTACTTTACCGGAAATTATTCCAACGACAATCTCTGCTGCTGCAACAATTCCATGCAGCCAGACAGGAAGGTTATGCAGACATGCAGCAAGTCCCGCTTCAATCAACACTACAATACATACGCTCACTACCGGAATCTTCCATACCAGTATACCCAGTACAATTTCCAATACGGCAAAAACCACAAATACACATAACATAATCAGCGCGCTGTTTTCCTTTAATTCTGCAATCGTAAACTGACTGTTCTTCTTTGCATAATTTTTCTTTGCGCTGTTGATTTTCTTCTTCATATTCTTCTTACTGTCCTCAGTTTTCTTTCCCCCTGAAACAAATTCCTTCACTTCCATGAAAAAAACTTCCTCCTTGTAATGATTTCCCTTTTCATAAGCCGGTTCATCTTTCTCCGGTTCTTACACATCTACGCCCATTATACCAAGTAACCTTTGAAAGAACAACTTTTTTCAAAAAAACATTGCAAATTTATTTTTTTCTATATATAATATTATAGTATGATTTTAATAAATAAAGGGTTGTCTGAGGAAAATATTTTATTTCGCATATAACCAGATTATTCTGCTTCCGTGGCTCAGTTGGTAGAGCGGCGCATTCGTAATGCGTAGGTCAGGGGTTCGAGTCCCCTCGGGAGCTTTTTTTGTTGTCTAAAAATAATCTAAAAATAGTATTGACATTTCTCTTTCAATTTCTCATAATACTCCTTAGTGAGTTTATTATTATTAAACTTCAAATACATTATTAGCTTCATTTTGTAAAAACTATGTAAAATCACTTTTCATGGAAAGGAAGTACAAAATGGATATTGGAAATAAAATCAAGGAGCTGCGGATTCTCTACGGTCTCACCCAGCAGGAACTGGCTGACCGTCTGGAATTATCCAAAGGATTTATCTCCCAGTTAGAGCGTAATCTTACATCTCCTTCCGTGGGTACACTTTTAGATATTATCCAGTGTCTCGGCACTACGCCGGCAGAATTTTTTGCAGATGATGAACCTGCACAGCTTGTCTTTAAAAATGAAGATTATTTTGAAAAAGAAGATGCGGAACACAGGAGCTTAATCGAATGGATGGTTCCCGGTGCCCAGAAAGATATGATGGAACCGGTACGTCTGACGCTGAAGCCCGGCGGCACATCAGACATCTATCTTCCACATGAGGGAGAAGAATTCGGCTATGTACTTAAGGGCTCCATTAAAATCATATATGGTACCCGTACTTATACTGCAAGACAGGGGGAGTCTTTTTATCTTAAGTCCAATAAAAAGCACCATATCGAAAATACCGGAAGGAAAGATGCCGTTCTTATCTGGGTTACAAACCCGCCAAGTTTTTAGGAGGTTATGATGGGCAAGAAATTAATACAATTAGAAAATATTACCAAAACTTATGACGGAAATATGATTTTGGATGACTTAAATCTTTATGTAAAGGAAAACGAATTCTTAACACTGCTGGGACCTTCCGGCTGTGGAAAGACTACTACCCTGCGTCTTATCGGTGGTTTTGAGACACCGGACACCGGACGTATTATTTTTGATGGAAAAGATATTACTTCTCTTCCGCCAAATGAGCGTAAATTAAATACCGTATTCCAGAAATACGCACTTTTTACCCATATGAGCATTGCAGAAAATATTGCTTTTGGGTTAAAAATCAGCAAGAAAAGCAAGGCTTATATTCAGGATAAAATCAAATATGCCTTAAAGCTTGTAAACTTAGACGGTTATGAAAACCGCAGCATTGATTCCTTAAGCGGTGGCCAGCAGCAACGTATTGCCATTGCCCGTGCCATTGTAAATGAACCAAAGGTGCTCCTTTTAGACGAGCCTTTGGGTGCACTGGATTTAAAAATGCGTCAGGACATGCAGTACGAACTGATTCGTCTGAAAAATGAACTTGGCATTACTTTTATCTATGTTACCCACGACCAGGAAGAAGCCCTTACCATGTCAGACACCATTGCTGTCATGAATCAGGGCTATATCCAGCAGATTGGTACTCCGGAAGATATTTATAATGAGCCGGAAAATGCATTCGTTGCCGACTTTATCGGAGACAGCAATATCATTGACGGTATCATGATTGAGGATAAATTAGTCAGCTTCTTAGGCATCAAGCACGAATGTGTCGACACCGGTTTTGGTAATAATAAACCGGTAGACGTAGTCATCCGCCCGGAAGATATTGAGATTGTAGAAGCCGGCACCGGTTTTATGGATGGTGATATTACTTCTGTTATCTTCAAGGGTGTCCACTACGAAATCGAAATTATGGCTGGCGGATATGAATGGCTTGTTCATACCACCAAATATTTCGAAACCGGAAGCCATGTGGGAATGAAGGTAATTCCTTTCAATATCCAGATTATGCATAAACCGGAATCCAGTGACGAAAAGGCGGTGGAACTCGATGCATAATGCCAGAAAAAGACTTTTAGCCGGACCTTATCTGGTCTGGATTATTGGATTTACTGTACTTCCGATTCTGATGATATTATATTACGCATTCACCAACAGTGACGGTGGTTTTACCTGGGCAAATATTGCTGCAATTGCAGACCCGGTACATATAAAAGCACTCCTGCTTTCCTTAAAGCTTGGTATCTTATGTACGGTTGTCTGTCTCCTGCTCTCCTACCCGCTTGCCATGATATTAAACAGTCTTCATATCAAGCATCAGAGCTTTGTGGTATTTATCTTCGTCCTGCCAATGTGGATGAACTTCATGCTGCGTATTTTAGCATGGCAGATGTTACTTTCCAACAACGGAATTATCAATGGATTCCTTTCCATTTTTGGCATCCCGAAGCTTCATATGTTAAATACCCAGGGAGCCGTTGTATTTGGCATGATTTATGATTTTCTTCCATTTATGATTATGCCGATTTACAATTCCATAGTACGTATCCGCAAAGAAACCATAGATGCGGCAAGGGATTTAGGTGCCAACAGTTTTATCACCTTCTTCCGTATCATTCTGCCGCTTACTTTGCCTGGAATTGTCAGCGGAATTATTATGGTATTCGTGCCGGCACTTACCTCCTTTGTTATTTCAGACCTTTTAGGTGGAGGTAAAGTACTTCTCATTGGAAATGTTATTGAGCAGTCCTTCATGCAGGGTTCCTACTGGAATTTAGGTTCCGGACTTTCCATTGTACTTATGATTTTTGTTTTAATCAGTATGGCATTTATGAATCGTGCCGGTGAATCAGGAGGGCATGCAGTATGGTAAAGAAAAGTTTATCAAGAATTTATCTTGCAATTATTTTCCTGTTTCTGTATCTTCCAATTGGAGTTCTGATTGTACTTTCCTTCAACAACTCCCTCTCCCGTGTAAAATGGGGTGGATTTACGACAGAATGGTACCGCAATCTTGTTTCTGACCCGACTATTATGAATGCCTTTTATACCACGATTCTGATTACCGTTGCATCTTCTGTGATTGCTACAATAATCGGAACCATGGCAGCAATCGGAATCAGTGCCATGCGGAAAAGGAACCGTCAGATTATGCTTGGTGCAACTAACATTCCACTTCTGAATGCAGATATTGTTACTGGTATCTCCCTGATGCTGCTTTTTGTCCGCTTTACAGAGCTTGGAACATCAACCGTATTGATTGCACATATTACCTTTGACATTCCATATGTCATTTTAAATGTACTGCCTAAGCTTTCCAACACCTCCTCCCATACCTATGAGGCTGCCAGAGACTTAGGTGCAACACCACTTTATGCATTTTTCAAAATTGTATGGCCGGATATCAAGCCTGGTGTATTCTCCGGTTTTCTGATGGCCGTGACAATGTCCTTAGACGATTTTTCCATCACCTACTTTACCAAAGGTGCCGGTGTCAATACATTGTCTACCATGATTTATACCCAGCTGCGTAAAGGTATTATTCCGGAAATGTATGCACTGTCTACGATTTTATTCTTCCTTGCTCTGGTGCTTCTTCTGATTATGAATTACCGCAGTGTCAAGGATGCGAAAGGAAGGTCTTAGGAAATGAAGAAATTCTTATTTTCATTTATGCTTATTGCTGGTCTCCTTACTCTTTCCGGCTGTGGACAGAAAGAGGATGAAAATGCACTTGTTATTTTAAATTATGGAAAATATATAGAGCCGGATGTTATCCAGCAATTTGAAAAAGAAACCGGTATTACCATCAAATACGAAGAATATGAAAGTCCGGAGGAAATGTATACCAAATACAAAGCGGGTTCCATCAAATACGATTTAATCTGTACCTCCGACTATATGATCCAGAAGCTTATCAATGAAGGTGAAGTCTTAGAAATGGATTATGATAATATTCCACTTTACGAAAACATTGACCCGACCTATGTGGAATTTTCCAAGGCATTCGATCCGGAAACGAAATACACACTACCTTATTTCTTCGGCACACTGGGTATTCTCTACAATAAAACCATGGTAGATGAAGCTGATATGGACAGCTGGAATGTTCTCTGGAATCCGAAATATAAGGGACAGATTATCATGGAAAATTCCGTCCGCGATACCTTCGTTCCTGCACTCCGGCTTTTGGACTATTCCATCAATACTACGGATGAAGATGAATTAAACGAAGCACTTTCCATGCTTTGTGACCAGAAAGATTTAGTCTACTCCTATCTGGTAGATTCTTCTGCCGATGAAATGATTGCCGGAAATGCTGCCATGGCTCTTATTTATTCCGGAGAGGCTGCCTATGCACAGGATTATAATGATGATCTTGATTATGTGGTTCCGAAAGAAGGTTCCAATATGTGGATGGACTCCTGGTTCATTCCCAAAACCTGCCAGCATAAGGATGCTGCAGAACAGTTTTTAAATTATCTCTGTCGTGAAGATATCGGTATGGAAAACTTTGACTATGTCTGGTATGCTACACCAAACACCGCTGTTTATGACGAACTGGATGAAGAGGTTCAGGAAAGTACTACTATTTTTTCTGATCAGGAAACTTTAGAAAACTGTGAAATTTTTAACAGTCTTGATGTCCCGGCTACAGAAACTTATGACTATCTCTGGAAGAAATTAAAATCTTACTAAAATATTCTGGTCTCTAAAAGATTAGAAATTTTTTAGAAAAATTTCATATTACGTTTCTTGTTATTCAAGACACAAGATGATATATTGAAAGTCCATTGGAATAATCCATGGACTTTCTTTTCTATTTATTCATTTTTACCATTTCTAACCAGGAGGTCTTTATGACATATCAACAATTTCTTACTGAAATCCAGTTACAAATTCATTCTCTGTTTGATACAGATGTTACGATTCAGCTGCATAAAATCCAAAAAAATAATGGCGTTACTTTGGATGGACTCACTATTCTGCAAAAGGGCTGCAACATTTCTCCCACTATTTATCTCAATGATTATTACAAAGAATATCAGGCTGGGAAAAGTATACATAACATTATTTTACATATCCGGGAAATTTACCGGGCTTACCGTCCCAGCAGTTCTGTCGATGTAGCATTCTTTACTAATTTTGAAAATGTACGGCACCGCATCCTCTTTAAACTGATTCACTATCAGAAAAATGAGGAACTCCTCAAAGAAATTCCTCATTTTCGTTATCTTGATTTTGCAGTTGTTTTTTATTGTCTTTTATCTAGCTCAAGTCAGGGAAACGCCACTATTCTGATTCGTTCCACTCATCTTTCCTACTGGAACGTCTCCGCAGATGATTTATATTCTTATGCCTTAGAGAATACGCCGGCACAGCTTCCTGCTGATTTTGAACCATTAATGCCATTACTCAATAAGCTTATGCCAATGCCCTTTCCTGCCGATAGCATGGAAGAAGAATCCGAAACACCGCTTTATGTATTAACCAATAAAGCCAGACTCTATGGTGCTTCCTGCATTCTCTATCCAAATCTTTTAGATTCCATTGCAGATAAGCTCACATGTGATTTTTATCTGATTCCAAGCAGCATTCATGAATTTCTGATTCTTCCTGTTCTGCCCGGAACCTGTATACAGGATTTAAATGCTATGATTCATGAAGTAAATTCCACTCAGGTTGAGGAAGAAGAAATCTTATCCGATCACGCTTATTTCTATTCCCGCTCTGAAAAGCTTCTTACTTCTATGCCAGAAGAAAGGACTACAATCTAGCATATAATTTTTCATATTCCTTTGCAGAACTGGACCAGGAGAAATTCTGCTCCATGCCACGTCTTGCGATATCCAGCCACCCGGTCCGGTTCTCATGGAATACCTGATATGCATAAAGAAGACTGTCTCGCATTTCATGAGCATTATAATTGGAAAAAGTAAAACCTGTTCCGGTATGCTGATACTCATTATATGGCTCTACGGTATCCTTTAAGCCACCGGTCTCGCGAACCACCGGTACTGTTCCATAACGAAGACTCATCAACTGGCTCAGACCGCAGGGTTCAAATAAAGATGGCATCAAAAAAGCATCTGATGCTGCATAAATTCTATGCGCTGCTTCTTCGGAATACATAATATTTGCCTTCAGTCTGTCCGGATACCTGCTCTCATAATATCGGAACATATTCTCATAACGTTCCTCTCCGGTTCCTAAGGCAACAATCTCAAATTTACCGGAAGAAAGCAGTTCATCCATCATATAATCTACCAGTGAAAATCCCTTCTGCTCTGTCATTCTTGAAACAATTCCAACTAACATCACATCATCCGAATACGGAAGATTCATATCCTTTAAAAGTGCCTGCTTATTTTTCCGCTTGCCCTCTTCTAAATCATTGGCATCATATAAATAAGCAATCTTTGGATCCGCTTTCGGATTATATTCATTATAATCGATTCCATTAATAATACCGCTTAATTTATAGCTGTTACTGCGAATGAGACCATCCAAGCCTTCGCCACCATCCGGAGTTGTTATTTCATAAGCATATGTAGGACTTACCGTTGTTACAGCATCTGCATATACAATACCACCCTTCAGATAATTTCCCTCTCCATACGACTCTAATTTGTCCGGTGTAAAAAGAGCATCCGGCAATCCGGTAATATCTTTTACTGCCTTTAGATTCCAGCGCCCCTGAAACTGTAGATTGTGTATCGTAAATACCGTTTTCATATTCTGGTAAAATACATTTTTCTTATAGATATTCTCCAGATATACCGGAACCAGTCCCGTCTGCCAATCATGGCAATGAATAATATCCGGCTGGTAATTCATATGCGGCAATGCTTCTAATACTGCCTTTGAGAAAAATGCAAATTTTTCTACATCTTCGTAAATATTATTATATGGTCTGTCTCCCGCAAAATAGAATTCATTATCAATAAAATAATACTGGATTCCATCTTCCTTTGCCTCCAGTATTCCTACATATTGTTTTCGCCAGCCCAAATCTACATAAAAATGCAATATATGATGCATTTTCTTACGCATATCCTCACGGATACACATATACTTCGGCAGCATGACGCTGACTTCATATTCATTTTTTGAAAAATATTTTGGCAGTGAACCTGCTACGTCTGCAAGGCCGCCTGTTTTGATAAATGGAACTGCCTCTGATGTAACAAATAATACCCGCTTCATTTCTGTTACCCCCAAATCTGATACCCTTTTTACAAATACGCAGTGCATCTTCGAAAGCCTACGGCTTTCTCGATGTACGGGCATTCGCCCTATCTACGCTCACACTCGCAAATCCGCTGCGCTTTCTTTCGCAGTGCATCTTCGAAAGCCTACAGCTTTCTCGATGTACGGGCATTCGCCCTATTTACGCTCACACTCGCAAATACGCTGTGCTTTCTTTCGCAGTGCATCTCGAAAACCATTGGTTTTCTCGATGTACGGGCATTCGCCCTATCAGCCGACAGAAATACGCGATACTTTGTGCAAGCACAGTATCGCGCATTTCTGTCAGCTGCACTGCTCATTGCTTACGCTCATTATACCACGTTATGGGGGAGCAGAAAATACCTAAACTGTCTGATTCAGATACTATATTTTGCTGCCGTTTTTGTAGAAACCACCCTTTTAATACGCTTTATATTCCAGGCGGATTCTGTCTGCAATCAGTGCTATAAATTCTGAATTCGTCGGTTTACCTTTTCCATTGTTTATCGTATACCCAAACAGCTCATCAATCGTGTCCATTTTGCCACGGCTCCATGCCACCTCTATTGCGTGGCGGATAGCACGTTCTACGCGGCTGGCTGTTGTCTGATATTTTTTTGCGATTGTCGGATAAAGTATTTTTGTAATGGAATTAAGCATTTCAATATCATTTACCGACATAATAATTGCTTCACGCAAATACTGATATCCTTTGATATGTGCCGGAACTCCTATTTCATGTATAATATTTGTCACTTTACTTTCCAGATCCTCCGGCTTTGCCGAAGGCTTTTTCTCATATGCTCCGACTTTTTTTGATTCCACAGCATTCATTCCCCGGAGCACTCTTGTACTTTTTATCCGATTGATAATCATATCATTATCGAAGGGCTTCATAATGTAATAATCCGCCCCCAGATTAAATGCATCTTCTGTAATCCGGTCCTGTCCTACCGCACTGATAATAATAAAACTAGGACATTTTCTTATGGATTTATCTTTTTTTACTTTTTCTAACAGTGCAAGTCCGTCAAGTTTTGGCATAACTATATCCAATAAAACAACATCCGGCTGTTTATGTTTGATAATCTCATATGCTTCGACCCCGTTCTTTGCCGTACCAACCACCTGCAAATCCTTATCGCTGGCTACGATTTCATCTAAAAGCTGTACCATTCTCTCGTTATCATCTGCAATTGCTACATTTAATTTTTCCATGTCAAACCTCCTGCCGTTTCCACTCTTTTGTGCAAAGATGAAACTACTTGTATTTAAACACAACTTTTCTGTCGTTTCAAGCTAAAGCGTTCATCTTATTTCGACATCAATGTCGTCTGGGAGACAACGGCTGCCTTCTTCCCCTTATACATTTTGTATCATAATTATATCCTGACATAAATTATGTCGAAACATGTCGTTAAATTATAAACTGTTTTTTCTTATGGATTCGACGTTTTCCCCATCTCTAACATATCCTCAATAAAAATACCATACCCCTTCTTTGCATCATCGACGAACACATGGGTAACTGCACCTATCAGCCTTCCGTTCTGGACCATCGGGCTGCCGCTCATTCCCTGTACAATACCTCCGGTGCTCTCTAACAGTGCCGCATCCTCTACTTCAAATAAAATACTTTTGTTCTCCTTATTCTTCCGATAATTAACTTCCGTAATTCTTATCTTATAATGCGCTATCGTTCCGTCGATATCACTGATAATTTCTGCTTCTCCAGGTTCAATATCCTGCTTATAACCAACCGGATAAGCTACGGCATGTTCCAGCAAATTATTTTTTTCATGTAATGTTCCATAGATTCCTCGTTCGCAGTTCTCCTCAATATCTCCCATACAATATTTTTCTTCATAATTAATGACTCCTGATAATTCACCCGGTTTACCGGATTCTCCTTTTACGATTCCCACCAGTCTGCTGTTATAAAGTTTTCCTGTCCCCACTTCCAGCATACTTCCGGTATCCATGTCTGTTACCGCATGTCCCAGTGCCCCATAGCTTCCATCCTGACTGATATAGGTAAGTGTTCCGATTCCTGCCAGATCATCCCTTACCCATACCCCCAGCTTATACGTTTCTTCTTTTGACAATCTGGGCTGTATATATAATTCTAATGTTTCTCCATTTCGACGTATCCGAAGCACTAAAGATTTTCCTTCACATTTATCGACAGCATCCATTAACGCCTCCTTATTTTCAAGCTTTTTTCCATCTACTGCACAGATATAATCTCCACTCTTTAAAACATTCTGTGCCGGTGCATACAGTACTCCATCCATCCCTTCAAAATTTCCCGTTCCAATGACAAAGATGCCATCCGTCTGCACATAAATACCAATATTTTCCCCGCTGGCATAGACCTCCTGTTCCGCTACAATATCTGCCTGCACCTCTTTTATTGGTATAATTCCGAAGAGCTTTGCTCGTAAAACAACCGTATCTGAAGCCATATCTATTTCATTTCTTTCGGCACCGGCCTTGTCCATGCTGCTTTGCAGCTGCTGATTTTCCATTACAGATGTATCGATAAATCTCTTTCCGGAATCCCGGCATTCGAAGGTCACCGGCATGGAAATGTCCAGTTTACTTAAATCACCATCGATAAGTTTTACTTCATCCGGAACCATATTTAACATAAGCTGGTAAGCAAATACCAGCCAGACAATCACTATAATCTGCCATATATTTTTTATGCTTTTTCTTATTAATCTCATCCGCATTATATTTTCCTCACTACAGGCATAATAACTACAGGAAACTCTCTTTACAGCTTTCCCGCGTAAAATAAAAACAGGATATTCATTGAATATCCTGTTTTTATTATGTGTATTATTGTTTGATTCAATCGTTTATTTTTTAGCATTTTGTGCCAGGTTAAGCATTTCTCTTGCACTTTCCAATACGGTGTCTGTAATCCTCACTCCACCAAGCATTCTTGCTAATTCAGTTACCTGCTCATCCTCGGTGAGTCTTCGTATGGTAGAAATGGTTGTCTCATTTTCTACGGATTTTTCAATACTGAAATGGGCATCTGCCATTGCAGCAATCTGCGGCAGATGTGTGATGCAGATTACCTGATGATGTTCTGCAATCATATGCATTTTTTCAGATACCATCTGCGCCGTCCTTCCGCTGATTCCTGTATCAATTTCGTCAAAAATCAAGGTTTCTATTTCATCATTTTTAGCAAGCACTGTTTTTAATGCCAGCATAATTCTTGATAATTCTCCACCGGATGCTACGCTGCCAAGTGGTTTTAATGGCTCTCCCGGGTTGGTTGCAATGACAAATTCCACTTCATCAAAGCCATCTGCTCCAAAAGTCTCTTTCTGTTCAAATTTCATTTCAAAACGAACATCTAAGAAGTTCAAATCTACTAACTGCTCCCTGATTTTTTCTGCCAGTTCCTTCGCATATTTTTTGCGGATTGCAGATGCTTTTTCTGACTGCTTCTGCAATGTTTCTTTTAATGCATTTTCCTGTTGCAGCAGCTTCTTATGATACATATCAAAATTTTGTAATTTTTCTGCCTTTTCCTGCTTTTCCTCTAAGGATGCTAAAATTTCATCTATCGTATGACCGTATTTTGCCTTCAGATGATTGATTTCATCCAGACGCTGTTCTGTCCCGGCAAAAGTCTCATCATCAAATTCAGCCTCATCCATATAGTCTGCAATTTCCCGGTTCAAATCATTCAAAAGATTATCAATTTCCAAAAGTTCATCTGCCATCCCACGAATTGCATCATCATAATCTGCCACAGATGACAATTCTCTATGAGCTCTTCCGGTCAGCTCCGATGCACTGCCGTCTTCCATGCTGAGTAATCCATGGGCTGCATGAATTGCTTCCATAATTTTCTTTCCGTTCAGAAGCTTCCGGTATTTTGTTTCTAAAACTTCATCTTCGCCAGCTGTTAATGCAGCTTCTTCAATTTCATGGATTTCATATTCTAAAAGAGATAATTCCCGCATCCGACTCTCTTCATCCAGAGAAGCTTCTTCTAGCTCTTTTGTAACTTCACGGTACTTTTTATAAGTTTCTTTCAACTCACTTTTGATGTCCGACAGTTCATTTCTTGCATAATCATCAAGGATTTCTAAATGCTTCTGTTTCTTAAGCAGCGACTGGTGTTCATGCTGTCCATGAATATCAATCAGCAACGCAGAAACTGCTTTCATCTTTGATGCTGGAACACTTTCCCCATTGATTTTGGCGATGCTTCTTCCTCCGGAAATCTTTCTGCTTAAAATCAGCATATCATCCTCCGGATAAACATCAAGCCCGGAAAGTGCTTTCTTTAAAGCATCTGATTCTACATCAAAAATCAGCTCCACAAAGGCATTCTCCTCATTATCCCTTAACATCTCTTTGGATACCTTTTCTCCCAGAGCCAGATTAATGGAACCAATGATAATTGATTTTCCGGCTCCCGTCTCTCCGGTCAGGATATTTAAACCTTTTTCAAAATCGACTTCCGCCTCATCAATGAGTGCCAGGTTCTTAACATGCAGGTTTCTTAACATATTTTCTCCTTCTACTCTCTCTCGTCTTCCGTTCTAATCTTCCATAATCCGGCGAAGACGTCCCATTAACGCTGTGGTATCCTCTACGGTACGGACAGCGCACATAATTGTATCATCTCCAGCAATGCTTCCTACTATTTCATGGCAATCCATGGCATCCAATGCTGCCGCAACTGCCATTGCCATTCCGGATACCGTCTTAATCACAAGAATATTCTGTGCCATATCCATAGATACAAAACCATCCCGGAATACACGGACATACTTTTCTGTCATGTCCTCCCTATTTTCAGATAAAGCTACATATTTCTGACGGCCATTGCTCAATGCTACCTTAGTCAGTTTTAACTCTCTGATATCCCGCGAAACCGTTGCCTGTGTCACATGATATCCTTCCTGCTCCAACTTTGCTGATAATTCTTCCTGTGTGCCTATCTCATTCTTCTGAATTAATTCCAGAATCTTTGCATGTCGTCCTATCTTCATTACAGTCCCTCCTGTTATGTATAATTCTGCATCTTTTTCCGCAAAATTTCAAGGAAACTAATCTTACTCAAACGAATAATCCCTACGGATTCTTCTGCCTTATGCACTACAATCTTGTCACCAACCTTAAGTTCCACTCCGGAATCTCCATCGAAGCTCACTTCCACCTGCTCATCCCGCTGGCTTCTCCGCATGCCTACTTCAATGGTAATTTCATCTTCCGGTCCGATTACAATGCTCTTGGAATTCAACGTATGTGCATTGATTGGTGTCAACAGCAAAAGGTTGGCTTTCGGATCCACAATAGGGCCACCTGCCGACATACTATAACCGGTGGAACCGGTTGGTGTTGCCACAATAATTCCATCCGCCTTAAAATTATAGAGATACTCTCCATTTACATAAACATTCAGATTCACAATCTGAAGTGCTCCCGTACGATGGATGACCACATCATTTAACGCAACCCTCTGAATCTTCTCTCCGCCACTTTGTACGGTATATCCATCTAAAAGCATTCTCTGCTCTATGGTATAACGGTCAGCCATCAATTCATCAATTGCCGGGAATATCGTATTCTCTTCTACCTCACACAGATATCCAAGCTTTCCTAAATTAATTCCCAGCAACGGAATATTTTTCTTTACCAGATTGCGTGCCGCACGAATTAATGTTCCATCTCCACCAATAACAAGTACTGCCTCGGTTTCTGTTGGAATTTCTTTTTCCACTGCTTCCGCTTTTTCTTCCTCAAAGCTGGCAAAATAATCACAGGTTCCTCCCTTACGCCTGATGTAATCTATAATCTGATTGGTAAAAATAAGTTCACTGTCTTTTTGTGCGTTTACAATTATGAAAAAATGCTTCATATATCTAGGACAATGATGTATGTGCCGCCTCTACGATGGCATCCACATCAATGGTCTCCTCCTTCTTGCTCTCGCTGTTTTTCTCGATATATACCAGATATTCAATATTTCCCTCCGGGCCCTTAATCGGTGAATAGGAAAGATTATGAACAGAAAATCCATTTTCCAACGCAAAATCAATTACCTTATGGATGACTTCCTCATGTACCTTTGGGTCACGGACAACACCTTTTTTTCCTACTTTTTCCCTTCCGGCTTCAAACTGCGGCTTAATCAGGCAGACCATTCTTCCACCGTCCCGCAGCAGCTCCCTTGCCGGTACCAGCACCTTGGTAAGAGAAATAAAAGATACATCAACGGATGCAAAATCAAGGACATCTGCAATATCTTCCGGCGTTACATAACGGATATTGGTTTTCTCCATGCAGACAACCCTTGGGTCATTTCTTAATTTCCAGGCAAACTGTCCATATCCTACATCTACAGAATATACCTTCACTGCACCATTTTGCAACATACAGTCAGTAAATCCGCCGGTGGATGCGCCGATATCCATGCAGACCATTCCCTCTAAAGAAATATCAAATTCCTTCATTGCTTTCTCTAACTTCAGTCCACCACGGCTGACATATTTTAATGTATTTCCCCGGACTTCAATCTCTGCCTCTGTATCAAAATTTGTTCCTGCTTTATCCTCTCTCTGTCCATCCACAAAGACATTTCCTTCCATAATCATAGCCTTTGCTTTTTCCCTGGATTCTGCCAGCCCTTTTTGTACCAAGAGAACATCCAATCTTTCTTTCATCGTTCTTACTGTGCCTTTCTGTCTATAATCTTACCGATAATTCCATCTGCATCAATTCCTGTTTCTTTGCGGAGAAGTTCTACATTTCCATGCTCTACATACACATCCGGTATTGCAATATTTAAAACCTCCATGGAACCATCTCCATTTGTATTCATAAATTCCAATACATGCTCTCCAAAGCCTCCGGATTGTACATTTTCTTCCAGAGTAACCAGAAGCTTATGATTCTTCTGCAGTTTAAGAAGCAGCTCTTCATCAAAAGGCTTCACAAATCTTGCATTGACAAGAGAGCAGGAATAACCTTTTTCTTTTAATTGTTCCCTTACGGTAAGTGCTGTCTTTACCATGCTTCCTACTGCCAAAAGTAAAATTTCACTTTCTTCAAAAAGAACTTCTGCCTTACCATATTCTAACGGTGCCCGGTATTCCTTTAATTCATCAAAGGCTTCGCCTCTCGGATATCGTACTGCAATCGGTCCGGAAAAATCTACCGCATATTTTATCATATCCGATAATTCCCACTTATTCTTAGGTGCTAAAATTGTCATATTCGGCAGACAGGAAAGATACGATAAATCAAAGATTCCCTGATGAGTCTCTCCATCACTGCCCACAAGTCCTGCACGGTCAATGGCAAATACTACATGCAATTCCTGTATACAGACATCATGCAGAATCTGGTCATATGCTCTTTGCAGGAAAGAAGAATAAACCGCTACAATCGGCTTCAAACCGGCAGCTGCCAATCCTGCGGCAAAAGTCACTGCATGTTCTTCTGCAATTCCCACATCAAAGAAACGTTCCGGGAACATATTTCGGAATCTTTTTAGTCCGGTTCCATCTGCCATTGCCGCTGTAATGGCAACCACTTTTTCATCCCGGTCGCCCAATTTACGCATAACCGTAGAAAAAATATCGGTATAATTGGCTTTTACCCGTTTCACAAGAGGCAGTCCTGTCTCAACATCAAAGGCTTCCGTTCCATGAAAACGTGCCGGATGGCGTTCTGCCGGAAGGTATCCTTTTCCTTTTTCCGTAATCACATGTACCAGAACCGGTCCTTCCACCTTAGAGGCTTCTTTGAATAATTTCACCATGGCAGGAATATTATGACCATCTACCGGTCCTAAATAAAGGATTCCCATATTTTCAAAGAGCATGCCCGGAATCACAAGCTGCTTGATTCCATTTTTGGTCTTACGGATTTTCTCAACAATACGTTCTCCATATTTCGGAATGCTGTTCAGGGAATTCGTAATACCATTCTTTAATCCCTGATAAGATTCTGCGGTACGAAGTCCGCTTAAATATCTGGATACACCGCCGACATTTTCCGATATAGACATCTTATTGTCATTTAAAACAATAATCAGATTTGACTTTAATTTGGATGCATTATTCAATGCCTCATAAGCCATTCCGCCAGTCAATGCACCATCTCCGATAACAGAGATGACTTTGTACTTTTCTCCGGTAATCTCCCTTGCCATAGCATAGCCTAATCCTGCGGATATGGAAGTCGAACTGTGTCCCGTATCAAAGCAGTCGCAATCACTTTCATGACGTTTGGGGAATCCGCTCATGCCGCCGTATTTTCTCAGTTCATCAAAACCGGCTTTTCTTCCTGTCAGTAATTTATGGGTATAAGACTGATGTCCTACATCCCAGATAATTTTATCCTCTGGTAAATCAAAAGCAAGATGCAGTGCCATGGTAAGCTCTACCACGCCAAGATTGGAGGCAAGGTGCCCACCGGTTTTTGATATTTTGTCAATCAAAAAAGAGCGGATTTCCTCTGCCAGAATCGGAAGTTCGTTTTTATTTATCCTTTTTATATCATTTTCATGCTCAATCTTTTCCAGCACCATGTATCTTTACTCCTTTGGTTTCTGAAGTTCTTATTTTTCCCTATGAATCAGATATTCTACCAAATGAATCAGAAATTCATTTTTTACCACCAGTGATTCTAATAAATTCACTGCATGTTTTGAATATCGTTTCACATCTTCCTGTGCTTTTTTCAATCCCTCATATGTAACATAAGTTGCCTTTTCGTTTTTGGCATCACTGCCAACCGGTTTTCCAAGCACTTCCTGATTACCGGTAACATCTAAAATATCATCCTGTATCTGGAATGCCAGACCAATCTCTGATGCCGCCTCTTCGATAATCTTCTGCTCGCTTTTCGTGGCACCTGCAAGAATTGCACCGATTAACATAGACGCTTCAATCAAAGCACTGGTTTTTAATTTATAAATAAAATCTAACTGGTCTCTGGTGACAGACTGTGTTTTATCCGTTTCCACATCTACGGTCTGTCCCCCTACCATACCATAAATTCCGGCTTTCTGTGATAATACAAGCAATGCCTTTGCCACATTAGGCGTCTGTTCCGTCTGTAATGCTGTCAATGCTGTCTCATAGGCAAAATTCAAAAGACCATCCCCGGCAAGAATTGCCATAGCTTCTCCATAGACAATATGCGTTGTCTTTCGTCCGCGGCGGTATTCATCATTATCCATTGCCGGCAGATCATCATGAATTAAAGAATAAGTATGAATCATCTCAATGGCTGCCATGAATGGCTCAATTACCTCTGATTTTCCACCAAACATACGGTAAGTTTCCAACATCAGCATTGGTCTTAACCGCTTTCCTCCTGCAAGAAAACTATAATTCATGGCTTCAATTACCTGCTTCTGATAGCCTTCTTCCTCCGGAAGATATTTTTTTATGATGTTTTCAATCTGTTCTGTCCGCTTTGTAAGCTCTGCTGTCATATCCATTAAAATTCCTCCAGCATTCCCTGTTCATTCAACACTAACATTTTCTTTTCAATCGAATCTATCCGCTCACTGCAGTGTTTCAGCTTCTTCATGCCCTGCTCATAGCAGACAAAGGATTCATCCAGAGAAATGTCTTCCTCCATATGTGCAATCAGCTGTTCCACTTCTGCAAATAAATCCTCTAAATTCTCATTTTCTTTTTTTTCCGTTATATTATCTGTCTCATTTTCATTGATTGTATAATCTGTCATCTTCCGATTTCCTCCTGGCATATGATTTCTTCTACTCTTGCCTTAACGGTTCCGTCTTTTACACTGATCTGCAATTGTTCTCCTTTTGAAACCTGTGAAACACTTTTTAAACCATTCTGCCGGCTGTCAGAAACATATGCATATCCCTGTCCCAATCGTTTCAATGGCGAAATATCATCGAAATGCTGGGCTAACATCCGAAGTCTTGCCTTATTCTTATCTAACTGCTGTGTCATGCCATGCTCTAAGCGAAACTGTAATTCCCCAAGATACTGTTTCTGACTGTTCAGACGATATACCGGACTCTGTTGCATTAATCTTGCCTTCAGTGTCTCCATGCGTCCCTGTATCACAGCAATTTTACTCTTCATGCTGCGCATCAGATGTACCCGGTCAGTCTGTATCCGCTGTAACATCTGATTCCTGTCATATACCGCAAGTTCTGCCGCTGCAGACGGAGTTGGTGCCCGCAAGTCTGCCACATAATCCGCAATGGTGTAATCCACTTCATGTCCCACTGCAGAAATAACCGGTGTTTCACATTCAAAAATTGCCCTTGCAACAATTTCTTCGTTGAATGCCCATAAATCCTCTATGGAGCCACCACCACGCCCCACAATGATAATGTCCAAATGCATGGCATCCAATGCATGAATCCCATTTACAATGCTTTCTTTGGCACCCTCACCCTGTACCAGTGCCGGATATAGAATAAGCTGCACATAAGGATTTCTTCGTGCAGCAATATTACGGATATCCTGTATTGCAGCCCCGGTAGGTGCTGTAACAATTCCAATACGTCCGGCATACTGCGGAATCGGTTTTTTATACTCTTCCGCAAACATGCCCATTTCCTCAAGTTCCTGTTTCAATTGAAGAAATCTGGCATATAAATCCCCTGCACCGGCAAGTGTAATTTCTTTTGCATATATCTGATATCTGCCATCACGTTCAAATACTTCAATAGAACCTGTTACCTCGACTTTGTCGCCATCCTTCATACGAAAGGATAAACCACCCCGGTTACCGGCAAACATAATTGCACTGATGGCACTGTTATTTTCCTTTAAAGTAAAATAAATATGACCGGAGGAATGATATTTACAATTCGATACCTCACCCTTCACACATACCTGATGCAGGACAAAATCCTGGGCAAACATATTTCTGATGTATCGGTTAATCTGGGTTACCCCATATACTTTCTTTATCATGCGATTTTTGCCAATACTCCGTTGATAAATGCCGGTGAATCATCTGTTCCATATTTTTTTGCCAGTTCTACTGCTTCATTGATGGCTACTCCGGTTGGAATATCCTCTTCATATTTCATCTCATATACAGCAAGACGAATCAGGGTCAGATCAACTTTGCCCATACGGGTTGTTTTCCAGCCTTTGGATGATTCATTGATAATCTTATCGATTTCCTCTAAAACAGCAATAATCTTATTAAATTTGTCTTCAATATAACTCTCATCCGGCTTCTCAATCGGTTCATTCTCTTCGATAAACAGATTCATCTGCTCTTCGTATTCCTTCTCACTATGAAATTCCACACGGAATAACATTTTAAATATCTGTTCTCTGATTTCTCTCCTGCTCATGTTGTATCCTTTCATTATTGGTCTTCCATGTAACTATAAAAAAGAATGCTTTAACAGCATTCTTTATTATACTACATCTGCGGTTATCACAAAAGTTTTATTTCGTATTTTTCATGTCAACCGTTGCAATTCTGACATTAACAATTGCTACGGATAATCCTGTCATAGTCTCAATTGCAGATTTTACTTTCTCCTGTACCTTCTCAGATACTTCCGGAATAGAATAACCATAAGAAATATTTAAAGCTACTTCTACGCTGACCGTTTTCTCTGCCACTTCTACCTTAACACCCTTAGATAAATTCTTCATTCCAAGTTTGCTCACCAGTTCATTGGTAATATTGCCAGCCATGGATGCAACTCCTTCTACTTCTGTTGCTGCAAGTCCTGCAATAATAGCAACGACCTCATCTGCCACATGTACTTCCCCAAGGTTATCTTCTTTTATTTTAACAACTTTTCTATTATCTGCCATCGTTTTGCCTCCTACAAAAATATTATGTGGTTATTATATCAGATAATTCATTTTTTGAAAACCTTTCCGCATAATATTGTACATTTTCCCTGCGTAAAAGTTCTAAGAAATCTCTGTCCGGAATCGGCTTGGAATAAAAATATCCCTGTAGATAATCACAGTGCTGTTCTGTCAGATAATCTACATATTCCTGATTTTCTACTCCTTCTACCACAATCTCAAGCCCAAGTTCTTTAATCATGCGGATAGTATTACGCAATGCAATCATTGCCTTTTCATTTTTAAATGCTTCCCACAGAATGGTTTTATCAATTTTTACGATACGGAATGGAAACCGGAACAGATAATCCGTATTGGAATATCCTGAGCCATAATCATCCAAAGAAAACTCAATGCCCTGCTTATGCAGTATCTTGATATTGTTTTCCAACATATCACTATGGGCTGCCGCTGTCTCAGTAATCTCAAGATTGATCTGGGCTGGTGCTACATGATACTTCTTCATTATTTCCGTCAACCTCTCGGCAAGATTTTCCTGCATACACTGCACCACAGACAGATTTATTTCTATATACTGTAAGCCATAGTCTGTAAGCTGCTTTTCCCGGATAAAACGACAGACTGTCTCAAATACAAATTCTCCAATCTGCATAATCATTCCGCTCTTTTCTGCAATTGGAATAAATTCTTCCGGAGAAATGTAGCCCATACTCTGATCTTTCAGCCGGACCAGTGCTTCCGCAGATACGATTCTGTTTTCTGTCACCGAATAAATCGGCTGGTAAAAGACTTCGAAACCTTTATGGTCTACTGCATCATTCAAAAGTTTCCGGATACGAAGTTCCCTCTTTGGCCGGTCAATATCCATCTCAGCAGTCTTTAATACTACATTTCCATTTTCAGATGATATTGAACGCATATACTGGATATAGTCAATTAATCCATTCAGATTATTCGTATCACGCGGACACACAATACTGCTGATATGAATCCGGAATTTTGTCTCTACACTGCCGGAATGCCATGGCTGTTCAAACCGGTTCAGAATCTGCCGGATCAGTAAGGAAGAATCAATATCCTTCTTCTTCCGGTCTAACGCCAGCACATATACGCTCTGTGAAAACTGGTAAATACGTGAATTGTCGATAAGCTTACGAAAAAATGCCGCCATTTCCTTCAGGAATTCATTGACGGAATCATTTCCCAATGTCTGCCGCATCACCTTTAAATTATGCACTTTAATGACAAGCATCGGAAAACGCTCACTTCCTAACAGGCGTTCCTCTGACTCTTTTAAAAATGCCCTCCGGTTCATAATTTCAAGCTCCGGCACCGTATATTCCTGTGGTCTTTCCGAAGAAATCAGATATAAAAGTACACACATTGCCATTCCAAAAAACTGAAACCGGAAACCCGGAAATGCAATATGAAGCACCAGTGTAAATACACTTACAACTGCAAATACAGTCGTAGAGAATAATAATTCAAAGCTGAGCCTTTTCCGGAAACGAACCAGAAACACTTCCCCCATCAGATAAAAACAAATCATACAAAGGTAGAATAACATAATTCCATTCTGTCTCTGATAGCTGCCATCCATTCCCACTTTAAAAAGATATGGTATAAATAACTGTACTACCAGCAATGCAATTACAATCCAGGCCGGTACAAACAACCATCCCTTTTCCTTCCGGATAAAGCGTTCCACTCTTCCTGTCAGGCACAGAATATACAAAAGATATGCTGCCGCTGCCACAACCTGTCCTAAAATACAGATATAGAGCAGGACTGTAGTTCCTGTTTTTCCAAAAGTAATTCCCTCCCAGAACAGTAAAAAGTCGCTGGTAGATACAACAAGCAGAGCATACAACATTACGCGGTATACCCTGCTTTGAAAATTGTCACTGTATTTTCTTAAATGATAAGCAACTAATGCAGTCAGAAGAACAAATGCAGCCGCAATATCGTAGTATACTAAATGCTCCATTCTTATCCCTCACACTCTGCATAAATATTATCTGAAAGATATTTTACATCACTGAACGGTTCCTGCTCTGTTGTTTCTTCTGCCATTCCTGCCGCCTTTATCTTCGTCAGTTTGTCGATATAAAAATCCACAGCCTTCTTTGACTCTTCGAAAGTATATAACGCTGCCGGGGAATTCCATTCCCTGATATAAACCTTGTTGTAGTCAATATAAGCAATCATGGCAAAATCGCCGTCTTCGGGGTTTAGAAATGTCTTCTGCATGGATGCATGCATATCACAGCCACGGATGATTTTATCCTCTTTGTTTTTCTTCTGCCCGGTTACAGCTTTTGCAGACTTCTCTCCGGATTCCGTTTTATTTCCGGATGCCTTCTTTTTCTTCTGGTCTTCTTCCACCATCCGGTCTATGGCATCTGCTGCACGATTCATTGCTTCGAAAATATCAAGTTGTCCCTCTACACCTTTTTTCTCCGTTTTCATTGTGCCCCCTGTATTTTCTTAAGCCTTTTTCCAAAAAGAAATCTGCTTATTTTCCCACAATTTTTCTGGTATTGATATAATCATATGGTGTCTGCTGATACACATAATAATTCAGCCAGTTTGCATATAACATATTACCGTGTGAACGCCACTGCAGTAATGGTTTTGCATTGATATCATTGTCCGGATAATAATTCTCCGGCATGGCAATATCCATCCCTTTCTGCAGATCACGCTTATATTCCTCATCCAATGTATAACGGTCATATTCCGGATGTCCCATCACAAAAATTTTGCGTCCCTCATTGGCAATTGCCAGAAATACACCTGCTTTTTCTGATTCTGCAAGAATGGTAATATCCTTTACCTTCTCAATATCCTCTTTACGGATTCCGGAATGTCTCGAATGCGGTGCCATAAAGCGGTCATCAAATCCCCTTACCAGTGGTACTTTGCGGTTCTTTACCTGATGTTCGAAAATTCCAAACATTTTCTCATCCAGCATATATTTTGGGATACCATAGTGATAATAGAGAGCAGCCTGTGCACCCCAGCATAAATGCAGGGTTGATGTTACGTGGGTCTTAGACCACTCCATAATATCACAGACTTCCTTCCAGTAATCCACCTCTTCGTATTCCATGGTTTCTACCGGTGCACCGGTTATAATCAGTCCGTCCAGATTCTCATCCCAGATTTCATCCATTGTCTGATAAAAATGATTCAGATGACTCATGGATGTATTCTTTGATTCATGGGATGATACCGTTAAAAAGGTAACATCAACCTGTAATGGTGTATTTGCAAGTGAACGCAGCAACTGCAGTTCCGTTTCTTCTTTTAATGGCATCAGATTCAGTATTCCAATCCGGATTGGGCGGATATCCTGATGTTCTGCTCTTCCCTCATCCATAACAAACACATTTTCCCTTTCCAGAATCTCTCTGGACGGTAAATCGCTCATTATCTTAATCGGCATATTATCTAACCTCTTTTCATCATATACACATATCTCATTTCATAATACCTTAATTTTACGAATACTTCAATATGCAATTCACTTTCCGAAACGTTCCACAAACATATCTTCAGAAATAATCGGAATGCCAAGACTCTTTGCTTTCTGATTCTTTGATGATGTGGATTCAATATCATTATTCACAAGATAATCTGTTTTCTTAGAAACACTGCCGGTAACAGAGCCGTTCTGGCTCTCCACATACTCTTTAAATTCGGTACGGTTTTTAAACTGATGGACATCACCGGTAATGACAAAGGTAAGTCCTTCACAGGTTCCTCCCTCTGTCACCTTCGGCTCTACTTCCGCAATGTTTAATATTTCTTCTAATGCAGCTACCGTATGACGGTTTTGATTCTGTCTGTACCAGTCCAGCATGGAAGTCGAACGCTCCGGTCCGATTCCGTCAATATCCTCAAATCCTTCCCCTGCATGCAGTTTCTGAAAGAAACCTCCTGTGCCAAGGGCAGCAATCATTTTCTTTCCTGCATCGGTGCCAATCTGCGGAATGCATAGTGCATAAATAAAATGTACCGGATCAACGTTTTTGCTCTTTTCAATTGCCTGCAGCATATTGTTACAGGATTTCTCGCCAAATCCGTCTAAAGAGCGGATTTCATCCGCATGATTTTTAAGAGTATAAATATCTTCAAAATAATGGATATATCCTAAGTTCATAAACTTTAGCATGGTCTGTATGGACAATCCGTCAATGTCCATGCCAGGCTTGCTGACAAAGCGGCTGAATTTTTTTACATGCTTTGCGGTACAGTCCGGATTCGTACAATGTAAAGTCTTTGTTCCGCTGTGTTCACTGATTCTGATTTCCGTTCTGGCATGGCATACCGGACAGAATTCCGGAATCGTAAAAGTTCCTTCCTTTTTCTTGACGCCGATACATTTTGGAATAATCTTATTTGCTTTAATAATATCAAGTGTGGTCTTCCCATCTTCTCCGATTCCAAGACGTTCCATTTCACTGATATTACAAAGGGAGGCTCGGCTTACGGTGGTTCCCTCCAGTGCAACCGGCTCAAATACTGCTACCGGAGAAATGGTAGATGCCGCACAGGACCACTCTACATATTTTAATGTGGTCTCCGCAGAGACATCCTGCCATTTAAACGCATAACCGGCTCTTGACGCATGATGTCCGGTAACATTACCGGTCTGGGCATAATCATTATCTTCATAACAGATAACCAGTCCATCTACCGGAATATCCATTTCACCATCTTCTACCTTCTTTGTCCAGCGTTCTACAACTTCCTCCAACCCTTTCGCATCGGTCAATTCATGTGCTACTGTCGTAAATCCAAGCTTCTCAAGATAATCCATCCGTTCTCCCCAGGATGACATTGTTTCATCCAGATGCACCAGTGTAAATGCATAAAAATGAATATGGCGCTCCTTTACTTTATCAAGATTGCTCTTATCCAGACCTAAAGTTCCGGATGCAAGATTTCTCGGGTTGGCATATTTTTCATCATCATCTTCAATGGTATCATTGATTAATTCAAAATCTGTATAGGTAATAGCCGCTTCGCCACGGACTACCAGATGTCCCTTATATTTTACAGTCTTTGGAATCCCTTCAATGGCATCCTTCATAAATGTGATATTGCTGCCGACGGTTCCATTTCCTCTTGTTAAAATCTTAATAAGTTTTCCGTTATCATAAGTTACTACCAATGTTAATCCATCCAGTTTCCAGGATAACCAGACTGGTCTTTCTCCCGCCCACACCTGTAAATCAGAAATCCGTTTCGTCTTGGCAAGGGAAAGTGCCGGATATTCATGCGCTTCCCGTTCACCATTGCTTTCCTCAAATCCGGCATTCTGTGTCGGACTTTCCGGCAGAATATATCCTGTTTTTTCTTCTAACCGGGTCAGTTCGTCAAACATGCCATCCCATTCATAGTTTGACATAATTTCATCCTGTCCATTGTAATATGCTTCGGACGCCTCATTTAACGTTTTTACCAGTTCCTCGATTCTCTTCTTCTCATCCATGGATATGCTCCTTACCCTCAATCTATTTTGGCATTACTGTTGTATTGCTGGAATTTAAAATGCGCCGGTTCAGCTCAGTCCACTCTTCCGCCGTTACTCTGCGGTACTTTCCTTTTTTGAGACTGCCCAGTTCTATATTCATAATGCGTACTCTCTTTAATTTTACTACTTTATATCCGCAATACTCACACATCCGGCGGATCTGCCGGTTATACCCCTGGGTTAATATGATTCGGAATTTACGCACATCCAGTTTTTCTACTGCGCATGGTCTTGTAACCACACCAAGCTCTTCCAGCGGAACTCCCCCGGACATTTTCTTTAAAAATGCCTCCGTTATGTCATGATTTACGGTAACTTCATATTCCTTTTCATGCATATTCCCGGCACGCATCATCTTATTTACAATATCCCCATTATTTGTCAATAATATAAGTCCCTGGGAATCTTTATCCAGTCTTCCTACCGGATAAATACGTTTCGGATAATGAATATAATCAACAATATTGTCTTTTTCGTCTTTTGCAGCAGTGCAGACAATGCCCACCGGCTTATTAAATGCAAGAAGAATCATTTCCTCTTCTTTTTTTATTTCTTTTCCATCTACGCGCACTCGCTGTCCCGGCATCACCTTACAGCCAACAGAAAGAACTTTTCCATCTACCGTAATGCGTCCCTGCTCAATCAGACGGTCCGCTTCTCTCCTGGAACAATATCCTGCTTCACTTAAAAATTTATTGATTCTGACTCCGTTTTCTTCCATCGATATTTTCACCCTGTGTAAATTTTCTCGCTGCCCGCGGAACAAAGAATGTGTCTTGGTGCATCCTCGCGGAGCGTTTTTTACTTTACAGGAAGGCAATTTCCTGCAAAGTAAAAATAACGGAGGTCCTAAGACCTCCATCTATTTATTATTTTAAGAACTCTGTCTTAACATATCCTTCTTTATCTTTCCAGGTAACTTTTGTCCACCCTTCTGCATAGCTCATCTGAACAGTAACAGAATCTCCTGCATAAGCAACTCCAACCTTGGATGCGGTCTCACTCATAGAGGAACGGATATTAACCGTATTGGTTAATGTAATCTTAGTGCCCGCTGCGATTCCGCTGGTGTCTGCCGACGGCTCCTGTGCCGGTGCTTCTGTTGAAACATAGTCACTCTTTACATATGCCGGTGTACCATTGTAATCAATGCTGCTCCATCCATCTTCTGTCGTACCAGTTCTTGTCAGTGCAGTTCCCTTTTCAACTGTTCCAAGCAATGCTCCGGACTCATTTGGTTCCTGTCTGACATTTACTTTATCCAGTGTATATACCGTCTCCGTTGTCACTTCCGGCTCAGCTGGTGTCTCTGGTTCCACCGGTGCCTCTGGTTCCACCGGTGCCTCTGGTTCCGCCGGTGTCTCCTCTGTTGCCGGTTCTTCCGTTGCCGGCTGCTGCTGTGCCTGTGCGATTGCTGTTGCCCATGCATTATATGCATCAGCAATTGTAACCGTTACCATATTAGAAAGATTTTCATCTGAAGCAATTGCTTTTTCATAATTTGCCTGTACTTCTGCCTGTAATGCAATGACATCTTCCTGTGTTTCAAAACTACTGATTAAGTTTTCCACATTATTATCGGTCGGCTGTTCTTTATAATGACGGTTAAAGCTGCTGTATAAGTTATCAATATAAAGTGCTCCCTGCTCATTCTTCTTTACATAGAAGAACTCCATACCAGGTGCTGTAGTATCTACTCCTGCGAATTTCAAATCCAGCGTTACACAGACAAGATAAGAATCTGCTTCTAATCCTGACTTGGTATAACATTTGATATTCTGATAACTCTCTGCATACTGTGACATCATGGTAATCAGGCTCTGTTCATTCTCGGAAACAGGTGTTGCATAGGTCTGTAATGTTGCCAGATCACCTGCCGCATATGCATTGTAATAATTCTGCATCAGGGTATTGATTTCCGGAACGGCATCTACCTGAAAGCTCTCTGATTCGGTACTCTGTTCCGTAGAAAGTCCATTATCTTTATCTTTATTTCCACTGCTGAATTTTATCATTACTACTGCCAATACAACAAATAATATTACTGCAGTAAAATATTTCCAGTTCTTCTGAAAGAAACTACTTATATCATTCTTTGATATCTTACTCATTTTTTCTTTGATTTCTGACGCTTTCATATCTGTCCTCCTAACCTTACCCGTGACCCCCCAAAAAAAGCATGCTTTGTGAGCTGCCCGTGTAAATAATGAAAAACGTTTCTTATAAGTTTTGCGGGACATAAATCCCGCAAAAAAATGTGTTAATATAAATTATAAAATGCACCCGGCGGGAATCGAACCCGCATTATCAGAGTCGGAGTCTGACGTTCTATCCATTAGACTACGGTTGCAGCTTATTTATACTAACACATCTATATAAAAAAATCAAAGGTTTTATTTAAGAAGCTTCTTCAAACTGGGAATTATAAAGCTGTGCATAGAAACCATTCTTCTGTAACAGTTCTTCATGATTTCCCTGTTCAATAATATCACCATCTTTCATAACAAGAATCAGATCAGCATCACGAATGGTAGACAGACGATGGGCAATAATAAAACTTGTTCTTCCTTTCATCAGGTTATCCATAGCCTTCTGGATTCTGTGCTCTGTTCTGGTATCAACAGAAGAAGTTGCTTCATCTAAAATCAATACCCGGTTGTCTGCTAAAATGGCACGGGCTATGGTAAGTAACTGTTTCTGTCCCTGGGATACATTGCTGGCGTCCTCATTTAATTCCATATTATAACCACCCGGCAGTGTCTGGATGAAATGATGGGCATGGGCTGCTTTTGCTGCTGCAATAACTTCTTCGTCCGTGGCATCCAGTCTTCCGTAACGGATATTTTCCATAATAGTACCTTTAAATAACCAGGTATCCTGAAGTACCATGCCGAAGGCATCTCTTAGCTCCCGGCGGTTATAGTTTCTGATATCGTTACCATCTAATCTGATGCTTCCACTGTTGACATCATAAAAACGCATCAGCAGCTTCACCATGGTAGTCTTACCGGCTCCGGTTGGTCCTACAATGGCAATCTTCTGTCCCGGTTCTACCTTTGCTGAGAAATCATTAATGATAATCTGATCCGGATTGTATCCGAAATGCACATGGGAGAATTCTACTTCTCCGCGAACATCCTTTAATTCCACTGCATTTTCTGTGGTCTGGTCTTCTTCCTCTTCACCTAAGAATTCAAAAACACGTTCCGAAGCTGCGGTCATGGACTGTACCTGGTTAATGACCTGTGCAATCTGCTGGATTGGCTGGGTGAAGCTCTTTACATACTGGATAAATGCCTGAATATCACCAATTCCGATTGTTCCGTTAATTGCAAGCATTCCACCAGAAATTGCCACCCCTGCATAGCCAAGGTTACCGACAAATACCATAACCGGCTGCATCATTCCGGATAAAAACTGGGACTTCCATGCAGATTCATATAATACATGGTTTGTATCATTAAACCGCTTTATGGTTTCCTTTTCTTTATTAAATGCCTGGATAACTAAATGTCCGGAATAAGTCTCTTCCACCTGTCCATTAATATGTCCCAAGTACTCCTGCTGGGTACGGAAATATTTCTGTGAAAATTTTGCAATTGCCGAAACCATCAACGCTGAAATCGGAAGAATTACTAATGCAATCAGTGTCATCAGTGGTGAAATGGAAAGCATCATCACAAGCACTCCGATAATGGTTGCCACGCTGGTAATAATCTGTGTCACACTCTGGTTTAAGCTCTGTCCCAAAGTATCCACATCATTGGTAATACGGGAAAGAACTTCTCCATAAGTTCTGCTTTCAAAATATTTCATCGGCATACGGTTGATTTTTTCAGAAATCTCTTTACGCATACGATAGCAGATTTTCTGTGTGATTCCAGTCATAATAAACCCCTGAAAAAAGCTGAATACCGCACTGATAATATATAAGCCAAGAGTAAATAATAATATCTTTCCAATCAGTGTAAAATCAATTCCGCCGGTTCCTGCTACTTTATTCATCAGACCGTCTGCCAATGCAGTAGTAGCTTTACCCATTACCTTTGGTCCTAATACAGAAAATACGGTAGAACAGATTGCAAGTATCATAACTGCAACAATTCCAATTTTATATTTTCCAATATAAGAAAGAAGTTTCCGGAAAGAGCCCTTAAAATCTTTTGCTTTTTCACCCGGCATCATTCCACCGCCCATTGGTCCTCCCGGACCTCTACGACGTGGTGCACGATAACTTTGCTCATTACTCATGTTATTTTTCCTCCTTTCCCTCTTCTAATCCCAATTCCTTTGCGGATAACTGTGACTGTGCAATCTGCTGATATACTTCACAATCCCGTAATAATTCTTCATGAGTACCTTTTCCGACAATCTTACCTTCATCCAATACAAGAATCTGGTCGGCATGTAAAATGGTACTGATTCGCTGTGCCACGATAATTACACTGCTTTCTTTTGTTTTTGACTCCAATGCTTTACGCAGTGCCGCATCGGTCTTCATATCAAGTGCAGAGAAACTGTCATCAAAGATATAAACATTCGGATTCTTTGCGATTGCTCTGGCGATGGATAATCTCTGTTTCTGTCCACCGGAAACATTCGTTCCACCCTGTGCAATCCCGCTGTCATATTTTTCCGGCTTTTCATTAATAAATTCTGTTGCCTGTGCAATCTCTGCAGCCTCTGTCATTTCTGCTTCCGTAGCTTCCGGTCTGCCAAATTTCAGATTGGATGCAATGGTTCCTGAAAACAGAATTCCCTTCTGTGGTACGAATCCGATTTCGTCTCTTAATTCAGCTAAGCTTAAATTCCGGATATCCACACCATCTAAGGTAATCTTACCGGCTGTTACATCATAGAATCTCGGAATCAGATTAACCAGCGTTGACTTTCCACAGCCGGTACTTCCGATAATCGCTGTTGTCTTTCCCGGTTCTGCTGTAAAATCAATATCTTCCAATACATCTTCATCTGCACCCGGATAACGGAAGTTTACATGATGGAATTCCACTTTTCCGGTATGTTTTTCAATTGTTTCTTTTTCTGCCTTTTCTATAATAGAAGAATTTGTAGTAATAACTTCATCAATCCGGTCTGCTGCAACACCGGCACGCGGCAGCATAATAGACATCATGGTAAGCATCAGGAATGCCATAACAATCTGCATGGTATAAGTAATAAATGCGGTCATTGCTCCTACCTGAAGCTGTCCGGCATCAATACGATGTGCCGATACCCAGACAATCAGTATGGTTACTCCATACATAATAAACATCATGCCCGGCATCATAAAAGTCATGACACGGTTGGTAAATAACTGTGTTCTGGTAAGATTCCGGTTTGCTTCATCAAACCGCTCTTCTTCCTTTTTTTCTCTTCCAAAAGCGCGGATTACGGAAAGTCCCGTAAGAATCTCTCTGGATACTAAGTTCAGGGCATCCACTAACTTCTGCATTATTTTGAACTTCGGAAGTGTAATGGACATCAACACCATAACCAGTCCGGAAATTACCAGTACTGCCATTACGATAATCCATTCCATATGTGCTCCGGTCTTTAATACTTTATAAATTCCACCAATTCCGATGATTGGTGCATATAAAAGCATTCGAAGCATAATTGCTGTTACAAACTGAATCTGCTGAATATCATTGGTGCTTCTTGTAATTAAGGAAGCGGTAGAGAATTTATCCATCTCAGTATTAGAAAAGCCTACTACCTTACCAAAAATTTTCTCTCTTAAGTCTCTTCCGACTCCTGCGCCGACTCTGGATGCAAGATATCCGACTACCACTGCAACTGCCAGCATGAGCAATGACATAGCTGCCATCTTTCCACCCTCTGACCAGAGATAATTCTTCTGGATATGCTCCACATCAAGTCCTGCCTTTTCGTCACAGGATGCTGCATATGCTGTTCCCATGGCATGTAAGGTACTGCTTCCCACAGAATCTATCATATTTTCCATATATTCTCTGGACTGTGCTATACCATCCTGCGTCATTGCACCGCTTGCAATCAGCTGCTTCATCATCGGACGCATATCCACATAAGTTACCATTTCGCCATCATCATTTTCCGCTTCATATGTGGTCAGTTCCATCTGCATCATCTGTCCGATTTCTTCAATGGACATCTCATCCAGGCTTTCTTTGGTAATCTGGTTCTGCGGATTCTGCTCCAATGCTTCCGCAATCGTATTCTTAAAATCCGTTTCACTCATATTTGCCATACGGTAAGTCAGTACGATTGGTGTCAGTAGTTCATCATCCAATGTTTCTAATGTCTCTTTATCCGCAGTACATACATAAGTATCGTCTTTTTTTTCATAGACCGCTTCAAAAGTATCCTTTTCACCATCTGTCATAAAAAGTTCTGCCAGCTGATATTCTTCCTCCGGCATCTTTTCCGGCAAAATATGTTTGATTCCCTTATTCTGGATTCCTACATCGATGATATCGGATGTATATTGTGGCAACGACAAATCGCAATAAGCCTGCACTCCAAGGAGGAGAAATATTACCACGATGATATGCCAGTACGGGAGCATATTTTTAAATATTTTCCGCATCTTTCCTGTTCCTTCCTTTTCTATATTATTTATAAAATATTTCTATTTTAATTGCTGTTTCAACTGTCTTCTCTTTTCAATCTCAAGCTCTGCTATCTGCTCTAATTTATTCAGATAGCCAATCAGCCGGTTCATATCTTCTTCTCCCATTTTCTCCGTAACCGACTTTAATAATTCACTCAAAATCCGGTTGCATTCATTTAAAACCTCTTTTCCTTCCTCAGTTACTCTCACATAAACATTCCGCCGGTCACCCTCACACACCATACGTTCAACATATTTTTTCTCTTCCAGGGAACGAAGTGTCCGGGACACCGCCGGTGCTGCCACACGCATATAACGTACCACTTCCGATACCGTAACCTTTGCATCTATCGATTTGCTATCCGGCTCTTTGGCATCTGTCTCTTTGGTAGCCATCTCTTTTTCTTTGCGGCAATGCTCGATGGTCTTTAAGGTTCCCATTTCCACGGATGAGACCCCCGGCAGAATTGATGAGATTTTCAAACGATGAAAACGATTAAATATGGAAAATATTTCATTTCCACAACCCTGCATCATTTTCACCTCCCTTTCTTTACATTTTATATTTTCTATTTATTTAACATTGTTAACTATTAACATGTGAAAACAATAATAGCACCATGATTAAGATAGGTCAATTAAAAAAGTATAAAATTATTATTAAATCATATCATTGACAGTTAAAAACGAATCTTATAATATAAAAAAAGCAAGTTTTTTTTACTAAAGGAGACTAAAAATATGAGTTTTAATTTTTTAAACCAATTACCAAGTCCGGAAGAAATCAAAAAAGAGTATCCGCTTCCGGAGAAACTGGCACAGATAAAAAAAGAACGGGATGCTGCAATTCGTAAAGTCTTAACCGGCGAAGATAACCGTTTCTTAGTTATCATCGGACCTTGTTCCGCTGACAGCGAAGAACCTGTCTGCGACTACGTCAGCCGCCTGACCAAAATTGCAGAAGATGTCAAAGACCGTCTGATTATTATCCCTCGTGTCTACACCAATAAGCCAAGAACAACCGGCGAAGGCTATAAAGGTATTGCTACCCAGCCTGACCCTGAGAAAGCTCCTGATATGGTTGCCGGACTGATTGCAATGCGTAAGCTGCACATCCGTACCATTGAAGAAAGTGGTCTGACCCCTGCCGACGAAATGCTTTATCCGGAAAACTGGAGTTACATTGACGACCTGCTCTCCTACGTTGCTATCGGTGCACGTTCTGTAGAAGACCAGCAGCATCGTCTTGTAGTCAGTGGGTTTGATGTTGCATCCGGAATGAAGAACCCGACCAGTGGTGACTTCTCCGTTATGCTCAATTCCGTATATGCTGCCCAGCATCCACATCATTTCGTATATCGCGGATATGAAGTAGAGACTCCTGGTAACGACTTAACTCACGTTGTTCTCCGTGGTGCTGTAAGCAAACATGGTAACAGCACACAGAACTACCACTACGAAGATATTATGCGTCTGATTGAAATGTATAATGAACGTGACCTTAAGAATCCAGCTGCTATCGTAGATGCAAACCACTCTAACTCCAATAAAAAATACTTCGAGCAGATCCGTATCGTCAAAGAAGTGATGCATAACCGCCAGCTCTCCCCTGAAATTCACAAGATGATTAAGGGTGTTATGATTGAAAGCTACATTGAACCGGGCAATCAGAAAATCGGCGAACACATCTATGGTAAATCCATTACTGACCCATGCTTAGGCTGGGAAGATTCCGCTCGTCTTATCTATGACATTGCAGAAATGAATAAATAATAATTCCATCTACAGGAGCTGCCTCCGGCAGCTCCTTACGAATGCCTGACAATGGAAAAAGGGGGCAGTCATTTTCTTAAAAAATGGCTGCCCCCTTTTTCTATTTATGCAAGTAGCAAGAAACCCGCAAAGCGTGTTTCCCGTAGTTTCTTCTTTATCCTCTCGGATGTGCCTTGGCATATACTTCACGGATTCTGCTCTGTTTCATCTGTGCATAGATTTGCGTGGTAGAAATATCTGCATGTCCTAACATTTCCTGAACCGCTTTCAAATCTGCCCCATTGCTTACCAGATGAGCTGCAAAAGAATGACGCAGCATATGCGGTGTTATTTCTGTCTCAATTCCGGCTTTCTTTCCATAGGCTTTAATTAATTTCCAGAAACCCTGACGGCTCATTTCTTTGCCGGAACAGTTGGTGAAAAGATATTCACTGCCCTCTTCACTGACAAGATATGATCTTCCCTCTTCCAGATAATGCTGCAGAGCCTCTTTTGCTACTTCTCCAAAAGGAATAATTCTTTCTTTATGAGCATCTTTGCAGGTAATATATTCCAGTTTCAAATTCATATCGCTTAACTTCAAAGAAATCAATTCAGAGACACGGATTCCCGTCGCATAAAGCAATTCTAACATCGCATGGTCCCTTAATTCCTTCGGTGTATTTCCGTTTGGCTGGTCTAAAAGCCGGCTGGTTTCTTCCATAGAAAGAATAACCGGAGCTTTCTTCTCTATCTTGGGTGCCTTTAATCCATCCGTCACATTTTGGTTTACATAATTCTGTACCATAAGATACTGAAAAAAGGCTTTCATGGATGCAAGTCCTCTGGAAATCGTTGCCGGTTTCTTTCCTTCCTGCTCCTGCTTTTCCATATATATTTTTAAGTGTTCCTGTCTGACATCCTCCACAGAAAGCACACCTTCAGAATACAGAAATTCCTTCATTTTGCGCAAATCCGTCTCATAAGAAACCGCTGTATTTTTCGATATTTTCTTTACTTCCTGAAGATACTTCATAAAAGCATCTATTTCCTGTGTCATAACTGTAACCACCTAACTCTTTTTCTCTTATGCCCTTCTATTCTTTTCCAAAAGGCAAGTACAATCCCTATTATAATGATTCTAATTTGGAAAAGCAATTCATATTTTCGCCTGTTTTTTGCTGATTTACATAAATCTACCACATGTATCTTATTTCTATTTTTCTACCCACAATATGTTGTAAAAATTTCGTAAAATTTTTTATATTTTTTTCAACACGAAGTGCACCATACCTGGATTCAGATATGCCTCTGTTAAGAATCCGATAAAGAACAATAATAATATAATCCCCCACAAAAGGATCCATTCCCCAAGCTTTCCATGTTCCTTTCCGCACTGGTACTTTTCTTCTAACTTTAATAACAGCAGGTATCCGGACACATAGAAAATAAATTGTGGGCATAACGCAATCATCATAAGCCAGATGGCACCTGCGCCAATATTGCTGATTGCCATCACGCACAGGAAACCAAAAGAAAAGCCGCTCCATATCAGAAATATACTATTCATAACCCGGTACCACGGTGTCATTCCAAAGAAGATTAATGTAAGGACAACCGGCACTCTTGCTGATAGTACATAAATAAAATAATCATGTTTTTCTATCGTAATATATTTTAACTGCTGTATGAAATAATCATTTAATATGCCATATTGCTGCAGACGGCTTCTTCCATACAAATTAGCAGCTATAATGCCAATCACAAAACAGCCTAAAAATAACACCTCTAACAGATGAAGATGCTTTTCTCTTCTTATCCCCGATACTCTTTCCATGTATTCACTTGTCTTAATTTTCTTATTTCATATTATTCCGGTAACGGTAACAATATGCCAAGATACCAGCTACGGTTTTACTGTCCTGGATTATTCCGGCATAAATTTTTTCCAATAATTCTTCCGGGTCATATGCCCTTACTTCAATAAATTCTTCTGGATCAAGATGCTGTTTTCCCGGTTTTAAATCCGTTGCCAGATATACATCAATAAACTCATTACAGAAAGCTACGGTCGTCTTTAAAGAAAGCATCTTTTCGATATGACCGCACTGAAAGCCCGTCTCTTCCTCTAATTCCCGCATGGCACTTATTTTCGTATCCTCTGTCAGGGAATCTCTGCATCCTGCCGGCAATTCAATAGTATAACGGTCTAATGCATTCCGATACTGGCGTACCATTAAGATTTTGCCCTCCGGTGTAACCGGCACAACTGCCGCAGCTCCTTTTCTGTGTTCCACATAATCCCAGTATGCAATATTTCCATCCGGTGTCTCAATGGTGTCTGAATAAACATCCACGATTGCGCCCTGATATTTCAACTCCCTGTTAACTCTTCTGATTCTTTTTTCTTCCTGATGATTCTGTTCCATTGTATTCTCCTTTTTTCTTACAGCTTTTTCCTCATTACTTGTTTTTCTTGCAAAAAAATAAGTGTCCAAAAAGCTTTCACTCTTCGGACACTTATTTCCTGCTTATTTTGCGTAATCAACTACACGTGATTCACGAATTACGTTTACCTTAATCTGACCTGGATATTCTAATTCAGATTCAATCTGCTTTGAAATATCACGGGCAAGCAATACCATTTCAGCATCACTTATCTGTTCAGGAACTACCATTACACGAATCTCTCTACCCGCCTGAATTGCAAAAGATTTATCTACACCTTTAAATTCATTTGTAATATCTTCTAACTGCTTTAATCTGTTGGAATATGTTTCCATTGTCTCGCGTCTTGCACCTGGTCTTGCTGCGCTAATTGTATCGGCTGCCTGTACCAGACAAGCAATCAATGACTCTGGCTCTACGTCGCCATGGTGTGCCTCTACCGCATTGATAATAAGCGGAGATTCTTTGTATTTTCTACATAAATCCACACCAATCTGAATATGTGAGCCTTCTACTTCGTGGTCTACTGATTTACCAATATCATGCAGGAGTCCTGCACGTTTTGCCAATCTTACGTCTACACCAACTTCAGCCGCAAGTAAGCCACAAAGCTGTGCTACTTCTATAGAATGCTTTAATGCATTCTGACCATAACTGGTTCTGAATTTCATTCGGCCTAACAATTTCACAAGTTCCGGATGAATGCCATGTACACCTACTTCTAAAGTAGCAGCTTCACCCTCTTCACGAATCATGGTTTCAACTTCTTTTTGCGCTTTCTCTACCATTTCTTCAATTCTAGCCGGATGAATTCGTCCGTCTACAATCAATTTCTCTAATGCAATACGAGCAACTTCTCTTCGTATTGGATCAAATCCGGAAAGGATAACTGCTTCCGGTGTATCATCGATAATTAAATCTACACCAGTCAGTGTTTCTAACGTACGGATATTTCTTCCTTCACGTCCGATAATTCTTCCCTTCATCTCATCATTCGGAAGCTGTACTACAGAGATGGTTGTCTCTGACACATGGTCTGCAGCACATTTCTGAATTGCAGTAACCACATATTCTTTTGCCTTCTTTCCAGCTTCTTCTTTTGCCTGATGCTCCATCTCTTTGATTAATTTTGCAGTATCAAGCTTTACATCTTCTTCAACAGTTTTTAATAGATATTCTTTTGCCTGGTCGGAGGTAAGTCCTGAGATTCTTTCTAGTTCCCGTACACGCTCTTCATGAAGCTTTGTAATTTCAGCTTTCTGTTTGTTCAGCTCTTCTTCTTTTGCTGCAAAACCTGCTTCGCGCTTCTCAATGGCTTCCAGTTTCTTATCCAGATTGGATTCCTTCTGTTCCACTCTGCGCTCGTTTCTCTGAATTTCGTTTCTTCTTTCCTTGATTTCCTTGTCCAATTCGTTCTTCGTACGAATCGACTCTTCTTTAATCTCAAGCAAAGATTCTCTCTTCTTCGTCTCAGCGGTCTTCACAGCTTCATCTATTATCTCACGGGCTTTATCTTCTGCACTGCCAATCTTTGAAGCAGTCTGCTTTTTCTGGTATGCATTTGCAACAAACCAGGTGATAGCACATGTGACAATAAATGTAATTACAACAGCTATAATTACTGCCTGCACAGGAGCACCTCCTTTATTCAATTTTCATTGTTCATATAACATAAATATTCATTCATCTGTCATAAATAACAATAAATAAATTTTATACTTTTTCTAATATTATGTCAAGTAGTCCGGACATTTCATTACACGTAAAATGTCTTCACTTTTATATCCTCTCCGCATCAGATATCCATACTGTTTCTGCATTTCCTTTGCATCCGGCTGCTCCGGATTATAATGTCTCTTTTTTAATATTTCAGCAATTTTTTCTGTATCATTATTTTCATAGATTTCTTCTAAGGCCTGCTCTGTAATTTCTTTGGGAACTCCCTTCTGCATCAGTTCCTGCTGTAGCCGGCGGCGGCTCTTACTGCCCTGTCGGTAACTGATATAATTTCTTGCATAGCGCATGTCATCAATATAATGATATTTCTTCACATACTCTATGGCATTAAGAATCAGTTCTTCCGGATATTCACTCTCAGCCAGTTTCCGGTAAAGCCCCTGTTCTGTCCGGTCCATCTTCTCTAAAAGTGCAAGTGCCCGTTTTTTCACCCGCTTACCTACTACTTCATAAAAGAGTTCCTGATACAGTGCCTCGTCTACGGTCTGCCCTTCCTGTAATCTGTAGCGGCGCACCTCACCTTTATATAATACAAGGTGTGTACCATCATCCATACACACCTTATATTTGTTTTTCTTATATACTGTTATCCCCGAAACAATTCTGTCCATTACTCTGCATCAAGAACTTCCGGTCCGTTTGCAGCTGGAGTCTCTGTTTCTTCTTCACTCTTATCCACTGCATAATGAGCTCTTACTTTTTCTTCGATTTCCTGGCAGACCTGAGGATTCTCTTTCAGATAAGTCTTGGCATTTTCACGACCCTGGCCAATCTTATCTCCATTATATGCATACCATGCACCGGACTTATTTACAATACCAAGTTCAGAAGCCAGATCAAGGATATCTCCTTCTTTTGAAATTCCTTCTCCGAACATAATATCAAATTCAGCCTCTTTAAATGGCGGTGCCACTTTATTCTTCACTACTTTAATACGGGTACGGTTACCGACAATTTCTCCACCCTGTTTTAAGGATTCAATTCGACGTACATCAAGACGTACGGAAGAATAGAATTTCAATGCACGGCCACCGGTTGTTGTCTCCGGATTACCAAACATAACTCCAACCTTTTCACGCAACTGGTTAATAAAGATTACAATACAGTTAGAACGGTTGATTGCTGCAGTCAGCTTACGAAGTGCCTGTGACATTAGTCTTGCCTGTAAGCCCACATGGGAATCTCCCATATCACCATCAATCTCTGCCTTTGGCACCAGTGCTGCAACAGAGTCTACGATTACAATATCTACTGCACCGGATCTGACCATAGTCTCTGTAATCTCAAGTGCCTGTTCTCCGTTATCCGGTTGTGAAATATAAAGATTATCAATATCTACTCCGATATTCTTCGCATATGCCGGGTCTAATGCATGCTCAGCATCAATAAATCCGGCAATTCCTCCACGCTTCTGTACCTCAGCGACTGCATGCAGGGCAACGGTCGTCTTACCACTGGACTCCGGTCCATATATCTCAATAATTCTTCCCTTAGGAAGTCCGCCTAATCCCAAAGCAATATCAAGACTTAATGCTCCTGTCGGAACAGTCTCCACATTCATCCGGTTGCTCTCATCCCCCAGTTTCATAACAGAACCTTTTCCGTACTGTTTCTCAATCTGGGATATAGCAGCATCCAGTGCCTTTAATTTATCTTCTTTACTGCTGTCTCTTCTCGTATCTTTTACATCTCTCGCCATGTCAATTCTCCTTCATGCGAACTTATGTTCGTTTTCTGATATTATAGTAGTATACTTTCTTCCAAATGTCAACTGCATTTTTAGAAAATATTTTTTTCTGTCCCTATACATTCTGTAAAGTGGGTATACCCGGCAGAATAGCCAAATATTTTATAGACTGTAAATATTCTCATGTAAAGAAAAAAAGACTTCTTTCTGAAGTCTCTCATGGAAAGGTATCCTTATCTTAACATAATAAGATTCCGGTTACAAATTAATTTTCTATAAACAATGGAAACCTCTGGCAATCGTTCCATCTTTTTAATCATGATATTCATCCATACCAAGAATCAGGAAAATCTGTTCTAAGTACTTCTCACCAGACCGTTCTCCATAAATGATATGATTGATATACTGCGGACTGCACCCAACCGATGTTGCAAGTTCTTCCTGACTCATCTCAAGTTCTACCAGCCTGCGCTTTATTTCTTTCCCCATTGGAGTAATCTGCCGTTTTGTCTTTGCCATAAAAGTCTCCCCTTTTCTTCTTTATCATTTGTGTTTATATAAAAAATGATGTATAATATGAAAATAATTTCACAAATTACATTATAATTCATAAATATGAATTTGTCAATTCATATTTGCGTATTTTATTTTATTTTTTATTTTCTATACAATATTATTTAATACCTGATAAAGGAGTACACTATGACAATCAGCCAACGTATCTTTGCATTATTACGGGAAAAGAAGCTTTCACAAAAAGAATTATCGGAATACACCGGAATCTCTCCCGCTGCTATCAGCAGCTGGAAATCCAAGGGTACAAATCCTTCTTCTGATAAAATTGTAAAAATAAGTGAATTTTTAGATGTTGATGTATACTATCTTCTGACCGGTGAATACCAGCCGGCTTCCAACCTTCAGATTGCAGAAGAATCAGAATATCATGCTTTCCCATCCGACCCGGATGAACATTTACTGCTCCAGCTTTTCCATAAACTTTCCCCGATGGACAAAGGACGCATCATCGGTCAGTTAGAACAGAAACTTGCTGAAAAATAACTTCTATATTTTTTTATATGCAATGATATATTTTTATAGCAATATGAATCAGGCATTTATTACGCATCTATAAAAATTGTATGATAAAATCCGGACAGTATATTAAGATATACCATCCGGATTTTCTTATCAGCTGCAATCATAAAGCTAAAAGCCTTAATACTTCGTCTTTATCCTGCACACCGATGCTCTTTCCCTCAAAAACACCTTTTTTCATTACAACCAGGGTCGGAATGCTCATAATCTGATATTTTAAAGCCAGTGCTGCTTCTTCATCCACATTCACTTTTCCAACCTTTACCTGTCCCTCTAATTCATCCGCCAGTTCTTCTACAACCGGAGACATCATTTTACACGGACCGCACCAGTCTGCCCAGAAATCCAAAAGTACCGGTTTATCTGACTTTAATACTTCTTCTTCAAAATTGTCATTTGTAATCTTTACTACCATTTCGTTATCCTCCTTTACTTTTATAGAAAAGCTTCTATTTTTTCTTTTTTAAGTATGTCTCTTCTTAATTTTGTTTATACCCGCTTAATTTTTACCGAATTCCGATAATACCAGACCATCATTCCGGTCAAGAGTCATGCCGACACTCCATGCATTGACAAATAACAGCAATGGATTGCCCTTAAGGTCACGGATTTTCTTCATATCGGAAGTTCCGGTAAGCTTGTCCATATCAATATCTTTATTTTCAATCCAGCGGATATGCTCATATGGAAGCTTCTCCAAGCGGATTTCCACATTGTATTCATTTTCCAGACGGTATTTTAATACATCAAACTGCAGTACACCTACTACGCCTACGATAATCTCTTCCATACCACCCTGATATTCCTGGAAAATCTGGATTGCGCCCTCCTGTGCGATCTGCATGACACCTTTGACGAACTGTTTTCTCTTCATGGTATCTACCTGACGTACCCTTGCAAAATGCTCCGGTGCAAAAGTCGGTATTCCTTCGAATTCGAAGTTGTCTTTCGCAGTGGTTAAAGTATCACCGATTGAAAAGATACCCGGGTCAAAGACTCCGATAATATCTCCGGCATATGCTTCTTCTATAATCTTTCTCTCCTGTGCCATCAACTGCTGCGGCTGGGAAAGACGGATTGCTTTTCCACCCTGGATATGTTTTACTTCCATGCCGGCTTCAAACTTTCCGGAACAGATTCGCATAAATGCAATACGGTCACGATGATTCTTATTCATATTTGCCTGGATTTTAAAGACAAAAGCAGAGAAATCGGAACCAAACGGATCAATCAGCCCCTTGTCTGAATTTCTCGGAAGCGGTGATGTAGTCATGGAAAGGAAATGCTTTAAGAAAGTTTCTACACCAAAGTTCGTTAAAGCAGAACCAAAGAATACCGGTGACAGTTCTCCCCTGGACACAAGTTCCATATCGAATTCTGCACTTGCACCATCTAACAATTCAATTTCTTCATCCAATTTATCCCGGTATTCCTGCCCGATTTCTGTTGTCAATGCCGAATCATTAATATCAAAATCTTTTTCTTCACCTTCCTTGGTTCCCTTCAAGGTATCAGAGAACAGCATGACTTTTTTCGTATTCCGGTCATAAACTCCCTTAAAATTCTTTCCGGAGCCAATCGGCCAGTTAACCGGACAGGTAGCAATGCCAAGTTCTTTTTCGATTTCATCTAATAAATCAAAGGTATCATTAGCATCACGATCCATTTTATTGATAAATGTAAAAATCGGAATGTGACGCATTACACAGACTTTAAACAGTTTTCTGGTCTGTGCCTCTACACCTTTTGAACCATCGATTACCATAACTGCAGAATCAGCAGCCATCAGGGTACGATAGGTATCTTCCGAGAAGTCCTGATGTCCCGGTGTATCCAGAATATTGATGCAATATCCACCATAATTAAACTGCAATACAGAAGAAGTAACGGAAATACCTCTCTCCTTCTCTATTTCCATCCAGTCGGAAACTGCATGTCTTGCAGTTGCTTTTCCTTTTACAGAACCTGCCAGGTTAATAGCTCCTCCATACAGAAGAAATTTCTCTGTCAGGGTTGTCTTACCGGCATCCGGATGGGAAATAATCGCAAATGTTCTTCGTTTCTCTATCTCTTTTCTAAAATCAGCCAAAATGGGACCTCCTATAATTCCAGCGGCTCACCCGCACATTTTTGCTTTATGTCGAAGTAAGATAATATGGTTGCGGCAATGTCTGCAAAGCTGCCTCTTGTGCCATAGTTCTTACCCGGAGTAATATGCGCTCCATACATAAGAAGTGGTGTATACTCTCTGGAATGGTCAGTAGAAGGTGTACTCGGATCACATCCGTGGTCGGCTGTAATCATTAAAATATCATCCTCCCGTAACTTTGCCAAAAGCTCCGGCAGCCGCTCATCAAAGTGTGTCAGTGCTTTTGCATAACCATCTACATCATTCCTATGTCCATACAACATATCATAGTCTACCAAATTTGTAAAACATAATCCAGTAAAATCTTTGTCCATATAGGCTGATGTTTTGTCAATTCCATCATCATTTCCGTTTGTTCGTACAAAATCTGTAATTCCGCGTTCTGCAAAAATATCTATGATTTTTCCAACAGACAGCACTGTTTTCCCACTTTCCGTCAGCTGATCTAACATGGTAACTGCCGGCGGTTCTAAGGAAAAGTCATGTCTTCCTGCAGTACGGGTAAAATTCCCCGGTTCTCCGATAAACGGTCTTGCGATGACTCTTCCCACTCCGTTTTTCCCAGTCAGCATATTTCTTGCAATCTGGCAATCCCGGTACAGTTCTTCAATCGGCACTACCTCTTCATGAGCTGCCACCTGGAAAACAGAATCTGCTGATGTGTATACAATCAGTTTTCCAGTTTCCATATGCTCTTTTCCATAATCCCGGATAACCTCCGTGCCGGAATATGGACGGTTGCAAAGTACCCCGCGTCCGGTTTTCTGCTCAAATTCTTCTATGATTTCCTGTGGAAATCCATTTGGAAATGTTGGCAGAGGATGACTGGATATCACGCCTGCAATCTCCCAGTGTCCGATGGTGGTATCTTTTCCTTTGGACACCTCTGTCAGTCTGGCAAATGCACCTTTCGGATTTGCTTCTTTTCCTCCAATGTGGACTCCGTCAATATTAAAATAGCCCAGCGAGCGCATATTCGGCATGGAAAAATATGGACTTCGTGAAGCTGCAAGTAAGGTATTGCTTCCTTCATCATGATACTCTGCCGCATCCGGCATTTCTCCGATCCCAACGCTGTCTAATACAATTAAAAACACTCTCTTCATAGGCATTCCCTCTCTTCTCATGGTTCTGTCGTTTCTTTTTCTTATGCTATTATTATACTAATTTCAGCCCCGTTTTCAAGTATCTAAGAGCGGGGCTGCTTCCTTTAATTTGTCTGTTCTGTTGTGTCTGAATTTTCGGTGGTTTCTGTTGCCGGATTCTCCTGTGCAGTATTTTTCTGAATTGGTGTGATAATGATATTTTCTGCCTCAATGCCGGCTTTTCTCTTTACAATATCCTCTATTTGGGCACGTTTGGCATCTGTTACTTCCCCCATATCAAGTACCACATCCGCTGTATTATCAGTAATGCTGACAACTACATCCGTAAATCCTTTTGCCTCTAACAACATCTCAGCTGCATTTTCCCGTTCTGCAATATCCGTCATTGCCACCATCTGATTTAAGGCATCCTGCTTTGCAGCTTCATCTATATTTGTATTATTGATAATTTCCAGCAAAGTCTCTTTGTTTTTAGAACGTACCTGTTCCCGGCCCAGTTTCATTTCTGACGCATAATCCATGCTGCTGCTTGCCATGACGGCTTCGCCCGGGTTCTCTAGGCTCTCTTCAACCACATTGTCTGCCGCTGATACAGCTTCACTACTGTTATCTTCCGTATCGGTAAAAATATCTGCTTCCGCTAAGTCATCCTCTGCCGATATCTCATAAGATAAATCTGCCGTATCCGCAGAAGCCTCCATTGCCACCTTTTCATCTTTGCCATTCTTGTCGGTAAAACTTAAGTAACCAGCCACTGCTATCATCAATGCCAATGCGGTTATAATGAGTTGATTTTTCTTAAATACTTTCTTCATTTACTGTCCTCCAGTCCGCTCATTTTTACTATTTTTATTCTATGTGCTTCTACCTGAAATAATGCCAAAACCGCCTCGGAAATATTCTGTTTCACCTTCTGGTTATCACCACCGGATGCCACAATTAAAATTCCCTCCACTTTGGGAAGAAGTTCCTTAGAAACAAAGGGGGTATTTCCGGCATCTGCTTCCTCATATACCGTACTTTCCTGTAGCTGCTGTTCCTTTGTGCTTCTTACTCCACCAGTGCTGTCACTTTCCTCTAAAGAATTTTCAGAAGTATTTTTATCCTTTTCCACCACCTGCGTCCCACTGTCCTGATAAGTAATCATCACCTTTACATCTCCGGCTCCGTCGATTTTTTCTAAAATATCTTCTAATTTCCGCTCTATTTCATCCTTAGATGCCTCCATGGTATTATTTTCCTTTGAAATATTTTCTTTTGCTTCCTCTGCCTGTTTTTTTTCTTTTGTATCTGTGGGCAATGCGATAATCAGAATCAATATGCCTGCCAGGACTAAAATCATCCAATCTGACCGTTTTAGTTTCTTTTCTTTTATCTTTTGCATAAAATCCTGCATTTTCATCTTCTCACCTCTTCTATCTGAATCTGCGTCTTATCAACCAGATAATTTTCACATACAAATTTTTCTAATTCTGCATATTCCTGACTTGTATGCTCCTTTTTCTCTTCTGTTTCTTTTATCTCAATTGCCGGTATCTCAATATCCGAAACATGGACGGAACTATTTTTTTCAATGTTATCCCCAGACTTTTCAATCCCGATTGTAATACGTTCTATTTCATAAGTCTCAGTTAATGTTACCCTGCTGTATGCCACCGCATAGCCTTTCTGCCTTAGGGTATCCTCTACCCGCCCGCCACAGGCTTCTTCATATTGTAAACGATAATCTGCAGTCTCCGCACTGCTTATGGCATTTATATTTTGTACATTTTCAAGTTCCTGAAAGAACTGTGCCTGTTCCATATTCTGTATCAGCGTATCCTCATCAATTAACCTAGAAGCAATGGGTGCCATTACCGCCAGCAGAATCAGAATCCTAAGAAAGAAATGCACATATTTTTCATAAGTTTTATTCTGTACCAGATACAGCATCACATGTCCAATCAGAAAAAGGATCAGAATTCCCTTCATCCAGTTTAAAATTGCATCCATTTTATATTGCTCTCTCTTCCCCTTCTTATTTCTCTTCTTTCCTCTATCCCATAAGGAATCCGGATACTGCAGTAATCATGGCAATCGTCACAAGGAAAAGTACAAGCGAAGTAAGTAAAATCCTTGTAAGCAGCTGGCAGCCCAGACAAATGCCGTTCATGCTTCCTGCGATCCTCTTATCCGATACCGGTTCGGTTACTGCTGCTGTCACTTTATACATAAGACTCAGCAAAAACATTTTGCATAGTGGAAACATCACCAGCAAAAGTAAAATCAATACCCCGGCTGTTCCAACACTGTTCTTAATGACCATACCCGCTCCAAGCATCAGTTCACTGACTGCTCCTGTTATATTTCCCATTCCCGGTATCATTCCAAGTGTCTTTGTAACGGTACTCATTTTCAAGCGGTCAATGGCCGGAACCACCATGGTCTGTACCACATTCAGACCAATGGTTGCTGCAATCGCACATTTTAAGCACCAGCGGATTATTTCTTCCATCAGTTCACACATTCTGCTAAAACGTTCCCCTTCTATCATATAATTCATAAATTCCATCATGATAAAGATTTTCGTCATTGGCACCAGACAGGCAAGCATTCCCCACTGAACAATATAAACCACGATAAAAGCAATCTGGTAAAATCCTGCCGCTGTAAAATTTGCCATGGAAAATGCCAGAGACATGCCAAATACTGGAATCAGCATATTCATAAAATCTACAATCTGATTCATTGCCGTTACCACAATATCACTCATCATCTGATAGGACTGCAGCAACAGGACTGTCATCTCCATATAAATCAGGAAAAAGCAGACCTCCGATATATAAGTATTATGAAAAATATCGGAGAAATTTTTAAGAAATGCACAGCTGATTGCCAGTAAAAGAACGGTTACCAGTATTGCCTTATTATCCTGCAATTCTCCCCACAGAATCCTTCCCACTGCCTGCGTCAGCTTTTGTCCGTCATAGGAAAAGTTTCCGGTTGCCAGCTCTTTAATCAGTTCATAGAAACTAATCTCTTCTGTAGCATCCTGTTCCTTTAAATACTGCTCAATCTCTGATAAATCCAGCTGTTCCATAAAATCATCCGTATAATCCTTATCCGTCCCTGTCCTGCTGTTATCTGATGCTGCTGATACGGAAGATGCCTGTACAAGTCCTCCTGGCATGAGCCAGAACATGAAAACTATAATGAAACATCCTGCCGTTCTTACAAACATTTTAAACGCATTTTTTAATGGTTGTTTCTTCATAAAAAAGCCCCTAACGTTTCAATAAATCCCATCAGCACCGGCATACTGATTAAAAGAATCGACAGCTTGGCAAAGATTTCAATTTGTCCGGCAATTGCCTGATACCCGGATTCTCTGCAGATATCTGTTGCAAATTCTGCTACATAAGTAATTCCAATCATTTTTAAAATCATGGCAAGATACCTTCCATCTACAGGAATCAGCTCCACCACACTATTGATGTAAGTCAATACAAGCTCCAATTTTCCTATCAGAAAGATAAAGATGCAAATACATGCCACAATGCTGATTAAAATGCTGTATTCGCTTTTGTAATTTTTGATAAAAAGAGCAAGGAAAACCGCAGTGATCCCCAGTAATCCAACCTGAATAATATCCATATTTCTCCTCTACAACGAAAATAGTGACTTCATCGTTTCAAACAAATCATATATGTATGGAACAATCCAGAACAGCACAATCAAAAGTCCTGCCAGACTGGTTAAAAATGCATGTTCTTCCCGCCCACTGTGCTTTAGCACCTGGCTGATTACCGTCACCAAAATACCGACTGCCGCAATTTTAAATATCAGGTTTACGCTCATCTTCTCCTCCATTAAACCAGAATCAGCACCAGAAATATTCCTGCGGTAGCACACAGGTACATGCTGACTTTTATCCTCTCTCGCATCTCTGTCTGTTCCCTTTGAATCAAAATATTGATTCTCTCTATCAGTAGCTCTGCCTCTTTTTCAAATATTCCTCCGCTTCCCTGTTCCAAAAGCCTTCCGCACTCCAAAAACAGCTGTCCCTCCTCTTTCGTAAAGATTTCCCTTTTTTTCCATGACTTCCATGCCTCCTTCCAACAGCTTTTCGGACTGCTGTTCTCATACTGCATCAGTTCCTTATGAACCTGCATAAAAAAGGACTGAAAGACTTCCGGTGCATGATGCTCCAATTCTGCAATAATATCCGGCAGCGGTTTCTTTAAGCTTTGCATATCTCCCTGTATTTTGAGCATACATTCCCGCCAGTCTAAAAGCCCTTCATAATGACGCTTTATCTGCCGCATTCTGTCATACCCAATTCCAACTGTTCCAAAAAGTATCAGCACTGCTCCTATCAATCGGACCATATTTTTTCCCATGTCCCATCATAAATCATAAAATGTCTTCTTCCTTCATCATCCTTTTTTAAGATGACATACCGCTCAAAAATCTTTTGTTCTAGCCATTTTTGAAGCTGTTCCTTTTGTTGTAACTCCAACATATCAGCCGCGTGAATGGTTCCAAGAATACTGCAGCCACAATGCAATACTTCATCCACTGCCTGAAAATCTTCCATAGAGCCAAGTTCATCCACTGCAATTACATCCGGCGACATGGAACGAAGAAGCATCCGCATTCCCACAGCCTTTTTACACCGGTCTATCACATCTGTACGTATGCCAAGATTATTCTGCGGTATTCCATGGCAGCAGGCTGCTATCTCAGAACGTTCATCTACCACCCCTACTTTAAAGTGTATTCTGCTTGTCTCATCTCCGGAAATCAGACGAATACTGTCCCGGAGCAGGGTTGTCTTTCCAATCCCAACGGAAGATACGAAAAGCGTATTTCTCACACTCTGTTCTGTTCTGATAAAGGGCAGAATTTCCTTTGCACATCCAATCTTCTGATGTGCAATTCTTATGTTCAATGATCCGACATAAGCAAGCTGTTCCACCTTTTCTCCCTCCATCCGGATCTGTCCGGTTACTCCTACCCGGTGTCCACCTTCTAAGGTCAGGAATCCACTCTTTAACTCTTCTTCATAGGCATAAATGGAATACCTGCTTAAAAAAGTCAGCATCGCAGAAATATCACTTTCCTTTATGTAATAACTTCCTTCCGCCTCCACACTTAATCTGCCACTTAGCTTATCTAAAAAATATTCCTTTCTCCCATCCCAGAGAATCATCGGCTGGTTTATACGAATGCGTATTTCCTCTGTCTCCTTTAATTTATCTTTATTTGCAAGCAGCATTTTCCGAAGCTCTGCTGGGAAAATCTGAAGTACCTGTTCTAACATTGTTTCCGGATTCACTCCTTTCTTTCGGTCTATCAATATATTCTTTCTAGTCTACTCGCGTAACTACGAGAAACATGCGTAAAAAAGAATGTGCCTTGGCACATTCTCGCACCTGCGGCGGTCGCTTGCGACATCTACCTTATACGCCGCAGTGCGCATCCTCGCGGAGCATTTTTTACTTTACATGAAAGCAATTTCCTGTAAAGTAAAAAAGTCGCAAGGATTTCTCCTCACGACTAATATATGACTTGTCTTATAAAATATGCTCTAAAATTTGTTTCTCGCCTACAGAAACTGTCATCGATAGCTTCTTATAGATAATTGGCAACCCATAAGCTTGGCAATAGAACAGAGAATGTGCCTTGGCACATTCTCGCGCCTGCGGCGGTCGCTTGCGACATCTACCTTATACGCCGCAGTGTGCATCCTCGCGGAGCGTTTTTTACTTTACAGGAAAACAATTTCCTGTAAAGTAAAAAAGTGAAAGCTGCCACAAATGTGACAGCTTTCTATCTTATTAGTTGTACTTACGTTTTCTTGCAGCTTCCGATTTTTTCTTACGTTTAACACTTGGTTTCTCGTAATGCTCTCTTTTACGGATTTCCTGCTGGATACCAGCTTTCGCACAGTTTCTTTTGAATCTGCGTAAAGCGCTATCTAACGTCTCGTTTTCTTTTACGATTACATTTGACATTGTCTCACACCTAACCTCCCTCCAGTTGCGTATTGTGCATATTCAACTGTTTGGGTAATTTTATTGCACTACCAAAGATTATAGCATAATTTTCCCGTACGTCAACCGTTTTTTTTCTGTTTTTCCAATTTTCCGGAAAATATTTTTAATTCAGTATATTTTATGCTAACTGCTGTGCAAGAACAGTCTTTGCTTCTGTCAAAGCATCTTTGATGCCAGCCGGATTCTTACCACCGGCCTGAGCCATATTGGGACGGCCACCGCCGCCTCCGCCAACCTTCGCAGCAATTCCCTTGATGAGGTTACCGGCATGTGCACCCTTGCCCATTGCTTCCTCAGTTGCCATTGCAACAAGATTTACTTTGCCATCACAATCAGAAGCTAATACGATAACACCTTCGCCAAGCTTCTCTTTGAGCTGGTCTCCTAAGTCTCTTAAACCATTCATATCTACACCGGAAACGCTGGTTGCTAAAAGTTTCACACCAGCTACTTCCTCCACCTGATTCATAACATCACCTAATGCATCCTTTGCCGCTTTGCTCTTTAAGGATTCATTTTCAGACTGTAATGCTTTTACTTCGCCTAATACATGATTTACACGCTCAACAAGATTTGCAGGTGTCGCTTTTAATAATTTTGCAGCCTCTTTTAAGGTTTCTTCTAACTGGTCATAATATTCAAATACACCTTTGGATGTCAGGGCTTCAATTCTTCTGACTCCAGCCTGGATTCCAGCCTCGGAAATAATCTTAAATGCCTGGACTGCACTTGTATTGCTTACATGGGTACCACCGCAAAGCTCGGTAGAAAAATCTCCCATTTTTACAACACGGACATTATCACCGTATTTCTCACCAAATAATGCCATTGCACCGGTCTTCTTTGCATCCTCTAAAGACATTACTTCTGTTATAACAGGAAGTGCTTCTGCAATTTTCTGGTTTACAATGTCTTCCACTTTGGTAATCTCATCTGCTGTCATTGCTGAGAAATGTGTAAAGTCAAATCTTAATCTGTGCTCGTCTACATAAGAACCGGACTGCTGTACATGGGTACCAAGTACTTCTCTTAAGGCTTCCTGAAGAAGATGTGTTGCACTGTGGTTCTTTCCGATTGCAAGTCTTCTGTCTGCATCAATGGAAAGTTCTACTTCATCACCGGTCTTAATCATTCCCTTGGTAACTTTACCAATATGTCCGACTTTGCCGCCAAGCATCTTTACGGTATCTTCTACTTCAAAGACAAAGCTTCCGTCCTTGCTGCTGATAACACCGGTATCTGCTACCTGTCCACCCATGGTTGCATAGAATGGAGTCTTCTCTACGAAAATAGTTCCAATCTCACCATCGGATAAAGCTTCTGTGATTTCAGTCTCGGTAGTCATTACTGTAATCTTTGAGGTATAAGTATTGTTCTCATATCCGACAAATTCAGTTGTAATACTTGGGTCGATGGATTCATATACGGTAACATCTGCACCCATGTAGTTGGTTACTTTTCTTGCTTTTCTTGCTTTCTCTCTCTGCTCTTCCATTGCGGCCTTAAATCCGGCTTCATCAATGGTAAATCCTTTTTCTTCTAAGATTTCCTGGGTCAGGTCAAGAGGGAATCCGTAAGTATCATAAAGCTTGAAAGCATCCGCTCCGGATAATTCTTTCTTTCCTTCTTTTTCCAGCTTGTCCTGCATCTCTGCTAAGATAGCAAGTCCCTGATCAATTGTTTTATTGAATTTTTCTTCTTCCTGAGATAATACCTTGAAGATGAAATCTTTCTTCTCCTCTAATTCCGGATAACCATCCTTGCTCTCACGAATAACAGTATCACTGAGTTTTGCCAGAAACAGTCCATCAATTCCAAGTAATCTGCCATGTCTTGCAGCACGACGAATCAGTCTTCTTAAAACATAACCTCTTCCTTCGTTACTTGGCATAATTCCGTCGGATACCATAAAGGTTACAGAGCGGATATGGTCTGTAATCAGACGGATAGAAACGTCATCTAATGCATCCTGCTGATAAGTCTTTCCTGATAATTCACAAATCTTATCACGGATTGCTTTCATAGTATCAATATCAAATACGGAGTCTACATCCTGCATAACAACTGCCAGACGCTCTAATCCCATTCCGGTATCAATATTTTTCTGGGAAAGCTCGGTATAACCACCTTTGCCATCTCCTTCAAACTGTGTAAATACGTTGTTCCATACTTCCATGAAACGGTCGCACTCACATCCTACTTTACAGTCAGGACTTCCACAGCCGTATTTTTCTCCACGGTCATAATAGATTTCAGAACACGGTCCGCAAGGTCCTGCACCATGCTCCCAGAAGTTATCACATTCTCCGGTTTCCGGGTCACGATAGAATCTGGTAATTTTCTCTGCCGGAACACCGACTTCTTTGGTCCAGATTTCAAATGCTTCTTCGTCTTCTCCATAAATAGACGGATACAGGCGCTCCGGGTCAAGCTCTAACACTTTTGTCAGGAATTCCCATGACCATGCAATTGCTTCATGTTTGAAATAATCACCAAAAGAGAAGTTTCCAAGCATCTCAAAGAAGGTAAGATGTCTTGCTGTCTTACCTACATTTTCAATATCTCCGGTACGAATACATTTCTGACAGGTTGTCACTCTTCTTCTCGGCGGAATCTCCTGTCCTGTAAAATATGGCTTTAATGGAGCCATACCAGCATTGATAAGCAGAAGACTGTTATCATTATGTGGTACTAAAGAAAAGCTCTTCATTGCCAGATGTCCTTTGCTCTCAAAGAATTCAAGATACATTCTTCTTAAGTCATTTACTCCGTATTTCTTCACAATAATTCCTCCAAAAAACTATTTTTCTTCCTTTTTATCTTCATGTAATGCCAGTTCCTTTGCATCTTTCCGTTTCCGCAGTGCAATACCTGTGAATACACCGAGAACTGCAATTGCAACCAGAATCACAAAAATAACTACATACTGTAAAAAACTGCCTCCAAATGCGAGAAAATTATCCATACATTCTTCCTCCTGTTTTTAACTACGGGAACCACTTTTTACCGATTTCCCGTGTAACGAAATAGTTTCCTTCCCCTAAGCAGGAAACGTATTAAGTATAGACCAATTAATGGCATAATTCAAGAATTTCATTTGAGATTGTCCATATCAAATACCTGATTTTCTTTTTCGATATCCATGATTCGGTCCGTATACAAATGATTATCACATTTTTGCTTGTATTTTTCAATGGCAGAATAATCCTGCCACATATGCATCGGGAATACATAATCAGCTTCCACATTTTTCATAAAATAAGCCAAACCAAGGTCAGTATACACACCAAGTCTCGGGTCTAAAACCACAAATGCCACATTGATATGCTCACCTTCTAACTTGCGTATCTGGTGTCTGTAGTCCCGCTCCATCTTGCCATTAATCAGCTCTCCCACATGCTCCATCTTCCAGTTATGAAGGTCTCCTGCATGATAAATGGTCTTGCCACAGGTCTTTACCAGAAACGCCACACCGGCATCCGTGGAACGAAGGGTTTTTACCTTCACTTTTCCGATTTCATATTTCTTATCCGGAATGACATATTCGATACATTTCTTTGCCCGCTCCGGAATACCGTGTTTTTTCATAAAATTCGGACTCATTTTTGTATCTTTTGACAAAATAAAATGAATGTCTTCATAATCCTCTGCCAGTTTTAAAATATTCATATCAAAGTGGTCCTGATGCTTATGGCTTGCAAAGAAATAAATGGATTTGTCTTTGTCAAATACCGGAAGCACTCCGGTAAAAGTATAACCGGTTACACGGTTTCCTTCAAAATAATCAAATATCAAAACCACATCTTCCATTTCCACCACAAAACAGCTATGATGTACAAATATTACTTTCATATCGTTCCTCTCATTTCATTCTGCCAATAATTTCATTTGCTTTCCGGTATATTTCTTCCGGTTCAAATCCAATCTGAAATGTGTTATCTTCATAAAGAATTTGTCCATTTACCATAGTAAGCTTTACATTCTGTTTGCTTCCGCTGTATACAATATTCCTGACGAGATTATTTTCCGGCTGCATATTCGGCTGTTTTAAATCAAGCATGATTAAATCTGCTTTCTTTCCCTCTGCCAGACTATCGCATTCATTTAATCCCATGGCAGCAGCTCCTCCTGTCGTTGCCATATAAAGTACTTCTTCTGCACCAACACAGGCTGCATCCTTTTCTCTGACCTTTGCCAGACCGGTAGTTAAAAACATTTCCCGGAACATATCAAGGCAGTTATTACTTGCCGGACCATCTGTTCCGATAGCAAGATTAATTCCTTCTTTTATAAAGCGGTCAATCGGTGCGATTCCGCTTGCCAGCTTCAGATTCGATGCAGGATTCGTTACTGCCGTAAGATTTCTCTTTCGAAAAATTTCAAAATCCTCATCTTCAAAATATACACAGTGATAACCACCGCCGCCATATTGAAACATTCCAAGCTCTTCCATCAGCCGGGTCGGTGTCATTCCATAACGCTCCTTACACTGTTCTACTTCAAGTGCAGTCTCGGAATTATGAAAATACACCGGTGCATGCAGCTTTTCGGATAATGCTGCCACCTGTTTTAAATGCTCTTTTGAGGTGGTATATTCCGCATGAAATCCCGGCACATAACCGGTTAAGTCACTCATTTCATTGACTTTATGATAAATTTCTTCCATCTCTTCAATGGAGCTTGTAAAATCATTGAAGCTGCTGACCTGCATGGTCCGGAATCCACAGTCTATGGAAGCCTTTGCAATTGTCTCCGGAAAGAAATACATATCAAAATTTGAAGTGATGCCACTGGTCAGATATTCCATGATGCCTAGTATGCTGAGCCAGTATATATCATCTGCCGTAAGCAGTGCCTCTTTTGGAAATACCTGCTTTGTCAGCCAGTCCTGTAATGGCAGGTCATCCGCATAGGAACGTAAAAATGTCATAGCCGTATGGGTATGGGCATTTTTAAATCCCGGCAGCAGCAGGTTTTTCTCTGCGTCAATTTCCCTGTCCCAAAGAATCATTCCTGCCGGCTCTTTTTCAAAAACACGTTCCGTATCAAGGCCATCCCCGATATAGATAATCTCATTCTTCTTTACCCACAATTCCCCGGTTATCACCTGAAAAGAATGTCCCTCTGACGGCGCTAAGATTCTGGCATTGTAAAAACGTATATTCATACGCAATCCCCTCCTTATCTTCTACCTTCTCCTGATAGATATCTGCCTCTTATATTTAATTTCTATAGCTGCTTCCCACTATACCATTTTCTTACAGAAATGTATTCATACCGGTAATAGAATCAGTCACCAGCTTTTTAAACAATGGTGCAACACGATCTGCTGTCTCCTGAACTTCACGGTGTGTCAGGGAAAATGGTGAAATTCCTGCCGCAAGATTTGAAATACAGGAAATACCGCAGATTTTCATCCCCATATGATTTGCTGCAATGGCTTCACAGGCTGTACTCATGCCTACCGCATCTGCCCCCAGTACGCGGCACATGGAAATTTCCTGTGGTGTCTCAAAATTCGGTCCTGATAACTGCAGGTAAGTGCCTTCCCGAAGCGGAATATCTGCTTCAATGGCAGCTTTTCGGATTATTTTCTGCAAATCCTCATCATAGATATGGCTCATATCCGGGAACCGTTCCCCCAGTTCATCGATATTTGCCCCGATTAAAGGAGATGGTACAAAGCAGCCAATCTGCCCGGTAATCATCATCAGATCTCCGGCTTTCATTCCCTGCTGTATTCCCCCTGCAGCATTGGTAAGAAAGAGTACCTTTGCGCCCATCATTTTCATTAATCTTGTTGGCAGCACAACATCCTGCATGGAATAACCTTCGTAATAATGCACACGTCCCTGCATACATACTACCGGCACATCCCCTACATAACCGAATACGAAGCGCCCCTTATGCCCCGGTACCGTTGATACCGGAAACCCTTCGATATCGTGATAATCAAGCACTGCTTCCACCTTCATATTCGTGTCAGCATAATCTCCTAATCCGGAGCCTAAAATCAATGCTGCCTGTGGTTTAAAATCAATCTTATCTTCAAAACATGCATAACATTTTAAAAGCTTTTCATATACTTCGTTCATGCTCCTCACTCCTTTTAACAATTATACCTTCCTATGTATTAAAAATCAAATAAAGAAAGCTGGTTCGATTCCGGCAAGTCCCCGAATAATCCAAGGTCTCCCATCAGATCAATTACGGTCTTACTAACTTTGGTCCGCTGTCTGAAATCATCCTTGGATAGAAATGGACCATCCTTGGCAGCCTCTACCACTGCCTCTGCCGCCTTCTCGCCAAGACCATCTATCGTACTTAAGGCAGGCATCAGTCTGCCATCAATAATCTGGAAACGGGATGCCTGGGCTTTATATAAATCAATGGTCCAGAACTCATAGCCTCTTGCATACATTTCCTGCACAATACGCATATCCTTATAGGTATCCTGCTCCTTCTTCGATAGTGAATCCTTTCGTTTCTCATAATCACGCATGAAGTAATTCAGCTTATCCTTTCCCTGACACATAAGCTCATAACTGAATCCGGTTGCACGGATGGAAAAGTATGCTGCATAATATGCCAGCGGATAAAACACCTTGCAGTAAGCAATACGCCATGCCATCATAACGTATGCCGCCGCATGGGCTTTCGGGAACATATACTTAATCTTCTTACAGGACCAGATATACCAGTCCGGTACGCCGTGGGCAGTCATTTCTTCCTCCCACTCTGGTTTTAAGCCCTTTCCCTTACGGACAGACTCCATAATGGTAAAGGATTCCTCACTGTCAAGTCCCATACTGATAAGATAAATCATAATATCATCACGGGTACAGATTGCCGTAGAAATGGTTGCTTTTCCCTCTTCAATCAATGTCTGGGCATTTCCTAACCATACATCCGTACCGTGTGAAAGACCTGCAATTCGAATCAGATGGGAAAAGGACTGCGGATCTGCGTCAATTAACATCTGCATCGCAAAGTCTGTTCCAAACTCTGGAATTCCAAGTGCTCCAAGTGTACAGTTTGTCAACATATCCGGTGTAATACTCAGTGCACTGGTATTCTTAAATAAGGACATGACGGACTTATCATCCAACGGAATCTTCTGTGCATCAATTCCGGTTAAGTCCTCAAGCATACGGATCATGGTCGGATCGTCGTGTCCGAGAATATCAAGCTTTAATAAGTTGTGATCAATGGAATGGTACTCAAAATGCGTCGTAATAATATCGGTTGTCATATCGTTAGCAGGATGCTGAATCGGTGTAAAGGAATAAATCTCTTCCCCCACCGGCAATACTACGATACCTCCCGGATGCTGTCCGGTGGTCCGGTGGATTCCCACGCAGCCCTGCACAATCCGGTCTATCTCACAATTTCTCTTATGCACACCATGCTCTTCATAATAATTCTTTACATAACCGAATGCGGTTTTATCTGCCAGCGTACCAATGGTTCCGGCACGGAAGGTCTGTCCCGCGCCGAAAATTACTTCTGTATACTTATGGGATTTACTCTGGTAATCACCGGAAAAGTTAAGATCAATATCCGGCTCTTTATTCCCCTTAAATCCAAGGAATGTTTCAAACGGAATATCAAAACCGGCTTTCACTAACGGCTTGCCACAGTTCGGACACCGCTTATCCGGCATGTCACAACCGGACTGTCCGCCATATTTCTTTACTTCCGGCGAATCAAAATCACTGTAATGACAGTGGGCACAGTAATAATGCGGTGCCAGCGGATTTACCTCCGTGATTCCGGACATGGTTGCCGCAAAAGAAGAACCTACGGATCCACGGGAACCTACCAGATAACCATCCTCATTTGATTTCCAAACCAGCTTCTGGGCAATGATATACATTACCGCATAACCGTTTCCGATAATGGATTTTAACTCCCGCTCCAACCGCTCCGATACGATTTCCGGCAAATCCTCTCCATACATCTCATGTGCCTTGTTATAGCAGATATCACGCAGCATCTGATCGGAATTTTCAATTACCGGCGGACACTTATCCGGGCGAACCGGAGAAATGCGCTCGCACATATCTGCGATCTTATTGGTATTATCGATAACAACTTCTTTCGCTTTCTCACTGCCTAAATAGCTGAATTCCTCCAACATTTCTTCTGTGGTACGAAGATATAGCGGAGCCTGCTCATCGGCATCCTTAAAGCCTTTACCCGCCAGAATAATACGACGGTATACTTCATCCTCCGGGTCCATAAAATGCACATCACAGGTTGCCACAACCGGCTTATGGAATTCTTCTCCTAATTTTACAATCCGGCGGTTAATGTCCTTTAATTCATCCATGGTGGAAATCGGTGCTTTTTCATCTTTTATCATAAATGCATTATTTCCAAGAGGCTGGATTTCAAGGTAATCATAAAACTTCACCAGACGGATAATCTCTTCCTGCGGCCGTCCCTGTAAAATTGCCTGATAAAGTTCTCCCGCCTCACAGGCAGAACCAATCAGTAAGCCTTCCTTGTGTTTTAAGTATTCGCTCTTTGGAATTCTCGCCCTCTGATGGAAATAATCAAGGTGGGATAAGGATATCAGCTTATAGAGATTCACACGACCCAGATCATTCGTTGCAAGAATAATAGCATGATGGGTCGGCATCTTCATAACGGTCTCTTTGCTGACATGTCCCTCGGCATTTAATTCATCCAGTGTATTGATGCCACGGTCAGCAAGCATTTTTACAAACTTTTCAAATATTTCAGCGGTACATGCTGCATCGTCTACCGCACGGTGATGATTCTCCAGCGAAATATTTAATGCCCTTGCTACGGTATCCAGCTTAAAACGGTTCAGATTCGGCAACAGCATTCGTGCCATGGCAACAGTATCTGCAATGGTAAAATCATAAGGAATGCTTAAACGGTCACAGTTATATTTGATAAAGCTCATATCAAAATCAGCATTGTGTGCTACCATAACAGCACCATCACAGAAGGCTAAGAACTCCGGCATAACTTCTGCAATCACCGGTGCCGTAATTACCATATCATCTTTGATTCCGGTCAGATTTTCAATGTGGAACGGAATCGGCACTTCCGGATTAACAAAAGTGGAAAAGCGCTCGGTTATATTCCCTTTTTCTACTTTTACCGCACCAATTTCAATAATTTTATTTACCAGCGGTGAAAATCCGGTGGTCTCTATATCGAATACCACATAGGTATCCTGCAGAGACTGATTCTTTGAATTTTCTACAATGTCCTTCAAGTCATCCACAAGATAAGCTTCCACACCATAGATAATCTTAAAGTCCGGGTCATCCGGCAGTGCATGGTTTGCAATCGGGAATGCCTGGACATTTCCATGATCGGTAATCGCCAGTGCCTTATGTCCCCACTTATATGCCCTTTTTACCAGATCTCCTACATCAGTAACACCATCCATGTCACTCATCTTGGTATGGCAATGAAGCTCTACTCTCTTTAACGGGCTGTTGTCCATTCTTATTGTAGTAAAATCAGGGATTTTCTTAATTCCGACAATGGAGCCGATGGTCAGCTCACTGTCAAATTTATCAATGGTCGTTACACCTTTAATTTTAAGAAATGCTCCCTTTTTCAAATCTCCCATCAGTTCCGGTAGATTCTCATTTTTTGTAAAGATTTTAAGCACAATGGAATCCGTAAAATCCGTTACCGACATAATGATAATTGTCTTTTCACCACGGATTTCTCTTGTATCTAATGTCATTATCTGTCCACGGATGACAACTTCTCCCATTTCACCTACGATGGTCTCAATCGGAATTGCATCCTCTTCAAAATCACGGCCATAAATAACATCCGGATTGTCTGATTTTTTAACAAAATCTCTTCTCTGGAAGGAAGATTTTCCCTTGAAATCCTTTCCGCCGGAAAAGTTATTCTTTCCAGCAGCAGGTGCTGCTCCTGCACCTTCTGTGCCGGTAGTCTGTTTTTTCTCCGGGGCAGCAGGTGTTTTTTCCTTTTCTGACGCTCTAGCATCGGGCTGTGCGTTTGCTTCATTGGCAGCAGGCTGTTCCATGCCATCCGCATTCTGCGTTCTTGCAGCAGCGGTTCGTGCCACGATATGGGCAACCTCTGTTTCAATCTGGCTGTCTGCACTCTTTAAATAATCATTTTCTGCCGGCTTCTCATACTGTGGCTCAATCATTAATTTTAATCCACAACGTTCGCAGATGATTTTTTCTAAGATATCAATCAGTTCATTACTCCGCTCTGTGGCAACAATGGTATCCTCTAAGGTAAGAATCATATGGTCTTCCCGGTCAAATTCCATTTTGCTGCAGCGCATCAGATTATAGAGCAGTACGCTGTAATTGCGAATCTCTTCTAAAATACTCTCCCGGTATACCGCCATCAGTTTTTCCGGTGTATACTGGCTGGATAAATTAAATTTTTCTATGATTTTAACAGCTATCTCCTTGTGCGGAAATAGCTGTTGTCTGATTTCTTGTTCAATATGATAGATTTCCGGTTTGGGAATTAGCCTTGTACTCTCTAAATAAATCCGCAGTGCATTCTGTGCGGAATTCGATGCCACTTTTGTAATCTCTGTTTCTTTCAAAAGTGCACTCATCTCTCCGGTAATCTTTAATGTCGGAAAAACTTCAAAAAACAGTTTTGCCATAATTTTTCCTACTCCTTATTCCAGTTCAAAAGTTCCTTTCTTAATTCACTTAAGAGCTGATTCTCCGGTACTTTACGGTCTATCTGACCATGCTTTATAATTAGTCCTTCTCCCACACCGCCGGCAATTCCGATATCGGCTTCCTTTGCTTCTCCCGGTCCGTTGACTACACAGCCCATAACAGCAACCTTGATGTCTAAAGGAATGTCCGCTACCATATTCTCTACCTGATTTGCCAGTTCGATTAAGTTGATTCTTGTTCTTCCACAGGTCGGACAGGATACTACCTCAATGCCACCCTTGCGGAGTCCCAAGGTTCTTAAAATCAGTTTTGCTGATTTGATTTCTTCTAACGGATCTCCGGTTAATGAAACACGAATGGTATCTCCAATCCCCTGATTTAAAATCAGTCCCAGTCCAATGGAGGATTTAATATTTCCGCTGATAATCGTTCCTGCCTCTGTAATTCCCACATGCAGGGGATGATTGGTTTGCTCAGCAATCAGTTCATGGGCTTTTACACACATCATAACATCTGAAGATTTGATACTGATCACGAGATTGTCATATCCCATATCTTCAATAAGATGCACTTTATCCAAAGCACTTTCTACAATGCCTTCTGCAGTAACACCATGATATTTTTCTACTAAATCTTTTTCCAGTGAACCGCTGTTGACTCCCACACGGATTGGAATATTTCTTTCCTTTGCTACGTCTACCACAGCCTGCACACGCTCTTTGCTTCCGATGTTGCCCGGATTGATTCTGATTTTATCTGCTCCATGCTCCATGGCAGCAATAGCCAGCCGGTAATCAAAATGAATATCTGCAACCAGTGGTATTGCTATCTGCTTCTTAATCTCAGTCAATGCTTCTGCGGCTTCCATTGTCGGCACCGCACAGCGGATGATATCACAGCCTGCCGCTGCCAGACGGTTAATCTGCTCTACGGTTGCTTTTACATCCTCTGTCTTTGTATTGGTCATTGACTGTATCAGGATTGGATTTTTTCCACCGATGATACGGTCTCCTATTTTTACCACTTTCGTATCTTTTCGTTCCATGATTGCTTTTCCTCCTGTGCAGGATTATTTAAAATAATTTTCGAATATCGTTAAACATAACAAGCACCATCAATGCCAGAAGCAGCATCAGTCCGACAAAATGAACCATGCCCTCTTTGTCCGGATCCACCCGTTTCTTTCTGACGGCTTCTATAATCAGAAATACCAGTCTTCCTCCGTCTAATGCCGGTAATGGAAGCAGGTTCATAATTCCAAGATTGGCAGTCAGCATTATGGAATAATTAATTAATGTCAATACCACCGATAGCGTTCCAGCTGACTTGCTCTCGTCATAAGTATCACCAATATTCTTTACAATACCTACCGGTCCCGAAAGTTCATTGACACTGACTCTTCCGGTCACTAACATCTTCAAGCTGTCCATGGTAACTTCTATCCAGTATTTCACTTCATATACGCTATATTTTATAGTCTCAAAAATATTACCCCGCTCACGCATGGTATTTCCATAGATTCCAAAGAGATTTCTTCCTGCTTCTTCATTATATTTTGGGCTGATGGTACAGGTATATTCCTCTCCATCTCTTTCATAGGTCACTTCCAGATTCTCATTGGAATGAAACAGCGTGTAAACACTTACTTCACGATAAATATGAATGTTCTTTCCATTGATTTCTTTAATGATATCTCCAGCCTGAAGTCCTGCTTCCTCTGCCGGATATCCTTCCATAACACCTTTTACCTCCGGCCGGTCAAATCCGGCTGTCCCGATAACAATCAGTGCCAGAAGGAATGCCAGAATAAAGTTAAAAACCGGTCCTGCCGCTACAACTGCTATTCTCGCCCATACGGACTTGCTGTTAAAGGAGCCTTCACTTTCCGACTCTCCGTCTTCGCCTTCCATCATACATGCTCCACCAAAAGGCAGCAGTTTTATGGAATATTTTGTCTCTCCCTTTGTAATTCCAAATAGCGTTGGTCCAAGTCCCAGACAAAATTCATTTACTTTGATTTTATTTTTCTTTGCCAGCAAAAAATGTCCCAGTTCATGAAAAATAATAATAAAACTGAACATTAAGATTGCAATGATTATTTTCAATCTACCACCTGCTCTCTATATACTCATACGCAGCCTGCTCTGTTGCAAGGATTTCTTCTACGGACGGACTGGCAATATAGGTACACTGCTCCATACACGCCTGTGCAATTTCCGGAATCTCCAAGAAACGGATCTTTCCGTCTAAGAACATTGCTACCGCTCTCTCATTTGCTGCATTAAAAGCAGTCGGAATGTTACCGCCCTTTCTACAGGCTTCATAAGCCAGTTTCAATCCGTAAAAAGTCTCCATATCCGGCTCTTCCAATGTAATTGCCTTCATTTTCCAGAAATCAAGCCGGTCTCCACTTAAGTGTAACCGTTTCGGATAATACAGGGCATACTGGATTGGAAGCCGCATATCTGCCGTTCCAAGCTGTGCAATGACTGCACCGTCTTCATACTCTACCATAGAATGTATGATACTCTGTGGTTGTACTACAACCTGAATCTGGTCTGCATTTACATCAAACAGCCATTTTGCTTCAATGACTTCAAGTCCCTTATTTATCATGGTTGCGGAATCAATAGTGATTTTACGTCCCATGCTCCAGTTCGGATGCTTCAATGCATCTTCCACTTTTACCTGTTCTAATTCCGCCCGCTTCTTTCCACGGAATGGTCCGCCGGAAGCTGTCAAAAGTATTTTTGCAATTTTATTGTCTCCGGCTCCCTGCAGAGACTGAAAGATTGCACTGTGTTCACTGTCCACTGGAAGGATTTTCACATTACATTCCTTTGCCAGCGGCATAATAATATGTCCTGCGGTAACTAAAGTCTCCTTATTAGCTAGTGCAATGTCCTTTCCTGCTTTCATAGCGGCTATGGTCGGACGGATACCAAGCATACCCACAATGGCAGTTACAAGAATCTCTGCTTTCTCTTCCGTTGCTACTTCTAAAAGTCCTTCCATCCCGGAAGCCACCTTTACCTTCAAATCTGCAACCCTTGTCCGAAGCTCAATCGCATCCTCTTCTGCCCATACAGCAACCAAAGCCGGATGAAACTCCCGGATCTGTTCTTCTAATTTTGCAATATTATGTCCTGCCGCAAGTGCAGTTACTTCAATATCTCCATGTTCTCTTACAACAGAAAGTGTCTGGGTTCCGATGGAACCAGTGGAACCTAAAATTGCAATCTTCTTCATGTTTCCTCCTACTTGCCAATCAGATATAATGCAAGATAATAAATAATTGGCGCTGTAAATATTACACTGTCAAAACGATCTAAGATTCCACCATGGCCAGGAATCAGTTTGCCATAATCTTTAATGTCATAATTACGTTTGATTGCAGATGCAGTCAGGTCTCCAATCATAGATATGATTGCCCCAATCGCACAAATCATGCAAAGCATAATGATATCACGGTTGGTGCTTCCCATAGAGCCCTGGAAAACAAAGCAATAAATCAGGGTTAATAATGCTGCTCCCACTACTCCGCCAACAGCTCCTTCCCAGGATTTCTTCGGAGAAAGCACCGGTGCCATCTTGTGTTTTCCAATCAGCACACCCACGCAATATGCACAGGTATCGCAGCCCCAGGAGCATAAGAAAATTAACCATACAATATAAGCTCCACCCGGTAGCATTCTGGTCTGATATACATAAGAAAGCATCACCGATACATAAAATACACCAAAAAATGCTGCTAACATCTGCTCGGTATGATATTTCGGATAAGAAAATACATATACAAACATCAGCACTACCAAAAGTGCGATGACAAATAACATCATATCCGGAATAAACTGAAATTTCAGATTGCAATAATATACAATCGTTGCCAGTCCGCCGACGACACCGGCACAGCTTTTTTCAATTTTAAACACACGATACAGTTCATACAATCCAATCAAAGAAATAATTCCGGTTACTGCCAGCAGCAAATCATTTCCGGTAATAATGAATACCAGTGCCAGAATTACCAGCACGATTCCACTTAATAATCTTGTCTTAAACATATTACTCCTCCTCTATCTTTCCATATCTCCGGTCTCTTCCGCTGTAATCCTCTACTGCTTTACGCAGTTCTTCCGGTGTAAAGTCCGGCCATGGAACCTCAGTAAAATATAACTCACTATAAGCAAACTGCCACAGCAAGAAGTTGGAAAGCCTCTGTTCTCCACTGGTGCGGATCATAAGATCAGGATCCGGAATATCTTTCGTATCAAGATAGGATTCATATTTCTCTTCGGTAATCTCCTCTGCCGAAATACCATCCTGCCACATTTTCTTCATTCCACGGATCATTTCATCTCTTGCTCCATAATTAATGGCAATCTGTAAATTCAGTCCCGTATTATGGGCAGATTCTCTTTCCAATACAGCAATCTGCTGCTGGAATTTATCATCCAGCCGGCTGGTATCCCCGATTACACGGACTCTCATATTATTCTTGTCCGCTGTCTTTATACAGTTCTTAAGATAACTGCTCAAAAGCTTCATCAAAGCATCTACTTCATTCTGTGGACGGTTCCAGTTCTCTGTGGAAAATGCATACATGGTTACGTATTCTATGCCCAGATCATGCGCTGCTTTACAGATAACTTCAACATTCTTTGCCCCCATGGTATGTCCATAGTTTCTTGGCATTCCTCTTTTCTTTGCCCAGCGTCCGTTTCCATCCAGAATAATTGCAACATGTTTTGGAATCTTCATCTTTGTTCTCCTTTTTACAGATGTTTACAACATAAAAGGGGACACGGCAATCGCGCTATGTCCCCATATGTGTCGTACATGGATAAGATTATACCGTAAGGATTTCCTTTGTCTTTTCCTCTACTGCACCATCAATTTTTGCAATATATTTATCCGTAATTTTCTGAGTATCGTTTTCTAATTCTTTTAATTCATCCTCAGATACTTCATTTGCTTTGTTCTGTTTCTTGAATGCATCATTGGCATCCCTTCTGATATTACGAATTGCCACCTTGGCATTCTCACCCTTTTTCTTAATATCCTTTGCCAGTTCTTTACGTCTTTCCTCGGTAAGCTCCGGGAATACAAGACGGATTACTTTACCATCGTTGGTTGGATTTAAGCCTAAATCAGATGTTAAAATTGCTTTTTCAATCTCTTTTACAAGGGATGCTTCCCAAGGCTGGATCTGAATCATTCTTGGCTCCGGAACATTGATATTTGCAACCTGCTGTAACGGGGTCGGTGTTCCATAATAATCTACAGTAATTCTGTCTAAGATATGCGGATTCGCTCTTCCTGCCCGGATAGTTGCATATTCTTCCACAAGATTCTCGTATGATTTCTGCATTTTCTCTTCATATGGGTTTAATCTGCTATCCATAAATAATCTCCTTTATTATACAGTCACTTTCGTGCCGTTAAATTTTCCGCTCATTGCATTTACAATGCTGTCCGGCTCATTTAATCCGAATACATACATTGGCATTTTATTTTCCATACACATAATAGATGCGGTTAAATCTACTACTGCAAGCTTCTTATCAATCACTTCCTGAATGGATACCTCATCATATTTCTTTGCTGCCGGATTTACCTTCGGGTCACTGTCATAGACACCGTCAATGGCTTTTGCCAGGAAAATGCCCTCTGCATCCATTTCAATGGCACGGAGTACAATTCCGGTATCTGTTGAAAAATAAGGATGTCCTGTTCCACCTGCAAAAAATACTACCATTCCTTTTTCAAAATATTTATTGGCACGGTCTTTTGAGAAAAGTTTGGTCATGCTGCCACACTCAAACGGAGTCAGAATCTGTGTCATCATTCCAACAGAACGGAAGATTTCAGATACATAAATACAGTTCATAATCGTTGCCAGCATACCAATCTGGTCTGCTTTGGTACGGTCGATAGTCTCGCTGGAACGTCCTCTCCAGAAATTACCGCCACCAATTACGATTCCAACCTGGCATCCGCCATCTACAATCTGTTTTACCTGGCGGGCAACTTCTGTTACGGTCGGCTCATCAAAACCTGTTTTCTTTTCTCCTGCAAGTGCTTCTCCACTTAATTTTAAAAATACTCTCTTCATTATTTATTCTCTCCAAAAAGACTTTCCACATCAATATCAGCATAGCACTGGGAACAGAAACCTTCGATAACTGCACCATTGTTAATCTGAACAGAACGGGATTTGATGTTACCCATAACAACTGCAGAAGTATCTACAACTACAGGTCCCTGAACATCGATATCGCCCTTGATTGCTCCTGCGATAACTGCAGAGCTTGCGGTAATATTTCCAATAATGACAGAACCAAGTCCGATTTTAACAGTTCCGGTACTTACTACTTCACCTTCTACTTTTGCAGCATCAGCGAAGAATTCAGCAGAATTGCTGTTTCCATTGATAGTTCCGGTAACAACCAGCTTGCCATTACACTGAACATCACCATTAATATTTCCACGGATATCTAAAGAACCAGTAGATGCCATATTACCTGTAATGGATGTTCCTTCTGTGATTACAGATACTTCATCTGAAACTTCATCTGATGTCTGAACCGGAGCAAAATGTGCCGGAGTTGCCGGCTGTACCGGTGTTACTGTCTCTTCTGGCATTGTCATGGTTTCATTTGCTGTTGTCTCACTCATTTTACTTTCCTCCTGAATATGTAAATCTTCTTTTTCTTCTGCAGCTGGTGTCTCTACTTTTGTTTCTGTTTCCTGTGCCGGTGCTTCCTTCTCTACCGGAGCATTGGCATCCTTGGTAACCTTTTCTAAAAGTCCGTCCAATTTGGATAATTCAGACTCCACATCCAGTTCATCTTCCAATGTATTGACTACTACATCGCTATCCTGCTCTGCTGCCTCTGTTGCGTCTTCACCCGGTACCAGTTCGTTCACTGCCTGTGATAAATCCTCTTTAAAATCTTTAAAAAAGCTCATTCTTAAAAACCTCCATTTTTTCTATTGAACACTGTCTGCACTAATATGCTGTATTACAGTTGTATCCTCAGTAATCGGAAGTAACTCTACTCCCTGTGCCTGTAGTGCCTCAATCATCGGACCTAAGGCTTCCACCGTTGTCTCCTTCGTATTTGCATCATGAAGTAACACAACCGATGTTTTATATTTTACCACATCCTCTAACACATTATCTACCAGCTCGTCCGCTGTATATGCCTGTGATGTAGCATCACCACTGGTTACATTCCAGTCAAAATAAGTAACATCCTGATCATTCAGATATTTTATAAACTCTTTCATATCTGTATTACTGACCTGATTGCTGCTTCCACCCGGGAAACGATAATAATGGCAATCCTCTCCCGTTATATCATAAAGATAATTTTGTATTTTGGTAAAATCATCCTCAAAATTTTCAAGCGAATCGTAAATCACACTGTATTTATGGGAATAAGAATGCATTCCCAGTGTGTGCCCCTCATTTACAATTCTTTTATACATCTCCTGGGACTCTTCATCTTCTTTTCCTACAACAAAAAATGTTGCTTTCACATTATACTGCGCCAATGTATCAAGAATAGCTGCCGTATTGGAACTTGGTCCATCATCAAAGGTAAGATATACTTTAAGCTGATCTCCCGGCTGTGCCTTGTTGCTTTCATCCTCTGCCACCAATGGCTGGACAATCGAACTGTCTGCATTCTGATCCTGATATTCTGTGTCTGTCTGTAATTCCGTTCCAGTAGACATTTCTCCTTTCGACTGGTTCTCGTCCTGCTGTACCTTTCCGGAAACAATACCGCTTGATACCAGCCTGTCTATCTGGTTCTGTAAAGAAATTACCCGGCACAACAATACCACGCACAAAATAATCGATATCAGCATCCAGGCGAAGATAGATGTTATAATCCCCGTCTTCATGCGATTAATGCGTTTTCGCCTTTCCCGCTGTTCCTTTAACCCCTTCGTGGTCTTCTCTTCCATGTAGTGACCTCCCGGTCATAAAATCTCTTTTCTATTGTAACACACTTTAACAAAATATCACTATAAAAAATAATTTTAATTGAATTACTTCTTGAGATTTTTCTTTCTTTTGTCAGAAAATTCCCCTGCAGAAATCACTCTACAGGGGAATTTTATATACCTTTACAATTTGTGCTAAGCTTTTGCTTAGTTTCCTGCTATCTGAGCAGCAACTTCTGCAGCAAAGTCTTCATTTTTCTTCTCCAAACCTTCACCTGTTTCGAAACGTACAAACTTCTTAACAGATACAGGAGCACCAACTTCTTTGGAAACCTGCTCTAAGTATTTTCCAACTGTCTGTTTTCCATCTTCTGCTTTTACATATACCTGATCTACTAAGCAGATTTCTTTTAACTCTTTGCTGATACGTCCTTCGATCATTCCATGGATAACCTTTTCCGGTTTCTGGGACTCTTTCGGATCATTCATAATCTGAGCTAAGAGAATTTCTTTCTCATGTGCGATGTAATCTGCACTTACTTCATCTCTGGAAACATATTTTGGATTTAAAGCTGCTATCTGCATTGCAATGTTGGTTAATGCTTCTTTTACTGCATCATTTACAACAGTTGTGTCAGCATCAACGATAACACCGATTCTTCCGCCGCCATGGATATAAGATACTACACAACCATTCTCAGCTACAACCTTTTCGAATCTACGAATCTTTAAGTTCTCTCCGATAACTGCAACTTTCTCTACTAATGCATCTTTTACTGTCTTGCTTTCATCTGCATTCCATTTTTCTTCCATGAATGCATCCATGTCTGCTGCGTCAGAGTTTACTGCCTGTGTTGCAACAGCCTCTACAAACTCACGGAATGTATCATTTTTAGCAACGAAGTCTGTTTCAGAGTTAACTTCAACAACTGCTGCTGTCTTATCATCTTTTACTACAACAGTACAAAGACCTTCTGCTGCAATTCTTCCAGCTTTCTTCTCAGCTTTTGCCTGTCCGTTTTTTCTTAAATATTCAACAGCCTCATCCATGTTGCCGTCTGTTTCACCTAATGCTTTTTTACAATCCATCATTCCTGCGCCGGTTAATTCACGCAGTTCTTTTACCATTGCTGCTGTAATAGCCATCTTCATTTTCCTCCATTTATTTTTTCTAAAGGTAAGGACAGGCAATTACTGTCTGTCCTGTTTTATACACACGTTGTGTGTTTCTTATCGTTTAAAATACTGTTCTTATGCCTCTACAGCTTCTTCTGCATCCTCTGCAGCTTCAGTGTCAACATCAACAGTTCCCTGATTTGCTTCGATAACAGCATCTGCCATTTTAGAAACGATTAATTTAACGGCTCTGATTGCATCATCGTTACCAGGAATTACATAATCTAACTCTTCCGGATCACAGTTTGTATCTGCAATACCAATAAGTGGAATTCCTAAGGAATGAGCTTCCTGAACGCAGATTCTTTCTTTCTTAGGATCTACGATAAAGATAGCATCTGGAATCTTCTTCATTTCTTTAATTCCGCCTAAGTTCTTCTGTAATTTGTCTAATTCTTTCTTTAATTTGATAACTTCTTTCTTAGGAAGAACATCAAATGTTCCATCCTCTTCCATAGTTTCGATTGCTTTTAATCTTGCAATACGGCTCTGGATTGTCTTGAAGTTAGTAAGCATACCACCTAACCATCTCTCGTTTACATAGAACATGTTACAACGCTCTGCTTCTGTTTTGATAGCATCCTGAGCCTGTTTCTTTGTTCCTACGAAAAGAATAGTACCACCATCTGCAGCGATATCTGCCATAGCTTTGTAAGCCTCATCAACTTTACCTACAGATTTCTGCAGGTCAATGATGTAGATACCATTTCTCTCTGTGTAGATATATGGAGCCATTTTAGGATTCCATCTTCTGGTCTGATGTCCAAAATGAACACCTGCTTCTAATAACTGTTTCATTGAAATAACGCTCATTGTTTTTCCTCCATTTGGTTATTCTTCCATATACTTCTTATTATCAGACAACCTTGCGGCACCAATCTGACAATCGGTATATGTGTAAATTTATCGCAACGCATGGATTATATCATACTCAGCCATGCTATGCAACCTTTTTTTAATGATGAATCGTTTTATCCGTAAGTATTCCGGCAATTTCTTCATAGCCAGCCCCTTCCGGAATCGTTACGGTTCCGGGCAGGACAAAATTGGCATAATTATTATCTACCATATATTTATTAAATGCTTCTGCATTGTCCACAAGACCTTCTTCCTGCAGACGCTGCGAAACCGCATTAGAAGAATCTCCTACTTCTACGGTAAATTCCTTCTGTACCATATTGCTTCCATCCTGTGACGGTGGTACGGCATCCGCTCCATCTGTTCCCACATCCTGCGATATCTCCCCTGAATCAGTTGTTCCCGGCTGCATATCTGTCTGTTCTGTATTAAAACCGTCTTCCGTGCTCTTTGGAATCTCATCTTCTGTTTCTGTAGCTTTTGGTATGGTGTCCTTTCCGGTATCTTCCATTACCATTCCAAGTTCTTTTGCCCTTGCAATGATTTCATCATCTGAAAGGTCATTTTTCTTCATTGCAAATGATATGGATAAGATAATCGTGCTTATCAGAATACCAATTCCCAAGCCTCTCAGATAATACTTAAACTTCACTTGTATCTACTCCTTTATACAATCCTACAACCAGTCTCACTTCACCCTGTCCAAGGCCCAGTTCCTTTGCTATCTCTACATACGATTTTCCCTGACTGTATAAGGCAAGGATTTTTTCGTTATGATTCGTCTGCTCCGGCTGTTCTTCCATCTCTCCGGTTGCCGGTTCCGCTTCTGTCTCCACCGGTTCCTCTGTGGCTTTTACTTCTTCTGTTTCTTTAACTACAGACTCTTTCGCCTCTTCTAAGCTCTCACCGATTTCGGCTGACATCTCGCCAATTTGTCCTGCAAGCTTTGTCAGTTCTGTGTGCTTGTCATTTAGCATGCTGTATAAAAACATAATCTCATTATGGGTCTGATTCATCTTCTCCATAACGGTATCCGAATATTCACCGATTGCCAGCATTTTTTCATTGGTCTCTTTATCCAGTGCCCGCTCCACCTTATCTGTGGAATCTTCAATTGCATGGTCAATCTGGTCTTCTATCGCAGCTTCTGCATCTTTCAACTTGTTTTCCAGTATTTTTTTTATCTCATTCTGACTCAGTTCCGCAATACGGTCTAATTCTGCACCGGATAGCTTTTCTGTTACCATAAAGCTTCCTATCATCATAACCAGACCAGCCAGAATCAGGATGATTTCCACGCCTGTCATCTGTCAGATACACTCCTTTTTATATTTTAACATCAAAGCCGCCAATTGCACCTTTGATAACCACACGGTCTTCTTTCTGTTTCTTTTTCCGTTGTTCCTGCCGCTGGTACTGACCCTTTCCCTCTTCCTTTGCATCAAAACGATGTTCTTCCATCTGGGAATCATCTTTCCTGGTCACCTGCTCTGATTGGCGGTATTCTTCTCTTTGCACTTCCATCTGTATATTTTGCTGATCCACCATAGGTTTCATATCCTGCTGTTGTTTCAGTGTTCCAACATCCTGTGTTCTCTGAATAACTCCATTCATATCTACCGGACGAATTGACATATCCACACACCTCCAGCCTGTCTCAACCATATGTCATTACATATTTGAGATTTTTACTTCACCCTCATCCTTATAAAGCTGACAGAAGCTTCTGTCATCCTTTACAATAAGGCTTACATCGGTAATATTTACAATTACTCCCGCATACAGTATCTTTGATACTTTCACCCTTGCATTGCTACTGCCATTTAATATACTCTGCAGCCTTTCGTATTCATGCTCTAATGGTGTACGCTGAGCTTCCTTCTCCTTAAAAGCACGCATAAGCTGTTCAATATACTGGATTTTTCCCTGATCCAGTTTTTCTTTATTCTTAAGCTTCTCTCCATAGGTAGTAAGAATCGTCCGAATCTGCTCAATGGTCTTATTCAGCTGAAGCAGTTCTTCCTGCACTTTCACATAACGTTCTTTCTTTTCCGGATCCACACCAACTTCAATACGTGTTCCTGCTCCAAGGCTGGAACCAATGGTCTGGGCCTCTACCAGACTGCCCGCCCGGATAACGCCACCTGTTATGAATCCATTCTTACCACTTACGCGAACCTCCGTTGCTGCGGATACCTTACTATGTAAAATAGAATCTGTTTCAACATAACCTCCGGAAATGATGGTTGCATTTTCAATAAACTTGCAGATAACATTTCCCTGTGCCCGAAGTATTCCTTTGGTCATTCCATGAATTCCACGTTTTACAATAATCTGACCACCCGCCTGTATCAGCGCATCTTCTACCACGCCTTCTACTACTACATCACCTTTTGCAATAATTGAAAAACCACCTTTTACATTACCTCTTACGGTAACGTTTCCCGGATAATCAATATTACCGGTGGAATTATCCACATCAGCCGGCACTTCATAGACATCTGATACAAATACTTTACCATTTACCAGACTTGCATGTCCGGTTACTTCAGAGTACAGTTCTGTTTTGTCTTCCGATACCCGGATATTATTTCCATATTCTAACCGGAGAGAGCGTACCTGTTTTGGTTTAATTTCTTTTCCCTGTACATCATATCCTTTGATTCCATGATCTTCCGGAAATAATTTTGCCAGAAGGTCTCCTTCTTTGATATGGCTGATTACATTCAGTTCACGGTAATCTACCGAACCATCTTCATTTTTCTTCGGCTTTAAATCAACATCTGTATTAAAATAATATTCAATTCTGGCATCCTGACCATCTACCGGTTTCTTTCCTTTTGCCAGCACAAAATCGGTACAGTATTCCCTATCCTGGAAAAATTTCAAAATTTCATCCTGATCAACCCCTGCTTTGACACCTTTTGCAGTTAAATCCCTTAAGATTTCCTGCACATTCATATTCGTGCCGCCTGCAGCCGGATAAAATCTGCATACCGCCTCCATGGCATCTGCTGATACTGTTACGGACATCTCTTCATTTATCTGAATCGGATAAATATCTCCGACCATAATCTCTGTCATCTCATTGCTGTTAATTGCTGCAACCAGTTCCTTTAAATTATAATCCGGGCAGCCATGCCTTTCCAGATACTCTGTCAGTTCACCAATTTCAATAACATTTCCTTCCAGAGCTGCCGGGAAAAGCTTAATATAAGTCGCATGTTCCTTTATCACAAATTGAAAATAAGCATTTGCCTGTCCCATAGCTTCCCTCCTTTTAACTTTCATCAACCAATATATCCATATAACTTCCCATTTTCTTTTTCATCTTTGCCAGAGCCCTGGTATGAAGCTGGGATATTCTTGATTCAGATACTTCAAGAATACTGCTGATTTCCTTCAAGGTAAGTTCTTCATAATAATAAAGTTCAATTACCCTGCGTTCCTTTTCCGTCAAGGTCTCAAGGCTTTGTGCCAAAACTTCTTTCAATTCGCTTTCTGCCACCACATCTTCCGGTTGTGCAAAATGGGAATTTTTTGTCGCATCCATCGCAGGCTCTGTTCCCTGCTCCACAAACTCATTTAAAGAAACAACATTGGTAACTTTTAACTGGGACTGCCAGTTCAGGTATTCATCCTCTGATACCCCGAGTTCGCTTGCAATCTCTTCATCCAATGCCGTCTTTCCTGTCTTCATTTCTATATTTTTTATTGCTTCGTCAATCTTTTTCTGTTTTTGGCGAACAGCCCTCGGTATCCAGTCCATTTTACGAATCTGGTCTAATATTGCCCCACGGATTCGAAGGCTTGCATATGTCTCAAATTTAACATCCTTGCTTTGGTCAAATTTATCAATTGCATCAATCAGTCCAAAGATTCCATAGCTGACCAAATCTTCATATTCTACATTATATCCAAGATACATACTCAATCTGCCCGCTACTAATTTAACTAACGGAGCATATTCTATGATAATCTGTTCCCGTATTTCAGATACTGGATTTTTCTGATAGCTTTCCCACAGTTTTTCTCTGTCCACTGTTTTCATGCCATAGCCTCCGGTTTCTTATAATTACTCTTCTTTCGCTCTTTTCTCTTCCTCTTTTTCTGACTTTTCTGATGTATCTTCTTTTTTCTCATCAGCAGACTCTTCTGCATCACCATCTGCTTTTTCTTCTGTACTGCTTTCTTCATCCTTTGCAGCTTTAAAATTCTTTTCCAAAATATACGCCGCAATGCCCCCAAGCAGATAGAATATAATCAGTACAAGCAATAATGTCTTTGTAAAGGCAAGCAATTCCATTTTCTGAAAAATTGCCACAATACAGGTAATAAATCCTGCGGTCAACATTACGATTGCAGGAATCGGTTTTGTCTTCATCTTTACATCCTCAATCTAAATAATTTTCAATTCTTTTCCAACAGACTTAATATAGAATTCTCCGGTATCGCAATGTAATTCTACGGTACGTCCATAATTCAGCCCGGTATCCTCTGCCAGAAGCGGAATACCAAGCTCCTTCAGTTTCTGTCTGGAAGCTTCTGCATTTCTTGCTCCAATATTTCCCACTTCAGAGTTACCACTTACCTCGAACATTCTGGCTCCGCCTGCAATCTTTGCTACAAGCCTGCTCTTTGCCGCCCCTGCTTCTGTCATCCGGCGAACCAGCTCTACAATTCCTGTATCTGCGAATTTCGCTATATTCGAATTATTTTTCATCTTTGTACTGTCTGGCAGCATAATATGTGCAAGTCCGCCAATCTTTGTAACCGGGTCTAGCAATGCTATTCCTATACAGGAACCCAGTCCTAATGTGGTAATTGTATCCGGAGCCTTGCAAATATTTAAGTCTGCCATACCAACTTTTATTACTTCACCCATTGATACCCTTCTCCTTATAAGGTAATTCCCAGAGATTTCAGAATCTTCTCATAAGACTCAAGGTCAGGTAACAGAATAAAATATCCTTCTATCATCACTTCATCTCCGAATTCTGTCGTAATCATAAGTGCATTGTCTCCAATTTTACCAAACTGTATTGCCGGAACACTTAAAATAGCTCCCGCCATATCAATTGCAATATAAGGAACCGATGGTGCAATAGTAAGCTGCGTCATGGCAGAAAGCGCGTTCAGATAAGAACCGGCAATGATATTTCCTATTTCTTTTAATGCAGACATATCCATCTCATCAAAATCTTCCGCATAATCTGCCGGACGTCCCATTAGTTTATTTACCAGATAATGTGCAGAATCAAGTTTCATAAGAAACATCATGCTGCCGGTAATATCATCTGTTACTTCCAGATAGATTCCTACGATTGACTCATCTTCCGGGCAAATTGCAGAACCCAGTTCCTGAAAGGTCAGTAATTCAACTCTTGGTACATCCATATTAATCCGGATATTCAACATATTTGCCATTGCAGTTGTTGCATTTCCGGCACCAATATTTCCAATTTCTTTTAAGACATCCACATACATGTCATTTACCTGGTTCAAAGTATAATCCGCCAATTTTATCCTCCTGCTGTCATTTCAAGATATAGAATATAGTGAGGCATTTGCCTCACTATATCTATAACAATTACGCATTTTCTTTTTCTTCTATAATAGAATGAATATCCAGAAGGGAAATTAATTCATCTCCGTTTTTACCGATTCCATCGATAAAAGATACCTTGGCATTCTTCATATCGCCACTCACTTTATCAATTTCATTGGTTCCTAATGTAACAACTTCTTTTACTTCATCCACGATTATTCCCAGTGCACTCTGCTGTTCAATTTTTAAAATTATAATACGGCTGGCATTGGTAAATACATCTTCTTCCAGTTCCATACGTATTCTGAGACTCATAACCGGTACGATTTCTCCACGAAGATTGATAATTCCTTTAAAGAAATTCTGTACTCTAGGTACTCTTGTAATCTTCTGCATACGGACAATATTGTCTACATAACTGATATCGATTCCGTACTGCTCATTTCCGATTTTTACAACAATATACTGTTTTCTGATATTTTCTACTGTTTCAAGTTGCTCTGCCACTCTGCACACCCCCTGTTAAATCAATGTATTTGCATCCAGGATTAATGCGACTTCGCCATCACCCAGAATTGTTGCACCGCTGATTGTCTTATTATTATTAATATACTTACCAAGTGATTTAATTACGATTTCCTGCTGTCCAAGAAGATTGTCTACAACAAGTCCTGCATAACGGTCGCCTTTTCTTACGATAACAACAGTAAGGCTTTCTACTTCTTCATCCTTCGGTGGAATATCAAGTATCTGATCCAGCCGGATGATTGGAATAACAGAACCACGTAAATTAATTACTTCCTTGGATTCTACATATTTAATATCTTCAACCGGAATATCCTCGATAGTCTGAATTGCGCCTAACGCAATTGCATATTTTTCATCGCGGATTTCTACCATCAACGCCTGAATGATTGCCAGTGTAAGTGGCAGTCTTACTACGAATTTGGTTCCAACGCCAAGTTTGCTCTTTACCTCAACATCTCCGCCTAATGCTTCAATATTGGATTTAACAACGTCAAGACCTACACCACGTCCGGAAATATCGGTAATCTGTTTTGCCATAGAGAAACTCGGCATAAATAAGAAATCGATAATTTCTTTCTGGCTCAGCTTTTCTGCCTGTTCCGGTGTTACCAGTCCACGCTCTACTGCTTTTGCTTTAACCTTCTCTGTATCAATTCCGTTACCATCATCACTTACTTCAATGATTACATTATTTCCTTCCTGGAATGCATTCAGATTAATGGTTCCTGTTTCTGGCTTACCGCGTTCCTTACGAACTTCTGCACTCTCAAGACCATGGTCAGCAGAGTTACGAAGCAGATGCTGCAACGGGTCGCCAATCTGGTCAACTACAGTACGATCAAGCTCTGTATCTTCACCGGTCATGCACAATTCCATCTTCTTATTCAATCTTCTGGAAAGGTCACGAATCATACGTGGGAATTTGTTTACAACGCTCTCAATTGGAACCATCCGCACTTTCATAACCGATTCATGAAGACTGGTTGTAATTCTTTCCAGATACTCAATCTGCTCATGGAATGACTGATTCTGGAAATTGCCTCCTTCCTGGGAGCCAATGGATACCAGACTGTTTTTTGCAATAATCAGCTCACTCACCTGGTTCATCAGTGCATCCAGTTTTTCGATATCCACACGCACGGTACGGTTTGTAACCGGTTTGCCTGCCGGTTTTGACTTAGTCTGTGCCGGTTTATTCTCTTTATGTACTGCCTGCTCTGCCGGCTTTGCTGCTGATGTATTTGCCGGAAGATTTTCCTGTACATTTCCCTCATGGAATAGGGTTGCTGTCTTCACTTCTTCACCAACGGCATCCGCAATTTCAGATACATTTTTAACTGCTTTTAAAATATCATCTAATGCAGCATTGGATGATAAGAACAAACTGAAGTCCAGTTCAAAACGTTCATCCTCAATATCCTGGGAACTTGGACTGTAAACAACAATCTGTCCAAACTCTTCTACTGCTTTAAATACAAGGAATGCTCTTGCCGCTTTCAAAAGGCAATCTTTCTGTACTTCTACTGTAATTCCGTAAATTTTGTTTCCACTTTCTTCAGCTGCTTTTAACGCATCTTTATCTTTGGAAGAAAATTCTACGCTTAAGTATTTCTTTTTACCATCACCGTTTTCCGGTTCTTCTGCTTTCTTTTCTTCTTTTTTCTCTTCCTTTGCAGGTGCGGCTGCTCCGCCGTTCTCTGCATTCTCTAAGAATTTGTTCAAAGCTGTAATCAGTGCTTCGTTGTCTTCTGTACCTTCATCTGATGTACTCTTGATCGTATCGAGGTAACTTTCAATTGCATCCAGACACTGGAAAAGAATATCAATCATTTCACTGGTGACTTTTACTTTGTCACTACGAACTTCCTGGAATACATTTTCCATATCATGAGTCAGATGCTGCATTCTCTTAAAGCCCATGGTTCCTGCCATTCCCTTTAAGGAGTGTGCTGCACGAAAAATTTCATTAATGGTATCTTTGTTTTCCGGCTCCTTTTCCAAAGTCATAATGCAATCATTCAGGCTCTGGATATGCTCACTTGTCTCATCAATAAAAATTTCTAGATACTGGCTTACATCCATCTTTAATTTACCCCCACATTCTTTAGAATTGTGTCCGCAACACTTTCTAATGGTACTATTTCATCAACAAGTCCTGTCTCTGCAATTGCCTTTGGCATTCCATATACCACAGATGTTTCTTCATCCTGAGCAATTACGTATACATTTTTTTCTTTCTGGAGTTCTGAAATTCCCTTTGTTCCATCAGCACCCATTCCGGTAAGAACTACACAGGTAATTTCATCATAGCCGCTGTCCATCAAAGACTCATACATCAGATTGGCACATGGTCTTAATCCACCAATTGCCGGTGCATCACTTAAAACAATACAGTGCGTTCCATCTGCTAACCGCTGTACCAGTAAATGTTTTCCTCCCGGTGCCACATAAACATGTCCTTTTTCCAAGACATCACCTTCGTTTGCCTCTTTCACATCCAGCGGGCTGAGTTCATTCAGCCGGGCTGCCATGGATTTTGTAAAACCAGCCGGCATATGCTGAACCACAAGAACCGGTGCATCCATATTGGATTTCAGCAATGGAATTACACTCTGTAAGGATTTTGGACCGCCTGTGGAACATGCAATTGCAACAATCTTGCTCCGGGCTGCATCCTTCGTTCTAATCTTCCGGACAGCTGCCGGTTTTACCACATTCGTAATTACTTTTTTCTGATACGTCTGTGTGCTTCCTGCTGTAGTTATTGTTGCAAGAACTTTTATCAGTTTTTCCCGGAAACGCTGTCCCTTTGTCTCTATCAGATTATTGGGTTTCTCGATAAAGTCAATTGCACCACGTTCCATTGCCTTGAGTGTAACTTCAGCTCCATCTGTCGTTAATGTACTGACCATTACTACTGTTGCTTTTATATTTTCTTTTTGTAATCTTTCAAGTAGTTCCAGTCCGTTCATTCTTGGCATATTTACATCTAAAACAACTGCGTCATATGCTTTCTGACACAATTTCTCATATGCTTCCAAGCCATCTCTGCATGTATCCGTTGCCTGAAAACCACTATCTGAATTAATTATATCACAGATAACTCTTCTCATGAGTGCTGAGTCATCAACAACCAGAATATTCTTTTTCATTCTATTAATTTAACCCTATCCTTTTCCTCTCTGTCTTGCTTTTCTTTCTTCTGCAAAAATATACCTGATAATTTCTTCCCTTATTTTATCATCACGAATAATAAATTTCAGTCGGTTTTCATACATATTATCACGATTTAACAGCTTCGTACTTCGCAGGATATATCCTGGAAGATAATATTGTTTTTCACCGGTCTGCGTCTGTAGCATCACAATAATCAGAACAGCTTTTCCCTCTTCTAACTGCTCATTCGTTACAAAGCGTACACCACCTCCACTGATATCAACAATAGTGCCCTTTTTCTGCTTTTTATAAAAATTATCATCCCTGAGACTTGCGATGATGTCTTCCGTCTGTTCCATTTCCGATTCTTCGTCTGTCAGATGGAAATACTCCATATCAAGGACACATTCCATACGGTAATATTCCCGCCTCTGATATTTGCTCAATGGTGTATTTAATACAATCCGGAGCAGGTAGCGGTTCTCCGTCTTATAACGTTCCCAGATCTGACCAATGCTTTTATACAATCCATTCGGTGTATAGAATACAAATTCATAGCGAAGTCCCAGTGGAAGTAATATCAGTTTTCCACTCTGAATCGGCATCATTATCTCCATTTCACCATTTTCAAACAGTTCAAAAATCTGACTCTTGTAAACTGGTGCAGCCTTTTCTGCAGATTCTGGCCTTTCCGTCTGGTTCACTATATGAATATCAATTTTCATTCCTTCCCGTAAAACATTTGAAATCATTCTATCACCTATCTGTTATTAAAAAATTCAGCAAACAACTGGGCAAAGCCCCGCTTCATCAACGGAATATCATGCGCACCTTCTATAAGATTATTTGCAAGTATCTCAAATGCTTTTGCCGACTTGGTCTCCGGTGCATATAAAGATACTGTCTGCTGCTGGCGTATTGCTTTTTCAAACATGGAATCCTGCGGTATCATGCCGAGATATTCAAGATTACCATTTAAAAACTGTGACACAACGGTATTTAATTTATCATATACTGCCTGTCCATCTTCCACAGAATTTACACGGTTGGCAACCACATGAATCTGCGTTCCGCTTTTGGCAAAATTCGGATTCCGGTGCAGTGCCTTTAACAGAGAATAGGAATCGGTCAGTGAGCTTGGTTCCGGTGTTGATACCAGAAGGACCTCCGGACAAGCCATAACAAATTCCAATACGCTGTCTGCAATTCCTGCTCCGGTATCCACCAGTACAATATCAGCCATTTCATCTAACTGTGCCAGATTACGTACTAAAAAAGTAATCTGATCCTTGGACAGATTATTCATTCCCACAATGCCGGAGCCGCCTGAGATAAAGCTTACTCCTGCCGGTCCCTCTGTTATAATCTGCCGCATATCCATTCCCCGGTATATAACATCACTCAAATTATGTTTTGGTATTGCTCCAAGCATAACTTCTACATTTGCCAGTCCCAAATCAGCATCAAAAATAATAACTTTCTTATTCATTTTCTGAAGCTGGATTGCCAGATTAACTGTAACGCTGGATTTTCCCACGCCACCTTTTCCACTGGTAACCGTAATTACTCTTGCTTTCTGGGGAAGCTTCTGGTTCTTTAATTTAATTACATTGCGCAGCTTTTCTGCCTGATCCATATTATTATCTGCCTCCCAATAACTGTTTTACAATTTTCTGTGACTGGAAAATTTCAATATCATCTGGCACATTCTGCCCTGTTGTCACATAGGAAACATCCGCACCAGAATACATGCGAATATTTAACAGACTACCATAACTACTGGTTTCATCTAATTTAGTAAAAATAATCTTATAATCCGATATCTCATGGTATTTATCTACAATTTCCATCAAATCGCGGTATTTTGTAGTTGCGCTTAATACCAGATAAACATCCTTCTCATATTTGTCATCCAGACTTTCTATGAGGTTTCTCATATCTTTTCTCTGATCTTCATTCTTATAAGAGAATCCTGCGGTATCTACCAGAACGAGATCATAATCCTTTACACGCTCTATGGCTGCATTCATTTCTTCCGATGAATAAATAACTGTCAGCGGTGTATCTAAGATATTCGCATAAGTACGTAACTGTTCTGCCGCAGCAATCCGATAAGTATCTGCTGTTAAAAGTGCTACTTTTTTGCCATAATCCACTTTAAATCTGGAAGCCACTTTTGCAATGGTTGTTGTCTTGCCAACACCGGTTGGTCCAATAAAAAATACGATTTTAGGCTGTCCCGGTACCAGTTCAATCTTTTGAGGCTGTCCGAATTTTAATACCATTTTCTGGTAAACATTGGATAAGATAATGTCCATGCTTGCACTGCCTCTTAAATTCTTCTCCACATCATCTAATATCTGGTTGACATATCTTTCATTCACTTCATTATCCAGTAATGTTTCATAAATCATGCGGATACAACGGAAAGCCTCAGACTGCTGATGCTTCATATCCTTTGGAGCATCAGTTTCCTTTTCCGGCTTTTCCTCTTCTTTTGGTTCTTCTTCTTTTTCCGGTTTTAACTTCTTTTCTAATAAATTAGAAAGACTTTCTATCTTTTCTTCCAAATCATGACTGCTTTCCGGATGAATGGCTGCTGGTTCCGGTGCCGGAATTTCAATTTTTTCATTTGCTGCAAAATTTATGCTGTCATGCATCTTTAATGGAGCATGTAACGCAGGAAGAGGATTAACTGTCTGTTCCTTTTCCTCTAATGCTGCCGTCACTTCATAAGTTGTGCTCTTTAATGCCCGGAATAAACCCTTCGGTTTGATTTCCTTTACATTCATAATCACAACGGCTTCTCCCATTTCCTTTTTCGCCTTATCAACTGCCTCTTCTCTTGTTCTGCCCTGAAATTTATTAATCGTCATTTTATGCTGTCACCATCCCTACTGATTGTAATTCCACATTTGATTCCACTTCATTATAAGACACCACAATGAGGTCTTTGAAATAGTCCTCGGTGAGTTTCTTAAAATACATCCGCACAATTGGCGAAGTAATGACAATCGGATTCTTTCCAATATTCTCTAACTTCGCCACTTCCTGCTTCAAGGATTCCATAATATTCTTGGTCTTCTCCGGATCTAAAGTCAGATAAGCCCCCTGCTCAGTCTGTTTTACAGAACCCATGATTTCCTGTTCCACCTTCGGATCTAATGTTACCACGCTGGTTGTCTCATTTGCCGGAAAGTATTTACTTGAAATTGCACGTTTTAATCCCTGACGCACATATTCTGTCAATACATCGGTATCCCTGGTTGTTACCGCATGGTCTGCTAAATTTTCAAAAATCGTAAGCAGATCACGGATAGAGATGCCCTCCTGTAAAAGATTCTGTAAGACTTTCTGAATCTCACCAATACTAAGAAGCTTTGGTGTAAGCTCATCCACAAGTGCAGGATTGTTTTCCTTGATATTACTAATAAGATTAGATACATCCTGTCTGGTAAGAAGTTCTGCAATATGGGAACGGATTACCTCTGTCAGATGGGTGGCAATAATAGATGGCGGATCTACTACGGTATAGCCAAGACTCTCCGCACGCTCTCTCTGTCCCTCTGTAATCCAGATTGCCGGCAGATGGAAGGATGGCTCAAAGGTCGGAATACCGGTGATTTCCTCTTCCACATATCCCGGATTCATTGCCATATAGTGGTCAAAAAGGATTTCCCCTTCTGTTACCTGAATTCCCTTTATCTTAATAATATACTGGTTAGGATTTAACTGAATATTATCACGCAGACGAATAATCGGAACCACTGTTCCAAGTTCCAGTGCAATCTGTCTACGGATCATTACTACACGGTCCAAAAGGTCTCCACCCTGATTTACATCTGCCAGTGGAATAATACCATAACCAAACTCCAGTTCAATAGGATCAACCTGAAGCAGTGAAACCACATTCTCCGGCCGCCGGATTTCTTCTGCCGCCGTTTCATCTGCATTGGTTTCCTCTTCGATTTCTTCCACCTTTACATCCTTTTGTATCTTCCGTCCGGCAGCTAAAAATGCAATGCCAAGCGCACAGAAAAGTACCGGATTCAGCGGAGTTGCAATTCCAAGAAAGGTTATCGTTGCACCTACAATATACAATACCTTGGGAATTCCAAAAAGCTGTTTTACCAGCATGGATCCAAAATCCGCTTCACTGGATGCTTTTGTTACCAGAATACCTGTTGCCAGCGAAATCAAAAGAGACGGAACCTGGCTGACCAGTCCATCACCAATGGTTAATATACCATATTTCTGAAGTGCCTCCATGGCAGACAGTCCGCCATTCATGACTCCCATAATTGTTCCACCAATCAGGTTGATGAATGTAATAATAAGGCCGGCCGTTGCATCTCCTTTTACATACTTGGTTGCACCATCCATAGAACCAAAGAAGTTAGATTCCTGCTGAATCTTAGTTCTCCGTTCTCTTGCTTCCTTCTCTGTGATGGCACCAGTATTTAAATCTGCGTCAATTGCCATCTGTTTTCCAGGCATTGCATCCAATGTAAAACGTGCAGTTACCTCAGATACACGCTCAGAACCTTTATTGATAACGATAAACTGTATCAGAATCAGGACAATAAATACAATTGCTCCGATTACAAGATTACCACCACCTACAAAGCCCCCAAAGGTCTCTACTACATTTCCTGGTTCACCGGTAGATAAAATCAATCGGGTGGAAGAAACATTTAATGAGATTCGGAATATGGTGGTAAACAATAACAGTGTCGGGAAAAATGACATATCCAGCACTTCTTTTGCAAATAATGCATTAAAAAGAATAATCATTGCCAGTGAAATATTAATCGCCAGCATGACATCCAATAAAATAGAAGGAATCGGAATAATAAAGAATATGACTGCAGCAAGAAGATAGATTGCTACACCAAAATCCGCTTTTTTCATTCCGGTTTCCTCCTTTCATTTAAATTCGTATTAATTTCTGCCTTTTAGATTGTAAACCATCGCAAGCACTTCTGCAACTGCCTGATACAATTCTGGTGGAATTTCTGCTCCGACATTTACATTTGCATAAAGCATACGCGCCAACGGTTTATTCTCTACAATTTCCACCTGATTTTCTCTTGCCACTTCCTTAATCTTTGCAGCCAGAAAATCTTCACCCTTTGCAACCACAACCGGTGCTTTGGATACTTCCGCATCATACCTTATCGCAACTGCATAATGGGTCGGGTTCGTAATGACTACGTCTGCCTTCGGCACATCCTGCATCATTCGGCGCTGCGATGCCTCACGCATTCTCTGACGCTGTCTTCCCTTAATCTGTGGGTCTCCTTCAGTATTTTTATACTCGTCCTTTACCTCCTGTTTGGTCATCTTCATTTCTTCTTTGAATTTATGTTTCTGATAAATCAAATCAGCGATTCCGACAATCAGGTAAACCAGGCTTGTTTTTAAACCCACATCCACAATAAGTCCGGCAATCAATGCAACTGCCTGCAACAGTTCCATATCATAGATAACAAATAATTCTCCCTGCCTGTCCTTAATCTCGGAATACGCCACATACATGACCAGCGCCACTTTGACAATAGACTTTACAAGTTCAAACAGAGAATCTTTGGAAAACATCCGTTTAAAACCATTGATAGGATTAAACTTTGATAATTCCGGTTTTAATGGCTTCCCGCTTATTTTCCAGCCCACCTGAAGCACGCTGACTAAAAACGTTACCACCATTCCGATTAAAAGAAACGGTATCATGGCCTTTATCATTTCAATCACAGCCTGCGACATTAGCATATGGCTGGATTTTACTGTCATGCCCGTCTTATTTTCTAATAAAATATCCGGGATTTTCCGATAGAAACCTGAAAACTCATTCATTAAGTTTTCTGAAACATAGCTTCCAAAAATCTTCAATCCCAGGAATAAAACAATTAAATCTACTGCTCCGGAAAATTCCTTGCTTTTTGCAACTTTTCCTTCTTCTCTTGCATCTTTTAATTTTTTTGCAGTTGCCGGCTCTGTCTTTTCGCCGCCAGGTCCCTCTTTTGCGAACCACTGCAGATTATATTTCAGAAGTAAATCTCTTTCCTCCATATAAATCTCCTATTCATGTACCAGCTTATCCATGCATTCCTGATGCAATTCCGGTAACCATCCGTTTCATCTCAGTAAACACAAAATCGGATACATACGGAAGCAGCTGTATCGTCAAAAACAAAACCAGAAATCCAAGCAATATCTTAAGCTGGATACCAACAGAAAACATATTCATCTGTGGTGCAATCTTTGCCATGATTCCAAGAATACAGTTCAATATCATTAACACTGCAAAAACAGGAAGTGCCACCCGGAAACCAAGCACCATGGAATTCGTCATATAAGAAACCATGGTCTGAAGCAGGGAATCCCACATAAAATTCTGACCATTTACCGGAATCAGAGTGAAAGAATCAACAATTGCCTGTAAGATATACTGATACATTCCACTGGACATGAGCAATAACATGACCAGATAATTATAAAAATTACCTGTTATCGGAGAATTTGTTTTACTTACCGGATCATACTCGGTCGCCATGGACAAGCCCATATTTAAATCCATAATATTACCCGCAAATAAAACAATGGAATTACAAATATTTGCTCCAAAACCAATCAGCAATCCTGTAATTCCCTCTTTCACGACAATTGTGGCATATTCAATTACTCCTCCATATTCTATCGTGCTTTCAGGTAATACTCCAATCAACAGGATGGATACAAATACTGAGAAACCAATTTTGACTCTTCCCGGAGTATTCGACATGCTAAAAAATGGAGCCGAAAAAACAAAAGAAGTAATCCTCACCAGAACCAGCAAAAAATATTCAAATGTAAGCAGTGAGAAACTATAATTAACCATGTTTTATCTCTACCTGTATATCAACTGATATATAAACTAAAATCAGACCACAATCTCGTCATAAAATCAGTCATATTATTCAGCATCCACGCTCCAAAGAGAAGCATTCCTGCAAATACAGCCAGAATCTTCGGTACAAAGGTAAGCGTCTGTTCCTGAATAGATGTAACCGTCTGAAAAATACTAATAATCAAGCCTACGATAAGTGATATTAAAAGCAATGGAGCCGAAGTTAAAATAATATTATAAATAGCGTCCCTTGCAATATCTAAAACTTCTCCCTGTGTGATCAATTTCTACACCTCTTTCATCAGTAAAATGTCTCTACCAGTTCCCTGATAACAAGATTCCATCCATCAGCAAGCACAAACAGCAGAATCTTAAACGGAAGAGAAATCGTAGTTGGCGGAAGCATCATCATACCCATCGACATAAGGACAGATGCTACTACCATGTCAATTACAATAAACGGAATATATATAACAAATCCAATAATAAATGCCTGTCTCAGCTCACTTAAAATAAAGCTCGGAATCAGCACAGTATTGGATATATCATCCTGTGTCTCATAAGTCACGCCGGCAATGTCACAAAATGTATTGATATCCTTTGCCTGTGTCTGTTTAAACATAAATTCACGGATTGGCTCCATTCCTGCCTCAAAGGCCTGTTCCTGCGTGATTTCACCGGCATCCAACGGTTTCAATGCATTTTCATTAATCTGTGAGAAAACCGGGTTCATAATAAACAGGGTAAGGAACAACGCCAGTCCAATCAACACCTGATTTGGCGGAACAGTCTGCGTTCCAATTGCTGCTCTTACAAAATGAAGCACAATAATAATTCTGGTAAAGGAAGTCAGCATAATAAGAATAGATGGTGCTAACGCAATTACAGTCAGTACCAGAAAAATCCGAACTGTCCCGGATAAATTTCCCTCTCCATTATTAATATTAACAGAAAGTCCATTATTACCAGAGGATGCTGTTCCATCTGGACCATTGCCATTTTCAGTTGACTGATTACTATTACTGCTGTCAGTTACCCCAGGTATATTTACAGATGCCGCATACGCTTTCTGTGGTACAAATGCCACCAGTGTAACAACAACTGCAATAACCGCAAATATAAAAGATACCAGACAGTATTTCTTCTTAAAATTACTCATCCTTATGCCTGCTCTTCGGTAAATGTTCTTTGAACTGTTTCATAATGTTAGAGAAACTTTCTCCTGTATTCTGATATTTCACCGTATCTTCCAGCGAAACATCATTTAACTGTTCCCTTGTAAGCTGTGCTAACATCGTCACTTCATCTTTTCCGATTCCGATTACGAGATAGGTCTCTCCCACCTCTATAATCTGAATATACTTATTTGTAGTGAGTTTCATAATCTCCACTACCCGCATATTCTTCTGAAAATTATGTTGCTTCTGATATCCGGCAATCCATTTTGTTACATAATATGTAATTGCAAGCACAAAAACAAATATCAGCAATACACCTATCAATTGGAAAAAGCTTTGTACACCCGATGTTCTGCTACTCAGTAATATCATATTAACCCACTACTTTTTTTACTGCTTCAAGAACACGTTCTGCCTGAAATGGTTTTACAATAAAATCCTTTGCACCAGACTGGATTGCTTCAATAACCATTGCCTGCTGGCCCATTGCAGAACACATAATTACACATGCACTTGCATCTGCTTCTTTAATCTTTTTTAATGCCTGAATTCCGTCCATCTCCGGCATGGTAATATCCATCAGTACCAGGTCTGGATGTACTTCATTATATTTTTCGATTGCCTTTACTCCATTTTCTGCTTCTCCGGCAACTGTATATCCATTTTTGGTAAGGATATCCTTAATCATCATTCTCATAAAAGCTGCATCATCACAAATTAAAATACTCTTTGCCATATTAGTTATCTCCTTGCTAATTATTTAATAATCTCTGTAATTCTTACACCAAAGCTTTCTTCAATTACAACTACTTCACCTTTTGCAACGTACTTTCCATTTACCAGTACATCAATTGGTTCTCCAGCAATCTTATTCAATTCAATGATTGTTCCCGGAGCAAAATCCAATATATCATGAATGGATTTACTGGTTCTTCCCAGTTCCACGGTTACTTCCAATGGTACATCCATAATAAGATCAATATTTTCCTTTGGAAATACCCCATTCATATCTCCAGTAAAATTTTGGAACTGAGCCGGCTGTACATTTACCTGCTGGTTTGCATACATTGCCGACATATCTACAGGTTGTCCCATCATTGGCTGCCCCATCATCGGCTGTCCCATCATTGGCTGCTGATTTATCATTGGCTGAGGCTGTGGTGCTGGCTGGCTTGCCTGTGGTTGTGGTGCAGGAGCCGGTGCCGGCTGTGGTGTTGCTTCCTGTATTGGTTCATTTCCACCTGTCATGGTCTCCGTAATACTTTTACACATCTCTCTCGCAAAAGATACCGGATACAGCTGCATGATTTCACTGTCCACAAGATCACCAATTTCCATTTTAAAAGAGATTTTCACAAATGGCTGTGTCAGGAAATCATCAATTGCTCCCTCATCAATATTTCCTGTCAGATCAATCAAATCTGCAACAGGCGGGCTGATATCAATCTTTTTATTCAGCATGGATGATAATGATGTAGCTGCAGAACCCATCATCTGATTCATTGCTTCACTGATTGCGCTTAAATGAAGCTCTCCCAGTTCCACGTCTGTATTGGTTCCGTCTCCTCCCATCATAAGATCTGTAATGACCTTAACATCATGCTCCTTTAATATCAGGATATTGCTTCCATCCAATCCAACGGTGAATCCGATTCGTATAAATACACACGGACGCTCATACGCCTTTACCACGTCGTCCCAGTTTGCCATGGTAACAACCGGTGTGGATATTTCCACTTTACGGTTCACCAGCGAAAACAATGTCGTTGCTGCGGTACCCATACTGATATTAGCAATTTCACCGATTGTGTCTTTTTCTGAATCACTCAGCTGTCCATCTGCCGTATCTGATGATGCACCCGGATTATTTAGCAGGGCATTGATTTCTTCTTGCGATAGTACTCCATCCATCACTTACTGCTCCTCTCTAATTACTGACATTACTCTTACTGCATAGTCATCACCCGAAGCTCCCGGCAATGCAGTAAACTTACGAATGTTTCCAACGTAAACATCCAGCTCCTGGTCCACTTTCGTGTCCAATCTAACTATATCACCCACCTGTAAATTCATGAAGTCGTTTACCGATATGGTGCTGTTACCTAAAATTGCTTTTACAGGTATCGGTGCTTTTGAAATCAAAGTTTCAATTGCTTCCGTATAACGCTGTTCATCTTTTTCCTGCATGGTAGAATACCAGTATTTTGTATTCAACTTGTCCATAACAGGTTCCAAAGTAAGATACGGAAGGCAGATATTCATCAGACCTTCAACATCTCCTATTTTTACATTAATTGTAACAATTGCAATCATTTCACTCGGAGAAATAATCTGGGCAAACTGCGAATTTGTTTCAATACGTTCCAGTCTTGGATGTAAATCCACAACATTTTCCCACGGTTCCCGGAGCAGGTCGACGCAGACTCCCATAATTCTTTCTATAATCAGCAACTCTATTTCTGAAAAGTCACGGACTTTCGCTAATGGTTCTCCGCTTCCACCAAGCATACGATCCACCATGGCATATGCAAGATTTGAAGCAATCTCCAGAATAACCGAACCTTTCAATGGAGAAAAATTAACAATACCAAGAACCACCGGATTAGAAAGTGCATTTGAAAACTCAGAATAGGTAACTGCTTCAGAGTTCATCACCTCAACCTGAATATTTTTTCTTAGATAAACCGGAAGATTTGTGGATATCAGTCTGCCATAATGTTCAAACACAATCTCCAGTGTTCTTAAGTGTTCTTTTGAAAACTTGGAAGGTCTGGCGAAATCATAATTCTTAATCTGCTTCTCGCCATTGTCCTTCATTTCTTCTACATCCAGCTCGCCGCTGCTCAATGCCTGAAGCAGGTTATCTATCTCATTCTGAGATAAAACTTCGCTCACGGACTCTCACCACCTTATATTTCATGCTTACTATTTTTAATCCTATACTACAGTTACTTCCGAGAAGTTGACTGCAATGATAAAATCTGAACCAAACTGCTTCTGTAGTTCTGCCAGTATAGCGTCTTTAACCGCCTGCCGATCCGCATTAAATTCATCCATTGTATAGGTATTAATTACGCTATTAATGGTATCTTTTAAAATTGTTTCACGATCAGCCATATCTTCGCCATAGGTTTTATATCCATCGTTCTTGCTGTCCATGGAAATGGATGCTGTAAGCTTTACATAATGAGTTTCGCCATCTGCACCTGTTTTTAAATTGATTGTCATGGCATCTTCAATTTTATAGGTCACAATCTGGTCCATTGGAATGCTGGCAGACTCAGTTCCATCCCCACTCTCCAGCTCCAGATCAATTGCACTGCATACCTTGTTTACCAGCTCATTGGATTTCTTTGTTTGCGGCAGGATTGTTATTGTAAGTATTCCTGTCAAAATCAGGTTCACCAGAACCAGTGCCAAAATAAGCACTGACATAAGGTTCTTCTTCATCTCATTTCCTCCTATTCTGTAGCGCCGCCGGAATTATATGAATTATATACCTTAATTTCAACACGACGGTTTCTTGCTCTGCCTTCCTCTGTAGTATTATCTGCTACAGGAACATATTCCCCTCTTCCTGAGGATTTAATCAGTGCCGGATCCAATGTGGTATTATCCCGGATAAAATCCGCCACAGAAAGTGCCCGGTACATGGACAGTACATTATTGTTTTCATATTTTGACGAATGGATTGGCACATTGTCGGTATGTCCTTCAATTTCAATCACATTGCTGTCATAGTTTTCCAGGATAGTTCCTATTTTAGCAATCAGCGGCTGGGCATCTTCCCGGATATTTGCCTTTGCCGAATCAAATAATATTGCTCCATTTAATGTAAGTTTTACATACTCAGCATTAAAATCTACTTCCACCTGATTCTGTAATCCCCCCGCCTCTATCTGCTGCTCGATTTGTTCTGCCATTTGTTCTGATTCCGACAATGCCTGTTCTTTATACTGCTCTGCTACATCTGTCTCAGTCTCAGTCTCTTCTGTTTTGCCACCCTGGGAATCCCCATCCTCTCCTGAGGACGTTTCAAAAAAAACATCAATATTCGGCAACTGGCTGATTCCGTTGCCCACCATTTCTCCCTCGCCAATACTCATACTGCCTGCCGGCATAATACTTAAGCTGCTCTGCAGCGAGGCTATCACCATCTGAAACTTCTCTGCATCAACGGTAGACATGGAAAAAAGCAACACGAAAAAGCACAGCAACAGATTCATCAAATCACTAAAGGTGGTTATCCAGCCAGCCGCCGGCTTTGCTTCCGGTTCCCGCTTCTTTCTCGCCATTATTCTTCACCTCCGGCTTCATCTTGTGCATTATAAGCCTCTCTTGCCTGTGGTGACAGGAATGATTTCAGTTTTTCTTCTATTACACGAGGGTTTTCTCCTGCCTGAATAGACAAAAGTCCCTCAACGGTAACCTCTTTCATTATAATTTCTCTGGCATTATTATCTGACATCTTTGATGCAATTGGATTACAGATCCAGTTAGATATCAGCGAACCATACAATGTTGTAATCAGGGCAACTGCCATATTAGGTCCGATGGAAGATGCATCCTGTAAATCCTTCAACATATTAATCAGACCAATCAGGGTACCAATCATACCCCAGGCCGGAGCTAATTCTCCCCACTTTTCCCAGAAGCCGATTACTTTCTTATGCCGGTCCTCAATGCAGCCCAAATCTGTTTCCAGAATTCCACGCACCAGTTCCGGGTCAGTTCCATCTACTACCAGCATAACTCCTTTTTTCAGAAAGTCATCATCAATATCATTCGCTGCTTCTTCCAATGCAAGAAGCCCCTCTTTTCTGGCAATATTTGAAAGATTAATGATATTTCCAATAATCTCACTCGGGTCATTCTTATGTAACTTAAAAGCATTTCCCGCTGACTTAAAGCCATTAATGAAATCTGCCATACTGTTACATGCCAGAACACCAGCAATAGATCCTCCAATCGTAATAACAGCGGATGGGAAGTCCATATATGTATTCCATATTGCCGATACACCTGCACTTTGAATAATTCCAAATAAAACCATTGCAAGTCCCATCAAGGTACCAATAAGTGATGCTATATCCAATTTATCCACCTACATTTCTATAAAATTATGGGAACACCATTCTTTTGAAAATGGTCCTTGTTACCCACCTTTTTGTATTTTCATTTTCATTTCTATATAATCTTACTAAACTTTCAGCAAAATGTCTACTTTTTTTACAATTATTTTAGAAACAATTCCATTTTCTATTATACCATATATAGGGGAACTATCAAATATAGTCCCCCTATATGTACTGTTTTTATATTATTTTTCGCTATATCTGACTATTTTTATTATCGTTTCAGATTAATCAACTCCTCAAGAAGCGTATCGGATGTAGTAATTACTCTTGAGTTTGCCTGGAAACCTCTCTGCGTGGTAATCATCTCGGTAAATTCAGAAGCCAGGTCTACGTTGGACATTTCCAGTTCTCCGGAATTCATGGTACTTCCGTTTGAAGTAATTTCGACACCAATTCCATCAAATTCACCGGAGTTTAAAGTAGTACGGTAGCAGTTATCTCCTACTTTTTCAAGTCCGGCTGCATTTGCAAAGCGGGCAGATGCAATCTGGCCCAAAAGAACAGTATTACCATTATCGTAAGAACCGTAAATTTTACCCTTGGTATCTACAGATACACCGGTTAATGCTCCAAGCTTCTTACCTGTTCCGGTTGTTCCATCAATTGCTCCCGCATCCATTCCAACAGTAGATGTTCCACCATGATTAGAATTCTTACACTGTGTAAAATCAATGGAAATATTTTCAAACTGGTCGCCTAACTGTTTCATGTTCAATGTGACTGATCCGTTAGTGCTGTCACCCACGGAAACAAATTTACCTTTTCCAGTACCAGTATCAAACTTCAGTTCGTAATTTACTGCTGTTGCTTCAATAGTAGGTGGATTACCATCAGTAATGCTGTTGATGGTTGCACCAGGCTGTAACCCGGTATAAATATCAGAAAGTGATACGTCCGTTACTGCTTCGTATCCTTTTACTACACCACCGGCTGAAGTAATTGCACGATATACTTTGCTGTCATACTGTCCGGTAGCGGCATTCTGTGTTGTATTGATATAGTACATTTCACCACTGCTGTTACGGAACTGATGATATGTATTTCCGCCAAAGGAATTAGATGCTCCGGTATCTGTCCACTCTGTACTGATTGCATTGTAAGCAGTCTGTGCATTAGTAATTCCACCGCTGGCATTTGCTCCGAATACATCAGAAAGATTTCCACCATTTGCCAAAAACTCTTCTAAGATATTCTTATTGGAAGAATCATAAATAGCACTCAACTCAACGGTATAAGTTCCGGCATCGGTATCTACACCTTTGACTGCAAATTTTGCGGTATAGGAATATCCCAATGCATCGAAGAAATTCAAATTCATGGCATATCCACTTTCACTGGTTATTTCTGTACTGTTTTTATCTACAATACCACCACAAACTGCATTCGTTGTTGCTTCTGCCGGAGAAGTAAGATTGCTTTCCTGCATGATACGAAGTGCAGATACCTGGTCTTTTTTAATCTGTCCGGTGGTCGGGTCTACCTGCCATCCCATAACATTGTATCCGGTAGATGTCATGGCAAGATTTCCTGAGCCATCGATATAGAAAGAACCTGCTCTGGTAAAAAGATTTTCAGTACCGTTGCTTACAACAAAGAAACTTGTTGTATTACCCTTATCTGTAATTCTTAAGTCAAATGCTTTTCCGGTTGTCTGGGCTGCTCCACCGGAAGTAATGTCGACGGAAGTAGAACCTGTTGTTACACCAAGACCTATCTGCTTGGCATTAATTCCACCGGTTCCGGTTGTTGCATTTGCTCCGGATGCACCGGAAATTGTCTGATACATAATCTCGCTGAATGTTACACTGGACTCTTTAAATGCCACGGTATTTACATTGGCAATATTGTTACCGATAACATCCATCTTTGTCTGATGTGTCTTAAGTCCTGACACAGCAGAATACATTGCTCTCATCATAATGAAATGACCTCCTAAATTTGATGTCTGACGCAGAACCCATCTGTCAGTCAGGGTTCTCACAGCCTCCATAAGGTCCGGCTATGCTATTACTGCACCATCAATATTTGTAAAAACATTATTTTCTGATTCATTCTGGTCCATTGCTGTTACAACTGTCCTGCTCGGTACATTTACAATGAATGCCAGCGAATCAACTACTACTAAGGATTCTTTGATTCCTTTCTTCTCAGCCATCTCCACACCCGCTTCCAAGCGTTCACTCTGCTGGTCTGAAAGACTGATATTCCGGGTAGACAACCGCATGCTTGCATGCTTCGAAAATTTCACTTCGGAAACATCTGCTGCTTTTTGCTTTTCTTTTAATACCTCCGCAAAAGAAGCTCCCTGCTCCGGCTGCGTTTTATTACTCTTCGAAGGATTGAGATACTGGTCTGCTACCTGTTCAATGGAAGTGAATTGATTTGCTATCTTATTCATGCTTTCATCTCCCTAATAACCTTCCGTGGTTTACTCTGCTTTCCCTGTTTCTTCTGTATCTTTTTTGTCTTCTGTACCACCGTTACCTTCTGTCTTATCACCGTTTTCTCCTGCGGCAGCCTGTAACTGTTTCATTTTCTCTTCCAGTTTTACAAGTTTATCGATATCACTCTGTTTAATGAATGACTTCTGATAACTGGTCATGCTGTCATATGCTTTCCGAAGGTTGGTCAGTGTACCTGCATTATCCAGTGTAAGTTCATCTGCTGAAGGTAATGATGCAATTGCAAGTGAAAATGATTTTGCAAGGCTGATTGCATCCATGTAACTGTCGTCCATAACAGAATATAAATCGTCAATGGAGTAAAGGTTGTTATTTACCATAAGATAAGTCTTATTGTTCTCATGGATTACACTGTCTACTGTTCCGGTAACATCAGATGTCTCGCCTGTTGCAGAAGATGTAACGCGGAGTACTACCTGTTTTCCCACCAGTGAATTTGCTTCCATCTCCTGTAAGGATGCCTGCATATTCTGGGTTTCCTCTAACTGTGAGAATGTTGCCAGCTGCGAAATATACTCTGTATTATCTGTTGGTTCCAATGGATCCTGATATTTCATCTGTGCTACTAACAGTTGTAAAAATGCATCTTTATCCAGACTACCCCCGGATTTTTTGGAAGTAGAGGATGAGGAATTTGATTCTGCACTGGTATCCACAACCTCACCGTTTTTTATAAGCTGTGTTATCATTTTGTGCTCCTTTCTACGCTGTTACATCCATGGTATTTCCATGGTCTTTCATAATCTGGGCTGCCAATGCTTCTTCTTCATTCATAAGCCCGGATAACTCGTCCAATTCTCCACGGAACAATCTTCTTCCGGCTGTTCTTCCAGATTCTTCTCTCTGACTGCCCTGCTGTTCTTCTCCAGCTGCATTCTGCTCTAAGTTCCGTTCAAATTCATGACTTGCTATTGTAACTTCGACTGCATCTACTTTGATTCCCTGCTGGTTTAAACTGGTTCGAAGGTCTGCAATCTGTGCTTCCAAAGCGGTCTTTACTGTTTCGCTGCTTACTGCCAGTTCTGCAGTTATGTTTCCTTCTTTGGTTGCTGCAATGTGTAAATATACTTTTCCGAGATTTTCCGGATTCAGCTGCATCTCAATGGATGAATTTTCCGAAGAGAGATTCACTTTTGCGAATTCTGTAATCTGGTTCATAATATCCTGCACATCAATGGTTGTACGGGATGCCACCTTATTTACCTCTTCCGGTGCTACAGTCTGCTGTTCTGCTCTTACCTGAAATTCCATATTCTGCGCATGTTCATTTACACTGCTCTCTTTCGTTTTCTGTGACTGGGCTGCTGGCTCGCCCATTTCACCGGACGCATTCTCTGATACATTGTTTTCAGTCTGTGCATCCTCTGACGCATTCACCTGAATTACCGGCGCTGCATCTTCTGTCTCTTCTTCCGGCTGTACATTCTGTGTTTCTTCTGTAGTATGGGTCATCTGAACTGTAGCTGCCATTACTGTTGTATCCTGTGAAGTAATTGTCGCATCAGTCTGTGGAGCAATTTCCTGCACGCCGCCATCTGCCATATCCACTGTTTCGTTAAAATCCGCTGTCAGTTCTGCCAACTGATTCTGTAATGCTACCCACTCATCCTTAGAAATTCCAAGTGTCTCACTTAAGCTCTGAACCAACGCATCTGTATTCTGCATAATATTTGTGAATTCTTCACTCATAAGCAGTGAACAGGCATCCTCAGTTCCTGTCAGTTGTGTCACAAGCTGTGAAAGGCTTGCCGGGTTCAGTAAATCCATCCACTGCAATCCCAGTATAGACATAGCATCTTCTACCTGCTCATCCGAAACGCCAAGTTCATCTTTCAGAATTTCTTTTACACCAGTTTCAAATGCATCCTTTGTGTCTTCCAGTTGATTCTGCAGCTCTTCCACTTTCTGTGTAGGAGAATTCTCCTTTACATTCAGTTTCTTTGCGCTGTCTGCTACAGCTGCCGGCTGTGTGGTTGTTGCTGCAGGTTCTTTTCCTACCGGATTTCCACTGGTAAGCTGCTGGTTTCCATAACCGGATGTTTTCTGTTCCATCACAGAAGCAAAGCTTGCCTGTGCAGTTGCACATAACCCTTTTTCCACAGTGCCCGTCACTTTGGAAAGTCCTGTGTCTAAAGTTCCAGGGGTTGATACCATTCCCGAAATCTTTGCACTCGTCATGTATTCTTCCTCCTTTCTTCTTTATTCAATTTTATTTATTCTGAAGGATTCATGATTTCTGTCACCTTTGCGGCTGTATCAGAATTCATTTTCCCTAGAATATCAGCTCTTGACTGCGCATCCATATTTTCCAATATCTGTGCCACCAGATTCAGATTATCTGTCATGGTGTCAAATATGGCTGCTGCTTCCTTCGGTTTCATCTGGGAATAGCCCTTAACATAATCAGATATCTTACTGTCTGTCTGCTGCTGTTCCACTACCTGTTTATACAAAAGTTCCGCATTATCCGGATCAATGCTCTCATAATATTCCTTATATTGTTCTATATCGGGTGCCTGGTCCGAAAAAACAACCTCATTATAAAATTTTTCTTTTTCTTCTTCAAAAGCAGCCTCATTTGCTTCATATTCTTTCAGCTTCTGGGACTGTGCTTCCAAATCCGCGATATAAGCACTGTTTTCACTGCTCCCCTGCTGTGCCTGTGCCAGTTCCTGCTCCAGTTCTTTTATGTAAGCTACCGCTTCATCCATGTTCTTATATGGATAATCCTCTTCCGTAGAAAGATCGTCCTCAGAGTCCGGTAAAATCCGGTTGACATACGGAATATCTTTTAATAGTGGACGCATTACCGTAGAGCCAAATCCTCCAACATCCCATTTAATCAGCAGTGCCAGTATTGCCAGCCATACAATAATGATGACCAATGTTACCAGAGCAACTGCCAGTTTTGAAGAACTGCCTTCCTCTTCTTCTGTATTTTCCAAATCAGTTTCCATGTTCTTTGCAGCCTTTTTTTCTGCCTTCTTTCTTGCCTTCTCCGCTTTCTTTGCTGCTTTCTTATCCATTTCTTCTGCCATCGTTACACCACCTGTCTATTTTTTCGGTCTGCCATAGCTATAGCTTACCAGTTCGTCTACTACCTTGTTATCTTCCTGCGCCAGTTGCTGTTTGAAATCTTCAAAATCCTTTTCCCGTAGTTTTTCCTGCGTCTTTCGCTCTTTCATAACTTCTTCCAGTTTCTGCCTGGCGGCTTCCACATTTTTCTCTGCTACCTGCACCTGCATCATCTGTCTTCGAATCAACACCTTCATGCTTTCAATTGCCTGTCTGCATTTTTTTATTTCCAGCAAATCTATTTTGCCTTCAACCAACTCTTTTGCCCGGTTATCATATGCATTCTTCCGCTCAAAGAGTTTTAAAAGCTTTGCCTCTTCTTCCCGGAGTGCTGCATTTGCCTGGCTGTATGCAATCTTTGCCTGACTTTCCAGTTTTAATTTAATATCTAAAATATTCTGCATCCGGTAAATAAATTTTGCCATATCTCATTCCTACTTGAATACATCTTCCAACAATGTCAATTCTTCTTCAAATGTAAATTTTTCATCAGTCCTCTGACACAGAAACTCATTGACCGCTTTTATCTTAGAAACCGCATAATCAATTTCTTCATTGGAGCCGCTCTTATAAGCGCCAATATTAATCAAATCTTCTGCTTCCTGATAGGTTGCCAGTACATTTTTCAGCTTTCCTGCCACCGCCTTATGCTCCGCCGAAACAATGGAACTCATTACACGGGAAATACTCTGCAAAATATCGATTGCCGGATAATGATTCTTATGTCCTAATTTTCTGGATAACATAATATGTCCATCTAGAATACTTCTTGCTGTATCGGTAATCGGCTCATTAAAATCGTCACCGTCTACCAGCACCGTATAAAGTCCGGTAATAGAACCTCTTTCTGCTGTTCCTGCCCGCTCTAATAATTTCGGCATTTCCGAATACACGCTTGGCGGATATCCACGGGTAACCGGTGGTTCCCCGGTAGCAAGTCCGATTTCTCTTTGTGCCATGGAGAATCGGGTCAGTGAATCCATCATCAGCAGTACATCTTTTCCCTGATCCCTGAAATATTCCGCTACAGCTGTTGCAGTTTTGGCTGCTTTATTACGAATCAATGCCGGTTTATCTGAAGTTGCCACAATTACCACCGAACGGCGCATACCTTCTTCGCCAAGGTCCCGTTCAATAAATTCTCTCACCTCTCTGCCCCGCTCTCCAATCAGGGCAATTACATTGATATCCGCTTTGGTATTTCTTGCAAACATACCAAGCAGGGTACTCTTACCAACTCCGGAACCCGCAAAAATTCCAATACGCTGTCCCTTTCCAATGGTAATTAATCCATCCACCGCTTTAACTCCCAATGGTAATACCTCACTGATGATTTCACGCTTCATCGGATCTGGTGGTGGGGCTTCAATCGGATATTCCTTATCGGTATGAATCTCATCCACATCTGTCGGTCGTCCAATTCCATCCAGAATATGGCCTAAAACCTCATCTCCCACCAAAACAGACAAAGGATGTCCCGTATTTGCTACGATACATCCAACACCCAGACCTTCAATACTGTCAAAAGGCATCAATAACAGCCGGTTATCCTTAAAACCGACTACCTCTGCCATGACATATTCTTTTTGCTCTCTATCCCGATATATTTTACACAAGTCATTCAGTTTTGCTTCCGGTCCGATAGATTCAATGGTAAGACCTACTACCTTAGACACTCTTCCCAGGCAGGTATAATATGTCTTATCCGAAAGTAACTGATATTTTTCCAAATCACATGTCACTCTTTTTTCCTCACATACACAATGACTGTATATCACGAATCAGATTATCCATCTGTACATCCATTCCACACTCAAACACTCCTGTATCTGTCTCTATGATACATTCTCCTTCAGTCATGGAATGAATGGTAACTAAATCCAAAGTTGCATTCTGTCCCACGCATTCTAACAGCTCCTGTTTATGTTCTTCCAGATATGCTGCCTGTTTCGGACCTGCTTTGATTGTAAATTCCTTCGGTCCGTCAATGGATTCCATTGCCCGTTTTACAAGATAAAGTACAATCTCATCCTTATCATGGAACTGCACATGGAAAACATGGGAAACCACATCTGTAATTGTATGTACAAGCTTCGGTTCCAGTTCCCGCATCTGTTCCAGATAAGAATCCTGCAGCTGCTGTTCCCTTTTTCCAATGCTCTCTAACTTTGCATCATAAACCGCAGCACCTTCCTGCATTCCCTGTTCCAAACCTTCTGCCTGTCCCTGTTCCTGTGCCTGCTTACGAATTTCGTCTGCTTCCTCCCGGGCTGCTTTTCGGATTTCGTCTGCTTCGGCATTTGCCTGTGCTAAAATTTCTTCTGCTTTTTCCTTTGCCTCTGCTTCATAATCAATTGTTTCCACCTGTGGTGCAGCAATTCCTTCTACAAATCCACCTGACTCTGCCTGTGGCTGTTCCGGTTCTCTTGTCTTTGCAAGAGCCCGGGACTGTTCTTCTAAAATACGATACGCCAGCGTATTGGAATTAATCACGCGGCTCTCAGATTCATTCGTGATAAAACGCTGTTTATATAAATTAGACAATAATCTCATCACCTCCGCCACGGGAAATTACAATTTCTGCGGAGTCTTCCAGTTTACGAATAATACCAACAATCTTCTGCTGTGCTTCTTCTACATCCTTCATTCTTACCGGACCCATGAATTCCATATCTTCACGTATCATGGCAGCAAGACGTTTGGACAGGTTCTTAAAGATAACATTCTGAACCTCTTCATTGGCACCCTTCAGTGCAACAGCAAGGTCATTGTTGTCCACATCACGTAGCACACGCTGGATTGCACGGTCGTCCAGTAACAGGATGTCTTCGAACACAAACATCTTCTTGCGGATTTCGTCTGCAAGTTCCGGCTCTTCGATTTCTAAGGATTCCATAATATGTTTCTCTGTTCCACGGTCTACCGTATTCAAAATACCAACAATAGCATCTACACCACCCACAATTGTGTAATCCTGATTGATCAGGGAAGAAAGTTTTCTCTCTAACACACGCTCTACCTCTTTGATTACATCTGGTGAAGTCCTGTCCATCTTGGCAATACGTTTTGCAACATCTGCCTGTTTCTCCGGTGTCAGAGCTCCTAAAATCATTGCAGACTGTGCCGGTGACAGATATGACAAAATCATGGCTATGGTCTGTGGATGCTCGTCCTGAATAAAGTTCAACACCTGACTTGGATCTGTCTTTCGTACAAATTCGAACGGACGAACCTGAAGGGATGCTGTCAGTTTTGTAATAACCTCCTGTGCCTTGTCGCTGCCTAATGCCTTATCCAGGAGTTCTTTGGCATAGCCAATACCACCTTCTGCAATATACTGCTGTGCAAGGCATACCTGATAGAATTCGTTTAATACGCTTTCTTTGGTCTGTGGTGACACGCTTCTGGTATTTGCAATCTCCAGTGTCAGTTCTTCTATTTCATCTTCTTTTAAATGTTTGAAAATACTGGCCGACTTCTCCGGTCCTAATGCTATCAGCAATATCGCCGCTTTCTGAATGCCATTATATTCTTCTGTTCCCATTTATTCCCACTCCTCATTCAGCCAGTTACGAAGTAACGACGCAACAGCCTCCGGATTTTCATCTACGAATTTTTCAATCAGGACACGAATCTCTGACTTCTCATTGTAACCAATATCTTCCAAATCTTCCTGTTCTGCCTGCTTGGTAGTCTCAAGCAACGATTCTACAGAAAGCTCCGGTTCAATCTCAGTTTCTTTTTCTTTTCTGGTACTGCGGAATACCACATATCCTAACAGTGCAAAAATCAGAACCGCGAGAATAATCTGCAGGTAATCCTGAAAGCCCCTGCCGCTGCCCTTAGAATATTCAAACATCGGAATATCATAGCTGACAATCGAAATATTAGATGCCGGGATACCGGTTGCATTGGATACCATAGTATAAAGATCCTGATCTACCGTTCCCTTTACCCGGTTGTTATTCTGTGTTACAAATTCATCAAAGGTCATATTATCCAGAGTACCATCTGCTTTTAAGGTATCCTCATTATAAGTCACATAACGGGCTACCGTTACAGATATGGATGACTGGTCATATTCTATATCTCCTACAGAGCCAATGGTCTGGGTGTTCTTTTCATCCAGTGCACGGTCAATGGAATCATCTGTAACAGAGCTTTCTGATGTGCTTCCATCCGGAAGTACATAAGTTGTTCCATCTCCATTAGAGTCTGTTCCCGGTGTTCCCGACGTACCACCTGTTGAGTCTGACTGATAACGGTCCTCATGGGTAATCAGTCCTTCATCCCTGTCTCCCTGCGCAGAATAATTTGTCTCATTAGTCGTAACCTGATCAAAATTCAGCTTTAAATTTAATCCTACATCAATCGTATCATAAAGGTCTGTTCCCTTAATCACATCTGTAACAGCCTTCTTCACCTGTGTTTCTTTCTTTGTCTGATAACTGAGCTGTGTGCTGGCAGTTCCGATTGCTGTACTCTCTTCTCCACCCGCAAATAAAAGGTTGGAATTAGAGTCAATAATCGTAATATTATCCGTGGAAGAATTGCCAATCTCAGTTGCTATATATCTTGCTAAAGATGCCGCCTGGTCTTCGGACATCTCTCCGTTCAGTTCCAGCTTAACGCTGGCATAGGACTCCTGATTTCTTGTAACTAAGGTTCCATCATCTTCCGGAATATTTAAGTTAACATCTGCCGACTTAATCAAATCCATATTTTCCAGTTCTTTTGCAAATTTATCTTCCAAAAAAACCTGATACCGTTTACTCTTATCAGCTTCCGTTGTGCTGATACTGCCGCTTAATGCATCATCAATGGTAAATCCGTTGGTCGGAATACTGTTTGAACCAAGCAAAATATTTGCATCTGCCTGATTCTTTGCATTTACCGAAAAAGTCATTCCATCAGAAGAAACCTCATAATCTATGCTGTTTCCATCCAAAAGGTCTTTTACAGACGATGCCTGCGTTGCATCCTCACAGGTTATCAGCTGAACCATCGTAGGTTTCGTCATCACGACAGCCAGTATCACCAATGCAAGAATTACTACAGCCGTAATACTGATAAGAAGCGTCTTCTGCTTTGTTGTAAACTTCAGCCACCACTCTTTTATTTTTTCTAATATTGCTTTCAATCTGTCTGGCATAATCTACTCATCCTACCTATACTAAATCTGCATGTTCATAATTTCTTTGTAAGCATCTATTACTTTATCCCTTACTGCAACTGTATACGATAATGCAATGTTTGCCTTTTCCTGTGCCACAAGCAATTCATGGGTATTGGTTGATTCTCCCAATGCAAATTTAATTTCCTCTTCCTCTGCATTGTTCTGATAATTATTTGTTTCCTTCACCATGTTCATTGCCGTTGCAAGAATATTATCAAAGCTTTCCGCACTGTTTGACTGCTGTGTTGCAGCTGCATTCTGTGTATTAAAAACATCTGACGAAACTCCTGTTAATACATTAACATTCATCGTTTATCTCACCTTTCCAAATATCTTTTATAATTTACCAATCTGTAATCCTGCCTGTGCAATCTGTTTGCTTGCATCAAAAGCTGTTACGTTCGCCTCATATGCTCTGCTGGCATCAATAAGATTCGTCATTTCTGTTACTATATTCACATTCGGATATGACACATAACCATTTTCATCCGCATCTGGATTGGATGGGTCATATTCCATAGTAAAATCAGTAGAATAATCTTCTGTCACTGAAGAAACCTTTACTCCGTTTCCCACATAGCCTTCCCGGGAATCAGAAAGCACTTTGCTGAACGGAGTTACACCTTTTTCCGAAAAAGTTACAATTTTTCTGCGGTATGGTGTTCCATTCTCTGTACTGGTTGTATTTACATTTGCTACGTTCTCAGAAATGGTATCCATACGAAAACGCTGCGCCGTCATACCGGACGCACTGATATCAAACGACTGAAATAATGCCATTCTTTATTCCTCCCACACAATTTTATTTAATAACGGTTTTATACCGTGATATTTCCTGACTGATACTGTTGGTCAATCCCAGATAACGGATTGTTTCTGAGGCAAGCTCTACATTCTCCTGCTCCGGGTCAACATTGTTGCCGTCCAGACGGTAAGAATAAGAGGCATTGTCGATATATGTCTTTGCATTCAGATGGTCCATATGGATATTTGCCACCTTGTCATCCAGTGAAACATATTTGCTTTTGCCCAGTTCGGATTCCAATGTACTTTCAAAATCCAAATCCCGGCGTTTATATCCAGGTGTATCAGCATTTGCAATATTATTTGATATTAACTGTTCTCTTTCCCAGCTCGCACTTGCGGCCTTATTCAGCACATTCATATAGTCAAACGCATTTGAACTTATCATACTGCACCTCCATAGTTATCCATATTGTTATCGCATCATATTTTATTATAAATAATCTTGTAAAAAACACAAGTATTTTTTTCTTATTTTTACATTATCTAGTGTTTTTTTCCAATTGGCCACACAATATAAAAGGGATTTACAGCTTTTTCCCACTATAAATCCCTTTATCCGATGCACCATCCGTGTGCTCTTCTTTATATTCTGTTTGTTTATATTTCTATGGTTAATCTGCCTTTCGTATTCTGGCAAGTTCATCAAACACCACATCATTTACAACTTTGATATAAGTTCCCTTCATTCCGGAAGAACGGGATTCGATGACTCCTGCACTTTCGAACTTACGCAATGCATTTACAATAACGGAACGTGTAATTCCTACACGATCTGCAATCTTGCTGGCTACAAGAATACCTTCTGTTCCGTTTAACTCATCAAAAATATGAGTAATTGCCTCTAACTCTGAAAAAGAAAGTGTGCTGATTGCTGAACGCACAATCTGTACTTTTCTGGTCTCTTCCGCATTTTCCTCATTCACAGAACGCATCATTTCCAGTCCGACAACTGTTGTTCCATATTCACTGAGAATAATATCATCAATGTCATACTGGTTATCATAACGATATACAAACAATGTTCCTAACCGCTCACCAGCAATATCAATCGGTGTAATAATTGCAGAATATTTCTTAATATCTGATTCAAATCCTAATGTTTCCAGATTGACGTTTTCCTTTGTGGAAAGAATTCCAAGCAGTCTTTCATTCAGCATAGAATCAATAAACCCGCCTACTTCATCAACAATCAGTTCATGAATCTCATCAATTCCACGGCACTGGCTGCTTCCGAGTACCTTTCCTTTTTTACTGATAACAAGGATATTGGAATCCAATATCTCTGTCAAAACCTCACAGATATCATTGAACACAACCTTTGACGAATTATTATTGTGCAAAAGCTTATTTATTTTTCTTGTTTTATCCAACAGCTGAACGCTCATACTTATATCCTCCACGCTATATTCAGAATAACTAGACTGTTTAATATTTTATCATGTTTATTCTGATAATTCAAGGATTTGAATTGTACTTTTAATTCTTTTCATCCTTTTTTGGTTTTTCCTCTGAAAAGCCACACTGCTCATTGGCACAGGCAAGCTTATTGCCCTTTTCTACCATATAACTTCCGCACTTCGGACATTTCTCAGATGACGGCTTTGCCCATGACATGAAATCACATTCCGGATTATTCTCACATCCGTAATATCTTCTGCCTTTCTTGGTTTTACGTAGTACAATATCTTTGCCGCATTTCGGGCAGGCAACACCAATCTTCTCAAAATACGGTTTGGTATTACGGCACTCCGGGAATCCCGGACAGGCTAAAAATTTACCATGTGGACCGTATTTAATTACCATATTTCTGCCGCACTCTTCACAAATTACATCGGTCACTTCATCCGCTATCTGCACTTTTTCCAGATCTTTTTCTGCCTGCTTTACTGCCTCATCCAAATCCGGATAGAAATTGCTTACTACAGTCTTCCAGTTTACGGTTCCTTCTTCCACGCTATCCAGCAGCGACTCCATATTAGCGGTAAAATGTTCGTCCACGATACTGGAAAATGCTTCTGTCATAATGGAATTTACTGCTTCACCAAGCTCGGTAACATAAAGGTTTTTATTTTCCTTAATCACATATCTTCTGGCAAGAATGGTGGTTATGGTCGGAGAATAGGTACTTGGTCTTCCAATTCCACGTTCCTCCAATGCCTTTACCAAAGATGCCTCGGTATAATGAGCAGGCGGCTGTGTAAAATGCTGTTTTTCATCCCATGCATCAAAACTTAATTCTGTATCCTTATCAATGGACTTAAGCATTACATTCTGTGTGCCCTTTTCTTCATCTTCATTGGTGTATACAGACATAAATCCTTCAAATACAAGCTTGGATGCTGCTACGGTAAAACAGTATTTTCCAGCACCGATTTTTACGGATGTTGTCTCATATTTTGCATCACTCATACGGCTTGCGGTAAAACGGTTCCATATTAACTGGTACAGGCGGAACTGGTCTCTGGATAATGATTCCTTTACCATTACCGGTGTTCTTGTAATATCAGACGGACGAATCGCTTCATGGGCATCCTGGATCTTGTTACTGCTCTTCTTTTCCTGTACATGGGAAGAAACATAATTCTCGCCATACTGTGCTGCGATAAAACTGCGTGCCATAGCATCTGCTTCTTCTGAAATACGGACAGAATCTGTTCTCAGGTAAGTAATCAGACCGACCGTTCCGATTCCCTTTACATCCACACCTTCGTATAACTGCTGTGCCAAACGCATGGTTTTCTGTGTGGAGAAATTCAATACCTTGGATGCTTCCTGCTGTAAGGTACTGGTGATAAACGGCTGTGGAGCCTTTTTATTACGTTCACCTTTTTTCACATCTGTTACGGCGAATTTTTCTTTTTCAAGCTCTGCCATAATAGCATCTGCCTGTTCTCTTGAGGTGATATTCATTTTTTCTTTTTCTGTTCCGTAAAACTTCGCAGTTAGTGGTTTCTTCTCACCTTTTACTTTCAGGCTTGCATCTAAGGTCCAGTATTCTTCCGGTATAAATGCATTGATTTCACTTTCACGATCGCAGATCAAACGCAATGCCACAGACTGTACACGTCCTGCACTTAAGCCTCTTTTTACCTTTGCCCATAATAACGGGCTGATCCGGTAACCCACCATACGGTCTAACATGCGGCGCGCCTGCTGGGCATTCACTAAATCCATATCGATGTCTCTCGGTTTTTTTAAAGAAGTTTTTACTGCATTCTTGGTAATCTCATTGAAACTAATCCGGTAAACCTTTTTATCAGAATTTGCCAGATTCAGTGCCTGATATAAATGCCAGGAAATTGCTTCTCCCTCACGGTCAGGGTCTGTTGCAAGATAAATGACATCTGCTTTTTTTACTTCTTTTCTTAATTTTGCAAGTACATCACCTTTTCCCCTGATGGTAATATACTTTGGTTCAAATCCATGCTCTGCATCAAATCCTAAGGTACTCTTCGGTAAATCACGCACATGTCCATTGGATGCATCCACTTCATAATTTTTCCCAAGAAATTTTTTAATTGTTTTAACTTTTGCCGGTGACTCAACAATAACAAGATATTTAGCCATAACCCTGCTCCTTTATTTTGTTCTCTTTATGCGGTTATTCATATATTTTTATATAATAATTCTTATATACTTCCCTGATAAAACCTGCATTTTCCAGTATCAGCAGTATCTCACACATCCGGTCTACCGGAAGCTTTGTTTCTTCCAAAATCTGCTGGGCACTTTTCGGTTGCAAATCGAGAACACTATACACCACCCCTTCATCTTTTTCAAGTACCTTTTTTGAAAAAGCATTGGGAACTACTATATTGGCAAGGTCAATTTCAAGATCCTTAAGCCATTCCTCCGGAGACACAATGATGCCCGCCCCCTGCCGTATCAGGCGGTTACAGCCTCCACTTAACACATCTCCAACACGCCCCGGAAGTGCATAAATATCTTTTCCCTGCTCTAAGGCAAAGTCTGCCGTAATCAATGAACCGCTCCGCTCCTTTGCTTCTATTACAACTACCACATCTGAAAGCCCGCTGATTAACCGGTTCCGTTGCGGGAACAACTTTCCCAAAGGTTTTGTCTGTGGCATATATTCAGATAGAATTCCGCCTTTTTGTGTCATAGTCTGATAAAGACTCTGATTCTGTCTGGGATAACAGTAATCTGCCCCGCATCCCATAACAGCATAAGTTTCTCCCTCTGCCGCCATGGCACCACTGTGGGCTGCTCCATCAATTCCTGCAGCCAGTCCACTGATTATAATGCAGCCTGCTTTTACTGCCAGTTCCGCCAGATGTTTTGCATAGTAACGACCGTATTCACTGCATCTTCTTGCTCCCACAATAGCAATACTTTTCTTATCTTCCGGTGGCAGACTGCCCCTATAAAAAATTCCATAAGGTGGCTTATTGATATATAAAAGACGTTTCGGATAGTTTTCATCCTCTCTTGTTACAAGATACAGTCCGCTTCTTTTTAAATTCTCCCATGCTTCTTCTAAGTTCCATGCTTTTTTATAGGTAAGAACAGACTTCACATCTGCTTCGGTAATGCCCGGAATCTGCATTAATTCCTTTTCTGACATGTCATATAAGACTCCTGCACTTCCGGCAAAACGAAACAGTTTTTCCACTTTTCCGGTTCCAATGTTTTCTGCCATCTGTGCCATACACGCCAGCCAGTATTTATATTTCATTCCATTTATCCCTCCCAGAATTTCTTATCTACATTCCGATAACAGACCGCCTCACTTAAATGTCTGGTTAGGATTTCATCTGAACCGTCCATATCTGCAATGGTTCTCGCCACCCGCAAAATCCTATGATAAGATCTGGCTGTCAATTCCAGCTTCTGATAAATGCTTTCCATATACTGTTTTTGTTTTGTCGATAATCTGCAATATTTTGTCAGTAATGCCGCCGGAATTCTACTGTTATAGCGAATGTTAGTTCCGGTAAACCTTTGCTGCTGCCGCTCCATAGCTGCAACCACCCTTTTTCTAATTTCTGCCGAAGTCTCCTGATGCGGATTTTCTTTAATTAAATCCTGATATTCCACACGCTTTGTCTCTACACAGATATCAATTCTGTCCAATAAAGGCTGACTGATTTTCTTTAAATACTGTTCCACCATTCCTTTCGTGCAATGACAGCGGTTCAAATCCGGATAATATCCACACCGGCAGGGATTCATGGCAGCCACCAGCATAAAATCCGACGGAAATTCATAATTTCCGGCAAGCCTTGCAAGCTTTACACAGTGTTCTTCCATAGGCTGTCTTAAAATTTCCAAGGTTTCCCGCCGGAACTCCGCCAGCTCATCTAAAAAGAGTACACCATGGTGGGCGAGACTGATTTCTCCCGGTCCCGGAACCATTCCACCACCTGCCAGTCCCTGTGGTGTTATGGTATGATGTGGATTACGGAAAGGACGTTCTGCCATCCATGCTTCACTTTCCGTCAGAAGTCCCCTTACACTGTATATTTTTGTTACCTCCAGGGCCTCATCTTCCGTCATCTCCGGTAAAATACCCGGAATTCTCCTTGCAATCATTGTCTTTCCTGCGCCTGGTGGTCCAATCATCAGGAGATTATGTCTGCCGCTTACCGCAATCTCACAGGCTCTTTTCACAAACTGTTGTCCATTAATTTCTGAAAAATCCGGTACTTCTTTTCTCTTAACCTTTTTCTCATGCCCGATTTCTTCTTTCTCAGGCTCCCAGAATTTTATTTCATCATTAAAGCCTTTTATCACTTCTTCCAGTGTGTTTACACCAAACAGACGGATTCCTTTTACCAATGCAGCTTCTTTGGCATTTTCCACCGGCACCATACAGGCGTCCATCCGCTCCTGTGCAGCCTTTGTCACGATGGGCAATACTCCATGAATCGGTTTTATTCTTCCATCCAGTCCTACTTCTCCTACAATCAGAAGCTGTTCCAGCCTGTCTTTCGGAATAATCCCCATTGCAGCAAGCACTGCCACTGCTACCGGCAAATCAAAGGACGAACCGCATTTTCTTACATATGCCGGCGAGAGATTAATCGTAATCCGTTTTGGTGGGAGACGGTATCCACAATTTTTAAGGGCTGTCCGCACCCGCTCTCTTGCCTCCCGCACTTCTGCCGATAAAAATCCTACCATTTCAAACACTGGCATACCATCCGTCACATCTGCTTCCACGCGGATAGGAATGCTCTCAATGCCACGCACGATTGCCGTTGATACAATACTGTACATTAAATTTCACCTTTCTGTTTTGCAATTATTCTGTTTTTTGTAATTATTTCATTTTCTCTGTTCATTTTGTTTGTCCGGGATTTTTCTGCAGAAGAACTCTGCAATTTACATGAGTAGCCCCAAGATGGGTTATTCATCATTTATTTCGATAAAAAAGATGGACTCATCATATCATGAAATCCATCCTTTTCAAATACCAATTTAACACATTATAAAAATTTAATAATTGTAACCTTTTTCAAAATAAGCCTTCAGCTTCTCCAATGCCCTTTTTTCAATTCGTGAAACATAGGATCTCGAGATATTTAAATTTTTTGCAATCTCCTTTTGTGTCACCGGACAGTCCGTTTTCAAACCATAGCGCAGGTTTATGATAATCTGTTCCCGCCTGTTTAGTACCTGGGGCAGTATTTCATATAATGTCTTCACATTTCTGTCATACTCCATCTGCTCCACCACATCCGGTTCGTTATGCTCTACAATATCCAGTAAATGTATCTGGTTTCCCTCTTTATCTGTTCCGATTGGCTCATAAAGAGACACTTCCCTGGCAATTTTACGCTTACTGCGCAGATACATCAGAAGTTCATTTTCAATGCATCTCGCTGCATAAGTTGCCAGCTTATTTCCTTTTTCTACCCGGAAGGTATCGATTGCTTTAATCAATCCAATGGTTCCAATCGATATCAGATCTTCCATATCCTCTTCCACATTCTGATATTTTTTTACCACATGCGCTACCAGACGCATATTATGTTCTATCAGAATATGTTTTGCTTCAAGGCTGCCTTCCCCAAGCTGTTTTAAATATTGCTTCTCTTCCTGTATAGTCAATGGAGATAAAAATGTTTTCAATACAGCACCCTTAAAAAGCGATTTATTATATTCTATGCGTCTGCCAGATTCTTCGTGCCTTTCCTCTTTTTTTATCTCTATCCTTTTCTTCTGTGTCTTTTTCCTTTATAATTATCCTTATGAAGCGAATATTAGACTATACCATAACAAATGAATACAAAAACTATACGATAAGAGAATTTCTTACGGAAAAAGGATACCCGAAAGGGCTCCGGGCACATCTTTTCCGCACCGAAAATGTTCTTTTCCGAAACGGTGATACCGGGCACAGCAGTGACCGGCTGAAGGTTTCTGATAAATTAAAGATTATTTTAGAAGAATCTATGCCGGAAAACTATCCTGCACCGGAAAACATTCCCCTTTCCATCCTCTATGAAGACGAAGATATTCTTGTTATCAATAAACCGGCACACATGCCTGTCCACCCATCCATGACACATTACGAACATACCCTCGCCAATGCTGTCTTTTATTATCTGGGCAGCAAAAACGAAGCCGGTCCTTTCCGCTGCATCAACCGGCTGGATAAGGATACTACCGGTATCACAATCCTTGCAAAGAACAGTCTCAGCGGCGGTATCTTAGGCAGACAGATGAACGAACGGAAAATCCACCGCACCTATCTTGCCATTGTCCGTGGTATTACCCCGGAATCCGGTACCATTACTGCGCCAATCGGCAGAAAGGAAGGTTCTGTATTAGAGCGTCAGGTAGATTTTGGGCAAGGTGAATACGCCTGCACCCATTACCGCAGACTAGCTGTGAAAGAAATTTTTTCAAAAAATACTTTTTCAGGGGAGCCTCTTTCACCGGATGCACTCTCCCTTATTGCTTTGCGGCTTGACACCGGCAGAACCCACCAGATCCGTGTCCATATGAGCTACCTCGGCTACCCTTTAATCGGAGATTTTCTTTATTATCCGGATTTTTCCATGTTAAAAAGGCAGGCTCTTCATGCCTGCCAGTTAAAATTCGAACATCCAATCACAAAGGAACAGCTCTGCTTTACGGCTCCACTTCCTGCCGATATGCAAATGCTGTTCCCTGAATTTCATGTTCCAAATCTGGACAATCTATTTTCGGATTAACGGATTCTTTCGGTAAGTCCGACTTTCTTCTGCACCTTACGCAAGGTCTTATTAGAATAATAAGCTGCTTTTTCGTCATTCTTTTTAATCATACTGTCAAGATAGGTCTTGTCTGCCATCAGTTCCCCATAACGTTTCTGCAATGGCTCTAACTCTGCAGCAACTGCTTCTCCTACTGCCAGTTTGAAATCACCGTAGCCTTTTCCGTCAAATTCTTTTTCGGTTTCTTCTCTTGTCTTACCGGTTACACAACCATAAATATCAATCAGATTACTAATGCCCGGTTTATCTTCACGATATACAATTTCACTGCCGGAGTCGGTTACTGCACGTTTAAATTTGCGGATAACGGTATCTTTATCATCTAAAAGGCGGATGGTTGCATTTGGATTCTCATCGGACTTTGACATCTTTTTCTCCGGCTCCTGCAGACTCATAATCTTTGCACCTGCTTTTCCGATATATGCCTCCGGAATTGTAAATACATCTCCGTAAATAGCATTAAAACGCTGTGCAATATCTCTGGTAATCTCAAGATGCTGTTTCTGGTCTACGCCAACCGGAACCACATCTGCCTGATACAATAAAATATCAGCCGCCATTAATACAGGATAGGTATAAAGACCTGCATTGATATTATCTGCATGTTTTGCAGCCTTATCCTTAAACTGTGTCATTCGGTTCAATTCCCCCATATAGGTAAAGCAGCCTAATATCCAGCTTAATTCTGCATGTCCGGATACATGGGACTGATAATAAATACAGTTTTTCTCCGGGTCTAATCCTGCCGCTACATATAATGCATAAAGAGAACGGGCATTTTTACGGAACTCTGCCGGCACCTGTCTTAAGGTAAGGGAATGTAAATCCATAACACCATAGATACATTCATATTCATTTGTAAGATTTACCCAGTTTTTCAATGCTCCCAAATAATTTCCAAGGGTAAGGGTTCCTGTTGCCTGCATTCCACTATATAAAATCTTCTTTCCGTCTAACATTTATTTATCCTTCTTTCTTTTATTTTTCAATACTTCATATCGAATATATGCATAAGTCTCTTCTTCGCCGCATTCTGCCAGCATATGAAGAAGGCACTCTAAAAGTTCTCTTGATTCCTCATGAATAATATGATACTGCTTTCCATGTTCGTAATAAGCCAGAGGACTTTCGTCGGTATATTTTTCTCTCTGGTAATTCCTGCTTGCTGCCACCCGGTCAATAAACATCTCAACAACATATTTTGTTGGCATCTTCATTCCAGTAATTCCGGTGCATTTATCCGGTCCGTAATCAATCCAGTATTCCATATGATGCTTGTTTCTGCCCTTATGGTGCAGCCAGGCTGCGGAATACCCCTTATCCTCACGTTCGGCATTGTTGGGACTCATATTTCCCTGAAAATACTTACAGCCCACTAAAAATTCCGTTGGTGAATATTTCGACAAATCATGCAATAAGCCCTGGCGGTAAAGTCCAACTTTAAAACAGCCTTTCATGACTAACATCTTGTGATGATTAATTGTGCAAAAATGTTTCCATGCTTTCATCTTACTTTATTTCCCTATTAATATCTGAATGGACATCCCGGCAATTTCTACCTGGACTGCATCCATTATCATTTCTTTCTCCAGAAAACCATTTTCATTTCCTGTATCCATTACTTTATACCATTTTTTGCTTTTTGGCAATTTCGGAAGTGCAAGGAACTGTTTTCCGGTGTGAAAATTATATGCCACATAAATCATTTCCTCACAATCCGCATAGGGTCCGCAATAAAGCATCCCAACCGACTGGCGGTTCGGGCTAAATCCCACAGTCCATGCACTATCGCAATGAAAAGAAAGATCCGGATATCCCAGTCCCTTATAATCATTCATCCGCATCGGCTCTTCCATCCGAAGAACCGGGTGTGCCTTACGAAAGGCTGCCATTTTCTTTACAAACTGTTGTAAGGAAGCATATTTCTTATCATTTTTCCAGTTTACCCAGCCAACTGCATTATCCTGGCAATAAGCATTATTATTTCCCCTCTGGGAATTACCAATCTCATCACCGGCAGCAAGCAGTGGAATACCCTGTGCTAAAAATACTGCCGTAACCGCATTTCGAAGCTGTTTTTTACGCAGGCTTTCTATATATTTTTTGCGGGTTGGTCCTTCAATGCCATAGTTGTCACTGTAATTCCAGTCATTTCCATCCGCATTGTTTTCCCCATTTGCTTCATTATGTTTCTCACTGTACATAAATACATCTGCCAGTGTAAAACCATCATTAGATGCTGCATAATTCACAAATCCGGCATATTTCTTCTGCTTACGCATCTGGTTTACAAAATCGGTAAGACAGATTTCCTTATGATTTAACATTTTCCGCAACGGATAATAAAATTCATCCCGGTAAACAAATAAATGCGGATATGCATAATCCTGTTCCAGCAAATCCTCCGGAATCGTATCTGCAAACAGCTTACTGCGGCACAAAATCAAATCCTGTGCCATAGCACGAACCGGAAGATTTGCTCCCATCAGACGGAATCCATCCACATGATATTCCATCACCCAGAAGCGCAGGGCTTCTAACATCAGATTCTGATTGATGGTATCAGGAAAATAAATTTCCATAATACATTCCATGTCATTTTTATGCAATGCCTTAATTAATGATTTCAAGGCATGCTCCGGCTGTCTGCTTCTGGTAAATGCAGCCTTCGGCGCAAAATAATTGCCTTCGGTATAGCCCCAGCAATTTATCTTCTCAACTTCCGGCAGCTTCTTTGTATCTGTCTTCTGTTCTTCCTTCCAGGTCACATAATCCGGCAGTTCACAGGTTTCCGGTATCATCAGCTCTTCAAATTCATAAAAAGGCATAAATTCAACGGTTGTAACGCCCATATCACGAAGATATCCTATCCGGTTCTCTACTGCTTCAAAAGTTCCTTTTCTTGCTCCGCCATTACTACCCTCCATGGTAAAATTTCTCACATGAAGTTTGTACATGACCATATCCTTTTTGGCAATTTCCGGTGCCACATCCTCTTCCCAGTCAAAAACATCTGTGGAGAAACCGCTTTTCACCTGATAATCCATACCAAAGCGTTCCTTTTCTCCCCACTTTTCCCTGCCTACAATTCTTCTGGCATATGGATCTGTCATAACCTTACCGTCTATTTCAAAATTATAATCAAAAGAAGCCGGTTCAATGCCCATTACCATAATTGAGCGCAGTGCACCCACATAGTAAGTATCCGGAACCGGTATTTTTCCAATTTTCCCTGTTTTCTTTTCATACAGTACAATACTACATTTCTGCTCTTTTCTCCCCTCAAAGGTAAATACAACCCCATCACTATGCACAACTGCTCCCATGGTTCTGTAATCGCCTTCCCGAACATTGTATTTCATTTCATCATCCTGCACTTTCCTATATTCAAGTCTCTTGAAAAGATTATAACACGATTCATTGACAATTGATATGTAAATTTTTATAATTATAGTGTAGTGTATTGTTAATTAGTGATATAAGAGGTATATTCATGCATACAGTTGCAACAAAGGATTTACAACCTGGCATGGTGACTGCCACTCCTGTCATGAGCAGGCATGGGCAGATGATTGTAGAAGCACACAAAATGCTGACAACTCAGATGATTGCACACCTTGAGTTTTATGGAATTGAGAGTGCCAGAATAATAGACGGTGCTCTGCCTGTTGATGCCATTCAGTCAATGGCTGAAGAAAAGGAAGCGGTTGACCGGTATTCTGAACGGGTAAGAAACAGTAAAGAATTCAAAGTTTTTAAAGCAAATTACGAAAAAAAAGTACCTTTTTTAGAAAAATCCATCAATGATTTTGTCACAAAAAACATTCCTTTTGATCAGGAGGCTCTTTTATCCTGCGCTTTAGATCTTTTTGCCAGACATTCCACTACAATTTCCATGTTCGATATGCTGCACAATATGCGCAAAATTACCGATTCCACTTATGCCCACAGTCTGAATGTTTCTTTAATCAGCCGAATGATTGGTATGTGGCAGAATTATAATGCAGATGATTTAGAAACTCTGACTCTGGGTGGTCTCTTACACGATATAGGAAAAAGTAAAATTCCACCGGAAATCATTAACAAGCCAGGGCGCCTGACCCCGGAAGAATATGAACTGGTGAAAAAACATTCCGAATATGGTTATGAACTGCTGAAAAATCAGAATGTATCTGTCCGCATCAAAAAAATTGCTCTCACCCATCATGAACGCTGTGATGGAAGCGGCTATCCAATCGGACTTATCGGAGATGATATTGATGATTTTGCCAATATCGTTGCTATTGCAGATGTCTACGATGCCATGACTGCTGACCGCTGTTATCGCCGCGGCGTCTGCCCGTTTGAGGTCATTGCCACTTTTGAGCGGGAGGGTCTGGGTAAATACAAACCCCAGTTTATTACCAGCTTCCTGGAGCATATTGCCAATACATATATTAACAATGATGTCATGTTAAGTAATGGCATGACCGGTAAAATTGTGCTGATTAACAAGCATCGCCTGACTCGTCCGGTGGTTCGGTTAGAAGACAGTATATTTATCAATCTGGAAAAACGTCCGGAACTCTACGTTCAGACAATTATATAAAGAAAGAGGTATTTTATGGAAAACAAACAGTTAAAAGATGAAGACGATATCATGGTGACATTGAATTTAGACAATGGGCAGGATGTGGAATGCAAAATTCTTACTATCTTTGAAGCAGGAAAACAGGATTATATTGCGCTGATGCCCTTAGATGAAAAGGGAAATGAAAATGCAGATGGTGAAGTATATATCTATCGTTACTCCGAGGATGAGGATGGAAATCCTTCTTTAGATAATATTGACAGTGACGAAGAATACGAAGTTGTCTCCGACCGTTTTGATGAATTATTAGATGAAGCAGAATTTGACGCAATGGACAACTAATCATCCATTACGTTTCCTGCAATTCTTTTAAGAACCGGGATGGTTCTGCACTGTGATTATTCAACAGCTCTACCGAGAAGAGGTAGAGCTGTTTTTTTGCTCTGGTCATCCCAACATAGAACATTCTGCGTTCCTCTTCCAGATCCGCATCTAAAACAGCTTTCTTATAGGGCATGATTTTCTCATTTACATCAATCAAAAATACCACATCATACTCTAATCCCTTCGAGCTATGTAAGGTTGATAAGACAACGCCCTCTCCCTTCGTCCGCTGCTTCTCCATGGCACGCTGTAATTCTTTTAAATATTTCTCTTTCTGTTTCTGCCAGTCATCAAAGCTATCGAACTCTTTGGTCATATCGGTAAGCTGTTCTAGAATATCCAAAAGTTCTTCCTCATTCATACCTCTCTGATCTGCATATTCTTTGATATAGTCATCGTAGCCGATTCCCTTGCGGATATAATTCACCGCTGCAAAAGGCTTCATTCCGGCTAACATTTTGCAGTCATGATAAAGCCGGTCGATTCTTCGTGCAATCCAGGACTGCTCCATTTTATCATAATAATCTGCCCAGACATCAAATGCTACGGTATCCTCTTCCAGGCTGTCCCGCCCAATATAACGGTTCGGCCGGTTCATAATCTGTAAGAAGTCTGCCCTTCTTCTGCTTCCATGGGCAATCCGAAGATAACTTTCCATATCTTTTGCAATCCAATGCTCATAAATATTAGGAATATTATCCCTTGTACGGAAAGGAATATTATATTCCATCAACTGCTGCATCAGAAGTCTTGGCTGTGTATTAGTGCGAAACAGCACCGCTGCGTCCGACCAGTCACCACCAGCTGCGGTATATTCCTTAAGTGCATGAATCAATCCTAAATTTTCTTCCCGCTGCGTCCGGTAAGTCTTACATACCACCGCTTCCTTTGCCGGATGAAATGCCTTAATATCCTTTGCAAACCGCCCTGTATTGTGGGCAATCAGTCTTCCTGCCGCTGCCACAATATTTCCATCGGAACGATAATTATAATTTAATACAATCCGCTTTGCATCAGCATAATCCTTCTCAAAGTTCAGCATAATCTCCGGTCTTGCCTGGCGGAACCTGTAAATAGACTGGTCATCATCCCCTACCACAAAGAGATTATTTTCCGGTGCTGCAAGCATCCTTATAATCTCATATTGCAATCCATTGATATCCTGAAACTCATCAATCAAAATATACCGGAACTTCTTCTGCCAGAGTGCTAAGATATCCTTCCGCTGGCTGAAAAGTTCATAGGTATAAACTAACATATCATCAAAATCAATCAGCCGGTTCTTCTGTAGCATCTTCTGATAATTCATAAATACATCCCGGAATGTATGCTCTGGAAAATTAGAAGAATAATAATGTTCAATGGGAATGTTCGAATTCTTTACACCGCCGATTTCAGATAACAGAGTCTGGATGCATTCATTTTCATCTTCATAGTCAATCGGAAAATGACGTAAAAGATTCCGGATAAATACCACCTTCTGCTCATCTCTTATAATATTTTCTGCCCGATAATGATAAGCATACTTTAATACCGTAAAAAACACCGCATGAAAAGTACCAAAAGTAGCCGTTGTGGATGTCTGATTCGTTAGCGAAAGAAAACGCTCCTTCATCTCCATAGCGGCTGCTTTTGTAAATGTCACCACCAGAATCTCTGATGGTGACACCCCATATTTTTCTATTAAATTTTTCGTTCGATGGGTAATTACGGCAGTTTTGCCTGAACCGGGCCCCGCCAGTGTAAGGCAGGGACCCTGATAAAAATCAACAGCTTCCTGTTGTGCTTCATTAAATTGCATGAAATGCCTCGTAACTTTTATTTCTCAAGTGCTTTCGTAAGAAGTGTAATTCCGGTACGGATACGTTTTAAGGACTCCTCCTTACCAATAATTTCCATAATCTCAGTTGCACCTGCCGGTGTCATCTGTTTACCGGAAACCGCTGTACGAACCGGCCATAATACATAACCATTCTTGCAGCCCTTCTCTGCCACAAAATCACAAAGTGTCTGATACAGTGCATCATTACTGTAATCCTGTTGAGCCTCTAATACCGGAAGAATCTCTGTCAAGACTTCCAAAGAGCTCTCTTCTGTGGTCTTCATCTTCTTATGGGTATACATTGCGGTATCATACTCCGGAAGTTCCTCAAAGAAGTCAATCAGATTCTCAATATCCGGGAAGATTTCAATTCTGGTCTTCACCATCTCTGCAATCTTGCGGATATCATAATCCCTGGTAATTACTTTCCGGATATATGGCTCTGCCATTTCAAAGTACGAATCAAAATCCATTGCCTTGATGTATTCGCCATTCATCCATTTCAGCTTTGTATAGTCAAATACAGCCGGTGATTTGCTCATATGATGATAATCAAAGGCTTTTACCAGCTCTTCCAGGGAAAAGATTTCCCGGTTATCTGCCGGACTCCACCCCAGTAATGCCACAAAGTTTACAACTGCTTCTGTTAAAAATCCCTGTTCAATCAAATCTTCGTAGGAAGAATGCCCGCAACGTTTACTTAACTTCTGATGCTCTTCGTTGGTGATTAGCGGACAGTGTACATACACCGGCACATCCCAGCCAAAAGCTTCATACAGACGGTTATACTTTGGAGAAGAAGAAAGATATTCATTTCCTCTTACTACATGTGTAATTCCCATCAAATGGTCATCTACTACGTTGGCAAAGTTATAAGTCGGATATCCGTCTGATTTAATCAGAATCATATCGTCCAGCTCCGCATTATCAACGGTAATATCTCCATAGATTTCATCATGGAAGGTTGTTGTTCCTGTCTGAGGATTATTCTGACGGATAACGTATGGAATACCTGAAGCAAGCTTTTCTTCTATTTCTTCCTTGCTTAAATGCAGGCAATGCTTATCGTAAACAATAATCTCTTTACCTGCAACAGTCTGACGCAGACTCTCTAAACGCTCCTTATCACAGAAACAATAGTATGCTTCTCCTTTTTCAATCAGTTTCTTCGCATACTCCAGATAAATTCCCTGTGCCTGACGTTCACTCTGCACATATGGGCCAACACCGCCATCCTTGTCCGGACCTTCATCATGCAACAATCCAGTCTTCTCAAGGGTACGGTAGATAATATCTACCGCTCCCTCAACATAACGTTCCTGGTCTGTATCTTCAATTCTTAAAATAAAATCTCCGCCCTCATGCTTTGCAATTAAATATGCATAAAGTGCTGTACGCAGATTTCCTACATGCATTCTTCCTGTAGGACTTGGTGCAAATCTGGTTCTAACCTTGCTCATTCTATTAACCCGCTTTCTTACTATTAATTTAATTCGATTTCCCGTAATTCCTTTGGAGGAAGCTGCTTGGTAGAAGCTTTCTTAATCTTCTCGATTTCCTGTTTTGCCTTCGGAATCGGAAGAATAGTTCCTGCTCCGGCGATACATCCGCCAGGACATCCCATTCCCTCAATCATATATCCATTCATCTTACCGGCCTTGGCAAGCATCAGCATCTTCTTACATTCAGCAAGACCTTCTGCATGTTCAATCTTAACATCCACATCCGGATAATACTCATGTATACATTTTTCAATGGCATCTGCAACACCACCGGCACATGCATATCCACGACCTGCAGCAGTTGCATCATGCATGGAGCTTTCACCATCTGTCTGGTTCGGATCAATTCCTTTTGCTGCAAACATAGCGTCTAACTCTTCAAATGTAATTACAAAATCAACATCACTTCGGACAGTTCTTCTACTTGCTTCCAGTTTCTTAGCAGCACACGGTCCGATAAATACTACTTTTGCATCCGGATGCTCTTTCTTAATGCTTCTCGCTGTAGCAACCATAGGTGTAAGCTCAGAAGATACGCTCTCGATCAAATCCGGAAACTGTGTCTTTGCAAGCATAGACCATGCAGGACAGCAGGATGTAAGTAAGAATGGAAGCTCACCTGTTGCAACATGATTTGCATAATGATGTGCCTCTGCTACTGCACCGATATCAGCTCCAAGTGCAACTTCAACAACCTCTGAGAAACCAAGTTCTAATAAAGCTGCTTTTACATGCTTTGGAGTAGCTCCAGGTCCGAACTGACCTACAAATGCAGGTGCAATTTCAGCAATAACTTCTCCGCCTTCTTTCATACAACGGATCAACTGGAAAATCTGTGATTTATCTGCAATTGCTCCGAATGGGCAGCTTACCATACACTGACCACAGGATACACATTTATCTGCATCAATCTTTGCTCTTCCGTATTCATCTGTTCCAATTGCTCCAATTCCACAAGCCATGGAACAAGGTCTTTCTTTCTTGGAAATCGCATCATATGGGCAGGCTGCTTTACATCTACCACATTTGATACATTTTTCCTGGTCGATTACGGATTTGCCATCTACCTGGGAGATTGCTCCCTTTGGACATACCTCCATACATGGATGTGCAATACATCCCTGACACATATTGGATACTTCATATTTCTTTTCTTCGCACAGATTACATGCAGATGGAATTACCTGCATAAGAGGTGGCTCATAATATTTTTCTGCCACATTGCTCTCTTCGAGGCCACTGGTAACATGTACCGGTTTATCCTGTGGCCGTAAAGACATACCCATAGCAAGTCTTACTCTTTCTGCTGCAATCGCACGTTCTCTATAAATACTTTCACGGTATGTAGGAACATCTCCAGGGCAAACTGTATATGGAACTGCCTCAACGGCATCGTTCAGGTTTGCACTGTCTGCTTCATAAGCAATTTTTGCTACCTCCGTAAAAATGCTTTTTCTCAAATCTGATACTGGTGTACGTAGTCCTCTCATCGTTTCCTCCTAGAAAAAAATTGTATTATATCATTGTTCATAACCACGCACAGTATTATCAATATATAACACTATGCTAACAATAATCTAGCACACCACTTTCAATAATACAAGTAGCCTGCTCTTATGTTCTAAAATAAATACTTTTTACAACTTTTTCCTCTGGGAACATTCTTTGCAGACCGCATCCGTATCTGTCCTTCCACTACATCCGCTGCAGCCAATGCAACCTCCCTCTTTTTTCTTTTTCATCATAGCATATACTGCAAAGGCGCACCAGCAAAGAATCAGTAATAGCAAAATAATATCATTAACGCCCATACTATCTGCCTCCTAAAAAATCAGGCTGCCAATCTGAAAGACAACAAATGCTGCAATCCATGCAACCACGCACTGCATTACCACAACACCAAGTGCCTGAAGCTTTGAACCCATCTCCCGTCTGATTGCTGCAATCGCTGCTACACATGGTGTATAAAGTAACGTAAATACCAGGAAGCTGACTGCTGATACCGGCGTAAACAGAGTTCCAAGGCTGTTGCCCAAAGCAGTCACACTGGTTCCAAGAAGTACACTCATGGTACTGATTACTGCTTCTTTGGCAGTAAATCCGGTAATCAAAGAAGTGGATACTCTCCAGTCCCCAAATCCAAGCGGAGCAAAAACCGGTGCAATCACACGGCCGATTAATGCCAGCAGGCTGTCTGCGCTGTCAGATACTACATTCAGTCTGGTATCAAAAGACTGTAAGAACCAGATAATAATCGTTGCAAGGAAAATAACGGTAAATGCCCTCTCTAAGAAATCCTTTGCCTTGTCCCACATCAGGAGTACCACGCTCTTAAAAGATGGCAGCCGGTAATTCGGAAGCTCCATGACAAAAGGCATCGGTTTTCCACGGAATGCGGAATGCTTGAATAAAAGTGCCACCAGAATTCCCATTACCATTCCACCAACATAAAGTGCAATCATAACAAGTGCCTGATACTTTTTAAAAAATGCTGCTGTAAACACCGCATAAATCGGTATTTTCGCCGAACAGCTGATAAATGGGGTCAGCATAATGGTCATTTTCCGGTCTCTTTCGGATGCTAAAGTTCTGCTTGACATTACTGCCGGAACCGTGCAACCAAATCCAATCAGCATTGGAACAAAGCTTCGTCCGGAAAGTCCAATCTTACGCAGCAGTTTATCCATAACAAAGGCAACTCTTGCCATATAACCGGAATCTTCCAGAATAGACAGGAAGAAAAATAAAACCACAATAATCGGCAGGAAGCTTAACACACTTCCTACTCCGGCAAATACACCATCAATAATCAGGCTGTGAACCACCGGGTTAATTCCATAAGCAGTCAGCCCCTTGTCTGCAAGATTCGTTATGTATGCAATAAAAACAGCCAGATAATCGCTCAAAAATGCTCCGATCACACCGAAGGTCAGCCAGAATACAAGCAGCATAATCAGAAGAAACAACGGAATAGCAAGATATTTATTCGTTAATACATTGTCTATCTTCACACTACGAATATGTTCTTTGCTCTCATGGCACTTTGTTACTGATTTACTGCACACCTTTTCAATAAAGGTATATCTCATATCCGCCAGAGCGGCATTTCTGTCCATATGATGGTCTGTTTCCATTTCTTCAATACTGTGTTCCATCATATCCAGTTCGTTCTGGCTCAGCTTCAGTCTGTCAATAATGTCTGTATCCTGTTCTACAATCTTCGTTGCTGCAAAACGTGGTGACATTCCGATATTCTGTGCATGGTCTTCTACCTGATGGGATACCGCATGAATGCAGCGGTGCACAGGACCTTTCTCGCAAAAATCCGTTACCTTTGGATATATCTTCTGTCCTGCCACCTTCATGGCGCTGTGTACCAGATCTTCCACTCCCTCTCCCTTTACCGCACTAATTGGAATAACCGGAATTCCCAGTTCTAAAGACATCTGTTTTACATCAATACTTCCGCCGTTGTTACGCACCTCATCCATCATATTCAGAGCTAATACCATCGGAATATGCATTTCTAATAACTGCAGGGTCAGATAGAGATTTCGCTCAATATTTGTTGCATCTACAATATTGATAATTCCATCCGGCTTTTCATTTAAAATAAAGTCTCTTGTTACAATCTCCTCGCTGGTATACGGACGCAGTGAATAGATTCCCGGCAGGTCAACTACCGATGCATCCTTATGCTCTCTGATTTCTCCCATTTTCTGGTCAACCGTTACACCCGGAAAATTTCCAACATGCTGGTTGGAACCGGTGAGCTGATTAAATAATGTGGTCTTACCACAGTTCTGGTTTCCTACTAATGCAAATATCATTCTAGTTCTCCTCCGGTTCTACTTCAATTTTTCCGGCATCTTCTTTTCGTATGGTCAGTTCATATCCACGAATCCGGAGTTCAATCGGGTCTCCCATAGGTGCTACTTTACGCACCTGCACCTTTGTCTTTGGAATCAGCCCCATATCTAAAAATCTACACCGCAGTGCTCCTTCTCCCCCTACTTTGGTTATTACCGCTTCTCTTCCAATTTCAAGTTCATCCAGTGTCATCTATTTTCCTCTTCTCTTGTTATTGATATTTTTTCTCAATTAAGTATTTTACCGCAGGATTCTTTTTTTCACAATATAAAATCTCACATTCCTTTTCATCTGCACATATATTAATATGAATATTTTTATTGAGGTCAGCATATGAACAACTGTAATTGTCAGCCACAAAGCAGCCGTCCGGCTGTTCCGACACCTTATACGAAACAGTTTGCCTGTAATCAGGAACTTGCCATGGCTTATGTTCCATGGCAGCAGTTCGGCAATCTGTACGAACCTGACCAGGCTCTGCGTAATGGCACAGTCTTTCAGGATTTAAATAAACCTTTCCATGGTTCCATGAAAGGAGGCAGATTCTGATGAACAATATGCCAATGAACCAGTCCCAGCTTTTAGACTGGATTAATCAGGTCAGCTTTGTAGCTTATGATACTGCCCTTTACCTTGACACCCATCCTTATGATGAAGAAGCACTTTCCTTCTATAACCACTACCGTACCCTGCGGTTAAAAGCAGTGAAAATGTATGAAGAAAAATATGGTCCCCTGACTTTAGACGGTGCCGACACAGACGGTCACTGGAGCTGGGGAAGCATGAGAAATCCATGGGAAGGGGGAAATTGTTAAATGTGGCAGTATGAAAAAAGACTGGAATATCCGGTCAACATCAAACAGACCGATCCGAAAACCGCACAGTATATCTTAAGCCAGTACGGAGGTCCTGACGGAGAAATCAACGCATCCTTACGTTATCTCTCCCAGCGCTATTCCATTCCTTACCGTGAAGTAGCCGGACTGCTTACCGATATTGCGACAGAAGAAATTGCCCATTTTGAGATGATTGCAACCATCGTACACCAGCTTACCAGAGACCTGACTCCGGAGGAAATCAAAGCCTCTAACTTCGGTCCTTACTATATTGACCACACCCTTGCCGTATGGCCACAGGCTGCCGGTGGTGTTCCACAGAATGCCTGTGAATTCCAGTCCAAAGGCGATCCGATTACTGACCTTATGGAAGATATGGCTGCAGAGCAGAAAGCCCGCACCACTTACGATAACATTCTTCGTGTCGTAAAAGACCCGGACGTTGTAGATCCGATTCGTTTCCTGCGTGCCAGGGAGGTCGTACACTTCCAGCGTTTTGGCGAAGCACTCCGGATGGTACAGGAACACCTTGACTCCAAGAACTTCTATGCATGTAACCCGGCTTTCGATAAGAGCTGTGGCTGCAAATAAAACTGTGATAGAAAAGAATGTGTCTTGGCACATTCTCGCGCCTGCGGCGGTTGCTTGCGACATCTACCTTATACGCCGCAGTGTGCATCCTCGCGGAGCGTTTTTTACTTTACAGGAAAGCAATTTCCTGTAAAGTAAAAAATAGCGTATCACCGATATTTTCTATCGATGATACGCTATTTTCATTCTCCGGTTCCGCAGAGCCGGTCCACAGAATTAATAATCTCACGGACTTCCGGGATTTCCTCATGATACTCTTTCATGAGTTTTTCAATTTCTTCCTTCTGTTCTAATACTACATCCATGTTATATTCAATGGATGCCCGGATTTTCTGCCGCCGGCTCAATAATTCATGCTTGATTTCCACCATTTCACGCTTATCTACCAGTGCATTGGGTTGACTAATCCAGACCTTTGCATCATAAAGTTCATATTTTTGCAGCATGCGTACCAACTTTCCATTAAAATATTCCAAGTCATCACTGTTCCGCTCAAATTTCTCTCTTTCCCGTTTGGCTTCTAAGTACTGCTCCCAGAGATAGGTCAGTTCATAGGAATTATGCACATGGTATTTCTCACAGGCATAATCCACCGCATTCGTAGAATTTACGTACTTTATTTTAGTACGGTTCAAAAGAGTAATGGCATGATTCATGTTCACTTCTGCCCGCTTGATTTCTCTTGTATTATTCTGATTCCGGAACAGCATAAAGAATCCACTGGCTGCCGCAGCTACCATCAGAATCGTAAATAGAATCCGTACATCCATTTCCAATGCCACATGAAGAACCAATATAACTGCAAGGAATGCCAGTACCATGCCAAATACTACATAGGATGCCTTCCGCAGAATCTTCTGTTCTTCCATTAACTCTTCCCGGTAATAGGCCCATTCATTCTTCTCCCCTTCCAGGTAATTCATATCACGCTTTACGGCCGCCTGATACATCTCATTTGCCTGCAGGGTCCGGATGGATTCCGTCAGAGTCTCCTCTTCCTGTTCCATCTGTGCATACTGCGTATCTGTCAGCTTCTTGGTTGCTTTCAGATAATCGGAACGGGACTGATCCAGTGTAAGAATACTGTTTGCAGTATCTCTTAAAGCAGCTGCCTCATCTTCCGGCAGTTCTTCAATAATCTGGATATCCTTTAAATAAGAAGTCACCACACGATATTCAGACTTTTCATTTTCCAGGGTCTTTGTGGTGTCAATCATCTGTTCACAGTGACCCAGAACATAATGTTGTACTTTATGTTCATCCTTCCGGTCTTCTTCCGATAACGTATCCTCTGTGATACATTCTAAGACCTCTTCGATTGTTTTCTTTGGTTTCCTTTTTCTTCTAAAAAATTTTATCAATGTTATGCCCACCGTCCATTGCTTTCGTAAATATATTTTTTCTTATCCAGCACATCTCGAAATGCTTCCAGTACTTCTTCCTCATCATTCCATTGCTTATGAATATCCTCTAATGTCTTTTGCAGTTCTTCTGATACTTCATAAACCTGTTCCTTTTCATCCGGTGCTACCATCCGCCATGCTTCTTCCATCTCCCGCATGCATGCCGGATTGTTATTATAGTCATAAGCTTTCTTAAAGCATCGTGCCGCATCCCGGTACAGGAATAACCCGGTATTTGCAACACCAATATTATTCCATATATTTCCTATGACAGAAGCATCAAGCTTCCCCGCCTCTTCCTTCTGCAGCAGACGCATATATTCCCTGATAGCCATGACATACCGATGATTCATAAGGCTTCTGTCTGCCCGGATTTTCATACATTCAATTTCTGATTTATTTTCTACTTCTGCCAGTGCATATTCGATTTCATCTTTTTCTTTCTTTGTGCAAAAGCCGCAGGCATCCATCAGAAGCCGGACTTTCTTTGCCAGCGTTATTTTCTTTCGGACAGCCTCTTTTAACTGCCCGGCTAACTCCAGGTCTTTTAACTCCTCTGCAATCCAGCTGATTAAATCATCCGACACAAAAGAATCGTCAAGATATTCCGTGTGGTTTAAAATATACCAGTTCAATTCCTCCAGGGAATAGATATTTATCATATTCTGTTCTAAATAATATGGCACATCGGTTTCTTTCCGATTGCATAAAATCAATTCTCCCATGAAGTCTCCTCCTATAGTTCCATTTTATATTCCCACACTTTTTCAGAGCTTTTATAAATCTCTCCAAATCCAAGGTCCCGTATCGTAACTTTTACCGCTGAATCAGACAGTGCTTCTGTCATAACAGAAAGTCTGGTCATGCGCTCCGGACGTTTTGGAATATCCGTAAGCTCTAAGGATTCTATCTTTGCTTCCCTGCTGTCCGGAAGCTGCAGCCAGAAATCAACGGTATTCGTACCTGCCAGTAAAATCTCGCACCGATTCTTTGCTTCATACCAGTTTTCTCCTGCACTTACCAGTGTATGGAAAATAAGTTCTTCCCGGTCTTTTACTTTAAGGCTGATATTTACCTTCATCTCATTCTCGCCAATATAGACAAACTGCCATGGCTGCATTCCGGTATGGATGCAGGATGCATAACAGGCTCCCTTAGCATAAAGATTTTTGCCCAAGAAAACATGCCTTCCGTTGCAGAGAAATTTTAAGGATTCTCTCATCCATTCTCCATCAAAACCATCCCCTGTCAGATATACCGAAGAATAGATTTTACGGGAAACGGCATCTGTTACTACATCTAAAAACGCAGTGTCTTTATTGCCAATCAAAGGACCATAATCTTTCAGATAAATATGAACCAGCTGTGGTGTGGAATTCAGATTACGCTCCATGTAATAAAAACACATACTGTTCTTGGAATAATCAAAGAGAACTGCATCATGCAGCCACAGTTCTTCCTTCTGGCTTAAAGCATAATAATAAAAGCTTTCTGCATAATCGATGACATGACACTGCTCTTTTGTCCACTTCATCCGTCCGGCTATTTTTTCAATCAGTTCCATCTTCTCCCGGTTTAAAGTATCCATGGTAATGGTAATTCTTGCCAGCTTCATGGATGTGCCGAATTTCTGCGGTACCGTAAGAATTTTACGGACAAAGAGACTTAACAGTTCTACCGTATCATAAGTTTCCCCTTCCACGGTAACCTGTTCGCCTGCCAGTGCCCGGCTGAAGAGCCGGTCACAGCCGCTTCCTTCGCCATTTTTCATGACAGTCTCTGCTTCTTTTCCGTAATACCACTGTCCGATTCCTCTCCGCTTACAAAGGCTTAATGGAATCTGGTACAGTTCACTGCCTGCCACGGTACTGATGGTATCCGGCTCTGACATATCGGATGTACAATATGATACTAATGCGTATTTTTTTCCAAAATCAAGTCCTATTGAAAGGCTTTTTTCCTTCATACCATCACCCTGTTATTGTTTTCCCTGTTATTACATCAGTTGAAAACGTTCTTCATTCCTTTTCTTCATGCTGTCATATTTCCGTAAAAGCCGCTCTAACTTCTCATAATCCTTTAAGGTATATTCTAATTCCATTTCATTCAACATATCGTAGGTGCTTCCGTTTTCCCTGCCGCAGACATCCTTACAGGAAAGCCGTCCACTCTCAGTCACAACGGACTCCCGTGGTGCTTCCTCTGAAATATAATACGGAATTTCTTCTCCAAAGAATACGATAAATTCTTTTACGAAAATGCCCTCATACATCTCATTCATATCTTCATCCACATAGGATTCACCCTTCTGGTAGTGAATCACCACACGCTTGCTCGGATTTGTCCGGTATTCCACAAACTGCCGGTCGTAAAAATGAAATCGATAGCGAATCTCCTCCGGCATCTGCTGATAAAATGCAAAATAAAGATTCTGTGCCAGCTGCTCCTGTAGAAGCTGCTCTGTCATCTCCATTACACCTTTTTCTTCTATGGACAAATCCCTCTTCGCCACTGCATAAAGCAGTGCCAGCTTCATCACCTGGCTTAATTCTTCCTGTTCCTCATAATTTTTCTTTAAGCCTCTAATGACATTTTCCGGTACAATGCCCTGATGCACAAAATAGAAATGTGCGAAATAATTTACATATGCTTTCTGCAGAAGATGCGGTGCTCCGTGTGACACAAAGCTTTCATAAATGCTCTGCACCTGTTCTACAAATTCTGCTGTATATAACATCTGCATCAATAACCGTTCTTCCAAGTCTCTGGTATCTATATCAAAGGTCTGCGCTGCTGACCAGACCGCCGCCATTACACGGGTCGGACCGCAGTAGAACTGTGCTAAATACTGCAGCATCTCTTTACTGTATTTCTTCGCCTGAAAAGTCACTGCACACAGTGCCAGCAGGAAGTCATCACTTTCATAATCCACTTCTTCTATTTCATAAGTCAGAAGTGCTGTCAGTTTCTCCAGCCGGATGCCTTCCCAGCCAAATTCCCGGATATCCGGATATGCAATCTCATATAGCCGGTATTCCAACATCAGATTCAAAAGATAGGCTCTGTCATCCCGCTTCATAGAAGAAAGCGGTGCATGACGCAGACACTCTTCCACCAGTTCCTGATTATCTTCCTGCTCATAGAAATGTACTGCCTTTGCATAAAGCTCCGCCCGGTAACTTTCCCGCAATGCTTCCTCTTTTAAAAAGATGCGTAAATACTCACTGTCCTCCGGCATAAACGCACGGTGGGTATCCCTGGATGTAAAATGATACAAAAGATACGAAATCTCATATGGTGCATATTCCATGCAGGTACGGTAAAAGGCACCAGGTCTCATCAGCTTTTCCAGCTGGTATGAAATCTCACTGCCATACCGGTATCCCTTCGTATCCTCAAATACAATGACATAGTCCTTGCTGTATAACTCAAAATAAGCACTGCCATTTACAATCGGCACACACTGCACTTTTCGCAGCTGGTCATGCAAAACATACATCCGCACAATATTCGGTGCAAAGCAGTTCATTTTATGGGTAAAGAGAATCTTCGCCAGTGGTCCTGCCATCTCTTTTTGTATCATGCCTTTATTTAATAAATCAGAATAGATAATCGCCAGATTATCATCGATATGACCTTCTTCTATCTGGGCAATTGCGAATTCTTCCATCCGCTTCCGGTAACTGGAATATACCTCCGGCTCTTTCTCCTTTAACGCTACTACATTTGCAAGCAGAGCCGCCTTCTGTTTGTATGGAATGCTGCTGTTATACTGAAAATACATCTGTATCATCCGTGGAATTTTCTTAATGGCAAGTAAATCCATGGACATTAAATATGCTTCATTTAATCCTGCCAGCCGCAAATCTTCTTCCACGCCACGTTCAAACCAGATATGATAATGCAATCCAAAACGCTGTCCTCTTATCAGGTAAGCACAGATTGCTGACAACATCTGATTATTCTGAAATTTATCATATGCCACGCACATAGTCTTATAAAGCAGCGGATGAAATACCCGTTTTTCCGATACCAGCGTCGTAATCTGCATGGCAAGGTCACTAGTCAACACACCTTTTTTTGCCGCCCAGTAAAGAATGCGGATTTCAAAATCAGTAAGTCTCGTTAAAAGATACGGATTCTGCCAGTATAAATAGAATCCTTCGATATAGAGAAACGGACTGTTACAGCCGTCTAACATCTGGCTCTCAATTGCCCGGATTTTCCTGGTATCATTTTCGCAATATTCTTTCTTTAAGAAAAGCAGCATCCAGAACACCCGGATATCATCTGTTTTCTGATAAATTTCTTCAATCTCTGCAGTCAGCCGGTTCACATAGGATTCTTCCCGCTCCCACAACGTACGGAGATAGAGGAAATATGCATAAAGCGGTGTATCTTTTGCTTCCTCTTTCCGCCGGAACTCATCAAATAACCACTCTGCCTCCTGCCTCTGTCCGCTTACCAGTAATGCCTGTATTTTCATCAGAAGATACCAGTCATTTTCCGGCCGCATTGCAATCAGATGATTCAGTGCATCTAACATTCCTGATGCAAAAAGTCCTGCACCAATCTTTTTCATACGATAATTGAGATAGATTCCGGTGATATGTGCAAGTGTTCTCTGCTCTTCCAGATAATCGATATGCTCCTGTTCTCTGCGCTCCGGCGTCCTGATTATGGTAATCTCATAAGTAAGATGCTGATAAATATTTTCTAAAGTAATTCTTCCATAATTTTTTCCGGTATGAAGTTCTGCCGGGTCAATATAATAAATAAGGTCGCAGATACTTCCGGTAAAATCATCTGAAGTATAAACATTCTTTTCCAGTTTTAAGAAGCTGCTGTCTGTCTGTGCTTCAAAGCTTATATACCCCCAGCCATTCTTCTGCACAAAAAGCGTTTCCTTCTGCTCCTCTTTGATATCCTGATAGGTAATTTCCTGTTCTTTTAACGCAAGCTCAATGCGTGGCTTGGCATTGATCGTAACCAAGAACTCCTCCATACCGGAAATCAATGCTCCCGGTCCGCCAAAGCCGGCATACCATAATAGTTCTTTTCCTTTTTCTTCTTTTAATACATGTTGAAAGCCCTGGGAAGCAAACAGGCGGTAAGCTTCCATATAATCCGTCTGTGCCAGTTTGATAAAATCACTGAGATTTCGGATTCTTCCGGTAGACGCATTCCCATAAGGCCGGATTATAGACACAACAAAAGAAAGGCTATATTCCAACTGATTACAAATAATACAGAATTCACCCTTTTGTATATCACCAACCCGGAAACCCTCACTATGGAACTGAAATCCGATTCGGACTTCTTCCCCTTCAAATTCCGGTGTCAGACATTCCATATATGGATTAGAGGAATAAATCAGCCCCTTTACCGGAACATGGTTGGATACTTCAATCACAAATTCTCCCGTATAATCCTGTCCCTCTAATACCTCAATTTCAATCTTCTCTTCCGAAAGAGATAAAACCGGCTGTTCCTGTTCAAATTTTCCTGCTGCAAGTCTCTGAATCCGTCTACGCAAAATGTCACCTGCTTTTCCTTCTCCGATATGAGATTTTGTTGCTTTTTCTCTCATTACAGTTATAATAGATTATAAACTATTTAAAACACACATGCAACTTTCTTTCCGTTGTATTTTAACAGGAGGTCTTTTTCATGATAACACCAAAAGAACATTTTCACGGAAGTGATTTAGAAAAAATAGAAGCCGTTTACGGTATCAAAAAAGAGGATATTACAAGCTTTTCCGCCAATGTCAATCCCTTAGGCGTATCTCCGCTGCTGCGAAGTACTTTGGCTTCCCATATTGATGCCATTACATCCTACCCGGACCGGGAATATACTTCTTTAAGAGAATGTATTGCTGCCTATACCGGCACCGATGCCAGCCAGGTCATTGTAGGAAATGGCTCCACGGAATTAATCTCTCTTTTTATTCAGATTGAGCATCCGAAAAAAGCCATGATTCTCGGTCCGACTTATTCGGAATATGAGCGCGAAATTTCCTTAGGCGGTGGTACTACACTCTACTATCCACTCCGTGAAAAGGACGATTTCGTCCTTGATGTGGATGATTTTACCGCTCACTTAAATGAAAGCATCGACCTTTTAGTACTCTGCAATCCCAATAACCCTACCTCATCCTGCATCAACCGGACGGATATGCGCCGGATTTTAGATATCTGCAAGCAATATGATATCTTTGTCATGGTGGATGAGACTTATGTGGAATTTGCCGATAACATGGATGAAATTACCGCAGTTCCACTGACCCACTACTATAACAATATTATTATCCTGCGTGGAACATCCAAATTCTTTGCTGCTCCTGGGCTCCGCCTTGGCTACGCTATCAGCGGCAATCAGGATTTAATCAAATCCATCAATACCAGAAAAAATCCATGGACCATTAACTCTCTTGCCGTAATTGCCGGAGAATTGATGTTTACCGATGAGGAATACATCCAGCAGACAAAATCTCTTATTTCTTCAGAGCGTGCCCGGATTTATGAAATCTTTAAAAATCACCCGGATTTCAAACCATACAAGCCATCCGGCAACTTCATGCTTCTTAAAATCTTAAGAGAGGACATTACTTCTGCGGATTTATTTGATAAAGCAATCCGGAAGAATATGATGATTCGCGACTGCTCTACTTTTCCTTTCTTAGATAACAAATACATCCGCTTCTGCTTTATGATGCCGGAGATGAATGATAAGCTGATTGACTGTCTTCTTTCGAAGTAATTTCTTATTTTTCTCCGCTAATCTGTGCCAGCCGGAACTGCCACTAACAGTTTCTATGGAATTCATGACGACGTAAAAAGGCGAAACCAGTCTATTTTTGATTGGTTCCGCCTTTTCTTATATACAAATAGTTTTCTCATTTACTCCAGATTTAATTTCTTATGGGTAATCAATGCTGTTATGATATAGCATACAATTGATACACCCACAGACAATATCATGCTTCTGGAAAATATATTTCCATACATATTTGCAATGGCCAGGGTAAAGAAGCTGTCATCTCCCATTGCAGCCTGTTTCTCAACAAATCCATTTGCTGAATTAATGGATATCACAAAATATATAATCTGAAGAATCGCATAAAGCACACCATACATCACAATCGACATTGCAACTTTGTGGCGGAACAACTGACCGATTGCCATGCTGGCATATACCATAAGCATAGCGGAAAACGCAGAAATCACACTATATAATATTGCCCAGCCAAAGAGTGCCGGAATCGAAATTCCTATCATATCTCCCAGCTGCTGCAGCAATTCTCCCAGTTTAATTCTTTCCCCTTCATTACCCAGATTCAATCCTGCTGTCACTATTAATGAAAATGCCGAAACATAAACAAGTATTGTCGTAATTGCATCCCAGAATACCGCCACCAAAAGCTTTCCGTTAATCAAGGAAAAAGTGGTTACCGGAAGAGTATGTGACAAATAACCTTCTGCACCATACATGCTGTGGTAAAATCGAACCAGCAGAAAAATAAATGCCGTAACGCTCAATGCAATCAGCCCAATGATATACAAAAGAAGCATTGCCAGCCCAACTAAGGCTCCCATATCTGTTTCGAAAACCTGCATATTCATCATCAGCATGCCAATTAACGTAACGCCGACCAAAACCATTGCCAGTGGAAATAATACTTTCCAGGTTGCTTTCATTTCATGTTTCATTACTTTTCCTAACATCTAAACACCTCCCGGAACAAAGCATCCACCGATTTGCCCTGATTAATTCTAATATCATCTACTGATGAAGTCAGGCTGATTGTTCCATTCTGAATAAAGACTACCTCATCTAATACATTCTCAACATCTGCAATCAGATGGGTTGAAATCAGAATCGTTGCATTCTCATCATAGTTGGTAAGAATCGTCCGCAATATATAATCTCTTGCCGCCGGGTCTACTCCCGCAATCGGCTCATCCAGAACATATAAGTCCGCACGACGGCTCATTACTAAAATAAGCTGCACCTTTTCTTTGGTTCCCTTGGACATGGATTTTAATTTATCATTGGGATTAATAGATAATTTTGCCAGCATATCATAAGCTCTTACCACATCAAAATCCTGATAAAAATCTTCAAAATAATCTAAAATATCACGTACCCGCATCCCCATGTTAAGATACGTATGATCTGGCAGATAAGAAACCACCTTCTTTGTCTCTACACCAATCTTCATTCCTTCCACCAAAATCTCGCCCTCATCCGGAGTAAGGATTCCGTTAATCAGCTTAATCAGTGTTGTCTTTCCACTTCCGTTCGGTCCTAAGAGGCCAACAATATGTCCGCTCTCTAAAGTCAGGTTCAGATGGTCAAGCGCAGTTTTCTTTCCATATCGCTTGCATACATCTTTTACTTCCAATAATGTACTCATGCCTGCTCTCCCTCCAAAATCTCCTGAATCAAAGATAAGGTTTCTGATTTCTTATAGCCAAGCTTGCTCATATTTTCCAAAAATTCCTTAATCTGTTCCTGTGCCAGATTATTCTTCAACTCCTCAATCATTTTTGCATCCTCCGTTATAAATCTCCCGCTTGTACGCTGGGAATACACAAGTCCTGTCCGCTCTAACTCTGTCAGTGCTTTCTGCATCGTATTCGGATTTACTGCAGCTACCGCCGCCAGATCCCTGACAGAAGGTAACTTATCTCCCGGACTGTATTTACCGGATATTATTTCCATCTGAATCCGCTCCACAATCTGAATAAAAATAGGACGATCCGAATCCAATTCCCATGCCATGCAATCACCCCTTTCCGTATTTTTGTACTATATAAATAATACAATATATTCTTACGACGGATTTGTCAAGAGGATTTTCATTACCAATCCTTAATTTATTCCTCATGTCAGAAATAGTGGTCACCAGGTGGACACCAGTAACCAATAAGGTGGTCACTTAGCAACCAGCTTCGTTCTTTTCATATATCCTGTAAGCTTGTTTCTTGTGTTCATCGCCATTGTGAAATGGAATCCTCATATCCACGCTCTCATCTCCGAGGGTGGGGCTGGTAACATCACTCCCTGGCGTCCTGTCAAACACTTTGATTACAATTTCCTTCGTAATGCCTTCCGTAAAGTTCTCCTTGAACAGCTTACTTCCCGCATTGGTCCATCTTTTCGTAAAGTTAAAAATGAAATGTACACCAGACACGAAGACAACAAAACTGTTACTGAAACTATTCCTGCTTTGGACTTCATCCAGAAACTGATTGTCCACATCCCTGAAAAACATTTCAAAATGCTTCGCTACTATGGGGTATATGCAAAACATCACAAACAGGAAAAGAAACTTCTGGTTTTAGAAGTTTACCACAAAAAACGTCATAAACAACGTCATGGCGAATCCAACATTCTCTCTTTTGTCATGTCATTTTTTATTTCCAGTTTATTATACACTATTTCTGACGATTTGAGAAATTTCCTATAAAGTAAAAAAGGGACGTAGGAAAATGTACCGACCCCTAAAAGTTAGACCAAAAAATCTAACGATTGGAGGTCGGTA
>NZ_QTWM01000007.1:0-164374 GCF_003461125.1 Roseburia sp. AF22-2LB
TAAATCTTTTACAGAATGGGATTAGCCATCAACACGTTTTGTCCTATAACCCTTTTTTTACGCGAGTAGCGAGAAAAATCGCATGCTTGCATGCGGATTTGGCGAGCACCGCGATAACTCGAGAAACTCGCAAAGCGTGTTTCTCGTAGTTACAGGAAATTGCTTTCCTGTAAAGTAAAAACGCTCCGTGAGAAACTCTTAAAGTATGTTTCTCATATCTGTCAGGCATTTGTAAGAAGCTGGCAGTGAGGCATCTTATTCGCCCGGATGAAAATTCTGGTAGAAATCAATAAATAATTCCAAGGATTTCGAAGGCTTTAGGGTGTTTTTATAAGCGAAGCCAATTTCACGCTTGTGAATTGGAAAACCAAGTGGAATCTCTAATAACTCTTTATTTGCAAGTTCGTTCTGGACAAATTGGCGGATGACGCAGGCAACACCCAGGTTGGTTTTTGCAAAGTCAATTAAGAGGTCCATCGTAGAGACTTCGATTAAATCTCTGGTCTCAATTTTATTTTCCTGTAAATAATCATCAATATACTGACGGGTCATGTTATGCTTATCGAGAAGCATCAGCGTAGAATTCTGTAAGATTTCATCGGAAGAAATGCCCCTTGCATTCAATACGTTTAAGTAAGCTTCCGTTGCAACAAAAATATCTTCAATTTCAGCCACATTGCTGAAATTTAAAGTTTTCTGGTTTTCCGGCCTTGCAATCAGACCGATATCAATTTTGTTTTCTTCTAACATCTGTAAGGATTCGTTGGTAGACTGGCATACGATAGAAATATTAATATGCGGATAGCGTTTTGTGAAATCCTTTAAATAAGGCAGAAGCATGTATTTGCAGAGTGTGGAACTGACACCGATTTTTAAGTGGCCAACACCAAGCTCTAAGGAGTTCTTTAATTTATCTTCCCCTAAAGTCAGGGTTTCGAAAGCGGAACTGACATGAGTAAAAAGAAGTTCGCCTTCTTCGGTCAGCAATACGCCGCGGGAACTTCGGCGGAATAGTTCGCAGCCCAGGCTTTCCTCTAGTTTCTGTATGGATTTACTGATGGCAGGCTGGCTGATATAAAGCTCTTTGGCTGCCTTTGATATATTCTGTGTTTTTGCTACGGTATAGAAAATACGGTAACTGGATAAACTCTGCAACATTTATAGATCCCTCCGTGTTTATAACTAAAAATCATAATAAATATGTTTAATATGTATTTCCATTATACCACTAGCTGTGCTATAATAGCAACAGTATAGAAAAAATGATTTAATTTCAGGAGGAATTTCAAATGGGAATGACAATGACACAGAAGATTCTTGCGGCACATGCGGGACTTGATTCTGTTCAGGCTGGCCAGTTGATTGAAGCAGATTTAGACTTGGTATTGGGAAATGACATTACTTCACCGGTGGCTATCCATGAGATAGAGAAAATGAAAGTAGACGGAGTGTTCCATAAGGATAAAATCGCACTGGTTATGGACCACTTTGTACCAAATAAAGACATCAAATCTGCACAGCATTGTAAATGTGTCAGAGAGTTTGCATGCAAAAACGAAATCACCAACTACTTTGATGTAGGAGAAATGGGTATCGAACATGCACTTCTTCCGGAAAAAGGACTGACTGTTGCAGGAGATGTTATTATCGGAGCAGATTCACATACCTGTACATATGGAGCATTGGGAGCATTTTCCACCGGTGTTGGAAGTACTGATATGGCGGCAGGAATGGCAACCGGAAAAGCATGGTTTAAAGTACCATCCGCGATTAAATTCATTATCACAGGAAAACCAGCACCATGGATTAGCGGTAAAGATGTTATTTTACATATCATCGGAATGATTGGTGTGGATGGAGCATTATATAAGTCTATGGAATTCGTAGGTGATGGTATCCGGTATCTTTCCATGGATGACCGTTTTACCATTGCAAATATGGCAATTGAAGCCGGCGGAAAGAACGGAATCTTCCCGGTAGACGAGAAAGCAGAAGCATATATGAAAGAGCATTCCAAGCGCCCTTATAAAGTATATGAAGCAGATGAGGATGCTGTATATGATGAGGAGTATACCATTGACCTTAGTACACTTCGCCCAACCGTAGCATTTCCACATCTTCCGGAAAATACAAAGACCATTGATGAAGTAGGCGACATTACTATTGATCAGGTAGTAATCGGTTCCTGTACGAATGGAAGATTAGATGACCTTAAGATTGCAGCTTCTATCCTGAAAGGAAAGAAAGTAAAGAAAGGTTTACGTGTCATCGTAATTCCTGCAACCCAGCAGATTTATCTGGATGCCATGGAAGCCGGATATATCAGAACCTTTATTGAAGCAGGTGCTATTGTCAGCACACCGACCTGCGGACCTTGCCTTGGTGGCTATATGGGAATCCTTGCTGAGAATGAAAGATGCGTATCTACAACCAACCGTAACTTTGTGGGACGTATGGGACATGTGGATTCGGAAATTTATCTGGCAAGCCCGGCAGTTGCAGCAGCAAGTGCAATTACAGGAAAGATTTCCAGCCCGGAAGAAGTATAGGAGGATTAGAACATGAAAGCAGCAGAAGGAAAAGTATTTAAATTCGGTGACAACGTAGACACAGATGTTATTATACCGGCAAGATATCTGAATTCTTCCGACCCTAAGGAACTTGCCTTACATTGTATGGAAGATATTGATAAGGAATTCGTAAATAAAGTATCTGCAGGAGATATTATTGTAGCGGAGAAGAACTTTGGATGCGGTTCATCCAGAGAGCATGCACCAATTGCAATTAAAGCCGCTGGTGTAAGCTGCGTCATAGCAGAAACTTTTGCACGTATTTTCTATCGTAATGCAATCAATATCGGACTTCCGATTATTGAATGTAAGGAAGCAGCTTTGGAAATCAAAGCAGGAGATGAGGTAGAGGTAAATTTTGATACTGGTGTCATTACCGACAAGACCACTGGAAAGAGTTTCCAGGGTCAGGCATTCCCGCCATTTATGCAGAAGATTATCGATTGCGAGGGACTGGTAAATTACATCAATCAGAAATAGCAGAAAGTTTAGAAAGATAATTGATATATTTTGGAGAGATTTTAAGATTAGTATAAATTTCTGCATATTCTCTAGCGGATAACTCTGTAATATAGTTTTCTTCAAAATTCTTATGAATACCGGCTGCCTTTGCCAGATCAACAGCTTTGTTGTAGGCAATGGCAGCTTTTTCTTCGGAAGAATAAGTGCCAATGGAATAATTGCCATTGATATGGATAAAAGCCTGATAACGGAGGAGTCCGTTGTGTTCTGTTTGGGCAACTCCACGGTAGCGGTTAATGACAATAATATTGGCGTAGCTGTAATCGAAGGGGTTACCATTGGCGAAAGTGTAATCTACATCCAGTACCGCATGATTACGGACTCCATAGCGGGAGAGAATCCCGGTCTGCATGCCGTATTCATTTACAAAAAGCCGGCCACCACGCTGCATAATCTTGTGGCTGGAATAAAAGAATAAATCATCAATATCAAATTTATATTCCGTCTGTGGTGCGAGAAAATAGAGAAAATAATTCTGCTTCAGATAAATCGGATTCCTGATATAGACGCCGTTGTCACGGAAATTTAAAAGTGTAATGGCTTTGGTAAAATCTAAAAGTTTAATATATGCGGTATAATTTTCCAGTGTGATTTCAGACTCAGAAAGTAGAGAAGTCCCCTCTTTATAGGCAAGATGGGCTTCTTCTTCCGTTGGAAAGCTTCCAAGACTAATATGTTTTCTTTTATAGGTAAGGCTGGAACGGTAGTAGATGGTTCCGTCTTTTGTTTTGGCTGAAAAAGCACCGGAAAGCATGGTAAATCCTCACATTCTAAAATCCTTAGTTATAAATCATCTGTAAGAAGCTGCCGGTGGCGAGTTCTTACGGTAAGCATCACTTTGAGTATAACATTTTTAGGAAAGCATGAAAACAGGAAAATATCTTAAGAAAATATCAAACTTTTGAAATGAAAAATATGCTATGATGCCAATATATATTGGAAATTGCAAGGATATAAAAAAGCGTGGAAATATCAGAAATATTTGGCGGCGTTATTGGAATAGTGATATGATTGCAGGTGGAAAGGAGCAATTCGTTGAAGCAGGAAAATACAAGAAAGAAATATCAATTAAAAAACTGGCTAAAAGCAGGGATGATTCTGTTACTGGTATGCCTTGGAGGGTTATATTTTTTCAAGACATCCGAACGGTTTCAAAAAAGTGATGAAGTAAAGATAACATTAAAGCATGATAATTTCTTTGATGACAGTGTGGCAGGGATATTGGAGGATCTGGATAATGAAATCGGGCTTCCTAAGAAAATTTATCTGGTGAACCATTTTAATGTGACTTTCTATGCTACCGGAGAGATTGCTGCAATAGATACGTTTTTCTATGGTGAGGATGAGAATGGAGAAACCAGAACCTATCTTGTGGACTATAACCGGAAGAAAAGCAGCAAAATGACAGTTTACATCAATAATTATGCCAAGACAGATTATGAAGAAGATATGTGCCTGACACCGCTTTTTGAACTATTGGGAAATATAAAGGTGAAAGAACGGGTAGATAGCTGGGCAGAAGAAACAAAGAGCCATACCTTTGGAATAAGTTATTCTGGGAAAAGAGCCTTTTCCAGTGCAGATAGCCTACAGGTGATAAATGCAGAAAATGCAGATATAGATGAAAATGAAGATATAGATGGAAATGCAGATACAAATGAAAATTCAATTTTAAGCCAGTTGGAATATGGCGGAGAAGTTACAGGTTTTGCAGTTACATTTTCTACTGGTGGCGAAGAAAATACAGGTGAAATTATAACTTATATCATAAATCCAAAATATACCAGTGCTGCAGTGTTAGCCCAGCAAAACCGGCAGGAGCAGATTGATGAAGCAAAAAACGGTGCTGGAAATGACACAACGGATAACAATGGGAATGCAGACACCAATGCCGTAGCCGGCAATGATGGCAATGATGAGGAAGAGAGCGGAGATGGCACTCCGTGGACAGAAAACAGGGAAGATGGAAGCGTGTACTTTTTTTTAGATGACAATACCGGTTATCGTCTGTTGGTGGCGGATGCAGCTGCCGGCAGCCGTTTTTATGAGCTTGAAATGACAAAGGATGGCGGGCAGAGCTGGAATCAGCAAAATGCAGATCCGTTTGATGGAAATATTGGTGTGGCAGAAGGAATAGAATTCTATAATGAAAATCTGGGCGTTATCGGATTGGCTGGAGCGTCAGGTGATTATTCCACACTTTATCTGACACAGGATGGCGGGAAAACATTTTCCATGATTGAACTTTCCATGGATGAAGTGACAGAACTTCCGGACACGGCAGCAGAGTATGGATTTTCCATATCAGACTATGATTATTGCAAGATGCCACAGCAGAAAGATGGAAAACTTATAATAAAAGTAATATCTGCTATGGGTGAAAACGATGGAATTCTTTTTGAATCCATAGATAGTGGGAATACATGGAATTATTCTGGGATAAGTTATTGACAGTAAACTGCAGGTTCTTATATAATGAAAGACAGAACAAATTTTATGCAGAGAGCAAAAGAGGGACAAAAAATGGATTTGATTTACACAAGTACAAGAAACTCAGATGAAAAGGCAACAGCTTCACAGGCAATTTTAAAGGGTCTTGCAGGAGACGGTGGTTTATTTGTGCCGGATTCATTACCAAAACTTGACGTTGATATGGATACCCTGGCAAAAATGAGCTATCAGGAGACTGCTTATGAGGTAATGAAACTTTTCTTAACAGACTTTACAGAAGAAGAGTTAAAGCATTGTATCAATAGTGCGTATGATTCTAAATTTGATACAGAAGAGATTGCTCCGTTAGTAGATGCAGACGGTGCATATTATCTGGAGCTTTTTCATGGAGCTACGATAGCATTTAAGGATATGGCATTATCCATTCTGCCTTACCTTATGACAACTGCTGCAAAGAAAAACCATGTAAAGAATGAAATTGTTATTTTAACAGCAACTTCCGGTGATACCGGAAAAGCTGCTTTAGCAGGCTTTGCAGACGTTCCTGGTACTAAGATTATTGTATTCTATCCAAAGAATGGTGTCAGCCCGATTCAAAAGAAGCAGATGGTTACCCAGAAAGGGGCAAATACACATGTAGTTGGTATTCATGGTAACTTTGACCAGGCACAGACCGGCGTTAAGAAAATGTTTTCTGATAAAGAACTGGCAGAATTAATGGACAAAGCCGGATATCAGTTTTCCTCTGCTAACTCCATTAATATCGGACGTCTTGTTCCTCAGATTGTTTATTATGTATATGCATATGCAAAATTATATGAAAATGGTGCAATTGCAAAAGATGAAAAGATTAATGTTGTAGTTCCAACCGGTAACTTCGGAAATATCTTAGCAGCTTTCTATGCAAAGAACTTAGGACTTCCGATTGCAAAATTAATCTGTGCTTCCAATGAGAACAAAGTATTATTTGACTTCTTCTCAACCGGAACCTATGACAGAAACCGTGAATTTGTACTAACTTCTTCTCCATCCATGGATATACTGATTTCCAGCAACTTAGAGCGTCTGATTTATCGTATTGCCGGAAATGATGCAGAGAAAAATGCTGAATTCATGCGTGCATTAACAGAAGAGGGCAGATATATGATTACCGATGAGATGCGTGCCCAGCTTGCTGACTTCTATGGCAATTACACCACAGAGGAAGAAACAGCAGAAGTAATCCGTGACCTCTATGAGAAGACCGGCTATGTGATTGATACACATACTGCTGTAGCAACCGGTGTATACCACAAATATGTAAAAGAGACCGGTGATAATACCAAGACTGTTATTGCATCAACAGCAAGCCCGTTCAAGTTTACCAGAAGCGTAATGGATGCCATTGATAAAGAAAAATATGATTCCATGACTGATTTTGAACTGGTAGATGAGTTAAGCAAGATTGCAAATGTAACAGTTCCACAGGCAATTGAAGACATCCGTAGTGCAGAAGTACTTCATAAGACAGAATGCGATGTAGAAGATATGCCTAAGACGGTAAAAGCATTTTTAAATATCTAAATGCTTATGTAAAACATAGAGAATCTGCTACCGGCAGTTTCTTATGGATACAAGGTAACAAAACCCTGTCAGAGAAATCTGACAGGGTTTCGTTTATGTAAATAAAATGTAAAGGTTTAAGATTAGATTTCCATCAGGAAGTGAATGGTTCCAAATGGGAAAATAATTGGAAATACATAAATCTTAGTGGCATTTGTAAGTGTTTCTTCCTCATGAACTTCCGGAGGACATAAGTTTAATTCCAGGGAAAATTCATTAGACATATTTACATTAAATAATCCGTTGTGAAGATTTAAGAAATCTTCGATAGAAGCTTTTACATACTCATCGAATTCATGGAATTCTTCTTTGGCATAACGGGATGCAAAAGCAATTGCAACAGATTTACTCATGTCTACACCAGAATTGAAAGAAAGTAAACCTTCATCTTTCTGGGTAACACAATAGTTGGTCATATACTCGGATTTCATCAGTGGATTTAATGGTGTAAAATCCTTTCCGATGAAACGAACGATATCATTAAAGAGAAGATTAAGGTATGCAACAATCTTTCCTGACATATCAGAATTATCAAAATGGAAGAATTTATGAATCAGCTTTTCAACCATATCATTCTGTTCGTTAGCAACATTTAAATCATCAATTTCATTACTTGCCTGATATTCTGCAAGTAATTCCTCAAACTGACTGTTGGTAAGCAGTCCGTCTTCAATCAAAATCTGACCTAAAAGCAGGTAGTCTGGTTTCTGCGAGGAGAGTAATTTGTCAACCTGTTCCTTTGTAAGATATCCGCCTTCGATTGCAATTTCACCAAATTTCTTGTCTTCATGGGTCTGACGGCATACAATAGCGTCAACCTGGGAAGCATTTAATAATCCGGCATGAATTGCCAGAGTACCTAATTTCAGATAGGAAGAGGACTGCCTCTCTAATGCATCTACCAGTTTATCCGCAGGAACAGCACTTTTGCTTAAAAGAAAATTACCAAAAAACTGTGTATACATAATTATCTCCCTTCAAAATAATTCTTCAGTACCCGCTCAATCTGTTCAACATTCAACGGTTTCTGGATAAAGTCCTTTGCACCGGCTTCAATTGCATTCTTTAACTGAGCCTGTGTACCAACAGAAGATACGATAATAATAACCGCTTTCGGGTCAGATTCTCTAATTTCTTTTACAGCGGCAATACCATCTTTTACAGGCATAACAATATCAAGAAAAACGATATCAGGTTTATCGGATTTGAATTTGTCAATTACTTCCTGACCGTTTGCTGCCTCAACAAAAGTTGTACCACCATACTGCGCAATAATGTCTTTCAACTGTTTTCTCGCCAGAATGGAGTCATCTCCAATCAGGATTTTGGCTTCGTCTAATTTCATATATAATCCCTCCAAATACAACTAGAATAATTAGAACATATTAATATACTACAATAGTTGACCAAAAGTTTCAATGGCTTTTTCGATAAAATTCGTGGTTTTGCATAAAAAACAAATAAAAATAGAAGGTTATATGATAAATATGTTCACATAGCAATGTAAAGTGTGGTAAGATAAATCAGAATCAGGAAAAAAGAGTAAAAGAGGTTACATATTATGAAAGTAAACTGGAATTTAGTAGTAGATGTTGTGGTAGCACTGGTAGGTGTCTATGTTCTTATGAATGGCATATGGATGAAAAGTACCGGAAAGACAAGCAGCCTTTTGGCAACGCCGGAGGAATTAAAAAAATGTAAACATCCGGAGAAGATAAGAGAAGAAGTAACACCGAAAATGCTTCTTTGCGGAGCACTGGCATTAGTATATGGCATTGTGACGGCATTGGGTGAGACCATCTTTAAACTGCCGATTATTATTAAATCAGGAATCCTGCTGCTGCTGGTGCTATCCTGTCTTTTTTTGGTCAGTACATTAAAGAATGCCAGAGAGAAGTATTTATAAAAAATATTTATTTAGAATAATTTATAAAAAACTGTAGTTTATATCTGGAAAAGATACCAGATAAGAACTACAGTTTTTTGTGTCTAAGCATTCCATAAGAAGCTGCAGGCGGCAGAATCATGCGGTTTAACGTTTGTCAATCGGAACATATTCTTTGCGTTTACCGATGTTACGATATGCAGGACGCATAATTTTTCCATTCTGGGAAAGCTCTTCTAAGCGGTGGGCACTCCAGCCGGCAATTCTTGCAATTGCAAAAATCGGTGTATAAAGCTCTAATGGAAGGTCAAGCATATGATAAACAAATCCGCTGAAGAAGTCTACGTTCGGACTTACGCCTTTATAGATTTTACGCTCTTTGGCGATGATTTCCGGTGCAAGACGTTCTACTAAAGAGTAGAGTGCAAACTCTTTCTCATAGCCCTTTTCCTGGGAAAGTTTTTCTACAAAACCGCGGAAGATGACTGCTCTTGGGTCGGAAAGAGAATATACTGCATGACCCATTCCATAGATAAGACCGGCATGGTCAAAAGCTTCTTTATGAAGAAGTGCGGTAAGATATTTACCTACTTCGTCTTCATCTGTCCAGTTTTTTACAGTGCGTTTCATATCTTCAAACATCTGAACCACTTTGATATTGGCACCACCATGTTTCGGACCCTTCAGGGAACCAAGGGATGCAGCAATAACAGAATAAGTATCGGTTCCGGAAGAAGATACCAGATGGGTAGTAAAGGTAGAGTTATTTCCACCACCATGCTCCATATGTAAGATTAATGCAATATCTAAAAGTTTTGCCTCTAATGGGGTATATTTACTGTCTGGCCGCAGAATATGAAGAATTGTTTCTGCAGTAGATAATTCCGGCTGTGGGGTATGAATATAAAGACTGGCACCATCATGATAATGGCGGTAAGCCTGATAACCATATACAGAAAGCAGTGGAAATAAGCTGATAAGCTGTAAACACTGTCTCAATACATTTGGAAGTGAAATATCATTGGCACGGTCATCATAGGAATAAAGTGTAAGCACACTTCTTGCCAGTGTATTCATCATATCTTTGCTTGGAGCTTTCATAATAATATCACGCACAAAGCTGGTTGGAAGTGTACGGTATTCGGAAAGCAGTCCACAGAAGTTTTTCAACTGTTCTTTGGTTGGAAGCTCACCAAACATCAGAAGATAAGCACATTCCTCAAATCCAAAATGGCTGTCCGGTGCAATTCCTTTTACTAAATCTTTTACATTATAGCCACGGTAATAAAGTTCACCCTCAGCTGGAATGTATTCTCCATTTACCAGCTTGGTAGAGCATACATCAGAAATGTGTGTAAGTCCTACCAGAACACCCTTTCCATTTAAATCACGAAGACCACGGTTAACATTATATTTCGTATATAATTCAGAAGGAATGATGGATGATGCGGAGCATTTATTCGCAAGTTCCATTATTTCCGGTGTGATTTCATAAAAACGTCCTGTCATATTGTTCCTCCTCTTTTAATTATTTTAATATGTTATCATATTTCGGTTGTAGAAAACAAGAAAAAAGCGTAAATTTTAAAGAAAGTTTAAAATTGTTTTCTAAAAAATTTAGAATTATAGGAAGATAGTACTAATGTAAAAATGTTCTCTGATAAAACGTTTTTTGCTGGATAAATTACAGAATATATATTACAATTAAAAAAAATACCGGAGGTACAAAATGGAAAAAGAAGAATTATATCGTTATGTGGATCATACTGCGTTAAAAGCCTTTACCACATGGAAGGACATAGAAAAATTATGTGAAGAAGCAATAAAATACCATACCGCATCGGTTTGTATCCCAAGTTGTTACATCAGCCGGGTAAAAGAAACTTACGGCGATAAAATCAAAATCTGTACCGTAGTAGGATTTCCGTTAGGATATGCGAACACTGAAGGAAAGCTGGCAGAGACAAAGAAAGCATTGGAAGACGGCGCAGACGAAATTGATATGGTAATTAATATCTGCGATGTAAAGAATGGGGCATATCATAAAGTAGAAGAGGAAATCCGTCTTTTAAAAGAGGCAACAGGAGGTAGGATCTTAAAGGTTATTATCGAAACCTGTTATCTTACAAAAGAAGAAAAGATTGCCATGTGCCATGCGGTAACCAATGCCGGAGCAGATTTTATCAAGACATCTACCGGATTTGGAACGGCAGGTGCTACCATGGAAGATGTATTATTAATGAAAGAACACATTGGAGCAGAGGTTAAGATTAAGGCGGCCGGAGGAATCCGTACCAAAGAAGATATGGAAAATTATATTAAGGCAGGCTGTTCACGGCTTGGCACAAGTTCTGCCGTTGATATTCTGGGATAGCAGATATTAAGAGCAATGAAGAATGATAAGATAATGAAAAAAAATTGTAAAACAGAAATAATTTAGAAAAGGTGAGTGTCATGGAGACGGACAAAAGACAATTATTAGAAGCGGCAAAAGAAGCCAAAAAATATTCCTATGCACCGTATTCCAATTTTCATGTAGGTGCAGCCCTTTATTGTAAGGATGGCAGTATCTATACCGGATGTAATATCGAAAATGCAGCCTTTACGCCGACAAACTGTGCGGAGCGGACAGCAGTTTTTAAAGCAGTATCGGAAGGGAAAAAAGATTTTCTGGCAATTGCTGTAGTGGGAGACAGGGAAGAACTTCTTACACCTTGTGGTGTCTGTCGGCAGGTATTGACAGAGTTTGTAGATGGAAGCACGTTTGAGGTAATTATGGAAGATGGAGCTGGCGGTATCAAAGTTATGAAATTAGAAGAGCTTTTTCCGGCATCCTTTTCACCGAAAGATCTGCAATCATAAATTGTTCCACAATTTGACAGGAATTTTACATTGAAAAACAACACATATTAGAGTATAATAACAATTACAAAAAGCAAATAGTTTTATGCCTGGGATGTTCGACACGCCTGTTATTTTGAACCTACATTTACTTTAAACGGGATTCCAATATTTCCAATAGGATGTCAGGCCTCCGTTTGCAGTGGAAGGCAGAGTATTGGTTGAGGTTACCCACCTAGCTTTGCTAGGAGTCAAAATACAGGAAACGGCATTTTGGGTATATTTGCTAAAGATAAGGTATGAATAGACGAAAGAATCTTTGTGTACAAAAGAATCATAAGGTACGGAAGATAAACATATAGTATACCAAAGAAGCATGTTTACAAAAGAACCGAAAATACAAAAGAGAAAAAAGAAGCTGCTGAAAAGCAGCTTCTTTTCTGCAACAGGCAATAAAGGAGTTATTATGCGAAAAGTGAAAAGTAAAAAAAGTAATTATCTGTTGCTGTTTTGTGGAGTACTTCTGGTTCTTATACTAGTGGTTCTGATAACGGATACAAAAGGGGAGAAAAATGGATATTCCGAACAATGTGTTTATCGGAATGAGATTCCCTCCTTGCTGCAGTTTACTTATTATTCCAAGGACGAATGGGCTGAGAAACTGCCGCAACAGGGAACACTTACCTATGATGATGTAAGTGGCATTCTGGAATTGCTTCATTTAAAAGAATATATACCTTTGGATGATTCGAAAAAAAACATTGACCGGGCAGCCTGGTTTGCTATATATGATGAAATTTTAAGTTATCTTGATACCGATACGTCTGTCTTAAAAAAGGACATTCTTGTATTGAAAAAAGAAAAAAAACAGCTTACCACACAGGATGGCACTTATGCCATTATATCCAATCCAAAGTGGTATCAAAAGCTTCACAGTTATGGTGTTTATCTGTTGGAGGATAAAGTAATCGGGGTCGCCGCAAAGGATAAAGAAGATGTGGCATTGAAAAATGCCTATCTCATTTCAAATATAGAAGGAAATCTTACATTTCTTTATCAGGGAACAGAATACCAGCTGCCGGTTGATACCGATGAAGAATTATCAAATGTCGTAGCAGACATTTTTTTCAGTGAAAAAGAGATACATAAAATCAGCCGGAAGGAAGATACCATTACCGGAAAGCTGATATCAAAAACAGATACTGCAATGGAGATTAAGGGATATGGACAAGTTGCGATAGATGAAGCCATGAAAATATATGCAACTTATGATGGAATCCGGGAAGTCTCCATGGATGCGCTGATGCTGGAAAACATGGAAATTACATTTGTAGTGGCAGAAAAACAGATCTGTGCCATTCTTTTGACAGAGCCTGCTAAAATAGAAAACATCCGTGTTTTGTTATTAGACAATGATAATATGTTCCGCTCTGACGTATCCTTAGTATCGGATGTGCCGGTGCATCTTTATTATGGAGAAACAGAAACTGTATTAGAAGCAGGCAGCGTGATTACGGCGTCCAATTATGCCAATATACTTGCAACATCGTCTGTTTCATTAGTCGCAGAGGATGGCACATCACCATTCTATTTTACTGACAATCAGGGCAATCGCATATCTCCGGCTTATGCAGGCAGCATGGAGCTTCGTATGTATCCGGAAGGATATACCGTGGTAAATGTAGTGGATTTAGAATCCTATGTAAAGGGCGTTATCCCAAGTGAGGTTCCATCTTCTTATGGAATGGAAGCCTTAAAAGCACAGGCTGTCTGTGCCAGAAGCTATGCTTATATCCAGATGATGCACAATAAATATGAAGCTTATGGAGCACATGTAGATGACAGTGTGAATTTTCAGGTGTATAATAAGCAGAATCAGACACCGGAAACGGTAGCTGCGGTAGATGAGACGAAAGGTCAGGTACTTTCTTATAAAGGTGATATTATAGAGACTTATTATTATTCCACATCCTATGGCCATACCGGAGATTACGAAGCCTGGAATCTTGATAAAGATGCTTATGGATATTTGCAGGGCGTCTGGGTGCGCAGTGAAGAAAATCCTATTGATTTATCGGATGAAAAAAGCTTCTTGGATTATATCAGTAACGTAGACAGTGCCTGCTATGAATCGGATTTGAAATATTTCCGTTGGAATACTGTGCTTGATTTCCAGGGAAAAGATGAGACATTGCTTCATACGATAGCAGATAGAAAAGAGCACCAGCCAGAGGCAATTTGTTATTATAAAGATGCATCTAAGACGGAAACAACAGACAGTTGCAGCAACTTTGGGCCATTGCAGGCAATAAATGTGGCAAAACGCAATCAGAGTGGTGTTATTTTAGAACTGGAACTTGATTTCCAGAATGGTGCAGTCAGCGTACAGTCTGAATATAATATGCGTGCAATTTTGGGCTGTGGTATTACGAATATTAACCTTTTGGATGGAAGCAGTGTGGAAATGAGTATTCTGCCCAGTGCTTATATCAGTATACAGGAAAAAGGGGATGGAACTTATGCAGTCTTTGGCGGTGGTTACGGTCATGGCATTGGCATGAGCCAGAATGGGGCACAAAAGCTTTGCGGGCAGGGCTTTGATTATAAAAGGATATTAAATTATTTTTATCAGGATACAGAATTGACTGAGTTATATCAGCCACAAAATACGACGAAGGAAGAAGGGGGTGCATAAGTTTGCTCTGGAAACTGATTGGAAATGTAAAATCATTTTTAGATAAATGTAAACGGGATAATATCAATGCATTTGCAGCACAGGCAGCATTTTTTATCCTCTTATCCAGTATCCCGTTTCTTATGGTGTTCAGTTCCCTTTTGCAGTACACGCCGGTAACGGAAGGGATGATTTTACAGATTGTAAATGAAACAATGCCTGAATATATTGCGCCGTTTCTGGTAAATATTATCAATGAAGTCTATACCAAATCCTTTGGAATCGTATCGATTGCAGCCATTGCAGCAGTGTGGTCGGCAGCCAAGGGTGTGCAGTATATGGCAAATGGGTTGAATGTGGTAAATGATATTGTGGAGACCAGAAACTGGTTTGTTCTCCGTTTCTGGGCGATTATTTATACCGTTGTATTTGTCATTGCTATTGTAATCTCGCTGGTATTACTGGTATTTGGCAAATCATTAGAACATCTTCTGGTGAAGCATATTCCGATAATGACACATATTGTAAGCCTCATATTTGAACGTGGAAGCCTTATTATGATACTGGTGTTAGTCATTCTCTTTGTAGTGATTTTTACATTGATACCAAACCGTAAGGCAACCTTTCGTTCCCAGCTTCCGGGTGCAGTACTTTGTGCCATTGCCTGGTGTGTGTTTTCTGCCGGATTATCTATCTATGTGAATTATTTTAATGGATTTTCCATGTATGGAAGCCTGACTACATTGGTATTAATTATGTTGTGGATGTATTTTTGCATGTATATCCTGATGTTATGTGCGGAATTCAATGTGGTATTCGACGAATATATTGCAGGATTCATACAGCAGAAGAAGGAGCGGAAACGGGATAAAAAATAACTTGAAGTTTTAGAAACCCTGTGGTATTATAACATTTAGTGAAAAAGTAAAAGGCAATGAAAGTGTTCAGTAGGTTATTGTACTTTTTAAAGAGAGAGGAAATCATCGGCTGAAAGTTTCCTTAAGGTAAGGCAGTAATTGAATTTCGCACGGAAGCTGCACAGGTGAATGTTAGTAGTCTGTGACGTGATACGCGTTAAGTATTTATAAGTGTCTAATGATTTAGAAATCAGGGTGGTACCGCGGAGTAATTTCGTCCCTATGGGAAGAAAATGCTTCGCGTTTTTTACGTGAAAAATTCGCAAAGCGTATTTCTCGTAGTTTATTTATGAATGAAATAAAATGATAGAAGGAGATATTATTATGAAAGAAAAGCTGCAGAAAATCAGGGAAGAGGCAATTCATCAGATTGAATCATCCGGCGAACTTGGCAAACTGAATGATGTCAGAGTTGCATTTCTCGGAAAGAAAGGTGAACTCACCGCAGTATTAAAAGGAATGAAGGATGTTGCACCGGAGGACAGACCTCTGGTAGGACAGCTGGTAAACGAGACCAGGGAAGCTATTGAAAAGAAATTAGATGAGACAAAGCAGAAATTAGAAGCTGCCCAGATGGAACTGAAATTAAAACATGAAGTAATTGATGTTACACTTCCGGCTAAAAAGAACCGTGTCGGCCATCGTCATCCGAATACCATTGCATTGGAAGAAGTAGAGCGTATCTTTACCGGTATGGGCTATGAAGTAGTGGAAGGACCGGAAGTAGAATATGATTATTATAACTTTGAAGCGTTAAATATTCCTGCAAATCATCCTGCAAAAGACGAGCAGGATACGTTCTATATTAATGATAAAATCGTGCTTCGTACCCAGACTTCACCGGTACAGGTCCGTGTCATGGAAAAAGGCAAGCTTCCAATCCGTATGATTGCACCGGGAAGAGTATTCCGTGCAGATGAAGTAGATGCAACCCATTCACCATCTTTCCACCAGATTGAGGGAATGGTAATCGATAAGAATATTACATTTGCAGATTTAAAGGGAACGCTGCAGGAGTTTGCAGCCCGTCTGTTCGGACCGGAAACCAAAGTAAAATTCCGTCCGCATCACTTCCCGTTTACAGAGCCAAGTGCAGAGATGGATGTCACCTGCTTTAAATGTGGCGGTAAAGGATGCCGTTTCTGTAAGGGCGAAGGCTGGATTGAAATCTTAGGCTGTGGAATGGTTCATCCGAAGGTGCTTCGTATGAGCGGTATTGATCCGGAAGAATATTCAGGATTTGCATTCGGAGTTGGTCTTGAGCGTATTGCTTTATTGAAATATGAAATTGATGATATGCGTCTCTTGTATGAGAACGATGACCGTTTCTTAAGACAGTTTTAATGAACAGGGAAGTTGAAGGGACATGTTTCCTGTAGTCGGAAAGAAAAGAACACAGTAGAGAGTTGATAGAAGGAGAAACAATATGAATACATCATTAAAATGGATAGAAGCTTTGGTTCCGGGACTTAATGTAGATGCACAGGAATATACCGATGCAATGATTCTGTCCGGTTCAAAAGTAGAATTTTACAAGAAAATGGATGCCGATTTAGAGAAAATCGTCGTTGGACAGATTAAGAAAATCGAGCCGCATCCGGATGCTGATAAATTAATTATCTGTCAGGTAGATGTGGGAACAGGTGAGGACGTACAGATTGTAACCGGTGCTCCGAATGTAAAAGAAGGAGATAAAGTTCCGGTTGTATTAGATGGCGGACGTGTTGCCGGTGGACATGATGGAAAGATGACAGAAGGCGGCATCAAAATAAAAAAAGGGAAATTAAGAGGAATTGAGTCCAATGGAATGATGTGCTCCATTGAAGAACTTGGTTCTACCCGTGATATGTATCCGGAAGCTCCGGAATATGGTATCTACATCTTCGCAGAGGATGAGGTAAAACCGGGTGATGATGCAATTAAAGCATTAGGCCTTGACGATACTATTGTGGAATATGAGATTACAAACAACCGTGTAGACTGTTTCTCAATCCTTGGAATTGCCAGAGAAGCAGCAGCAACCTTTAAGAAAGAATTTGTACCGCCGGTTGTAACTGAGACCGGAAATGATGAGGATGTCAATGACTATATTAAAGTAAATGTAGTAGACAAAGAATTATGTCCTCGTTATACCGCCCGTGTGGTAAAGAATATTAAGATTGCTCCATCACCAAAGTGGATGCAGCGCAGACTTGCAGCCCAGGGAATCCGTCCAATCAATAACATTGTGGACATTACCAACTATGTTATGGAAGAATACGGACAGCCGATGCATGCATATGACTGGGATACCATCGAGGGAAAAGAGATTGTTGTAAGACGTGCCGGAAAAGGCGAATTATTTACAACTTTGGATGGTCAGGAGCGTTCTTTGGATGAAAACGTTCTGATGATTTGTGATGGCAGGAAAGCAATCGGTATTGCAGGTATTATGGGTGGCGAGAATTCCATGATTACAGACAATGTAAAAACCATGCTTTTTGAAGCTGCATGCTTCGATGGAACCAATATCCGCCTTTCCGGTAAGAAAATCGGGCTTCGTACCGATGCGTCTTCCAAATTTGAAAAAGGTCTGGATCCGAACCTTGCTATGGAAGCTATGAACAGAGCCTGCCAGTTAATCGAAGAATTAGGCGCTGGTGAAGTAGTTGGCGGAGCCATTGATATTTACGAGAATAAGAAAGAGGGCAGACGGATTCCTTTTGAACCGGAGAAATATAATAAATTATTAGGAACCAATATTAAGCCGGAAGAAATGCTTTCCTATTTTAAACGTCTGGAATTAGGTTATGATAAAGAAACCAATGAAGTATTAGTTCCATCCTGGAGACAGGACTTAGAGTGTGATGCAGACCTTGCAGAAGAGGTAGCAAGATTCTTTGGTTATGCAAACATTCCAACAACCCTGCCAAGCGGAGAAGCTACTACCGGAATGTTATCCTATAAATTAAGAATCGAAGCAATTGCAAGAGAAATTGCAGAGTTCTGCGGTTTTTCACAGGGCATGAATTACTCCTTCGAAAGCCCGAAGGTATTTGATAAATTATTACTTCCGGAAGATTCACCATTACGCCAGACCGTAACAATTTCCAATCCTTTGGGAGAAGATTTCAGTATTATGCGTACCACATCCTTAAATGGAATGCTGACATCTTTATCAACCAACTACAACAGAAGAAATAAAGATGTGCGTCTCTATGAATTAGGCAACATTTATCTGCCAAAGAGTGTACCGGTAACGGAACTTCCAGACGAGAGAATGCAGTTTACCCTTGGTATGTATGGTGAAGGTGATTTCTTTACCATGAAGGGTGTGGTAGAAGAATTCTTCTATAAAGTTGGAATGACGATGAAAGCTGAATATGATCCGAAGTCCGGAAGACCTTATCTGCATCCGGGCCGTCAGGCAAACATTGTATATGATGGTAAAGTAGTTGGTTACTTAGGAGAGGTTCATCCGATTGTAGCTGCTAATTACAATATCAAAGACAGAGTATACGTTGCAGTGATTGATATGCCATCTATTATGGATGAAACAACCTTTGACCGTAAATATGAAGGTATTGCCAAATTCCCGGCAGCAACCCGTGATATCAGTATGGTTGTTCCAAAAGAGATTCTTGCAGGAGATATCGAAAAAGTATTCGACAGCAAGGGCGGCGCTTACTTAGAAAGCTACGCACTGTTCGATATTTATGAAGGAGCCCAGATTAAACCGGGTTATAAATCTATTGCTTATTCACTGACCTTCCGGGCAAAGGATAAGAACTTAGAGGAAGCAGATTTGAGCGGAGCAATGAACCGCATTGTAAAAGCATTAGAAGCAATGAAGATTGAACTGAGAGCTTAGAAATAGAGGAAAGAAACATGGATGTAAAAGCTTTTGATTACGATTTACCGGAGGAACTGATTGCGCAGGATCCTCTGGAGGATCGTTCCAGTTCCAGACTCATGGTCTTGGATAAGAAAACAGGAGATATTGAACATAAAATATTCCGTGATGTAGTAGATTATCTGCAGCCGGGAGACTGTCTTGTGTTAAATAATACCAAGGTAATTCCGGCAAGACTGTTTGGAGTCAAAGAGGGAACGGAAGCCAAAATAGAGATTCTTCTTTTAAAGAGAAAAGAAAATGATATCTGGGAAACACTGGTAAAACCGGGAAAGAAATGTAAGCCTGGTGTTAAGATTTCTTTTGGAGAGGGACTTTTGACTGGAGAAGTCTTAGAGGTCGTAGAAGATGGTAACCGGCTGATTCAGTTTCACTATGATGGAATCTTTGAAGAAATTTTAGACCAGCTTGGTCAGATGCCATTGCCGCCTTATATTACCCATCAGTTAAAGGATAAGAACCGTTATCAGACAGTATATGCCAAGTATGATGGTTCTGCCGCTGCCCCAACAGCGGGACTTCATTTTACACCGGAATTATTACAGCAGATTCGTGATATGGGCATAGATATAGCAGAAGTTACCCTTCATGTGGGACTTGGCACTTTCCGTCCGGTAAAAGTAGATACCATCGAAGAGCACCATATGCATTCGGAATTCTACCGGATCGAACAGTCGGAAGCCGATAAAATCAATCGTGCCAAAGCAAATGGCCACCGGGTAATTGCCGTGGGAACCACCAGTACAAGAACTTTAGAGTCTGCAGCAGAAGAAGATGGCACCTTACGGGAAAAGAGCGGATGGACGGATATCTTTATCTATCCGGGCTATAAGTTTAAAGTTATAGATGCTCTGATTACGAATTTCCACCTGCCACAGTCTACCCTTGTGATGTTGGTGTCTGCTCTTGCAGGCAGGGAACATATTCTGGCTGCCTATAAGAAAGCAGTAGAAGAAAAATACCGTTTCTTTAGTTTTGGGGATGCTATGCTGATAAAATAATTTCTTATTGTCAGAATTCGAAATATAGGATAAAATAATTTTATTAGCTTTAATCTTGATAGAAGGAGAGGACTATGGACGAGAGAAGAAAACATAAACGATTGGATTTAGATGTATCTGTTCAGCTGGAACGTCTGGATCAGGATGATATTACTACTTTAAAATTTATTCATGTGGTAGTTACTGATATTTCACGTTCCGGAATCGGATTTGTTTCTGACCAGAATTTGAAAGTTGGAACCTACTATGATACCAAGATTCAGATTTGGACGAAAGAGGTCATTGATGCGGTACTTGAGATTGTCAGATGTGACCCGAAGGGGGACGGAACCTATAAATATGGCTGTGTATTTGTTGGAATGTCAGATACCGATGCATTAAAAATTGATATTTATCAGATTTTCAATGATGTCTAAAAGATAAACTGAGTTATAGAATAAAATGTGTTGATGAAAACCGCTTTTAACCCTTGAAAATAAAGGGCTGAAAGCGGTTTGATGTTTTCAAAACTGCCTGTAGCAGATTTTGTGCTTTTTAAGTGGATTTATAATCTGACATATGATTTACATAGATAATTTCTCTAAATCTTTGTAGAAATCAGGGTAAGAAACCTCTGCAATTTCGGAATGCTCTAATTCGATACCACCATCAATATTTAACGCAGCAATGGCAAAGCTCATAGCAATCCGGTGGTCAAGTCCTGCATCTATGGCTGCGGTGTGTAAGGTCTTTCCGCCGTGAATAATCATGCCATCATCCGTTGGGGTAACATCACAGCCTAATAACTTTAAGTTATCTGTTACCGTAAGAATACGGTCGGTTTCCTTTACCTTAAGTTCTGCAGCATCCCGGATAATAGTGATTCCTTCTGCAAAGGCTGCCATAACAGCAATCACAGGGATTTCATCGATTAAAGTCGGGATGAGTTCCCCTTCCACCACGGTACCATGAAGTGAACTGCCTTTTACCAGAAGGTCGCAGACCGGCTCACCGGATGCGGTTCTTGGATTCAGCCGTTCGATGGAGCCGCCCATTGCTTTGGCAACTTTTAAGATGCCATCTCTTGTGGGATTGACTCCAACATTGCGGATTAAGACTTCGGAACCAGGAGTAAGTAACGCTGCCGCAATAAAATAGGCTGCCGAAGAAATATCTCCAGGAACTTCCACTTTCTGTCCGTTTAAAACAGGATCCGGTGCAATGAATGCAGTTGTTCCTTCGGAGGTGACTTTAGCACCGAAAGAGCGAAGCATTAGTTCTGTGTGGTTGCGGGAGAGTACCGGTTCCGTTACGCTGGTAATTCCGTCTGCATATAAGCCGGCTAAAAGGATACAGGATTTTACCTGGGCAGATGCAACCTTTGAAGTATAATCAATGGCATGTAATTCATGTCCGGTTATTTTTAAAGGAACACAGTTGTTATCCTTTAAACTTTCGATATCTGCCTGCATGAGACGAAGCGGTTCCATGATACGCTTCATGGGACGGGTGCGAAGGGAATTATCCCCATCTAACTGGCTGACAAATGGATTACCGGCTAAGATACCAGAAATCAGCCGGGTAGTAGTTCCACTGTTCCCCGCGTCTAAGATATGCTGTGGCTCCTTTAGACCGTGTAATCCTTTTCCATGGACAAGGACACGGCTTTTTTCCCGTTCAATTTCAATGCCCATTTCCTGAAAGCAGGAAATCGTAGAAAGACAGTCGGCACCCTCTAAAAAATTGGTGATTTCGGTTGTGCCGTTGGAAAGCGAACCAAACATAATTGCACGATGGGAAATGGATTTGTCTCCCGGAATATTTATTTCTCCATGTAAGGCATGGGCTTTTTTGATCTGCATAATAAAATCCTTTCTGGATGTATTCTGAAATATTGTCAATATTTTATCTAAATATTATCGTTCATAAACCGTATAGTGATATTTGCGAAGCAGTGCAATGGCACAGTTAAGTGCTTCTTCTTCATATAATTCAATACGAAGTACACCGTTTTCAAATTCACGGTTATGGATAATTCCAATATTTTTAATACTGATATTGTTGCTGGCAAGAATCGTAGCAATGGTTGCAATTCCACCGGCTTCATCAATCAGATCACAATAACATTCAAAGACTTTACGCAATGGACCGGAAGAAGTAATGGTGATAGAATCCCGGTAATCCTTGGCATGAGAGAAGAAATCATAGATTTCCTTTTCTTTTTTTTCAGCAATCAGACTACGCATGGTATTTAATTCTTCCGTATAGCAGTCAATGAGTGTTAAAATCTGCTCCCGGTTAGAGGCACAGATATGCTGCCACATTACAGGAGAAGAGGATGCAATTCTTGTAATATCTTTAAATCCGCCTGCTGCAATCGTCTTCATCGTCTCATTTTCATCATCGGTTTCACGAATCAGATTCACAAGACTTGCTGCAATAATATGCGGCAGATGACTGATAGAAGCGGTTGCATGGTCATGGGTTTTCGCATCCATAATCATAGGAACTGAGCCTAAGGATGCAATATAATCCCGGAACGCATGAAGCACTGTGGTATCAGTTTTGGCGGTCGGGGTTAAAATATAATAAGCATTTTCCAATAAATAGGCGGTTGCAGCCTGATAGCCGGTCTTTTCAGAACCTGCCATAGGATGTCCGCCAATAAAAAAGGATTCTAACTCAAGGGCGGTAATACTTTCATGAATATCCCCTTTGACACTTCCTACATCAGAAAGAATACAGCCCTTTTTCAAAAAGGGCTTTAATTCTTTTATGTATTCAATATTTTTCTGTACCGGACAGCAGAGAAAGATAATATCACAGTCGGAGAAATCTTTCATTGCAAGCAGCGTATCATTGGAAATAGTATGGTCCTCAAAAGCTGCAGTTATGGTAGAAAGATGACCGGATGTGGCAATCAGTTCTGTTTCCGGATAAATGCGTTTTATGGTCTTAGCCATCGAACCGCCGATAAGACCAAGACCAATAAAACCGATTTTCTTAAAGTCCATGTTACATTAAGCTCCTTCCGCTTAAGGAAATATATGGTTTGATATGTTCCATAACAGAATCGAACTGTTCGAAGTTCAGAGACTGCGGACCATCGGAAAGTGCATGTGCAGGGTCATTATGTACTTCAATCATCAGACCATCGGCACCGCAGGCAATACCGGCTTTAGCAAGCGGCTCAACGAAAGAGCGGACACCGGTTGCATGGCTTGGGTCAACGATGACCGGAAGATGGGTACGTTCCTTTAAGACACATACTGCACTTAAGTCTAAGGTATTTCTGGTGGAAGTCTCAAAAGTACGGATACCACGTTCACATAATGCAACGTTTGGACTTCCGGAAGAGATAATATATTCTGCTGCATTCAGCCATTCATCAATCGTAGCAGACAGACCTCTCTTTAATAAGACAGGAAGACCGGCACGGCCAACTTCTTTTAATAATTCGAAGTTCTGCATATTTCTGGCACCGACCTGAAGCATGCTGACATATTTTACAGCAGATTCTACGGCATGTGCACTGGTTACTTCACAAATGGTTGCAAGACCTGTTTCATCAGAAGCGGTCTTCATATATTTTAAACCTTCTTCCTCAAGACCCTGGAAAGAGTATGGGGAAGTACGAGGCTTGTAAGCACCACCACGAAGAATGGTTGCTCCTGCCTTCTTGACTGCACGGGCAATGCAAAGAAGCTGTTCTTCTGTTTCGACGGCACAGGGACCAGCCATAATTGTCATGGTATCAGGACCGATTACGGTATCCTTAACCTTGAAGCTGGTTGGCTGTGGGTGGAACTTCTTATTGGCAAGCTTGTAGCTTTCGGTAATTGGAACTACCTTTTCTACTTCAGGGCTGGCTTCAATGCGCTGAATATCTAATTTGGTTTTATCGCCGACAACTCCGATAATGGTAACTTCTTCACCATGTGAAAGATGTGTTTTTAATCCTTCTTTTTCCACTGCATCTACAATTTTATCTACATCCTGTGGAAGAGCGGATGGTTTCATAACAATAATCATAATTTATAATCCTCACTTAAAAAAATGTCACCTGACCGGACTATTATAATATGAGAAGAAACGGAATGCAACCGCATCTCTCCGGTGGTGCATGTATACTATAACGGAATCAGAATATAATGTCAATACTTTAAAGCGTTAAAGTTTAACGTACGAAAATATAAAATTTCACAATAAAATTATCAAAAATAGTGCAAAATGTTTACTACACATTTACAATTCATTCATAAATGTTGTGTATAATACATAATATAGTTGAAGAAAATAACTTGATTTAGTAAAATATATACATAAATCTATAGTACAGGAGGAATAACATATGGAAGTATTTACAACGGACAGAATCAGAAACGTCGTGCTTTTAGGACATGGTGGAGCGGGAAAGACCAGTCTGGTGGAAGCAATGGCATATTTATCCGGCATGACAACCCGTATGGGAAAGATTTCTGATGGAAATACTATCAGTGATTTTGATAAAGAAGAAATCAAAAGACAGTTTTCCATCCATACTTCGGTTGTTCCGGTTATCTGGGATAATACCAAGATTAATTTCTTAGATACTCCGGGATATTTCGACTTTGTCGGTGAAGTGGAAGAAGCAGTCAGTGCCGCAGATGCAGCAATTATCGTGGTATCCGGCAAGAACGGAATTGAAGTGGGTACGAAGAAAGCCTGGGACATCTGCGAGAAATACAATCTTCCGAGAATGATATTTGTTACGGAGATGGATATTGATAATGCAAGCTTCCGGCAGGTAGTAGAAGATTTACAGCAGTTATATGGCAAGCGGATTGCTCCATTCCATCTGCCGATTCGTGAAAACGAGAAATTTGTAGGCTATATCAATGTGGTTCGTAAGAGTGCCCAGAGATGGAATGATAAGGGTGAAGTAGTAGAATGTGAGATTCCGGAATACAGCCAGAATAACCTTGGAATCTGTACCGATGCCCTGATGGAAGCGGTAGCAGAAACCAGTGAAGAATTCATGGAGCGGTATTTTAATGGTGATGAATTCTCAGAAAACGAAATACGTCAGGCACTTCGCGTGAATGTGGCGGATGCCAGCATGGTTCCGGTTTCCATGGGTTCCAGTATTCTTGCACAGGGTATGTACACCTTGTTAGATGACATTATAAAATACTTCCCAAGCCCGGATAAGCGTTCCTGTACCGGAATCAATGCCAAGAGCAATGAAGTATATTCTGCAGATTATGATTTCTCAAAGCCAAAATCAGCATATATTTTTAAAACAATTGTAGACCCGTTTATTGGAAAATATTCTCTGATAAAAGTAAATTCCGGTGTGTTAAAAACCGATGATTTGCTTTTTAATCATCATCGGGATACAGAAGGCAGGATTGGAAAGCTCTATGTAATGTGCGGCAGCAAACCACAGGAAGTACCGGAGCTTCATGCCGGAGATATCGGAGCATTAGCAAAGCTTTCCGGAGCTATGACAACCGATTCCCTGTCTACAAAAGCCAATCCGATACTCTTTATCCGGACAAGTATTTCAGAGCCATATACCGGCATGAGGTATAAAGCAAAGAATAAAGGTGATGAAGATAAAATTTCCCAGGCACTGCAGAAAATCATGCAGGAAGACTTAACCATTAAGACGGTAAATGACAGTGCTAATCACCAGACACTGATTTATGGTATCGGGGAACAGCAGTTGGAGGTTCTGGTAGAAACCTTAAAAAATAAATATAAAGTAGAGATTGAACTGAGCCGTCCGAAGGTTGCATTCCGTGAAACCATCCGAGGAACCTCAGATGTGGAATATAAATATAAGAAACAGTCTGGTGGACATGGCCAGTATGGACATGTAAAGATGCGTTTTTCACCATCGGGAAATCTTGAGGAAGCTTATGAGTTCTCGCAGGAAGTGGTTGGCGGAGCGGTTCCGAAGAATTTCTTCCCTGCAGTAGAAAAAGGGCTTCAGGAGGGCGTGCAGAAAGGACCTTTGGCGGCATATCCGGTACTTGGTATTAAGGCAGTGCTTTATGACGGTTCCTATCATGCAGTAGATTCTTCGGAAATGGCATTTAAGGTTGCTGCAAGAGAAGCATTAAAGAAAGGAATCTTAGAAGCAAAGCCGGTGCTTTTAGAACCGATTGCCAGCCTTAAGATTACATTACCAGACGTTTATACCGGAGATGTAATGGGAGATTTAAATAAGAAGCGGGCAAGAGTTCTTGGCATGACACTGGATAACAAAGGAACCACCGAGATTTTAGCGGATATTCCTTATATTGAATTATATGGTTATGGCACAAGACTTCGTTCCATGACACAGGGAAGCGGAGATTTCTCCTACCAGTTTGCCAGATACGAACAGGCACCGGAGGAAGTCGCAAGGGTACAGATGGAAGAACGGGCATCCAAGCTTGCTTCAGAAGAAGATAAATAGTGTAGTGAGATAAGTGTAATGAGAAAAAATATCTGTTAAGACAAACGGATGACGAAAGAGAGGTGGTGGTGACATGGGAAAGAAAAGAACTTTTTTTGCAATTGTTTTGATTATTGCGCTGTTTTTCGATAATTCGCAGTTCTCAGAAGCAAAAGCACTTCGTTCTCTGCCAATCACTACCTCTCTTTATTACAGCATGGAGCCGGAAGATGCCAATGTATTAAAGGAAGATTATGATATCACCTATTACTTAAATGGTGGAATCCCTTCTTCTGATTTGACTTATAACTATATTATAGAAGAACTTCCTCTAACCCTTGATATACCGGAAAAACCGGGATATAATTTCGCTGGCTGGTATACCGAAAGCAGTTATCAGAATAAGATTACAGAGATAAACATTGATAATTTCGGAGACGTATCGTTATACGCAAAATGGACCAAGAAGATTGATTCTTCTTACAGCGTGGAAATGTATCCATATTCCACGGCATCACAGATGAGCGGAAATGACCGGATGTTAAAGGATTGTGGATTCAGCTTTGCCTATGATGTAAGTATTCCGGGAATGCCATCCACCAGGGAACAGGATTATGCACAGAATATGACATCCACGGACAACCAGTGTCCGCAGGGAATCTGCATTACCGAAGATTATTATATGATTACAGCATATAATACGGATGATTCGGAAAGCCTTGGAGCCCTTTATATCTTTGACAAAGAGACCGGAGAATATATGGTTACTCTTGGCATGAAAAAGAACAGCCATCTTGGAGGACTTACCTACGATGGAAGAAATGTCTGGATCTGCCATTCGGACACAAGGTCTTTGGAGCGGCTTAGTTACAGTTATATAAAAAAGATTGCAGAGTCCAAACCGAAGATTTTTGTGGATGCCACCGGAATGTTTGAAGAATACCGTGTAGCGAATATGCCATCCTGCATTACCTGGCATGATGGAATTCTCTGGGTAGCAACACACAATGCCTTATTCAAATCCATTATGATTTCTTATAAATATCAGGATGGAGAACTGATGGAACAGCAGCGCTACCAGATACCGGAAAAGGTGCAGGGAATTGCTTTTGATGAACAGGACAGAGTGTATTTAAGCACATCCTATGGAAGAAGCAATTCATCCTATTTAAAGATTTACCAGAATGTAGATGCAATGGATACAAAGCCGCGGACACCGGAACTTAAGGTGGAAATGCCACCATGTTCCGAAGAAATTAATTATGCAGACGGCAATATCTATGTGCTGTTTGAATCGGCAAGCTCGAAATATTTTGAAGGCACAGACGGAAAAGGGAAGAGCATTTGTCCGATAGACCGGATTCTTACAATTGATACAAATACCATTTTTCCTTGACAAATTGAGGGCATGTGATAGAATTTTATGAGTATAAGTCTCTAAAAAGGCATTCTATCAGCATGTCCTTATTTTATGGACGAAAGCTGTTTAAATTAGGAGGAATTGAAGATGTCACAAACAACAGTACCGTATAATCATAGAGCGGTAGAGCAGAAATGGCGTAAAGTCTGGGAAGATAAGCCAATTAACGTAAATGATGGCAAGAAGCCGAAATACTATTGTCTGGATATGTTTCCATACCCATCCGGAAACGGACTCCATGTAGGTCACTGGAGAGGCTATGTAATATCTGATGTATGGAGCCGCTATAAGCTTATGCATGGATATTATGTCATTCATCCGATGGGATGGGATGCATTTGGTCTTCCGGCAGAGAACTACGCAATTAAGATGGGTGTTCATCCGGAAAAATCTACCGCTGAAAATATCAGGAATATCAAGCGTCAGATTCAGGAAATTGCTGCAATCTATGACTGGGATATGGAAGTAAATACCACCGATCCTGAATTCTACAAATGGACACAGTGGATTTTTGTAAAAATGTTTAAAGCCGGACTTGCTTATGAGAAAGAGATGCCAATTAACTGGTGCCCATCCTGTAAGACTGGTCTTGCCAATGAAGAAGTTGTAAATGGTAAATGTGAGCGTTGTGGTGCTGATGTTACCAAGAAGAACTTAAAGCAGTGGATGCTTAAGATTACCAAATATGCTGACCGTCTTCTTGCAGACCTTGATAAGCTTGACTGGCCGGAAAAGGTTAAGAAAATGCAGACTGACTGGATTGGTAAGAGTAATGGAGCAGAAGTCAACTTTAAGGTGGATGGAAGCGATAAAGAGATTACTGTTTATACCACAAGACCGGATACTCTTCACGGAGCAACCTTCATGGTACTTGCACCGGAGCATGCTTTGGCAAAAGAGCTTGCAACTGATGAGACAAGAGCTGCAGTAGAGGATTATATCTATCAGTCATCCCTGAAATCTTCTGTAGATCGTTTGCAGGATAAAGAAAAGACTGGTGTATTTACCGGTTCTTATGCAATCAATCCGTTGAATGGTGCAAAGGTTCCAATCTGGCTTTCTGATTATGTATTAGCTGATTATGGTACCGGAGCAATTATGTGTGTTCCTGCACATGATGACCGTGACTTTGAATTTGCAAAGAAATTCAATATTCCAATCATCCAGGTTATTGCCAAAGATGGTAAGGAAATTGAAAATATGACCGAAGCTTATACCGAAGCAAAAGGTATTATGATTAATTCTGGTGACTGGAATGGAATGGAGTCGTCCGTTCTTAAGAAAGAAGCTCCGGAAATGATTGAAAAGATGGGCTTTGGTAAGAAGACAACCAACTATAAATTAAGAGACTGGGTATTCTCCCGCCAGCGTTACTGGGGCGAGCCAATTCCAATCGTACATTGTCCGGATTGTGGAGCAGTTCCGGTTCCGGAAGAAGAGCTTCCATTACTGTTACCGGAGGTTGAATCTTATCAGCCGACAGGTACCGGAGAATCACCGTTGGCAGATATTACGGAGTGGGTAAATACCACATGTCCTTGCTGTGGTAAGCCTGCAAAACGTGAGACCAATACCATGCCTCAGTGGGCAGGTTCATCCTGGTATTTCTTACGTTATGTAGATAACAAGAACAAAGATGAATTAGTAAGCCGCGAGAAAGCAGATAAATATCTTCCGGTTGATATGTATATCGGTGGAGTAGAGCATGCAGTACTGCATCTTCTGTATTCCCGTTTCTATACCAAATTCTTATATGATATCGGAGTAATTGACTTTGATGAGCCATTTACCAAACTGTTTAATCAGGGTATGATTACCGGTAAGAATGGTATCAAGATGAGTAAATCTAAAGGAAATGTCGTCTCACCGGATGATCTGGTTCGTGACTACGGCTGTGATTCCTTAAGATTATATGAGCTGTTTGTTGGACCACCGGAATTGGATTCTGAGTGGGATGATCGTGGAATCGATGGTGTATACCGTTTCATCACCAGATTCTGGAATCTTGTAATGAGCCAGAAGGATGCAGATGTTGCTGAAACCAAAGAACTGGTTAAGATTCGTCATAAACTGGTATATGATATCACCCAGAGACTGGAAAGCTTCAGCTTAAATACTGTAATTTCAGGGTTCATGGAATACAACAACAAACTGATCGACCTTTCCAAGAAGGGCGGCGTAGATAAGAAGACACTTGAAACTTATGTGCTTCTTCTTGCTCCGTTTGCACCACATATTGCAGAAGAACTGTGGAGCGAGCTTGGTCATGATACTTCCGTATTTGCAGAAAGATGGCCGGAGTATGATAAAGATGCAATGGAAGATGATGAAGTTGAAATTGCAGTACAGATTAACGGCAAGACAAAGGGTGTTGTCAGCATTGCAAAAGATGCTTCCAAAGAGGATGCACTTGCTGCAGGAAAAGCTGCAATTGCAGATAAGCTTACCGGCAATGTAATCAAAGAGATTTATGTACCGGGTAAAATCATTAATATTGTAATGAAATAAGCAATGATAAAATCATAATAAATATTTCGCAAACGAGGATGTGCATTTTGCATATCCTCGCTTGTGTTATAAGAGACTATTTTTTCTTTTTCTGTAACATCTGCATCATCTGCAGCATTTTATCCGCTTTTACACGTTCTGCTTCGGACATATTCTGCTTTAATAATTCAATTAATAAAGTTGTTTCAGTATTGGAAAAAGTCATACCGTTTTGTTTGGCATTGTTGGCAGCATTCATGATTGTGGAAGCCATGGATTTGGCATCCTTTGTATCAGTATTATTAGAAGCAAAATCCATAAGAAACTGCAGCTTTTCCGGTGAAATATCATTTAAGGCAGGATTGCCTTTCAAAAAGTCTAAATTCATAAAATCCTCCGTTCTTAACAAGTTGACAGGGAACCATAAAATAACAAATGATAAAGTGATGAAATCAGGAAAACAGGGTATCATAAGCAGACAGCATCTGATACATATTTAAAAAGTTTTCAATATTTTCTTTCTCGCCGGGTGTACACTGTTCGCTGATATCGGTAAGCATCTGAAACATCCGCTCCTGGGGAGAATGGCTGCTGACTTCCTGAATCGTAAGCGTGTCATTGGAAAAAAGCTGGGCTGTTTTTTGTAGTTCCATATATTTGATGAGAAGCGCAAAGGGACGCTGCTGACCGGCGGAAAGATATGGAATCATGGTTTTCATAATCTGTAACTGGTGGTTTTGTAACTGTGAGTCAAAGAAGGTTGGTTTATACTCAGAATCCATAAAAAAATCCTTTTTCTTTTAAATTATGATGGAACAGCGGAAAATATAACTTTGACGCATATAATAAAATGTAGAACCTTTTTATAGAAACAGGAAAGGATTTGGCATCAACATGGGAAAATTAATCATTGACGGAAATGAAGTATATGAAATAGATGAAGAATGTATGAAGAAAAAGGAAGCGGAAAAGAAGAAGCGGACCGCACCGGAAAAAGGCGGTCAAAGATATGACACAAGAAAGAATCCTGCTTGCAGGATTCTCCGCCTGCGGCGGGTCACTTCAGCGACATAATTCCTCTCCGTCGTAGTGCGACCCTGCCCGGAGGGCTTTTAATTCTATAGGAAACGTAACTTTAACACTTTAATGTAACACGGCGTTTCCTATAGAATAAAAAAGGGACCTCGTTGAGAGGTCCCCGCTTTGCAGATGAATTAGCATCCACAACCGTTGTTGTTAAATCCGAAGCTGTCACCACAGCCACCACAGAAGAGCAACAGTAAAATAATCCAGATACAGCTGTCGTTGCCGCATCCATTGCCACATCCTCCAAATCCATTGTTGCCGCAGCAGGAGAGTAACAGGATAATCCAGATTAAAGAACAGCAGTTATTTCCTTCGTTACATCCACATCCGCAGCCAGTAGCAGCTAAATCACTCATTTTCAAATCCTCCAAAATTTATCTTACACTTCATAATATGGAAGAAGTAAAAATGTGTGACTAAATTATTCTGAAATTTTTTCGATGCCGGAAATGTCCGGGTGAATTGTCAGGGAATAATTCGTATAGTAAATGACATAACCGGCAACAGCGCCGTTTGGTTTCTTTACATTTTTACGCTGTAAATAATCGATTTCAATTTTTTCGTTATCACGGCCGGAAGAATAGTAGCCTGCCAGTCTGCCGGCCTCTTCGAAAGTCAGATCCGGCAGCTCCCTGCCTTCAGTTTTTACAATAACATGGGAGCCGGGCATTCCTTTGGCGTGGAACCACCAGTCATTTCCGTTGGCAACCTTGAAAGTAAGTTCGTCATTCTGGAAATTGTTTTTTCCAACATAAATATCAAAGCCATCACTGGAACGATAATGGAATGGTTTACTTTTGGATTTTTGTTTTTTCTTACCGCTCATTTTCCTGCGGATATATCCATAGGTTTCCAGCTCGTCCCGGATCTGGGCAAGGTCATCTTCGGATTCTGCAATGGAAAGAGCCGCCTGAATGGTCTGTAAGTGTGCTATTTCTGCCTTGGTTTCTTCAGTCTGGGTATTTAACGCTTCGAAGGTACGTTTTAATTTGTTGTACCGGGCAAAATATTTTTTTGCGTTGTCCAGCGGAGAAAGTGTTTCGTCCAATGGAATTGTAAGCATTTCACCGGTATAATAATTTGGTACTTCTACAGATTTGGCTCCTTCGGTAACCTGATAGCCGTAGGTATTTAATAATTCACCGTATACTTTATACTTATCACGTTTTTCCGTATCTTTTAACTGCTTTAACTGTAAATCCAGTTTTTTGCTGCTTCGCTCTAAGTGAGTGGATACAATTTTACGCAAATCCACAGATTTCTGACGCATACGGGTGTAGAGGCTGCGGCTGGCATAAAATTGTTCTAATACGGCGGAAATAGAATTTACCGGTTCAATGTGATAGCCTTCCGTATGTTCATAGCGGGTTGGTAAGATGGCAGCATATTCTGCCGGTTCTTCTCCTTTATAAAGAATACATGGCTTGAAGTTGGCGTTTCCGACATCCTCCATCAGCCAGCTGAAATTATGATAAAGGTGCAGCAGTGCATCTTCTTCTAAGGTATTAATCGGTGTATCTGCATCTAAAGAAGCACGGTAACAGATTTCTGCTGCAACCTGTCCACTGATTCCGGTAAAAGCAGAAGTAAGTGCTTTGGCAAGTGGCAGTGGAAGAGAAGACGCCTTTTCACAGAACTGTTCATAGGAACAGTCAAGGGGATTCCGCTTGTTCTGGGTCTCCGGGATAAAATATTCTCTTCCCGGCAGAACTTCACGGACGGAACTCATCTGGGATGGAACCCGTTTGATGCTGTCAATGATGCGTTCGTTTTCATCACAGAAAATAATATTGCTGTATTTCCCCATTAATTCTATAATCAGGTTTTTCTTTTTCAGGTCGCCCATTTCATCCAAATGCTCGACCGTAATCCGGATGATTCGTTCTAATCCGGGCTGACTGATGGCAATAATCCGGCCGTTGGCAATATGTTTTCGTAATACCATGCAGAAATTCGGTGCAGTCATGGGACTGACTTTATTCTGAGCTGTAAGATAGATATAAGGCAGGGAAGCACTGGCACTTAAAGAAAGCCGGTACTGGCCGGATGGTGTCTTTATGGTAAGCAGCAGCTCGTCCGCCTCAGGCTGGGCTATTTTGCTGATTCGTCCATTTAAAATTGTCTGATTTAATTCTGCAGTAAGTGCAGCTACGGTAATTCCGTCTAGTGCCATATAATATGACCTCCTTTGGAAAGAATAGATTCTTTTACAGGATTTTATTATAAAGAAATCTTTCTAAAATTTCAATAAATACGGCATTTTGAATTTGACTAATAAAGAAAATTCTACTATAATACATATATCTATGCATTAGGAGGCAGCTATGATTAAAAGTATGACCGGCTTCGGCAGGTGTGAGATAGAGGAAGACAACCGTAAGATAACGGTAGAGATTAAATCAGTAAATCACCGCTATCTGGATGTAAATGTTAAGCTTCCTAAAAAATTAAGTTTCTTTGAAAGTGCCGTGCGTAACTTAATCAAAGAATACATACAGCGTGGAAAAGTAGATATCTTCATTACCTGTGAAGATTTCAACGAAGCCAACTTCTCACTGAAATACAACGAAGAACTTGCTGGCGAATATTTAAAATATTTACAGCAGATGGCAGAGCATTTCCAGCTGGAAAATGATATCCGTGTCAGCACATTGTCACGTTATCCGGATGTTTTTATAATGGAAGAACAGGATAATGACGAAGAAGAACTTTGGGCACTTCTTGAGAAGACATTGCGTAATGCATGTGAGGCATTTGTTGAAACCAGAGAAAAAGAAGGCGAGAATTTAAAAACTGACCTTCTGAATAAATTAGATGAAATGATTGGCTATGTGGACTTTATCGAAGAACGTTCGCCAATCGTTATGAAAGAATACCGTGAGCGATTAGAAACCAAGGTAAAAGAAATTTTAGAAGATAAGCAGATGGATGATGCAAGAATTGCAACGGAGGTTACAATATTTGCTGATAAAATATGTGTGGATGAAGAAACTGTCCGCTTAAAGAGCCATATTGAAGCGATGAAAGCTGCTTTAACAGGCGGTGGAACCGTTGGAAGGAAGCTTGACTTCATTGCCCAGGAGATGAACCGGGAAGCAAATACGATTCTTTCCAAGGCAAGTGATCTTGCAATTTCAGATACCGGTATTAATCTGAAAACGGATATTGAAAAAGTCCGCGAACAGATTCAGAATATTGAATAAATGATTTCCGTAAACCCTGTAGTAAGAATGGAATGGTGAAAAATGGCAGCACTTATGAATATTGGATTTGGAAATGTAGTAAATACAGATAAGATTGTTGCTGTGATTCAGCCGGATTCTGCACCTGCCAAGCGCATGATTCAGAAAGCCAAAGAAGAAGAGTGCGTGGTGGATGCAACCCAGGGAAGACGTACCCGTGCAGTGATTATTACAAATGCCGGATATATCGTTCTTTCTGCATTACAGCCGGATACACTGACTGGCAGATTTAACGAGATTAGTGGAAATAAACTGAGTGAGGAATAGTAAATGAAAAGAAAAGGTATATTAACCGTAGTATCCGGTTTCTCCGGTGCCGGAAAAGGCACTGTGATGAAAGCTCTGATGGCGGAGTACAAGGATACATATGCATTATCTGTTTCAGCTACCACGAGAAATCCGAGACCCGGAGAAGTGGATGGTGTTGATTATTTCTTTCGTACCAGAGAAGAATTTGAACAGATGATAGCAGACAATGCGTTAATTGAGCATGCCTGTTATGTGGGAAATTATTATGGTACACCAAAAGCCTATGTAGATGAACAGTTAGAGGCTGGAAAAGATGTAATTCTTGAGATAGAGATTCAGGGAGCACTTGACGTAAAGAAACGTTTTCCGGACACCATCTTAATCTTTGTAACACCACCGGATGCGGATGAATTAAAGAACCGCCTGGTGAACCGTGGAACTGAAGATATGGCAACCATCAATGCAAGATTAAACAGAGCATCCCAGGAAGCAGAGTTTATGAATCAGTATGATTACATTGTGGTGAACGATACCGTCCCTGCATGTGTGGAGAATATCCATAGCATCATTGAGAACGAGCATGATTGTGCATCACGTAATATAAATTTCATCAATAAAATCAGAGAAGAGCTGAAGTGCTTTTCGAAAGGAGAATAAATTATGATACATCCATCTTATGTTGAGTTAATGAAGGTCGTAAATAACGACGTTGAAATCGGAGAAGAACCGGTCGTAAACAGCAGATATTCTATTGTAATTGCTACTGCAAAGAGAGCAAGACAGATTATCGGTGGAGATGAACCATTGGTTGAAAATGCCAAAGGAAAGAAACCACTTTCTATCGCAGTAGAAGAGCTTTATACCGGAAAGGTAAAAATCATGGGAGAAGATGCTGTTTCAGAAGATAACGAGTAGCATAGCGGGGTTGCCAACATGGTTTGGTAACCCTTTCATCATGTAAGAGAAAAATATATACAGGACTTTTTCCTGTTACGGAGGAATGAATGAATATTTTCTTTGTATCACTGGGTTGTGATAAGAATCTGGTAGATTCAGAATATATGCTTGGTATGATCCGTGATGCCGGATATACCATTATTGATGATGAAACGCAGGCAGATGTGATAGTAATTAATACCTGTTGTTTTATCAATGATGCCAAAGAAGAGAGTATTAACACAATACTTGAAATGGCAGAATATAAGAAAACCGGACATGCAAAGGCATTGATTGTAACCGGGTGCCTTGCCCAGCGTTACCGGAATGAGATTGAGGAAGAAATACCGGAAGTAGATGCAATTCTTGGAACTAATTCCTATGATAATATTGTTTCTGCTGTGAAAGAGGTTATGGCAGGAAAACATTATACCAATTTAAATTCGCTGGAAGGGCTTCCAACCTTGCATACCAAACGATGTGTTACCACCGGCGGACATTATGCCCATTTAAAAATTGCAGAAGGCTGTAACAAGCGCTGTACTTACTGCATCATTCCATATATCAGAGGAAACTACCGCAGTATACCGATTGAAGAACTGATAGCAACAGCCAGAGAACTGGTAGCGGGCGGAGTAAAGGAACTGATTCTGGTAGCCCAGGAGACCACGCTTTACGGAATTGACCTCTATGGAAAAAAATCCCTGCACCGGCTTTTAGATGAATTAAATAAGATTCCGGGATTGTACTGGATTCGTATTCTTTACTGTTATCCGGAAGAAATTGATGATGAACTGATTGAAGCAATCAAACGAAATGATAAAGTCTGCCATTATCTGGATATTCCGATTCAGCATGCAAATTCAGACGTATTAAAGAGAATGGGAAGAAAGACCAATAAGGATGACCTTGTTCGTATTATTCATCATCTGCGGGAAGAAATTCCGGATATTACGCTCCGGACCACTTTGATCTGTGGCTTCCCGGGAGAGACAGAAGAGCAGCATAAAGAGCTGTTGGAATTCGTACAGGAAATGAAATTTGACCGTCTGGGTGCATTTACCTATTCTCCGGAAGAAGGAACGAAAGCAGCTGAGATGGAAAATCAGATTCCGGAAGAGACGAAGAAGCTGTGGCAACAGGAAGTCATGGAGCTTCAGGAAGAAATTATTTTTGAGAAAAATGAAGATATGGCTGACCGTGAACTTTACGCTTTTATCGAAGGAAAAGTTGCAGATGAGAATGCTTATGTAGGAAGAACCTACCGTGATGCACCATCTATTGACGGATATATTTTTGTAAATACAGAGGAAACCTTAATGACCGGAGACTTTGCCAAAGTAAAAGTAACCGGAGCTTATGAATATGATTTGATAGGAGAATTAGCATGAATTTACCAAACAAATTAACAATTTTCAGAGTAATTTTGATTCCGTTTTTTGTAGTGTTTATGTTGGCACCGATTTGTCCGGGTTATGCAAATTATATTGCTGTAGCAATCTTTATTGTAGCAAGTCTTACAGACCTTTTGGATGGGAAGATTGCAAGAAAGTATAATCTTGTGACAGATTTCGGCAAATTTATGGACCCGCTTGCGGATAAACTGCTGGTATGTGCCGCAATGATTTGCCTGATTGAAACCGGACAGCTTGCAGCCTGGATTGTAATCGTAATTATCAGCCGTGAGTTTATCATCAGTGGTTTCCGTCTGGTAGCAGCTGATAACGGCGTTGTAATTGCAGCCAGCTACTGGGGCAAATTTAAGACCACATTCCAGATGCTTATGGTCATTGTATTGATTCTTAATTTTGATAACTGTTACTTCCAGTTATTAGGAACCGTACTTACTTATATTGCACTGGTATTAACGGTTGTATCTCTAATTGATTATCTCTGGAAAAACAGAGCTGTTTTAAAAGAACAGAAATAAAGAGGATTCCCATGGAAAAAAGACAGGAAAATCTGGAAGATAAAATTGTAAAACGGCTGACGGAGAATCATTTATCCATTGCTACCGCAGAATCCTGTACCGGAGGACTTGTAGCCGCAACTTTGATTAATGTGCCGGGTGCTTCGGATGTGCTGGAAGAATCTTATATCACTTACTCGGATGCGGTAAAGCATAAAGTACTAGGTGTATCGGAAGAGACCTTGCAGAAACACACCGCAGTAAGTAAAGAAGTAGCAGAAGAAATGGTTCGTGGCGTAACAAAAGTTGCAGGTACGAATGTCGGAATCTCAGTAACCGGTATTGCAGGTCCCGGCGGTGGAAGTGAAAAGTTTCCGGTAGGACTGGTATACATTGGTTATAAAATTAATGATTTTGTGAAAGTTATACGTTATGTATTTCCCGGAGACCGTAGTGAAGTGCGTATGCATGCGGTGGAGACGGCATTGCAGGAACTGGATGATTTACTGATAAAAGAGGGATTTTAATGAGAATAATAGCCGGAAAAGGAAGAAGCCTTCCATTGAAAACAATTGAAGGAATAGACACAAGACCGACAACAGACCGTATTAAAGAAACACTTTTTAATATACTGCAATACGAGATTGCGGACTGCCGGTTCTTAGATTTGTTTGCAGGAAGCGGACAGATTGGATTGGAAGCTGTAAGCCGTGGAGCGAAAGAAGCTGTTTTTGTGGAAAGTGGAAAAAAAGCAGCAGCATGTATACAGGATAATATTAACTTTACCAAATTTAATGACCAGTGCCGTTTACTGCAGATGGATGTCATGGCAGCTATCCGGAGTCTGGAAGGAAAAGGGGCATTCCAGATTATTTTCATGGATCCGCCTTACAATCAGGAACTGGAAAAGGATGTGCTGATGCTGCTTTCGAAATCGACCCTGGTAGATGAAGATACGGTAATTATTGTAGAAGCGTCCCTAAAGACTGGTTTTGAGTATCTTGAGGAGCTTGGTTTTACACTTGATAAATGCAAAAAATATAAGACAAATTTACATGCCTTTATATCCAGAAAGGAATAACCTATGATGAAAAAAGCAATCTATCCGGGCAGCTTTGACCCGGTCACAAATGGTCATGTTGACATGATTGAACGTGCTTCGAAAATAGTGGACGAGCTGGTTGTGGGAGTTTTAAATAACAGTGCAAAAAACTCGTTGTTTTCTTTAGATGAACGTGTTAGTATGTTAAAAGAGATAACAAAAGATATGCCGAATGTAACAGTTGCTTCTTTTGATGGTCTTTTAGTTGACTTTATGGAAAAAATTGATGCAACCATTATCGTCAGAGGATTGCGTGCGGTAACGGACTTTGAATATGAACTTCAGATTGCACAGTCGAACCATCGTGTAAATCCAAAGATAGATACGGTATTTCTTACAACGAATGTAAAATATTCCTATCTCAGCTCTACAATTGTAAAGGAATATGCTTCTTATGGTGGCGATATTTCGCATTTTGTCCCACCACAGTTTATAGAGCGGATTTATGATAAATATAATATCAAAAAATAAGGAGTGTGGACGATGAGTAGCAGAATGGAACAAATCATAGAAGAAATCGAAGAATATATTGATAATTGCAAATATCAGCCATTATCCAGTACGAAAATTGTTGTTAATAAGGATGAGTTAGAAGAACTTCTGACGGAATTAAAAATGAAAACGCCGGAAGAAATCAAGCGTTATCAGAAGATTATCAGCAACAAAGAAGCTATTCTGGCAGATGCCCAGGCAAAAGCAGATGCCATCATTGCTCAGGCACAGGTACAGACCAGCGAGCTTGTCAGTGAACACCAGATTATGCAACAGGCTTATGCCCAGGCAAATGAGGTTGTTATGATTGCTACCAAGCAGGCACAGGAGATTCTTGATAAAGCAACCAATGATGCCAATAATATCCGTATGGGTGCAATTCAGTATACGGACAGCAGTCTTAAGAATATTGAAGAAATTTTAAGTCATGCCATTGAAGGTTCACAGGCAAGATATGATAATCTGATTCACACCCTTCAGGGCTGTCTGGATGTTGTGACGGCAAACCGGAATGAACTGCTTCCAGAGGAAGAAGATGCTTCTTCCGGACAGGCAAAACAGGAAACAACAGCAGAGCCTGCCACACAGGAAGCTCCGGCAAATGAGACTCCGGAAGAGTAATATATATTTATCCTGCCGGATATATCATGTACCCCAGAAGGAAAGCACAGAATGCAAGACTGATTCGGACCAGCAGATAATATTTCATGGAGAGCTTCTGGCATGCAACCATGGAATAGGTCTGGGCGAAGCCACATAATCCGCCAAAAGCGGTAAGACTTAAAATCAACGCATAATCAAGCTGCGGCGAGAAAGCTTCTTCAGAAATCTGCCGGATTCCATTAGTAACTTCCAATGGAATACAAAGTGGTAATTGTAAGAGCTTTTGTGGCACATAAAAGGTAATCTGTTCTAACAGAATAGAAAAGAGCATGATATATCCACCGAGTTTACAAAGAATTTCAAAACCGTTCATGATACCGGCATCTATGATTGAAAAGTTTAATTTTAATCGTGGTGCCGTTTCTTTTTGCGTTAGACTTTTTCGTTGAAGGGCATAAAGAATGCGGCAGAGAATCAGGGGCGGCAGATAGAGAATCCCAAATGTTGGCAATAAAAGACTGTCCTGCCGAAGCGTGTCATGAACAATATAGCTTGCAATAAACATAGGACTGATATTGTTACAGATTGCAAAGAGAATGGTTGCTTCTTCCTTTGATAATTGATTTTCCTCTAACATTTGGGCACAGATACGGCTTCCCATAGGAAAACCAAATAGAAATCCTGACAGAAGTGGAAAACAGGCATTTCTGCTGCAGGGAATCAGGAGATGGATGAATGGATAGAGGATTCCTGAAATATGATAAAAAACTCCGGATGAAATCAGAATATTGGATAGAATGGCAAAAGGAAGCAATGCAGGCAGAATATTCTGGTACCAGAGCATTAGGCCATTTGCTGCGGCAGATACCGTAAGCATGGGATGCAAAAATAATAATATTAAGCACAAAAAAAGAATCAGAAGAGAAATAGTTTTTTTCATAGTTCAATATATTGTATAAAATAACTTTTATGCGAATTATTATGAAGAAGAAAATTTGTGTCATTATTCTCTTTTTTTTGCTGGTTGTCATAGACTGCAGCCTGTTACAGCAGATTCAAAAGCGGGCAGCCTTTTATATAGCATTTGAACAACAGGAGTTCTTTCAGAAACTTCGGAATCAGGAAGTCTCTCCGGAAACGGTGTTAAAATTCAGGAAATATGAGTCTGAAGAAGGTGAGGCTCAGGAAGATATGACATTTACCCGGTATCTTCTGGCATATTATGCTTCAGATTTAACAGAAAAAAACGAGCTGAAAGATGTATACAAAAGATTGCTGCATTTTCATAAAGAAGAAATTGAAAAGCAGGAAGCCTATTTAGACAGTATCTGGTCTGACATTGTCTATTTCCCGGTTCCGGATACCATCTGGGACGAAGAGAAAAAAGTAACTTTTGGAGACACCTGGATGCAGAGCCGCACTTATGGTGGAGACAGAGGACATGAAGGCTGTGATATTATGGCAGATATCAATGAGCGGGGAAATTACCCGGTAATCAGTGTCTGCGATGGAACCATAGAGCAGATGGGCTGGCTGGAACTTGGGGGTTACCGTATCGGAATCCGGAGTCCTCATGGAGCATATTTCTACTATGCACATCTGTCGGATTATGCAGAGGGACTTTCCATCGGAGACGAGGTTCATGCCGGAGAGCTGATTGCATTTATGGGAGATACCGGATATTCTAAGACAGAAGGAACCGCAGGTAATTTTGATGTGCATCTTCATTTTGGAATTTATTTAAATGATGAAAATAAACGTGAGTTTAGTGTAAATTCCTATTCCATCCTGCAATATCTCTATCAGGAGAAGAAAATATTACATTATCAATATTAAGATTTAAATTAGAATTTGAACGATGAGAAACACGCTTGGCGAGCTTCTCGAGTTATCGCGGTGTCTGCCAAATCAGAGTAGTAAAGGAACGTATCAGAATGAAAGATTTGAGATTAGATAAATTTTTAACAGAAATGGGTAAAGGAAGCAGAAGCCAGGTGAAAACCTATATTTCCAAGGGACGTGTTACCGTAAATGGAGAAATCATCAAACGTCCGGAATATAAGATTTCACCGGAAAAGGATATTGTTAACCTCGAAGGCGAAAAGGTTAATTATTCCCAGTGGGAATATTATATGCTAAATAAGCCTGCCGGCTGTGTCAGTGCCACGGAAGATAAGCATTTTCCAACTGTAGTTTCTTTCATAGAAGATGCTGTAAGAAAAGATTTGTTTCCGGTAGGCAGACTGGATAAGGATACGGAAGGGCTGCTCCTTATCACCAATGACGGTGCGTTGGCTCATGAGCTTTTATCTCCGAAGAAACATGTGGCAAAAACTTATTATGCCAGAATAGAAGGAAAAGTGACTGCTGAAGATGTTGCGGCTTTTCGGAAGGGTCTTGATATCGGAGAGAAAAACCTCACAAAGCCTGCTGAACTTGTGATTTTAAAAAGTGATTCAGAATCAGAAATTGAAGTTACTATTACCGAGGGAAAATATCATCAGATTAAGCGGATGTTTGAAAAAACAGGAAAAAAGGTCATTTATTTAAAGCGGCTTTCCATGGGAAACTTAAAGCTGGACGAAACCCTGGCAACAGGAGCGTATCGTCCGTTGACAGAGTCAGAATTACAGGCATTAAAGGAAGGATAAGAGAATGCAGAACGGTTTTTTACCAATTTCAAGAAAAGATATGGAAGAAGCAGGGATAAAGCAGCTGGATTTCGTCTATATATGCGGAGATGCATATGTAGACCATCCTTCCTTTGGACATGCTATTATCAGTAGAATATTGCAGGCACATGGTTATACCGTGGGTATCATTGCACAGCCGGATTATCGTGACAAGGAAAGCGTAACCATATTGGGCGAGCCACGGCTTGGCTTTTTAGTTTCCGGTGGGAATATGGATTCCATGGTAAACCATTATTCTGTATCGAAAAAGAGACGTGCCCATGATGCATTTTCACCGGGTGGCGTTATGGGAAAACGCCCGGATTATGCAGTGGTAAGTTACTGCAATCTGATCCGTCAGACCTATAAACATAATCCAATCATTATCGGCGGTATTGAAGCAAGTCTTAGAAGACTTGGGCATTATGATTACTGGTCTAATAAGGTAAAACGTTCCATTCTTCTGGACTCCGGTGCTGATTTGATTTCTTATGGAATGGGCGAGCACAGCATTGTTGAAATTGCAGATGCGTTAGCTTCCGGTCTTGCGGTAAAGGATATTACTTATATCGATGGAACTGTTTTTAAGACCCGAAATAAAGAAGATATTTATGATGCCTTGGAATTGCCGTCTTTTAATAAAATCAAAGAGGACAAGACAGCGTATGCCAAGAGCTTTTACCTTCAGTATCAGAATACAGACCCTTTTACGGCAAGAAGAATTTATGAAACCTATGATGAGAAAATGTTTGTCGTACAGAATCCACCGGCAAAGCCATTGACCCAGATGGAAATGGATGATATCTACGCACTGCCATATATGAGAACCTATCATCCAATCTATGAAAAGGATGGTGGTGTACCGGCTATCGAAGAAGTAAAATTTTCCCTGGTCAGTAACCGTGGCTGCTTTGGTGGCTGCAGCTTCTGTGCCTTAACTTTTCATCAGGGCAGAATTATTCAGACCAGAAGTCATGAATCCATTCTTGCAGAAGCAAAGAAGATGACACAGGATAAGGATTTTAAAGGATATATCCATGATGTAGGTGGTCCGACTGCTAATTTCAGGGCACCGGCATGTACGAAGCAGCTCACAAAGGGAGTTTGCAAGAACCGGCAATGTCTGTTCCCGACACCATGTAAAAATCTTGTTGCTGACCATAGTGATTATATCAGTCTTCTTCGTAAATTACGGAATATCAAAGGCGTGAAAAAAGTATTTGTCCGTTCCGGTATCCGATTTGACTATCTTTTATGTGATACGAAAAATAATTTTCTGGAAGAACTTTGTAAATATCATGTCAGCGGACAGCTAAAGGTGGCACCGGAGCATATTTCAGACCCGGTATTACAGAAAATGGGAAAACCTCCCGTTTCCGTTTATAATGAATTTGTCCGCAAATATCATGATATGAATGAACGGTTAGGATTAAAACAGTATCTGGTGCCATATCTGATGTCCTCCCATCCTGGTTCGACCCTGCAGGAGGCAGTAGATTTGGCTGAGTATTTAAGAGATTTAGGTTATATGCCTCAGCAGGTACAGGATTTCTATCCGACCCCATCCACCATATCGACCTGTATGTACTATACCGGTTTAGATCCGCGGACCATGGAGCCGGTATATGTAGCAACCAATCCGCATGAGAAAGCCATGCAGCGTGCACTGATACAGTATCGTAATCCGGAAAATTATGATTTGGTGCATGAAGCGTTAGTTAAGACGAACCGGACGGATTTAATCGGCTTTGATGCCCATTGCCTCATCCGTCCAAGAAAGCTTGCCAAAGAAGAAGCATTTTCGGATAAGAAAAAGACGAAGCGGACACTGAATCAAAATCAGACAAAGTATAAAACTGGAAATTCCAGAAATACAGAAAAATATTCGGGAAAGACTTCCAGTCAGAATACGAAGAAGAAGCATACGATTCGAACTGTTCATAAAAAGAAATAGTAAGGATATGTTATGAAAACATTTATCATTAAAGAAAATGAAGCAGGACAACGTTTTGATAAATATTTAAAAAAGCTTTTAAAAGAAGCACCATCAAGCTTTGTCTATAAAATGCTTCGGAAAAAGAATATTGTATTAAATGGAAAAAAGGCAGATGGATCCGAAAAACTGAATGCCAGAGATGAGGTAAAGCTGTTTTTAGCAGATGAAACTTATGATAAGTTTGCAGGAGCAGAGGTAAAAGAAAGTTTTCCAACCACAGCACTGGATATCGTTTATGAAGATGAAGATATTTTAATCATCAATAAACCTGCAGGAATGCTGTCACAGAAGGCACAGCCATCCGATATTTCTGCCAACGAATATATTATCGGATATCTTCTTCAAAGCAAAGCCCTTAAGGAAACGGATTTGCGAACCTTCCGGCCGTCCGTCTGCAACCGTCTTGACCGCAATACTTCAGGACTTCTTACAGCCGGAAAGACGTTAAAGGGATTGCAGGATTTATCCGAGGCTTTGAAAAAAAGAACCGTAAAGAAATATTATCTCTGCCTGGTAGCCGGATGTATTACAGCACCGCAGCATTTAAAGGGGTATCTTATGAAGGATGAAAGGCAGAATCGTGTATTTATTTCAAAGGAAAAAACAGAGGATGCACTCTGTATCGAAACCGAGTATGAGCCACTGGAAGTATATCAGGATGTCACACTGCTGCAGGTGCATCTGATTACCGGACGCAGCCATCAGATCCGTGCCCATTTAGCATCCATTGGTCATCCGATTATCGGAGACAGTAAATATGGTAATGAGAAAATCAATTGCTTTTACCGGGAACATACTGGCGTAAAACATCAGCTTTTACATGCTTACCGGATGATATTTGCAGATGGCAGATGTGTAGAAGCAGCTCCACCGGATGATTTTAATAAGGCTATTTGTTATGCAGATCAGAATGCCACAGAGCAGTAATTGTTTTTAACGAAAGACTACTGATGTTACAGGAAGGATGAATAAGTAAGATGAAAGTATATCTGATGCGGCATGGAGAAACCGATTACAATAAAAAAGGACTGATACAGGGAACACTTGACATTCCATTAAATGAATTCGGACTGGAATTAGCCGAAAAGACCAAAGAGGGATTCAAAAAAGAAGGATTGACTTTTGACTACTGTTATTGCAGTCCGTTAATTCGTGCCAGACAGACGGCAGAGATTATTCTGAGAGGAACGGACACCCCGATTTCCTATGATGAACGTATCCGTGAAATGAACTTCGGAGAAGGGGAAGGACAGAAGCTTGCTGATCTCAGCTGGAATCCGGCCCTTAAAAATATTGATGCTTTATTTCATGCGCCGGAACAGTATCGTGCCACGGAACAGGGCGAAAGCTACGAAGTATTACTTGGCAGGGTGGAAGATTTTTTAAAGCATGAAATCCTTCCACTGGAAGAAAAAATGAAGCGTGTGCTCATCTGCTGTCATGGTGGAATCATCCGGGCATTTCTTGCATACATAAAAGGACTTGAAATCAAGGATTTCTGGAACAGCCACCAGCCAAACTGCAGTGTAAATATATTAGAAGTAAAGAATCAGAAAATAAGGATTCTCGAAGAACATAAAATTTATTACACACTGCCGGAAGAAAAGAAAGGAAGTATACTCTGATGCCAACTTGGAATTCCAGAGGATTAAGAGGTTCTACGTTAGAGGAATTTATCAACCGGACCAATGAAAAATATGCAGAGCATAATTTAGCAATGATACAGAAAATTCCGACACCGATTACACCAATTAATATTGATAAAGAAACAAGACATATTACCCTTGCCTATTTTGACCAGAAAAGTACCGTAGATTATATCGGGGCAGTACAGGGCATTCCGGTCTGCTTTGATGCCAAGGAATGTCACACCGATACGTTTCCTCTTGCCAATGTGCATGCTCACCAGATTCAGTTTATGCAGGATTTTGAAAATCAGCAGGGTATTTCCTTTATTCTGATATTTTATACCCAACGGGATGAATTTTACTATATGCCATTCCGACAGCTTTATGAATTCTGGGAGAGAGCCCAGAATGGCGGACGGAAGAGCTTCCGGTTAGAAGAATTAAATCCGGAATTTTTCCTGCCAAAGAAGTCAGGAATCCTGGTTCCTTATCTGGAAGGCTTGAAAAAAGATTTGGAGCTAAGGGATTGACAATTATTTCCAGGTAATATATACTAGGAAAAGCAATTCACCGTGGTAGCATGGTAGCACGCTAAAGTGCTTTGAGAAAAACTGGAGGTTTATATGAAAAATCAATTGTTACATACACCAGAGGGTGTCCGGGATATTTATAATGAAGAGTGTGAAAAAAAATTAGAGCTGCAGGATCGGCTGCATAAGGCTTTAAAACGACACGGATACCACAGTATTCAGACACCAACCTTTGAATTTTTCGATATATTTGGAAAAGAAGTTGGAACAATTCCATCCAGCGAATTATATAAATTTTTTGACCGGGAAGGAAATACCCTTGTATTAAGACCGGATATTACACCATCTATTGCACGGTCTGCCGCAAAATATTTTATGGATGAGGATATGCCAATCCGGCTTTCCTATATGGGAAATACCTTTATCAATAACCATAGTTATCAGGGAAGATTAAAGGAATCCACCCAGCTTGGAGCAGAGTTAATCGGCGATGATACCGTAGATGGCGATGCAGAGATGATTGCTATGGCAATTGATGCATTAAAGAGCAGTGGTTTAAAGGATTTCCAGATTAGTGTGGGACATGTGGAATTCTTCCGTGGCTTAATGGAAGCGGCAGGGCTTTCCGAAGAACAGGAAGAAGTTATCCGGGAACTGATTGCTAATAAGAATTTCTTTGGCGTGGAAGAAGAGATTTCCGACTGTTCCATGAATCAGAATTTAAAAGAATTATTCGGTATGCTTGGAACCATTTATGATAATGCAGCTTCCTTTGAAGAAGCAAAGACCTATGCGGCTGATTATCCAAAGGTTTATAAAGCAATACGCAGATTGGAAGACTTAGATGCGGTGCTTAAAGTATATGACGTAGACAAATATGTGACCTATGAATTTGGTATGTTAAGCAGCTATCATTATTATACCGGAGTAATTTTTGCCGGTTATACTTATGGAAGCGGTGAACCGATTGTAAAGGGGGGCCGTTATGACAAGCTTCTTACTTATTTTGGAAAAGATGCAGCTTCCATTGGATTTGCGATAGTAGTAGACCAGTTAATGGCAGCAATTTCAAGACAGAAAATTGAGATTACCGTAAAACATGACAATCAGTTGATTGTATACAAACCGGAATATCGCAGGGAAGCAGTAAAGAAAGCTATTGCACTGAGGGCAAAGGACTGCAATGTGGAACTGATTGCCTGGGCAATGGATAAATCAAAAGCAGATTATGAAGCATATGCATTGCGAAATCAGATTGCAGAACTGACATTTATGGATGGAGAATAGAAATGGAAGATATGAGATATTTAACCTTTGCATTAGGTAAGGGAAGACTGGCAAATAAAACCTTAGAGACTTTTGAAAAAATCGGCATTACCTGTGAAGAAATGAAAGACAAGAATACCAGAAAACTTATTTTTGTCAATGAAGAATTAAAGCTTCGTTTCTTCCTTGCCAAGGGACCGGATGTACCAACTTATGTAGAATATGGTGCGGCAGATATCGGTATTGTGGGAAAGGATACAATTTTAGAGGAAGCAAGAAATATTTATGAAGTATTGGATTTGGGCTTTGGAAAATGCAGAATGTGTATCTGCGGTCCAAAAGAATCCAAAGAATTATTACAGCATCACGAACTGATCCGTGTGGCAACCAAATATCCGCGCATTGCAAAAGACTATTTTTATAATAAGAAACATCAGACTGTAGAAATTATCAAATTAAACGGTTCCATCGAACTTGCCCCGATTGTTGGACTTGCTGAGGTAATATGTGATATTGTAGAGACAGGCTCAACCTTACGTGAAAACGGACTTGAAGTATTAGAAGAAGTTTGTCCGCTTTCTGCCCGGATGGTCGTAAATCAGGTTAGTATGAAAATGGAACATGAGCGGATTACGAAATTAATTACAGATTTAAAATCGGTATTAAAGGAGGCATAAACATGCGTATTTTAGAGTTGACAGAAGAGACAAAGGGTAATATATTAGAGAATCTTTTAAAGAGAAGCCCCAACAGCTACGGCAAATTTGAAGCCAGCGTACAGGAAATCATTGAAACGGTACGTGCCAACAGAGATGCTGCATTATTTGACTATACAGCGAGATTTGATGGTGCAACGATTAATAAAGATAATATTTTAGTAACAGAAGAAGAAATTAAGGAGGCTTATGATGCAGTAGATCCGAAGCTCCTTGAAGTCATCCGGAAATCTCTTGTAAATATCCGTACCTATCATGAAAAACAGCGTCAGAACAGCTGGTTTGACAGCCAGGATAAAGGTATTATCTTAGGTCAGAAGGTAACCGCATTAGCCCGTGTTGGTGTTTATGTACCGGGTGGAAAAGCCGTTTATCCTTCTTCCGTACTGATGAATATTGTTCCGGCCAAGGTTGCCGGAGTTGATGAAATTATTATGACAACACCGCCTGGAAAAGATGGTAAGGTAAATCCTTCTACCCTAGTTGCAGCAAGAGAAGCCGGTGCAGACCGCATCTATAAAGTAGGAGGCGCACAGGCAATTGCAGCTCTCGCCTTTGGTACCGAAAGCATTCCAAAAGTAGATAAAATTGTTGGCCCTGGAAATATTTATGTAGCTTTAGCGAAAAAAGCCGTATTCGGTTATGTCAGCATAGACTCCATCGCCGGACCAAGTGAGATTTTAGTATTAGCAGATGAAACAGCCAATCCAAGATATGTTGCAGCCGACCTTTTATCCCAGGCAGAGCATGATGAAATGGCTTCCGCAATTTTGATTACCACAAGCCGTGAACTGGCAGAGCGTGTTTCTGAGGAAGCAGCAAAATTTACTGCACAGCTTTCCAGAAAAGAAATCATCCAGAAATCCTTAGATAACTATGGCTATATTTTAATTGCAGATAATATGGAGGAAGCCATTGCTGCAGTAAATGAAATTGCATCCGAACATATGGAAATTGTAACAAAGAATCCGTTTGAAGTTATGACCAAGGTAAGAAATGCCGGAGCAATTTTCATCGGTGAATACAGCAGTGAACCGCTTGGAGATTATTTTGCAGGACCAAACCACGTTCTTCCAACCAATGGAACCGCAAAATTCTTCTCTGCATTATCTGTAGATGATTTCATTAAGAAATCCAGCATTATTTCCTATTCCAGGGAAGCATTAGAGGAAGTATATAAAGATATTGCCCAGTTTGCAGAGTGCGAACAGTTGACGGCACATGCAAATTCCGTTAAAGTAAGATTTGAAGACGAAAACTAAACGGAGGTTTGTTTCATGGAACAAAGACGTATTGCAGAATATACAAGAAAAACAAAAGAAACAGATATTTACCTTTCCTTTGATTTGGACGGCAGAGGGGATGCAAAGGCAGATACCGGAATTGGATTTTTCGACCATATGTTAGATGGCTTTGCAAGACATGGATTATTTGATTTAAATGTCAAAGTAACCGGAGATCTGGTGGTGGACTGTCATCATACCATTGAAGATACCGGAATCGTCCTTGGCAATGCCATTAAAAAAGCAGTCGGTGACAAAAAGGGTATCAAACGTTTTGGAAGCTGTATGCTGCCAATGGATGAGACACTGGTGCTTTGTGCGGTAGATTTATCCGGAAGACCGTATCTATCCTTTGATGCAGAATTTACCACAGACCGCGTAGGCTATATGGATACCGAAATGGTAAAAGAATTCTTTTATGCCATTTCCTATAGCGCCGGAATGAATTTACATCTTAAGGTCATTACAGGCGGAAATAACCATCATATGATTGAAGCCATGTTTAAGGCATTTGCAAAGGCATTGGATGAGGCAACCATCATTGACCCGCGTATTACCGACATATTATCAACGAAAGGCAGTTTATAGGTGAGCATATGAAACACAAGAATATAGTAGCAACCATTTATCTGAAAAACGGAGAGGCAGTAAAGAGCCCGAGTGACCTTAGTTCTGCAGGAGATTTAAAAGAACTTACCAAGCTTTATAATGACAGTGGAATTGATAAGATTTTAATCTATGACTTATCAACCGGCGATGAAGAGCATGAGAAAAATATTCATACGGTAAAAGATATTTTCCGTACTGTAGAGATTCCGATTTATGCAGGTGGAAATATCAACCGTCTGGAAGACATTAAGAAATTTATCTATGCCGGATGTAAACAGGTAGTTTTAAACGGTGCAAAATCCGTCAGCATGTCTTTGGCTGAGGAAGGTGCAAAACGATTCGGAAAAGACCGTATGATTGTTTCTGTAAAGAATATTGATTTCTTATTCAAGCACAAAGATGAACTGGATGAATATTTCCATGAAATGATTGTTCTTGATCCATCCATGATGGACGGAGTAGAAAATATTACAAATCTGCCATATGTCGTTCAGTATGATAATTATGACAAGGATGCACTGGTGGATGTATTAAACCGTGAAAATGTCAGAGGAATCTGTGGCGCTTTTATTAATGATACCAGGACAGATATCATGAAATTAAAGACAGAATTTGCAGCCAGCGGAATCCGTATGGACAATTTTGCTCCGGCATTAAAATGGAGTGATTTCAAATTGAATTCGGATGGAATGGTACCTGTTGTAGTACAGGATTACCGTACCGATGAAGTACTTATGGTAGCTTATATGAATGAAGAAGCGTTCAATACCACCATTTCCAGCGGAAAGATGACTTATTACAGCCGCAGCCGTAAGGCGTTGTGGATGAAGGGTGAGACCAGTGGTCATATCCAGTATGTGAAATCTTTAACGGCAGACTGTGACTTTGATACCATTCTTGCAAAGGTATCCCAGATTGGCGTGGCATGTCATACCGGAGCACCAAGCTGCTTTTTTAATGAAATTGTCAAGAAAGAATATGCTGAGAAAAATCCACTGCAGGTATTTGAGGATGTCTACTCCATTATTGCGGATCGTAAGATTCATCCAAAGGAAGGCTCTTATACCAACTACCTTTTCGATAAGGGAATTGATAAGATTTTAAAGAAGGTCGGCGAAGAAGCAACCGAGATTGTCATTGCCGCAAAGAATCCGGAACCGGAAGAGATTATTTATGAAATTTCAGATTTCCTTTATCATGCAATGGTATTGATGGTAGAAAAAGGCGTAACATGGGAGGATGTTACCCAGGAACTTGCCCAGAGATAATATACATAGTTCCTGCACTTTCTGCATAGATTACAGCAGAATAACAATCAGGCAATGATATGCAGAAAGGTGCGATTTATTTGGAACAGGATTATATTGCAAACAGACGGGAATATATTCTTCGTGCCAGAAATTCTTTTTCGGAATCACGGAAAGACACGGACGAGGAGTTAATAAACACAGGAAAAGCAGCCATTTGGAAAGTAAAATGGCTGCTTTGTATTTGCCTTTTTGTGGTGTTTGTTTTATGTGATAAAGGAAAGCTTCCTTTTCCGGGAACTGCCGGTGAAAAAGATACCAAATGGATGTACCGGCAATTAGAAGAAAACTATGATTATACAAAACTGCAAAAGTATGTTATGATGATTTCGGATTTTGCAAAAAATAAATAAGCGTTATTTTTTTACAAATCGGATTATGATATTTAAGAATGATTGAGGTACCAGATGAACACTTTAGCATTAAGTGATGAAATACTTTTAACAATTGATAAACCGGCCCGTTATATCGGAAACGAGCTGAATATGGTAAAGAAGAATCCGAAGGACGTTGACATCCGTTTTGCAATGTGCTTTCCGGATGTCTATGAAATCGGAATGTCTCACCTTGGCATTCAGATTTTATATGATATGTTTAATAAACGGGATGATGTATACTGCGAACGGGTTTATTCTCCGTGGCCGGATTTACACAAGATTATGAAAGAAAAAAATATTCCTTTATTTGCACTGGAAAGTCAGGAGCCGGTTAAGAATTTTGATTTCCTTGGTATTACCATCCAGTATGAGATGTGCTATACCAACATTTTACAGATTCTTGATTTATCCCAGATTGCCATGCTGTCTTCTGAGCGAAAAGAAGATGACCCGATTGTAATCGGTGGCGGTCCTTGCAGCTATAATCCGGAGCCGATTGCAGATTTCTTTGATTTGTTCTATATCGGAGAAGGCGAAATTTCTTATACGGAATTATTTACGCTGTATAAGCAGTGTAGGAAAGAAAAGGTCAGCAGAAAGGAATTCTTACGCCGCGCAGCGTCTATTCCTGGAATCTATGTGCCTTCCATGTATGAGGTGGCTTATAAAGAAGATGGAACGATTGCATCCTTTACACCAAAATATGAGGAGGTGCCGGCAACGGTAAAGAAACAGATTCAGATGGATATGTCCCATTCTGTTTACCCGGAGAAACCGGTTGTTCCTTTTATTAAAGCAACCCAGGATCGTGTGGTATTAGAGATTCAGCGTGGCTGTATCCGCGGCTGCCGTTTCTGTCAGGCAGGAATGATTTACCGTCCGGTCCGTGAAAAAGATGTAGAAGTCTTAAAACATTATGCTTATGAAATGTTAAAGAATACCGGACATGAAGAGATTTCTTTAAGTTCTTTAAGTTCCAGTGATTATTCGCAACTGGAAGAACTGGTTAATTTCCTGATTGATAACTTTAAGGATAAAGGCGTAAATATTTCTCTGCCATCTCTTCGTATCGATGCATTTTCCTTAGACGTTATGGGAAAAGTGCAGGATATCAGAAAGAGCAGCCTTACCTTTGCTCCGGAAGCCGGTTCTCAGCGTCTTCGTAATGTTATTAATAAAGGACTGACGGAAGAGGTGATTTTAAATGGTGCCGGAATGGCGTTTGAAGGCGGCTGGAATAAAGTAAAGCTTTATTTCATGCTAGGACTTCCGACCGAGACGGAAGATGATATGCGTGCCATAGCAGAACTTGCCAATAAAATTGCAGTCCGTTATTATGAGATTCCAAAGGAAGAGCGGAATGGAAAATGTCAGATTACTATCAGTACCTCTTTCTTTGTACCAAAGCCATTTACTCCATTCCAGTGGGCGAGAATGTATGATAAGGACAGCTATCTTGGCAGAGCCAAGGTGGTAAATGATGCTGTAAAAGAACAGTTAAACCGCAAGAGCATCAAGTATAACTGGCATGAAGCAGATGTTACGGTATTAGAGGGTATTCTTGCAAGAGGAGACCGCCGGATTGCCCCTGCCTTGCTTAAGGTTTATGAAAAAGGTGGTATCTTTGATGCCTGGACGGAATTTTTTGATAATAACCGCTGGGTAGAGGCTTTTGCGGAATGTGGCATCGATACCGATTTCTATACCATGCGGGAACGTCCTCTGGATGAAATTTTCCCATGGGATTTTATTGATGATGGCGTTTCGAAAAAGTTCTTAATCCGCGAATGGGAACGTGCCAGAAAAGAAGAAGTAACTCCAAACTGCCGGATGCAGTGTCAGGGTTGTGGAGCTGCTCAGTTTAAGGGAGGTGTCTGCTTTGAAAATAAGAATTAAATTTCGAAAATATGGTGTAATGAAATTTATCGGACACCTTGATATGATGCGTTATTTCCAGAAAGCAATGCGTCGTGCTGAGATTGATATTGCATATTCCGAGGGATTTTCCCCGCATCAGATTATGTCTTTTGCGGCACCGCTGGGAGTTGGAATCACCAGTGATGGAGAATATCTTGATATTGAAGTACATTCTACCAGAAGTTCAATTGAATCCGTTAAGGCTTTAAATGATACCATGGTGGAAGGTGTTGAAATCGTATCTTACCGGATGCTGCCAGAGCATGCAAAAACAGCGATGTCCATTGTTGCAGCAGCAGACTATAACGTATTTTATAAGGATAAAGGAAATTGTCCATTCACTTTGGATGAATTGAAAGGTAAAGTAAAAGCATTTTATGAAGATGCTCCGGAGATTCTGGTTACGAAAAAGACGAAAAAAAGCGAAAAAGTCATGGACTTAAAGCAGCTGGTATATGATTTTCAGGTTGAGGAAGCAGATGGCTGTCCATTCTTTTATCTTAAAGTATCTACAGGAAGCGTAGATAATGTAAAACCAGAGCTTTTGTTAGAAGCCTTTTACCGGTATCTGGAACTTCCTTATAACGAAATGCAGTTTCAGATTCATCGTGTGGACGTATATGCCCGAAAAGAAGACGGCACTCTGATTGCATTGGATGAAATGGGAGATGACATTCTTGAATAAATTTATCATTACAAGGCAGCATTATGTAGGCGACTCCTATTTTACGGCACTGTTAGATGAAAAGGACAAGTTTAGGGAAATTGCATTTCATCCGTTATCCGAAGAAAATCAAGTTGTACCGGGAATAATTTGTATTGCCAGGGTAAAAAAGATTGCCGCGAACTTAGATGCCGCTTTTGTGGACATTGCAAAGGGAGTAACCTGTTATCTGGAAACAGCACATATAAAAGATGCCTGGTTTTCGAAGCAGTGTAGAAGCGGAAAGCTGACCGAAGGGGATGAACTTGTGGTGCAGATTACCAAAGAGGCGATCAAGACCAAGTATCCCATTGCAGATACCAAGATTTCCCTTACCGGAAAATATTTTGTCCTGACAAATGAAAAACGTCCCCTTGCCATTTCTTCTAAATTAAGTGCGGATGAAAAAGAAAGGTTAAGCAGTCAGGTACAGCTTTTCGAACAGATGCGGCTTTTTGAAAAAGAAGCAGTTACCGATACAAAGCAGAATGCCGGACAGGAAGAAAAAAGAAAGCCGCATAGTCTTATCGTAAGAACCAATGCGGCAGGAGCTTCTCCTGAAGAATTGGAAACAGAATACCGGAAACTTTTATCTGACTATCAGAAGTTAGCTGCAACTTTTCATTTCCGTACCTGTTACAGCATTCTGATGCTGCCAAAGAAATTTTATGAAAATGCCATCAATCACCTTTACCAGGAAGAGCTTGGTGAAATTATTACGGATGATAAGAATATCTATGAAGAGCTTCAACAGCTTTATGCCGGAAATCCTGATATTTTATCTAAGATACGGTTCTATGAAAATGATGCCATTTCATTAGGAACCCTTTATTCCTTTGAGACGCAGATACAGCGTGCAATATCGGAACGGGTCTGGATGAAGTCTGGTGCTTATCTTATCATTCAGCCAACGGAAGCTCTGACAGTTATCGATGTAAACAGTGGAAAGAATACTTCCGGAAAAAATGCAGAAGAATATTATTATAAGATTAATTTAGAAGCTGCTGCAGAGATTTCAAGACAGCTCCGGCTTCGTAATATTTCAGGAATTGTCATTGTGGATTTCATCAATATGGCAAAAGAAGAGCAAAGAAAAGAGCTGATGCACCAGTTCCGATTATCCTTAAAAGAAGACCCGGTTCCGGTACGGCTTGTGGATATTACAAAGCTTGGCTTAGTGGAGCTGACCCGGAAGAAGGAGCGTAAGACCCTTTTGGAGCAGGTGGCTCAGCTAAGATGATAGCAGCAGCAAAAGCCACATCAAGGTATCTATCAAGATGTGCAAAGAAATATCTGAATACAATACCCGGAAAGTACCTGAAAAATAATTAAAATTATAGCGTGAAATAGTTGACGAATCGTAATTCGTGTGCTATGATACAACAGTATGCCGCACAGTGAGGTATAAGTCTATCGTAAGGATAGCACCACAACTGGCGAGTAATGATAATAGGAGGTGCCATATGTACGCAATTATAGCAACAGGTGGTAAACAGTACAAAGTATCTGAAGGCGATATCATTACCATTGAAAAGCTTGGTGTTGAGGCTGGTGAGAAAGTAACTTTCGATCAGGTTTTAGCAGTATCTGACAACGGATTAAAAGTTGGTGCAGACGCAGCTAACGCAACTGTAGAAGCTTCTGTAGTAAAAGAAGGCAGAGCTAAGAAAGTTATCGTTTACAAGTATAAGAGAAAAACCGGCTATCACAAGAAGAACGGTCATAGACAGGCGTTCACACAGGTGAAAATCGAAAAAATTAATGCGTAATCGATAGGAAATTGTTATGACAAAGATAACGATTTTTCGAAACCAGAAACAAGAGTATCTTGCTTTTTCCTGTGTCGGACATGCTGAATATGCAGATGCCGGAGAGGATATTGTATGTGCAGGAATTTCGGTTCTTGTGATTAATACAATCAATGCCCTTGGAATGTTCACAAAAGAACAGTTCAAGACCAATCAGGACGAAGAGACCGGATTGATTTCCGTATCTTTTGAGCAGCCGGCAGGACATGATGCAAAGTTACTTTTGGACACAATGGTTTTAGGCTTACAGGGAATACAAAACAATTATGGAAATGATTACATCATTTTAAACTTCAAGGAGGTGTAGAACATGTTGAATATGAACCTTCAGTTTTTTGCTCATAAAAAGGGAGTTGGTTCTACTAAGAACGGTAGAGATTCTGAATCCAAGAGATTAGGTGCAAAAAGAGCAGACGGACAGTTCGTTAAGGCTGGTAACATTTTATACAGACAGCGTGGAACAAAGATTCATCCAGGCGTTAACGTTGGTATCGGCGGAGATGATACTTTATTCGCATTAACAGACGGTGTTCTTAGATTTGAAAGAAAAGGCAGAGATAAGAAACAGGCTTCTGTTTATCCAGTAGCAACAAACGAATAAGATGCATGATAGACCCGACACGAAAGCGCCGGGTCTATTTTCACTTATAGGAAACTATATTTTAACTTGAAGTAATTTAGAAACAATTAAAGTATCATTTGATTACAGTAACTGATATTTAATCACAATCAATAATGAGGTAGAAAATTATGTTTGCCGATAGTGCAAAAATTATTATAAAATCAGGAAAAGGCGGCAACGGTCATGTGAGCTTCCGCCGTGAAAAATATGTTCCGGATGGCGGTCCGGACGGTGGCGATGGTGGAAAAGGTGGCGATATCATCTTTGAAGTAGATGACAGCATGAATACATTAAATGATTTCCGTCATAAACACAAATGGGCTGCAGAAAACGGAGAAGAAGGAAAAAAACGAAACTGCCACGGAAAAAAGGGTGAAGACCTTGTCATCCATGTTCCTGCCGGAACCATTATCCGTGATGCAGCTACCGATAAGGTAATTGCAGATATGTCCGGTGAGAATAAAAGACAGATTATTTTAACCGGTGGAAAGGGTGGACTTGGCAATCAGCATTTTGCGACCTCTTCCATGCAGGCACCGAAATATGCACAGCCGGGGCAGGAAGCATTGGAACTTGAAGTTCGACTGGAACTTAAAGTAATTGCTGACGTTGGTTTAGTCGGCTTCCCAAATGTGGGAAAATCAACTTTATTATCCAGTTCCACCAATGCAACACCAAAGATTGCAAATTATCATTTTACAACTTTAAATCCGATTCTTGGTGTCGTTGATTTAGGCGAAGGTGCCGGATTTGTCATGGCTGATATTCCGGGGCTGATTGAAGGGGCATCCGAAGGAATTGGCCTTGGACATGAATTCTTGAAGCATATAGAGCGAACCAAGGTTATCATTCATGTCGTGGATGCTGCCGGAACAGAAGGCAGAGATCCGATTGCAGATATTCATGCCATCAATCAGGAGCTGGAATCCTTTAACCCTGAATTGTTAAAGAAACCTCAGGTTATTGCAGCCAATAAAATTGATGCTATTTATGAAGGCAATAATGAAATAATTGAGAAATTAAAAGAAACCTTTGAACCATCCGGCATTAAAGTGTTTCCAATTTCTGCGGTCAGCCGTCAGGGTGTACGTGAGTTAATGTTTTATGTGAAGAGTCTTTTAGATGAAATGGACGATACACCGGTTATCTATGAACAGGAATTCTTCCCGGATTCGAGAGCATTAGAGGGTGAACCTTATACCATTGAGATTGATCAGGAAGATGGTGCTTATGTTGTAGAAGGTCCTAAGATTGATAAAATGCTGGGTTACACCAATATTGATTCTGAGAAAGGATTCCTTTTCTTCCAGAAATTCTTAAAAGAACAGGGTATCTTAAAGGAATTAGAGGCAAAGGGTATTCAGGAAGGTGATACAGTCCGTATGTATGGACTTGAATTCGATTATTATAAGGAGTAAATCATTATGGAATTAACGAGTAAGCAGCGTTCCCATTTAAGAGGAATGGCAAGTACGATAAATCCAATTTTCCAGATTGGAAAGGCATCTCTTACACCGGAAATTATTTCTGCAATAGATGATGCTATTGAAAAACGGGAATTAATCAAGATTTCTGTATTAAAAAACTGTGCAGATGATCCTCGCGAATTAGGCGAAATAATTGCAGAGCGTACGCATGCACAGGTGGTTGCGGTAACTGGTAAAAAAATCGTTCTTTACCGTAAATCAAAGAAACATCCAAAGATTGAATTGTTATAAACGAAAGCTTTTATACCTTGGAAGGGTGGTAGAAGATTGAAAAAAGTGCGTATTGGAATTATTGGCGGAACCTTTGATCCGATTCATATCGGGCATCTGATTATTGCACAGAATGCGGTAACACAATATCATTTAGACCAGATTCTTTTTATTCCAACGGGACATTCGCCTCATAAGGATGATAAAGAGATTGAACAGTCTGCCCACCGGCTGGAAATGATTCGCCTGTCGATTAAAAATAATCCGGATTTTTATTTTTCGGCCATGGAGATTAATGCAGCCCGTACCAGTTATACGTATCTGACGCTGCAGGAGCTTCATCGGACCTATCCGGACTGGGAACTCTATTTCATTATGGGAGCAGATTCCCTTGATTATCTGGATAAATGGATGGAACCGGCAGAAATTTGCCGTCTTGCAACGCTCTTAGTTGCCATCAGAGACGATTTGGATATGAACCGGATAAAGAATAAGGCTGCGGAGTTAAAGCGGCTCTATGAGGCGGATATAAGGCCGATTATCACACCAAATGTTTCCGTTTCTTCTCATAATATCCGGGAACGTGTGGCAAAAGGGGAACCGATACGTTACCTTGTCACACCGGAAGTGGAAGAATATATTGCCCACCAGTGTTTATATCAGGAGGATGAAGGCCAGACACCAATGAACGAAAGATTTAATAAGATAAAAAAAGCATTAAAAAAAGAACTGGATAAAGACCGTTATGAGCATACTTTAGGGGTTATGTATACCTCGGCCTGTCTTGCCATGGCAAATGATTATGATATGGAAAAGGCTCAGCTTGCAGGTCTGCTCCACGATTGTGCCAAGTGTATTCCAAATGAAAAAAAGTTAAAAATATGTGCAAAGAATAACATTCCGATTACACAGGTGGAAAAAGATAATCCATTTTTACTTCATGCTAAAGTCGGCGCATTTCTTGCCAGAGTATTATATGAGGTAGAGGACGAAGAGATTCTTCATGCAATTTCTGTTCATACCACCGGGGCACCGGCAATGAATACTCTGGATAAAATCGTATTTATCGCAGATTATATTGAACCAAAACGGGATAAAGCAGCAAACCTAAAGGAAATCAGAAAAACAGCCTTTGAAGATTTAGATGAAGCACTGAAAATGATTTTAAGTGATACCATTCATTATCTCAATGGCAGTAAAAATGATAAAAATATCGATCCAATGACAATTGAAACATATCATTACTATACAGGAGGTTCTCATGAATAAACAATCGAAAGAAATGGCGAAGCTTGCATATCAGGCATTATCGGAAAAGAAGGCAGAAGATATTCGTATTATTGATATCAGTGAAATATCTGTTATCGCAGATTATTTTATTATTGCCAGTGGAAGTAATGCCAACCAGTTACAGGCTATGCAGGACAACGTAGATGAACAGTTATATAAAGCCGGTTATCATGCAAAACAGATTGAAGGAAATCAGCGTTCCAGCTGGATTCTGATGGACTACAGTGATATTATCGTTCATATCTTCTCAAAAGAAGATCGTCTCTTCTACGATTTAGAGCGCATCTGGAGAGATGGAAAAGATATTGACCCGGAAGAACTTTAAGAAATATATAGTTAAGAAGTATATTATGAAAAGGTATATATAAAAAGTTATATAATAAGATGTGCATATCAGGAAGGCACTATCGTACAAACACAGTCTGTATGGTAGCGCCTTCTTTCTAAAATATACTTACTTAATAAGCCTGAAATTATTACTAAGCCAGGAAACGGAATACGCCGAATACCTTTCCGAGAATAGAACATTCTTTCACAATAATTGGATCCATGGAATCATTTTCTGGCTGCAGACGATAATAACCATCCTCCTTATAAAAGGTCTTAACCGTTGCAGAATCATCCACAAGAGCAACCACAATATCACCATTAGATGCAGTAGACTGACGCTTTACAAGAACATTATCCCCGTCAAAAATACCTGCATTAATCATACTTTCTCCCTTAACACGAAGCATAAAGCTTTCTGCATTTGGCATAAACTCTGCTGGAATAGGAAAATAGCTGGTAATATTTTCTACTGCAAGAATCGGCTGCCCTGCAGCAACACTTCCTACCATAGGAACATTAACAACCTCACGTCTGGTTAAATTAAAGCTGTCATCAATGATCTCAATTGCTCTTGGCTTCGTAGGGTCACGTCTGATATATCCATTCTTCTCAAGAGTTTCCAGATGAGAATGAACCGAAGAAGTTGATTTCAGATTAACTGCTTCACAAATTTCACGAACAGCAGGTGGGTATCCTTTATTTAAAATTTCCTGTTTAATATATTCAAGAATTTCCTTTTGTTTTGAACTGATTTTTCCGTATGCCATCTCATTACCTCCTTTTTATATTCTAAGTCTAACATATGTTCGCTGAAAAAGCAAACACATATTCCGAAAATTTGTTCGCTTTTCTTCTTGACAAACGAATGTTCCCTATATATAATGCATATATAAACAAATGTTCGCAACAGACGTTCGAAAGGAGACATAACAATGAATCGTGATAATAGAGTATATGGATACAACGAATATAAAGAATACTACGGAAGGGGAAATAGAATGGACAACAGGCGCAGATATATGGATGGAACTCAGTATACATCGAATCGTACGATGGCAATTCGTGCAAACGGAAGAAGAAACAGAGCATATGTGTGCCAGATTCAAAGATATCTTATTATTTCTTTTCTGGCAGTGTTTTTAACCATCCTTGGTGTTATTTTAGGAAGCAACCTGCTTGCTTCTTCACAGAGCAAAGCTTCCAATGAGGTAAATACCTATAAATATTATACCAGTATTGAAGTACAGAAAGGGGATACTCTCTGGACGATTGCAGAGCAATATGCAGATGATGATGCCGATTATGCATCCTATATCGAAGAAGTAAAAGAGATGAACCAGTTAACCAGTGATACCATCCATGCGGGAGAGTACCTTACTGTTTCTTATTCTTCCAGTGAATTTAAATAGGATTTCAGATATGACAGAACACAGACCGCTTTTAGATAAATTAGATACCTTTCTGGATAAATAAGATATACAAGAAGAGATTTTGTTTTAATGTTATTTTAAATATTATTTTTAATTTTATATTGACTTTTCATAGTAACCATATTAATATAGTAGGAAATTAGAAAAAGTATTATTTTCAACTACATATATCAAATTACATTATTTTAGACAAATGGAGGTTTACTATGAAAGAAATATTATGCTTTGGTGATTCAAATACTTACGGTTTAATTCCTGGCACAAAAGAGAGATATGGACGTGATACCAGATGGACAGGTCTTTTAGAACAACATTTATATGAAAAAGGTTATCGTATTATAGAAGAAGGTTTATGCGGTAGAACCACCGTCTTTGAAGATGAGCTAAGAGAGGGACGGAAGGGGGCTGCCTTACTTCCGACACTGTTAGAAAGCCACGCTCCAATTGACCGGGTTGTTCTTATGTTAGGAACGAATGACTGCAAAAGCTTATATAATGCATCAGCAGAAGTAATCGGACTTGGAATAGAACAATTATTAAAACAGATTCGGAAAATTGATTCAGATACCCGTGTTTTGTTAATTTCTCCAATCCAATTGGGAGAAGGAGTTTGGGAGCCGGAGTTTGATCCTGAATTTAATCAAAAATCTGTTGAAGTATCTAAAAAATTAAAATCCGTTTATCAAAGAATTGCCCTAAAATACAACTGTGATTTTCTTGCTGCATCTGATATTGCAGCACCAAGCAGTGCTGATAGAGAACATTTAAATGAAGAGGGACATCAGAAGCTGGCAGAAGCAGTCCTTAAAGTGATTGCAGCATAATATGCTAAGAAATTTAAAATAAAATTTATCAGAAAAGAAAGAATAGTTGTCGAATTTTCGGAATGTGGTATAATAGCTATGTATTATTTTACGCATAGTACAAGATTAAAATATCAAGGAGTTAGAAAATGTTACGTTTTATATATGTTATTATAATGAATCTTTTTCGAGCCCCATATATTATACCGAAAATGAGAAAGTGGGCAGATCATCCGGAAAAATATTCGGAAGAGGAACGATATAAACTGGTTCGTCATGTCATTTATTTAATGAAGCGTTCCGGTAAAATCAAGACTGTAGCCTATGGCGAAGAAAATCTTCCAAAAGAAGGTGGATATGTTATGTATCCGAATCATCAGGGTAAATATGATGCTCTTGGTATCATAAGCACTCATAAGGAACCATGTTCCCTTGTTATGGACGAAGCAAAATCCCATACCATTCTGGTAAGTGAATTTGTTGACTTACTTCAGGGTAAGCGTTTAATAAAAGATAATGTCCGTCAGGCTTTGAAAATTATTACCGAAGTTTCAGAAGATGTAAAGAACGGAAAGAAATACATTCTTTTTCCGGAAGGTGGTTACGAATTCAATAACCGTAATCGTGTCTGTGATTTCAAAGCGGGTAGTTTTAAATCTGCAATAAAAGCACATGTACCAATTGTACCAATTGCGCTGATTGATTCCTACAAAGTCTTTAACAGTTTTTATCTGTGGCCAATTACTACACAGGTTCATTATTTGGAGCCGATTTATTACGAAGAGTATAAAGATATGAAATCCAAAGAAATTGCCGAATTAGTAAAACAGCGGATTCAGGATAAGATATCAAGTATTTTATAAGATTCCTTTTATTATCTTATATTAAAACAGTTTCCCTTCTGGTGATTATAAATATATTTTTACTTTTATAATACTGGAAGGGAAACTGTTTTTCTTATAAAATATTAATTATAATATAATGATAAGAATGCTTATTTTTATTCATCCCGCAAATGAATATATTTTGGAGCAGTTCTTCGACGTTCATCCTCTAAGGCCGCATAATGCTTTTTCGTGGTATTTACATCTTTATGGCCTAAGACATCAGCCACCAGGTAAATATCGCCTGTTTCGCGATATAGTGACGTTCCATAGGTACTTCTTAATTTATGCGGTGTAATATTCTTCATGGTAGTAATTAATTTTGAGTATTTTTTTACCAGATTTTCTACTGCCCGGACACCGATTCGTTTCTTCTGCAGGGAAAGGAAGAGGGCATTGGTGCTTCCTTCCACAGCTTCAATGGTATTTCTTTCTTCCAGATAATTTAAAAGGGCTGTGCGAACCTCATCACCAAAGTATACAACAACTTCAGCGCCACCTTTTCGATGCACTTTGATTCCGTTGTTACGAAAGTCTACATCTGTGATATCAAGTCCCACACATTCGGAAACACGAATTCCAGTTCCTAAAAGTAAAGTCATAATAGCAAGGTCACGACATTTGGTCTGTTCATGAAACTTTTGCTGGCGTTCGGTTAATTTTTCACCAGATTCAACTTCATCTAACAGCATAGCAACTTCATCTACATCAAGTCTCGTTATGGTTTTTTCGTGTTTTTTTGGCATCCGGACAAGCTGTGCAGGATTTTTTGTTATCATTTCTTTACAGAAATAGTAATTATAAAAGCTTCGTAAGCTTGCCAGTTTACGTGAAATGCCTCTTTCATCATTGGTATGCGCAACACCATCTTTTTCATAAACCCTTAAATAATCAAGATATTCCTCAATATCCATAGGCGAAATCTGGTCTAACAAATCGATGGTGAATTCATTTACCGGCTTTTTCGCACAAATGGGATTATTCTGATGTATAAAATCAAAAAATATACCTAAATCATATGCATAAGCCAATAGGGTCCGGGACGAAACAGACGCTTTCATTCCGATAAAAAACTCTCGGCAGAAGGGGGGCAGCTCCTTCTGAAGTTCACGTAACTTTAATTCATTTTTTGTATTTACTGATTCATAATATGCCTTTTCATTCATTGGATAATTGCCTCCAGTCTGGAATATTCCCATTTAAAATTGCTGTAAATAAACGGTTCTTTACACCAGGATGATCTTTATTAAGCTGTTGTAATAAATCCTTGGCATACTGACGCTTTGTTTTTCCATCAAATGTACATGGATTTTTAACAACAGGAAGATTGTAATGATTTTTAAAACCAATAACATCGACTTCCGGAACATACATCAGTGGCCGGATAACATCGAGATTGCTACGGTCGAGATGTGTAACAGGAGGAAATGTATAAAATCTTCCCTCGAACATAAGAGAAAGTAACATAGTTTCTATGATATCATCTTTATGATGAGCATAAGCAACCTTATTGCACCCAAGTTCTATGATAGCCTGATTTAATGCTCCTTTTCGAAGCTTGGCGCAAAGGGAGCAGGGGCTATTCTTTTTGTTCTGCTCTTTTATAATTGCCCCAATCTGTGTTGGAATAATATGATATGGCACATCCAGCTTCTGACACAATGCTTTGATTTCTGTTAAATCAAAATCCGGATATCCCAAATCAACTGTTATGGCAGTAAGTGAGTAGTACACCGGATAAAATCTGCGTAGACCAGCCAGGGCATATAGCAGCGTAAGACTGTCTTTTCCTCCGGAAATACCAACCGCAATAGAATCATTTTCTTTAATCATCTGAAAATCATCAATTGCCTTTCTGGTATAACTATATAATTTTTGAAGTTTCATGAATAGCCTCCAAGTTTTGTGTTTTACGAATACATTATACATGAAAACTACTGGAAAATCTATGTCTTTACATATATAATAGGATAAGAATATGTAATGAAAGGAATTTTAGAAGAATGAAATTCGTAATACAGCGTGTTACACATGCCAAAGTTGAAGTTGAACAGAAAATTATTGGTTCCATTCAGAATGGCTACCTGGTATTAATCGGAATTGCTGAGGATGATAATGAAGAAATTGCAGATAAATTAGTTAAAAAGCTATTGGGATTAAGGATTTTTGCAGATGAGAATGGCAAGACAAATTTAAGTCTAAAGGATGTAAATGGATCCCTCTTGTTAGTTTCACAATTTACATTATATGCAGATTGTCGTAAGGGAAATCGACCGTCCTTTGTAAATGCAGGTAATCCAGAAAAAGCTAACGAATTATATGAATATATCATTGGAAAATGTCGTGACGAAGTTCCGGACGTACAAACTGGTTCCTTTGGAGCAGATATGAAGATAACTTTGCTGAATGACGGTCCATTTACAATTATATTAGATTCAAAAGACTTGATGTAAAATCTGCTTTGTGCGTTAATATGGTATATATAGGGTGTGAGTTATCTATTCGCAAAACACAGCTTTTACGAATAATTGCTGCCATTTTAAGCCGGTCAGCGCCGACGCACGCATAAATGCCTTTGACCTATGTCAAATGAACTAAAACAGGTTCATTCATTGAAGAAACCTTGATTTTTTTGGTTCATTGCTGTTAATGTATTTTTTATTTTGTGAAGTAAATGTGGTTCATTCATGTCCAATGAACCACATTTACTTCACAATTTAATATAAAATTATATCCCCAGACTTAGTTTTGGCTACAACATAAACTGGATATTCCCAATTATGATATGTAATAAAAGATGAACTTGTGTTGGGACCCTTTTCCGGAAAATTATTTGTAAAGCAACTATATATATGATTGAAACGCGCTATAATAAACTCCTTCAAAATAATATTATATAATTCATTATACTCATCCATTGATATATCTATATAAATATAAGTTTTACGTATGAAATCAATTATAGGGGCACTAAAACGGTCCTCAAAAAATATTTCATTAATATTAATCAAAAAATTTCCCAGTTTATAATAAGGTAATTCATCAACATTATTTTTACATTGAAGTTCTCTTAATAAATACAAAACCGTTAAAAGCTCAATATTATAACCAGTAAGTTCATAACGATAATATCTATTTGAAATATGCCAACAATGCTTTAATATGATATCACGAGTATATTTAGACAAAATATATTGGTGAAGTAATTTTGACATGTTAATTTTATTGTTTGAATTATTCTTTTTAATCAAAAAACGTGGTTTACAGTTGGCTTGTCCGGAAAGCAAAATATTCTGTAATACCTGTTTTTGGGTATCATTAAATTTAATACAATCATGCGCATTATTATCTGATGTCCTATGGCCAATATACGAAACATCCAGTATATGAATACACTGATATATATTCGTTTTTTGAACATGCTTTTTAATTTCTCTGCTACTACTGCTTCCCCATGCGTTTAAGATACCATCTGCCGATGAAGGAGTCATTAATATTTTTTTGCTGCAAGTTTCGCATTGAAAAGCGCTAGTTTTAGTTATAGTTTTTCTTTTCAAAATATATGTATTTTGACATTCACATCGATATAAAAGTTTAGTATTTCCATGTAAAAAGCATTTATCAAAAAATGTTAATTGATGAAGAAATGAATGATAACCGTTCCTTATACATTTGGGGCAATATCGTATTCTGGTATCGAAAATACCATTTATATAAGTAAAATTCTTAAAAATATCTACATCTATTTTAAGAACATCTGACATTTGAGGCACAAAATAGTTTTGATTACGATAAATTAACAAATCTGTTGAAAATAATGTATAAAAACTATATCCTCCTATTTTTATTATCTTATCTAGTTGCACAGGTAATAACGCATTCACTGAACGAAATTTTTCTATACGTCCCCAAATTGATTCATATGGTATATTCCATTCGCTTTTCCAAGTATACTCTGGCTTTCGATTATCCAATTGGAACATTAAAATAGACCCTTTCTGCAGCTACATATCCTGAATTATTTATAGAATTTTCCCACATTTTTTCTGTAGGAAAATATGCTTTTTCACCTGTAATTCCATAATTATTTAAACAATACTTAATTGTATTAACGAAATACATCATAGGAATTTCCGATGCAGGTGGAATGCCTATTTTTTTCATTACTTTTAAGTATTCATCCATTAATATATTTGCACATGAAAATAAACGTTTTCCATCAAGAAATGCATCAGGGAAGAATTCTTTAGTTAAAGAAATCTGTTCACCGGCTATATCTAATGGTTGATCATAATTAGCCAAACAAATTGACATTTCTTTTGCTGATTGAATTCCATGAAACCGGCATTCCTCTACCATAAATCGTCCTACAATCTGATGCTGCTTGGCCATGATAAGTGCCTGTTTTCTGGCAATCAATTCTTCAGAACCAACTAAAAAAATATAGAGATGAATATTTTTAAGATTCAAATTATTATAGACATCCATAAGCCATTTAAAATCTTTCTCGCTAAAATTATATGCTTCATCTATAAAAAGAATTATTTTACGATACTTTGTATTACAGGCACTTGCAAATAATGAATTTAATAAACGTTCTTTAAGCATGCTTACAGTCCCTTTATCAAATTCTGGATGTCCAACAACTTTTAGTAGCTCTGAGTAGAAAAATTTATCTTTTGGTACATGTTCTGTTGCATTTAATACATATATAGGCAATTCACGTCCATATTTAGCTCTTAAAACATTGGCAATGTAAAGAATTGCACGAGTTTTTCCGATTCTAGGACGACCATATATAATTGCACCCGGAACCCCATCAGATACCCAGCGTAATACTTGACCTTGAAGTTCCATTATAGCTGGTGTTGTAATATTAAATTCGTTTGAAACAAAATAATTATCTAATGTATCTTGTGAAATTATCATTGCTTATTCTCCCATTTTTCACACAATTATTATATCAATCCTTGCCTGTATGCTTCTTCCAAAGAGCCCGCATTTATTATTGCTTCCATTTCTTCTGGTGTATAATTTTCACGTTTTCGTCTAATAGCTTCTTCATCAGATATTGTGGAATATGCATTTTGTGTATGCATTTCTTTCCCTTTTGAAGTGATTTCTTTGGAAGTAGTATTATTTGCCGTAAGTTCTTTACCCTGTTCCTGACGTATGCGAGCAGCCTTTGTTCTTGCCCTGCGTTCATTTATTGCTCGTTCATTTAACTCATTTTCCAGTTCCGTTAAAGGAGCATAAAACGGATTATTTTTCTGCTTATTATAATTAGCTAATTTTATAGCCTCTTCCCGTGTTTTTAAAGAATGTCTTCGCATTCCCCACTCTCCTACGGCAGTTAATAAGCCAAGTTCTGTACCATCTTCAAAAAAACCTTTTATAGTGCTTATATCATCAGGATTTATATCAATGATGAGTTTTTGACCAATAAGTCCCATGGATTGTGATAGTATATCATTACGATATTCAGTCCCTTTATAGGTTATGTAGGGTCTTTTGCCATTTTTAATGCTGCCACGTATAGTCTTTATCTCAGTAATATTTGTAAGTTCATATATTTTTCTTTTCATTGTTGCATCTGCAATATAAGGTTGCATTCCAGCTTCCATAATGCGGCGTTGCATACATTCAAGAGGTGTTTGATTGTCTAATGAAGAATGTGGACTATTATTATATATAGCAATAAAATATTCTGTTAATTGCGCTATATCATTAAAAGTAATTTGGTACTTAACAGAATCTTTTTCTGCATTAATTCTACGTACATCATTTATATTACTTCCTGTTGTAGACACTAGACGATGATATCCATTTTCTTCTAAAGTTTTAAACATGCGTTCAACAATACCTCTTGTTTCTGGCGTTGCTACCGATCCAAAATTTAAAGAGCAAAATAATTGTGAGCATAACTTTTCAATGATATTATCTGCCAAATGTGACTTTGCATTATCTAACATAATTGTATTTGGCATAGCCCACTCTGTTGCCGGAATTGCCAACGATGGAAAGCCATAGTTTTCAGGGTATTTCAATCCTGCAAGAGAAAATTCAATCGGCGTTTTTGGTATAATAGAATTTCTAATTGCCCGCAAAACATCTATTTGATTATAATTTTCATTACTTGTAAGACTATATCCGAGAATGCACCGAGTAGAAACATCGATAACAGCAATTAACCACATCCTCATGGCGGGCATTCTAATTAATTCTCCGTGTTTATTAATAACTTCAACGGAATACAGCATATCTATTTTGTGTCCATCAAGTTGTACTACAGAAAAAGGCACCAAAGGCGTTGGACGCATACTTCTTCCTATTCCTGTTGAGAAGTACTTTTGCTGAACATTTTTATCTGAACGTAATATTAAATTATCCGAAAAAGATATTTCTAATTTGTTTATATAATCATAAAAAGATCTACGAGCTTTATCAAACGTGTTAAATGGATATTCATAATCTTGAATTCCTATTTCACGACACTTATCAAGAAATTTATTATACAAATTTCCTATCGTAATATTTTTTTCAAAACTTTTCTTGGTATCATTAAAATATGAATTAAAAATAAATTCGTATAGTAAAGGATGCTCTAAAAGTAATTTTGAGAATGAACCGCGCCCTTTTACATTAGTTCTTTTAATGGAATCGCTTTTTAAACGTTTATATGGTATTAAGCCAGTATAACCGTATTGTTTTCCTGTTTTTTGATTGATTTTTACACATTTTCCAACTAGTTGAGAAATTTTTTGCCGTGGAATTTTTGTTAATTCCATAATTTTGATTAATGGAAAATCGTCAATATACATATCAACAGCCTGTTTACGTTTTATATAAATCTCTTTTTGTGAATTATTTAATAGTTCAATATGAACATCTGTCCAATTTTCTCGATACTTTTTTAATTCTAAAATATTGTATTTGCGTTCTCGCATAACCTAATCTCCGTTCTTTTATCTAAAGGTCTGTGTAAAATATCTATTTCAATTTTTCCTTTATAAAAAAGATATGACAAAATAACTAATTCTTGACCTCTTTCTAATATTCCTAATTCTGTTATTGTAGAAATAGTTTGTACTCCATTTGAAAGAAAATCGTATAATTTAGTTTTCGATTCAGGTGAAATTGATATATTTTGACGCAAAAGAAAAGAATGTAAAATACTTAGATTAGTAATATAATATTCACTTTTATATAATTCTTTTTCTGTTACCACCTTATACATATAGCCATGTTTGTGACACCATTCTTTTTGAAATTCTATTTGTTTTTTTGAACGTATAGATGATTTTGACGAACCCACTAAATCAGTTGAATATTTGACTTCTTGAAATTCAGTAGAACTATCGGTAAAATATACCCAAAAATCAAATACCGTTTGAGTGTTATTTGTATTTGAATCACTGATTTTCAATGGCTGCTCGCAAAAATATTCTACATTTGAATTCATTTCTAAAGAAAGAAAGTTTGCATATTCTAACATACTATATAAATGCACTTTTCTTTGTATCTTCCGACTAAATGTAATCCAATAGTCACTGCCATAATGCGTCCCTCTTGGCATATTTATGGGTGTATTATATAAATACTTCATTTAATATTGGGAACTCCCTTCTGCAAGAATGGAGAAAAAAGAATTGCATAAAATTAGCTGATGTGCTATATTAAGAAAAAATAGGTACACTTAATAAGCGCATTAACAATCTCACTTTCCTAGGGCGTAATTGTTAATGCCTTTTTTCTACATTCGTATTAAATAAATTTTACTATATTTTACACATACTGTAAATCACAAATATTTATGAACCACTTTTTCTTCATAAAAAAGCTTTAAATGAATATCAAAAGAAAAGAACCACATTTACTTCATAAATTTGTGAAGTAAATGTGGTTCTTTAAATTTTAAAATGCATATTTTTGAATGATTTTGTTATCGATGAAAGAACCAAAATTAGTTCATATAACAACCTATGCAGGCATTCCCTTATGGTTGTTTCAGAGCTTTTTATCCCCCTTTGGCAGTTCTGCTTTATAGCAAATGAGGGAAAAATATGAATGAAAAATAAAAAGTGCATGAACTCTAAAGTTTCTTTTGAAATACTTTAAAAGTTCATGCGCTTTTTGGTTTTTATTTCATAAGATATAATGCACGATACTGTAAAATCATTTCTACACATTTATCAATGCCAAGAGCGCTGCTGTCTAAGGTCAGATGATAGCTTCTTGAGTCGCCCCATTTCTTGCTGGTATAGTAATTGTAGTAGCTGGCACGCTGTTTGTCCTTTTTCTGAATTGCATCCTTTGCTTTGGATTCATTTACCTGCAATTCCGCAGCTACACGTTTTGTCCGGAATTCCTTGTCAGCATGAATAAATACATTGATGCAGTTTGGATTTTCTGCCAGTGCATAGTCGGCGCAGCGACCAACAATGACACAGGATTCTTTTTCAGCAATTTTCTTAATGGTTTCAAACTGTGCTAAAAATACTTTGTGATTTAACGGCATATCTAAAAACGGTGCGGATGAATAGCCATTTATGGAATATGTATCCATAACTAAAGAATATAAGAAACTGTTCGTTGGCTTTTCGTCCTGATTTTCAAAAATTTCACGGCAGAAACCGCTTTCTTTTGCAGCTTCCTGTAAAAGCTCTTTATCATAAAACTTTATGCCGAGACGATCTGCAACTTTCTTGCCAATTTCTCTTCCGCCACTTCCAAATTCACGTCCGATGGTTATAACAACATTATTTCCCATAGTAATCACCTCTTTATGCAAAATATATAACTTGATAAATGAATTATAACATATTTAGTGCACTATTCCTAGTTTTTTCTGAAAATAAATAGAATTTTTTAAAATTGAAAACAGCCAAACACTAAATATTACCGAAAATAATACCGGAGAAAGCATAAAAAATTGAAGAAGAATCCTGAATTAATTCTTCCTCAATTTATTTAAAAGATCTTCAAAATATTCCGGAATCGGTGCTTTAAACTCAACATATTCTCCGGTTGCCGGATGCACAAATCCAATGATATAAGCATGAAGGGTCTGTCCTTGCAGATGATATGGATTCTTCAGACTGCCATATACGGTATCGCCCAGTAAGGGATGACCAATACTTGCCATGTGAACACGAATCTGATGGGTACGTCCCGTTTCCAGTTTGAATTCCATATAAGTTGCATCTTTTAGACGCTCTATAACACGGTAATGGGTAATTGCGGTTTTCCCATTTCGTTCATTAATTGCCATTTTCTTACGGTCTTTTGGATGACGTCCGATTGCGCCTTCAATGGTGCCGGAATCTTCTTTTACAATGCCTTTTACAATGCCACGATACAGCCGGTTAACGGAATGCACTTTAATCTGTTCTGCAATCAGACGATGGCTCTGGTCATTTTTGCATATAATCAGTGAACCGGTGGTATCCTTATCAATTCGATGAACGATGCCTGGCCGGATTTCACCATTGATTCCGGAAAGATTTTCCCTGCAATGGTACATGATTGCATTTACAAGCGTTCCGCTGTAATGTCCGGGACATGGATGTACAACCATATCTTTGGGTTTATTAACGATAATTACATCATCATCTTCATACAAGATGTCTAATGGAATAGCTTCTGGTAAAATGGTTGTCTTTACCGCATCTGGTATGGTCACAGAAACCATATCTTCTATATGCATCCGATAATTTGCTTTTGATTGTGGCACATCATTGACCAATACCAGCCCGTCTTTTATCAGCTTCTGAAAGAAACTTCTGGACTGTTCCGGGTAGATAGCAGCCAGAAACTTATCCAGACGTTCCTCTTCATATTCATCTGTAACTTCAAAAGTTTCCTTATGCATAAAAGAAATTTCCCCCTACTCTTCCGCTTTTTTGTTCTTCATAAATGGGAAAATCTGACCTAATTCCTCTTCCTTATAATAAAACAGCATCAGCAGAATAAAGAGAATACATGCTACTACCACATAAATATCTGCAACATTAAAAATTGGGAAATTAATTAGCTTAAAATAAAAGAAATCAATGACATACTGGTGTACAACACGGTCAATCATATTTCCAATAGCACCGGCAACAATCAGTACAGCAACAATGCGGATTGGTGTAAATCTTTTCGTCAGTGGAATATTATGATAAAGAATTATCACTATTACAAGGAAAATCAATGTCCCAATCACAAAAAAAGTTTTCTTTCCCTGCATAATACCAAAGGCTGCCCCCTGATTTTCAAGATACTGCAATTCAAAAACGTTCTTAATAATTGGAATTGCAGCCTGTCCTTTGAGATGAAGCACGGCTAAATATTTTGCTATCTGGTCGAGAAAAAGCAATACTGCTGTACTCAATATAGTAATTATATACATGATTTTCTTATTCATAAATCTATCGCCTTTCGTCTTTTTTATGAAACATACTGCCGGAAGTGGATTTTCATCATTAATCAAACATACTGCCGGAAACGGATTTTCATCTTACTTTTCTTTGTGGTGCCAATTTCCCCATCAAAAATGAATTTTCCGGTGCCCCGGATGGAAATCACATCTTTTTGTTTACATAAGTATGTGTTATGTAAACACTCTGCACCATTGATAAAAATTTTACCGGATTGTATCAGCACAACCGACTGGCTTCTTGATTTTCCACTCATGGCAGCTATCACACTATCTAAGCGATTCGATGCCACAATTTTTTCGAATTCTTTTAATTCTGGCTCCACTGCCATAGCTGATGGTTCTTCTAAAACACAATGTACTATAGTATGACATACCTGTTGAAGTTCCTCGGCTATGTAATCGGCAATTTCCCTTTTTACAAAAAGGTAAGCATTATTATCCTTTATCAGAATGTCTCCCAGCTTCTCTCTTGCAATGCCAAGATTCATCAATGCTCCCAATACATCACGGTGGGAAATTGTATCTGCAAATTTCGGATAAGCCGGTGCGATTTCAATACATTTAATTGGATAACTCCATTCATAATAAAGAGCATCAGGAAGAAAAGCTGCTATCTGACGCTCTGCATAAAAACAGCCGCCCGATAATTCATAGGTAATTCCCAATGATCCGGCGCAGCTATTTAAGATATTCTGTTCATTCAGGGTAAGAAAATCGCTGAAACAGACAATCCCCTTGCGTTGTGCCTGCTGGAACAAGTCCAGGAAGCGTTTTTTTATTAATTGTTCATCCTGCATCATAGCTATATCACATCATATATTTTGATTGTAATACTATTAACGAAAATCTGTCTGAATGGATGAACCGGAGAAGCTGTCTAAAATCTCCTGGAAGTCACCTGAAATATCAACAGATTCCGGTGTAATAATAAAGATATAATTGGATATCTTCTGCAAATTCCCATTGATTGCATAACAGGAACCAGAGGTAAAGTCAATAATTCTCTGGGCAATCTCAACATCCAGACCCTCTACATTCAATACAACGGTACGGTTCATAAGAAGAGTCTCCGTAATCTCTCTTGCATCCTCAAAAGAGGTTGGCTTAATCACACAGACTGCCATATTACCATTCTGCTTCCGGCTGCTGCGCATTGGAGTAATCTTGCTGACTGCCTTTGGTTTCTCCTTTACAACAGGCTCATCGAAATCGTCATCCTCTTCCTCATGCTTATGGAAAAGCTTTTTCTTTGGCTTTTCTTCTTCCTCATCATCATAATAATCGTCATCATAGAAATCATCATCGTCATCATCTGAGTTCAAACGCATAACATCCATAAATTTATCAAAAAGACCCATTGTTCATTCTCCTAACTACTTATTTATTATAATTTCTTTCGCCAAAAATTCCGGTACCGACACGAACCATTGTAGCACCTTCCTCAATGGCAACCATATAATCTCCTGTCATACCCATGGACAGGACATTCATAGATACATTATCAATGTTTTTTGCGGCTATGTCAACAGATAATTGGCGGATATTCCGAAAATATTGACGGTTATCTTCTGGATTTTCTACAAACGGAGCAATAGTCATAAGTCCTTTTATCCGTACATTTTCAAGCTGTGCAATCTGTTCTACCAGTGCAATGGCATCCTCTGCATGAATACCAAATTTGCTACTTTCTTCAGCAATATTGACTTCCACGAGAATTGGAACTGTGATATTTTTCTTCTTTGCCTGAATATTAATTTCTTCAGCGAGACGATAAGAATCTACAGAATGAATCAGGCAGACCTTATCAACGATATATTTCACTTTATTTCTCTGTAAATGACCAATCATATGCCATTTGATATCCTGTGGAAGCTCATCATATTTTTCTACCAGCTCCTGCACTTTATTTTCCCCAAAGTCACGGATGTTTTCATCGTAAATTTCCTGCAGCATTGGTACCGGCTTGGTCTTGCTGACAGCAATCAATGTTACATCTTCCGGATTCCTTCCGGACTTTTCACATGCCTTTAAAATATTTTCCTGCACTTCTTTTAAGTTTTCTTTCAGCATTTTATACACCTCTTAATCTCATGATATCATTTTATGATAATGTTACTTTTTTAACAATATTAATTAATCAGATCATCCTCGGAAACAGCATCGCCCTCTAATGCAATGTGATCATAAATGGAGATTCCAAAATCTGTTCCAGCCTTTACAATGGTATATTCTTCATTCTGATACAAAATATCAATCTGCTTGAATACCGCATATCCCTTGTTGACATTGTATACACCCTGAAGTGTGGACTGCGCCTGCACCTCAAAAGTATCGTTGGAATCCGGCTTTTGAATGATACTGCCGGCAGTAATTTCTTCTTCGTCAATATAATAATCCGTTTCGGATTCCTGGAAAATAGCTGTTGCAACGAAATTAACAGCATTGGTCTTATTGTCCCTTACATATAAGCCTAAGGAGTTAGAATCGCCTCCACGGGTAAAATATTCCTTCGGAACAGTATAGAACGCCTTTTCCGTGATAGAAGAATTTGGGATCTTAAGTCCACTCCGCTCTGTCAGCAGTAATTCCACATCGGTAAAACGGTCTCCTGCAAAGCGAACCATGTTATTGTGCAGAGATAATATCACATAATAATCATTCCCCTGGGCTTTTAATTCATAATTCACCCAGCAGCTCGTATTGTCTTTTTTAAATTTGATTTCAATAACATTGCTGTCTGTTAACCGGTCATAGGTTGCTTTCTTGACCGGAAGAATGATATTCCAGTTTTCACTGGTAATCTGCTTATAAATCGGGTCACCTGCAGCAATCGTACTGTTATTTTTAATGGTTGTCTTCTTATAATCCAGCGGCTGAATATCATCTGCCGTAAAATTATCTGTCGTGATATTTTCATAGCCATCGGTATAATAAGCAATCAGCCCCGGAGTCTGGGCATAACTGATATGGAAAGTATCACTTGCCGTTGCCCCGGATGCTGTCAAATCGGATAATGCGCTCATATTTACCGATTCCATGACCTGGGAGCTTACATTTTCTTTAAAATCATATACATGATAAAAAGACAATGAATCATAGGACTGGGTAAACTGTGATACATTGGACTTCAGATTTTTAAAATAATCACTGTCAAGCCCCGTGGTATCTGAAGCAGCTGCAGCAGCCAACTGATTACTGACAGAGCCTGTCTCATCCACAGAACAGATAATATTGTTCCAGCCAGCCTGGGCATTGTCTGCAATGTAATAATTAAAGGTACCACTATAGTCGGAAGTATAAACACTTTCTGACCTTACAATCAATCCGGTATAAGTATTATTCTCGGCAATTGTACCCTGGGTCACTTCATATATTCCAATGTGTTTTTCAGTGAAATAAGAAAATACATAAAAAAGAATATATACAAGAATAATAACAAAAATGACAATCTCTATATTTAAATGAAATGGTTTTCGATACTTTACAATCTTTTTTGTTTCAGCCACAATCGTTCCGCCTTTATAAAGAATAAATAGAAATTGATGTATAATGTCATCCACTTTGCACCATACTACATAGTAAAGGAGGACTTTGGATATGAGTTCAAAAGGATTAGATTATACATTACTAACACTTGTAATCATTGGAGCCATCAACTGGGGACTCATCGGATTCTTCCGATTTGACCTGGTGGCATTTCTGTTTGGTAATATGAGCTGGCTTTCCCGCATTATCTATGCACTTGTCGGAATCAGCGGTCTTTATCTACTTTCTGCCTACGGACGAATCCGCTCTATCGAACAGGCTTAGTAAAAAAGGTGTCTTAAGCATTTTAAGGACTTAAGACACCGCTTTTACTGCCAATTCAGGCATTTTTAAAGTGCTACAACTACTTTTGCTTTTGCACATTCTGGAAGTTTTGAAGCATCCATAGAAATACTTAAAATAAATTTAACTTTATACTTCTCACTGATGACATCAAGTTTTTCAATAGCATGGGTAAATTCTTCGTCCTTCATACCGGAAATCGTAAGAAAACTATCCAGATACATCTCATGTAAATCATGATCAGATGAAACGATACCACATATAAAACCTAAAAACTCATCACAATTGGATATTGGAAAATCTGCAACATTGACAAGTCTGACTTTATTGTCCAGCTCATACATATGTTTCTGGCTCTTATCCAGATATACAATGCTGCCACCGACTGTTTTTACAGCTTCGTTTACCTTATCCAGTAATACTTTTGTCTTTCCTTTACCCTTTTCTCCTGCAATTATTTCAATCATCGCATTTCCTCCCAGACATTATTTTCTTCAATGAAGAACTATATAAGTTCATTATATAATATGTTGCTGCTTTATACAATGCCTAGTTACCACATCCGGCAAGTATTTCATTCATCATAAGATACAGATTGGATTTACAGTCTGCCTTTAATACAATGGATATCACCGGTTGTCCACCGGCATTATCCGTAAGTAACACAAGACAGAATCCTGCGTCCCCGGTGGTTCCTGTCTTACCGCCCACCAGTGTAAATCCATCCGGTAATTTGGATTCACCGGTTTTATACTGATTGGTACTGCTCCAGTCCTGGGTCTTAGCACTGCCATCTGCCGCTGTATAATTGGTGGTATAGGAACTGGTAGAAATCAGCTGGTAAAAGGTCTCGTCCTGTAATGCCTTTTGGAAAATCAGATACAAATCATAAACGGTTGTATAATGATTCTCATCCGGCAGTCCATTTGGATTCATAAAATGAGAACCGGTTGCACCAAGTTGCTGTGCTTCCTGATTCATCAAATCCACAAAAGCTTCTACGGAACCGGAAATATGTTCTGCAATTGCAATGGCTGCATCATTTCCGCTTCGCAGCATCAGACCATAAAGTAAATCCTGTAAAGTCATCTGGTCTCCCGCCTGCAATCCACATTTAGAAGAATCAGATGCCAGATTTACGGCATTGTCACTGATTGTTACCACATCACTGAGATTTCCATATTTGATAGCAAGATAAGCGGTCAGTATCTTTGTTGTACTAGCCGGATACATCCGCTCATATATATTCTGGGCATATGTAATTGTATTAGTTGCCGTGTTAAATACTCCGGCGGCCTCTGCCACACTGTTATGTTCTACGGATTCCTGCCCGATATTTTCAGTTCCGCCAACACATAAATTGGCACCAAAATAAGAGCTGACCGTATCCTCTGCACAGGATAGCACATTTACGCTGCTGCTTTCTCCATATACCGGATAGCCATTCTCTACAACGCTTTTGGCTTTCCCACAACCCGTTACAGATACGAACACACATACAACAAGCAGACCTGCCAGTACACGTTTATTTATACATTTCACGCCACTCAAGGTCTCCTCTGTCTAATGATTTAATCAAAAGCTCTGCAGTAGCAAGATTTGTTGCCAGCGGAATATTGTGTATATCGCATAAACGAACAACACTGTTTACATCCGGCTCATGTGACTTCTGTGATAATGGATCACGCAGGAAAATCACAAGGTCAATCTCGTTATGCTCAATCTGTGCACCAAGCTGCTGTGCACCGCCTAAATGACCTGCGAGATATTTGTGGACATTCAGATTTGCTACTTCCTCAATTAGTCTTCCGGTAGTTCCCGTTGCAAAAAGTTCATTTTTACAAAGAATTCCCCGGTATGCAATACAAAAATTCTGCATAAGCTTTTTCTTCGCGTCGTGTGCAATCAAACCGATATTCATTCGTTTAGTCCCCCTGTCCATATTTTCTAGGCTGAAGCCCTACATTCATTACCAGTCCAATTCCCGCAAACAACGTGACTAACGACGTTAATCCGTAGCTTACAAAAGGAAGTGGAAGTCCGGTATTTGGCATCAAGCCTGTGACAACGCATATATTTACAAAACTCTGGAAACCAATCAATGCAGCAATTCCGCTGGCAATTAACCGGCCTGCCATGTCTTTTGCACGTCTTGCAACCAACAGACATTCTATGGTAATCAGAAACAGTAATACGATAATAATAACACTGCCGATAAAGCCCATCTCTTCACCTACTATAGAAAAAATAAAGTCTGTCTGCGGTTCGGATATAAAATTACCGTTTTTAACGGAAACAATATTCGTATTATTCAGTCCCTTGCCCCAAAGCTGTCCGGAGCCCACTGCCATAATCGAGTTCTGCTGCTGATATGCAATGTTAGGATATTTATCGGGTTCCAGCCAGCCTAAAATACGAAGTGCCTGATTTCCTGTCAAAAGTTTCTGCCCCGGCTGTAATACCAGCGTTAAGACCACAACCAGTGACGGAACTGCCACTGCCAGCACACCCATTACTATTTTATAACTTAATCCGGCAATAAACAAGAGGGATGCAAAAATTAATGCTGTAACAATTGTGGTAGAAAGATCCGGCTCCTTAAAAATCAGAAGAAGCGGTACGGCTGCCAATACCAGCGAGCAAAACAGCGTCCGGATATTATTCAGTTTATCTTTATTTTTGCTTAGATAATAGGCAAAAAACAAAACTAACAGGATTTTGCCTAATTCGGAAGGCTGAAAGCGGATTCCAAGCTTCAGCCAGCGGCGCGCGCCTTTTGTCTCTTCTCCAATGACAAAGATAGCTGCCAATAAAGCCACATTAACAAAATAGAATATCCAACTGAATTTCAATATAAAATTGTAATCAATCAGCGATATACCAACCATTACAATCAGACCTAAGATTAATCCTGCAATCTGCTTATTCTGTACGGAAGGCTTTGCACTGCCAACTACCATAATTCCAATGATGGTCAGTGCCACCACATAAAATATCAGTCGGAAACGGTAGTCTCTTAAGCGGTATTGTTTTAACATAAATCACTACTTCCAATCTGAAGTCTGTTATTTTCCGGAATGCTTCAAATCCTTAATCGGAATATTTGCAAACAATGCCGGAACAGCTCCGTTGTTACCATCTGATTCGGTCTGGGTAATCTGAATATCAAGCCCTTCCGCATCAATTTCCATATACTTTGATATTACCTGGATAATATCGTTTTTGATATTTTCCATTACATCCGGTGAGCAGTCAGCACGGTCTGAAATCAACAATAATTTCAGACGGTCTTTCGCTACATTACCGGAATTCTTTTTCTTGAAAAAATCCATGAATCCCATAATTATTATCCCCCTAGTTTTTCTTAAATAAACTTACGAATTTAGACCATACGCCATTTTTAGACTCTAAGTCAAGAAGCGGTACTTCTTCTCCCATGATACGTTTACAGATATTTAAATATGCCTGTCCTGCAAGGCTGTCAGAGCCTACTAACGGCTCACCCTGGTTGGTTGAGATTACAATCTGTTCGTCATCCGGAACTGCACCGATTAAATCGATAGCAAGAATCTCATGAACATCTTCAATGGACATCATATCGCCACGTTTTACCATATCCATACGCAGTCGATTTACGATTAACTCGATTTTCTTAATCTCATTTGCCTCTAAAAGACCAATGATACGGTCTGCATCACGGATTGCAGATACCTCCGGTGTGGTAACAACCAGTGCACGGTCTGCTCCTGCAATTGCATTTTTAAATCCCTGCTCGATTCCAGCCGGGCAGTCTAATAATATGTAATCAAATTCTTCTCTTAATTCTTCTACTAATTTCTGCATCTGCTCCGGTGTAACAGAGGTTTTATCTCTGGTCTGGGCAGACGGTAATAAGAAAAGGTTCGGATATTTCTTATCTTTGATTAATGCCTGTTTGATTCTGCAGTTGCCTTCTACAACATCTACCAGATTGTATACAATACGGTTCTCAAGACCCATAACTACATCAAGGTTACGTAATCCGATATCGGTATCAATCAATACTACTTTTTTATTTAACTGTGCAAGACCGGTTCCTACATTTGCAGTAGTTGTTGTCTTACCAACACCGCCTTTTCCTGATGTAATAACAATTACTTCGCTCATGATTTATTCTTCCTCCTAAATCTTATATATTCATTAATAATCCACTTGTAATCGGTTCGATTAGTATGGAATCATCCATAACAACAGCTACCTGCGGTTCTAAAGTCTTCCGCCGGTTCTTAATGGCACTCAGTGGTCCGCGGTCAGAGCTTCTTCCAATTACATTACCTATTTTAATCTGTACCGGGTCCATATCAAGGGCAGCTACAAAGGTATGCTCATCTCCTGCCGCTCCAGCATAGGCATTGCCACGAAGCGAGCCTAATACTACAATATTTCCTTTTGCAATAATTTTTGCACCTGGGTTCACATCGCCAAGTACAACAATGCTTGTCTTGCATTCGATGACCTGTCCACTTCGCAGTGTTCCCTTATAGAATTCACCGGTTCTTCCAGACTGGCTTTCATCAAATTCCTGAATCTTTCGGGCACAGATTTCATCCCGCAGGGAATTATTATCTAAAATACATACCACATCAATGCTGGTATTTCGACTGATCAAATCAACGATTGCAAGTTCTTCTTCCTGACTTAATTCCCTGCCCTCAAAAGACAAGGCAATTCTGGCATTTTTAAAGAATTTGTCGGATTCTTTAAATTTATGAAGTATCTCGTCTAATAGCTCCTGAAATGGAATTCTATCATCTAAAATCAGATTGATTCCATGGGGATTACTCTTTAAAACAACTGGTTGCGACATATACTTCTTCCCTCCTGACATTTAATCATTAAAGGCATTGGCAGCAGCTCCAACATCTTCTGCCTGACCATCTAACAAGGTAGATGTATCCTCCAAATGGAAATAATATTTATATACTGATGCAGCAAGTTCTGCAGTATTGGCTGATGTATATCCGTATGCAATACGGGTTGCAATGGAAATCTCAGGATCATTATATGGTGCATATCCTACATATAACGCATGGTTTGGTCTGGTTGGTACCTGCTGTGCGGTACCCGTTTTACCGGCAGAATCCACAGTAAGTCCATCAAACTGCTCATGGGTTTCTACCACCATCTTCATACCGGAATGAATGGCATCCCAGGTACTCTCTGAAATGTTGTCTATTGTGTTTTTAACGGTCGGTTCATAGGTTTCTAATACGTTACCATCGGAATCTGTAACCTGTTTTAACAGGGTATAATTATATACGGTTCCACTGTTTGCAACTGCGGTTACATAACGGGATAACTGTACCGTAGTAAAACTGTTGTTACTCTGTCCGATTGCAGAAGTAATCGGGAACTCTGTGGTCTGCTTCGGTTTACTTTCTGCAATTTCAATTCCGGTTTTAGAATCAAGACCATACATGGATGAGTATTTATTAATCATTTCCACACCATGGTCTTCATTATAAGTTCCATTTACCATACTTAAATCGTAACCAACTTTATAAAAGAAATAGTTACAGGAATCTCTTAATGCCTCTGAAACATTGATGGAACCGTGACTGCTTGGATAAATCCAACATTTTGGTCCATTTGCCACTTCTTCAAACTGTCCTTTATCCAAAATAGTTGTACCAGGTGAAATAATACCCTCAGTAAGTCCTGCTGTTGCAGTAACCATCTTAAAGGTAGAACCAGGTGCCGTCGTCTGCTGTGTTGCATTATTATAGAACGGATTTGATAAATCCTGATACAGCAAATTATAATAATTACTGTCTACTGTATTTGCCAGACGGTTGGTATCATAGCCCGGATAAGTAACACAGGCTAACAGTTCGCCGGTCTTTACATCTGTAATGACACAGGAGCCGGAACAAGGATCCAGTGCAAGCTGTGCCGGTGTGATTTCAAGATTCTTCACCTTTTCTTTTATAAAATTAAAGGCACTGATGCTGCCGGACTGTAACCCACTTACTGCCGTGTCATCATAGTTTAACACTTTTTGGTCAAAAAGTGCAAGACAAAGCTGCGTTCCATTAATCAGGTCATTGTGAATCATGTACTTATACATAATCTTTGAAAATCCCTTATCTGATGCCAGTTCTTCTACAATATAGCTGACCAGTGCATCATAGATTTCGGAAGAATCAGAATACTTCTCGTCTACGGAAAACTTCGTGATATCAATCCATTTCTGGCTGATAGCATAATTTAAATATTCATTTACACTGATTTTATTACCTGCATAATTTTTATAAGTTTCATCCGATTTGTCAATGGAATCTGTAAGCAAAATTTTATTATTGACCAGCATTTTCGGAATATAGGTCATATAATCCTGCATTTCCTCCGGCAACTCATCCACTGGAGTTGCTGCTGAACTGCTAAGGCTGCTTTCCACCTGGGATAATACCGTTTGCTGTTTACTTCCAAAGGCACTGAAAATCTGTTTTTCCACATCGGAAGCATCTTCAGCACTAAAGTGGTTTAAATCCAATACATTATTATTAATCAATGCAAAATACACATCATCAATTGGAATCAGAATATCGGACGCTGTTCCGGCTGCGGTATTATATTCTTTGATATTCACAATTTTAGAATATAAAATTCCGGCAATTTCCTGTTCCAAAAGATTATAAACCGCTTCCTGCAAATCTTTATCAATAGAAAGGTAAACATCATTTCCAGCCTGTGGCTCAATCCGCTCGGTTGTCTCCATTACTTTTCCAAGGCTGTCTACATAAACGGTTTCACTGCCCTTTTTACCCTGCAGTGTTTCGTCCATAACCTGCTCAATTCCGGATTTTCCAATGACATCATTTAAAGAATACTCATCATTATCAGCAGATAATTCATCATATTCTTCCTGGGAAATCTTTCCGGTATATCCGATAATATGGGAAAAATACTCGCTGTCTACATATTTTCGGATGGTATCTTCCGAGATATCCACACCCTGCAATGCATTCATATTTTCTGTAATATATGCTACGGTTTCATCACTAACATTTTGGGCAATGGTTGTGGAAATATATTTCTGATAGCTGTTTTCTGCAATGGCACAACGCAATACCACAATCCGGTATAAGTCTTCTCTGGCATAATCATCTTCCGATAAATCATAGCCATTTTTGTCACTGGATCTGCAAAGATAATCCATTACCTGCTTTGGGGTTGCTTCTGCTTCGTTATATTTCAGCTTCTTATTATAGACTAAATCATCTGCAGAAGAATGTCCATAAGTGTCAGCAAGGAAACGCTTTAATGTGGTTCCCTCTACCGTATAATAATAGTTCCCGTCATCATCCAGTCCGATTTCAAAATCATTTTCAATGACATCGCCGTTTTTATCCAGCTCTTTGATAATATTGTAAAGTTCTGTATTAAGAGCCTCATTCTTTTCTGAAGTCTTGTCATAAGAACCGTTATCCTCAATGGTTACGCTGTTTGCCAGTTCGTTGTAGGCTAAAAGATTACCATTACGGTCATAAATATTGCCACGGGAACCATTTAAGATACGTGGTTTCTGGATTTTTAAACTGTAATTATCCTGATACTCTTCACCTTTGATAATCTGAAGGTAAAATAGTCTGCCTATCAGAGTCGATGACAAAAGAATCATGACAACGCAGAGTACAAATATTCTTGATTTTGCAACTTTATGAAGTATTTCTTTCAGTGTATCAAACAAATTTCGCTGCACTCCTTTTTTCAATACGCTCTAACCGCTGGTTAATTTTCAAAATAATGAAATATAAAACTACAGAAATCAAAAGCGTGTATACAAGTTCCGGTATGATAATGTGTAACATATAATATCCAATTGCAAACTGCTTGCGGAATAAAAACCGGAAAAAGTAGATAAACAGATTATAAGATAAATCACTTCCGGCAATCAAAAGCATTGGAAGCTTAATATCGTCCGGGTAAAACATCTTCTTAAAGCATCCGTTTAAGAAGCCTGCATACATATATAAAAGGGCATAAAATCCAATCATCTCCCCAAAAAAGATATCTATCAGCAGTCCACTGAAGAAACCGATAAATATCCCTTCTTTTCTTCCGCGCATAAATCCAAAAGATGCACAGACCACAATCAAAAGATTCGGGGAAATAGACGCAAAGGATAACGCCTTAAATAATGTGCTTTGCAATAAAAAGCATACAATAATAATTAATGTAACGGTGATTTTTCTTCTCATCAATCAGACCCCGTTTCCTTTTTGTCAAGTATAACCAAAACCTGCTGAAGATGTTCAAAGTCAACTGCCGGAGTAATGGTTCCTGATTTGGTCAGGTGGTTGGAATCTTCCGAAATACTGCTGACATATCCAACCAGAATGCCCTGCAGATATTTGTCACTGACATTGGAGGTTACAATCTGATCTCCTATCTGAACCTTGTTCTCACTGTCGTTTAATCCGGAGAACTCGATTACCTGGTCTTCATTCATACTCTGAAGATTACCATTTATGATACAGTTATCTGACGTATTTAATATCATGCCGTATACCTTGGCAGAATCATCAATCACAGAACGCACCTTTGCATAATGTGGTCCCACATCAATAACAATTCCTACCAGTCCGTTTCCGGCAATGACATTCATATCTACTTCAATTCCATCTTTGGAGCCTTTGTCAATGGTGAAGATGGAAAACCAGTTGCCCGGATCCTTTCCGATAACATTTGCTCCGGTTTTCTTGTAATCCGAATACTGCTGGTCTAAAGCTAACAGTTCCCTTAAATTATCCAGTTCATACTGTTCTAATTTAAGGGTGTTTAATTCGTTGGTCAGTTCTTCTACCTGTCCCTTCAACTGTTCGTTTTCTTCCATGACGTCATTCAGATTTTTTAAATTATCTGCCTTGTCAGAAAGCCATGTACCAGCATAATTGATTCCCTTCTGCATTGGTTCAAAAATTGCACCGGCAATCGAATTCAACGGTCCGCCACCAAGATTCAATGAAAAACTGACATACATTGCCAGAATACATAATGCGGTCATGGACAATAATATATACTTTGTTGGAATTTGATGTTTTGGTCTACGTCTCATTTTATGCCTCTATTTATATATTTTGGACTTCATACTGAATCCTAAATGTTTATATTTTTCATCTGAAACAATCTTATTCAATCCGCGAACTGCACATTCTTCCGGATTCTCGCAGGAATTTACCTTTATATTGGTAATCTCAGTAAATAATTTATCCAGATTATGTATTTTAGAACCGCCACCGGTAATATAAATACCGGAATGAATAATATCTTTTGCAAGTTCAGGCGGAGTCTTCTCCAAAATCATTTTAATAGAGTTACAGATAGAATTAAGATTATCCTTAATTGCAGCATAAATGACTTCTGCAGTAATCTCCATCTCAATCGGCAGACCACTGACTACGTCACGGCCAACTATAACCATACTCTTTTCCATGCCAGGTGTACCGGAACCAAGTTCTTCTTTTAAAGTCTTAGCAGTTTTGCGCCCGATCACAAGATTAAAGTTCTTTTTGATATAACTGCTGATGGAGTCATCAATGCGGTTCCCACCAAAATGCAGTAAGTCACTTAATACAAGTCCACCCAGGGAAATTACTGAAATTTCTGTGGTATCTGCTCCGATATCTACAATCATGGCTCCGGTCGGCTCATTGACATCAAGTCCCAAACCAACAGCATCAGCCAATGGCTTCTCACATAAAAGGACAGACTTCGGTTTCATTTTGCTCTTATAAAAGATATCAAAGAAAGCTTTTTTCTCAACTTCCGTAATATCTGTTGGTACCGCAACGATAAATTCTGCACCACGGGTCTTGCCCTTTGCGTGTTTTTCTAAAAATTCCTGTATCATGGTCTGCATATTATTAAAATCTGCAATAACACCACAGATAATCGGAAAAGAAACCTGAATCTGCTCCGGTGCCTTCTCATACATTGCATACGCTGCATCGCCATAAGCATACATCTGATTCTTATTTATGATGGCAATCGTATTTTTTTCATTTAGTATTTTCCCAGTTGCCTTGCAATATACCTTCATATTAGAGGTTCCAAGATCAATTCCATAAATGTTATTCGACATTTCTTTCTCCCTCCGGAAATCATAGCATTTCCTGTTCTTTAAAACTAAAATATTTTTTATCACCAATAATAATATGATCAGCAAGCTCAATTCCAAGAAGCCTGCCGCCTTCTACTATCTTTCTGGTAACTTCAATGTCCTGCCTGCTTGGTAGCGGATTTCCGCTGGGATGATTATGCACTAAAATCACATGTACTGCATGATATTCAAATGCTTTCAAGAAAATCTCCCTCGGGGAAATCAGTGAGGCATTTACTGTGCCAATTGAAAGAATGGAATCTGCAATCAGATGACACTTCGTATCAAACATGCAAAGCATCAGATGTTCTTTTTCTTCATGCCGAAGCTGCTCCATATAATAGTCTGCTACGGAAAAAGCATTCTGCATTACAACTGCCTGCTGGCGTCCGGTCTGTGCAATCCGTTTTGAAAGCTCTGCAATACACTTTAACTGGATTGCTTTTACTTTCCCGATACCCGGAACCTCCTGTAATTCCTTAAGACTCATCTGATAAAGCCCTAAAAGATTTCCGGTGCGTTTGCTCAATACTTGCTTTGCTACTTCTGTTGAAGAACTTCCATTTGTGCCACAGCGGATAATTACCGCTAAAAGCTCTGCATCCGATAGGGATGCCGCTCCGGATTTCAAGCACTTTTCATAGGGCTGTTCGGAGACTGGCAGATTTTTTGCCGTCATATTATAACCTCTTTCTACTCTCACCGGTAACCCATTTCTTCCAAAAAGGCATATACTTTATATTAACACATCATATCTTCATTAACAAGTTTCTGTTCATAAAGTTTTTGTAAAGACATCAGGATTCCAAGTTTTGCATGATACCAGGTCAGTCCACCCTGAAAATATACGGCATACGGCTCTCTTAACGGACCATCGGCACTTAATTCAATGGAGGAACCCTGTACAAATGCCCCGGCAGCCATAATGACATCACTGTCATAGCCCGGCATTGCCCATGGCTCCGGTGTTACATAGCTGTCCACCGGCGCTGCAGCCTGAATTCCTTTGCAGAATGCAATCAGACCTTCCGGGCTGTTTAAGGTAACTGCCTGAATAATATCGTGACGGCTCTCTGTACCATTCGGTACAACGGCAAAGCCCAGTCTTTCGTAGATATTTGCAGCAAAAATTGCACCCTTTAATGCACCTGCTGTAACTACCGGTGCCTGAAACAGTCCCTGATAAAAAGAAGAAATTACATTTAAGGAAGCACCCACTTCTTTGCCGAGTCCCGGAGAAGTCAGGCGGTATGCTGCATTTTCCACACATTCTTTTTTGCCGACAATATAGCCGCCGATTGGTGCCAGTCCGCCCCCCGGATTCTTAATCAAGGAACCTACAATCATGTCTGCTCCTACATCCAGCGGCTCTCTTTCTTCTACAAATTCACCATAGCAGTTATCTACCATACAGATAACGTCCGGTTTTATGGATTTGATAAAGGAAATCAGTTCTCCAATCCGCTCTACAGATAAGGTAGGTCTTGTCTGGTATCCCTTGGAACGCTGAATGGTCACAAGATGTGTTTTTTCATTGATTGCTTTTTTGATATTCTCATAATCAAAGCTGCCATCGGAAAGTAAATCTACCTGGCGGTAAGTAATGCCATATTCTGCCAGTGAGCCTTTGGATGGTCGGATACCGATAACTTCCTCTAAGGTATCGTACGGTTTTCCTACCGGTGATAATAATTCGTCCCCCGGTCTTAAATTTGACATCAATGCCAGTGCCAGTGCATGGGTTCCACAGGTAATCTGCGGACGAACCAGAGCATCTTCTCCATGGAAACAGCTTGCGTATACTTTTTCCAGTGTATCTCTTCCCAGATCGTTATATCCATATCCATTGGACATGGCAAAGCATTCTGCGGAAACTCTGTTTTTCTGCATGGCATCAATTACTTTCATCTGATTATATTCTGCTGTTGCATCAATTGCTGCAAAACGTTCTTTTAATTCATCCTCTATCTTTTTTCCAAAACGATATACTTCTTTGCTGATACCCATTTCTTCATATTTCTTTTCAATCATTTCTTCTCTCATCATTTTCCTCGTCTTTCCGGCTGCAATTTCTTTCTAAATTACAGCAAGTCTATCATATAATGTTCTCTTTCTTTTTGTATGAATAAAAACTTAAGAAATAATAGCTTTTTCCTTAAGTATCTTTATCATGTATGCAAGAATTGCCTCATTTTTATAATCGAACTCATTTTTGTTAAGCCAGATGACATCCCGTTCCCGTTTAAACCATGTAATCTGCCGTTTGGCGAAATGTCTTGTTTCCCGCTTGATAATATAAACTGCTTCTTCCAAAGAATAACCGCCATCAAGATAGGATAACATTTCTTTATAGCCAATTCCCTGCATTGCCACCATATCTTTGGTGCAGCCCATTTCCTTTAAGCGGCGGACTTCTGCTTCCAGTCCATCTTCTATCATTTTATCTACTCTGGCATCGATTCTTTTGTATAAGTGGCTGCGCTCATCATTTAATACAAAATAGGCAAAATTATAAGGTGAAGTCCGCATCTGCTCTTTTGCATTATGCTCAGAAATCTTTCTACCGGTCTCCTGATAGAATTCCAACGCACGGATGACGCGTTTTCTGTTATTCGGATGGATGGCTTCGGCAGATTCCGGGTCCACTTCCCTTAACCGGTCATGAAGATACTGGTTGCCATGTTCTTCTGCCAGCGCTTCCAACTCTTTCCGGTATGCACTGTCACTTTCCTGTTCCGTAAAATCAATATCATTTAACAGAGCCTGAATATAAAATCCGGTGCCGCCGGCAATAATCGGAATCTTTCCGTGGGCATAAATTTCGTTTAAATATTTTTTCGCATATTCCTGAAATTTTACCACATGGAATTCCTCGAAAGGCTCCAATTCATCCACCAGATAATGACGTACACCATCCATTTCTTCCGGTGTGATTTTTGCAGAGCCCACATCCATATATTTATACACCTGCATGGAATCGGCGGAGATAATCTCTCCGCCAATGGCCTTTGCAAGCTGAATGGATAATTCTGTTTTTCCTACTGCAGTAGGACCTGTCAATACTACAATTGGTTTTTTCATCATATCATCCTACACAATCCGCTTGAACTTTTTCTCAATTTCATATTTTGACATGGCAATAATCGTTGGTCTTCCATGTGGACAGTTATATGGATTATCAAGCTTCATCAAATCCTTCATAAGCTGTTCCATTTCCGGCAGGCTCAGTCTCTGACTTCCTTTCACTGCAGCTTTGCAGGACATGGATGCAATCTTATCTAAAATAACATCCGCAGTTGCCCGCTCGGATATGCCATCAGTAAGCTCATCTAACATTTCAATCAATACATCCCTGGTATTCAGCCGGTAAAGATTACCCGGCACTCCACAGATACTGTATTCTGCACCACCAAAGTGCTCAATTTCGAAACCAAGCTTCGTAAATTGTTCTTTGAATCGCTCCAGTACTTCTGCCTCACGCATGGATAATGTTATGACAATCGGCGGGCTGATAGCCTGAGAAGTAAACTCTTTCTTCTCAAACTGCTTTTTTAATTTTTCATACATGACTTTTTCATGGGCAGCATGCTGGTCTACAATAAACAGTCTGTCATTATATTCTACCAGCCAGTAGGTATCAAAAAGCTGTCCGATAATCTTCTGCTTTGCCATCTCCTCTTCTTTTAAGAAAGAACCCTGTTCATAGCTTCCTTCCGGCTTTGCTCCATAGGTTTCTTCCTCACGGATGACATAGGCTTCCTTTGCCAGTTCTTTTTCCGTTTCTTTTTTCGATTGTTCCGGAAGCGGCTCTTTCTGAATCCGTTCTTCCGTCATATCTTCCGGTGGCATTGATTTTATCGTATCAAGAAGCTTTTCCTGTGCCGCAGAGCTGACTGACCCGGTTCCCATTGGTCTGCTGACAGGATATTTTATTTCGTAAGGACTGTCTTTTCGTACTGCCTTCCGGATTTCTTCCAAACGTTTCTGCTCAAATGGCTCTGGCATTACCTTCTCTATCTTAGGAACTTCCATCTCGTTTTTCTTTGGTGTATCCACCGGAACTTCCGGTATAATATCACGGTGCACTAGCGCTGCCGATAAAATACTCTGCACTTCCCGGTACAGCTCCTGCTGGTTGGAAAAGCGAAGTTCCATCTTAGTGGGATGCACATTTACATCCAAAAGACTGCTGTCAATCTCAAAATAAAGTACCGTAAAGGGATACTGATGCTGCATCAGAAACGGTTTAAAGGCATCCTCTATAGCTTTGGATAAAATCTGGCTCCGGATAAATCTGCCATTGACAAAATATAATTCGTAGCCCCGGTTTCCTCTGGAAATCATCGGCTTTCCAATAAATCCACTGACTTTAAAAAGCTCGCTTTCATGTGCAATCGGAAGCAGCGCTTTTGTAATATCCCTTCCGTATAAATGGTAGATAATATCCTTGATATTTCCATTTCCGGATGACTGCAGTTTTACCTGATTATTCATAATAAATTTGAAAGCTACGTCTGGATGGGATAAAATCATCCGCTGCATCAGTTCATGAATATAGGTGCCTTCTGTCTGGGCGGATTTTAAGAATTTCTTTCTTGCCGGTGTATTATAAAAAAGATTCCGTACAATAAAAGTGGTTCCATCCGGCGCACCGATTTCTTCTAAAGAGACTTCCTTTGAGCCTTCAATGAGATAACGGGATCCGGTAAAATCACCGTTCGTCTTTGTAATGAGTTCCACCTGACTTACTGCTGCGATACTTGATAATGCTTCACCTCGGAACCCTAAGGATGTAACGGTAAACAAATCTTCTACGGATTTAATCTTACTGGTGGAATGACGCAAAAATGCCAAAGGAATCTGTTCCCTTTCGATTCCGCAACCATTGTCCGAAATACGGATAAAGGATATTCCACCTTCTTTGATTTCAACCGTTACTGCACTGGAACCTGCATCTATCGCATTTTCCACTAACTCCTTTACCACCGAGCTTGGTCGTTCGATGACTTCTCCTGCCGCAATTTTATCAATTGTTTCCTGACTTAACAGTGCAATCTGTGGCATAACGCCATCCACCTCCTTTACCATCTGTTTTTCACTTTATTCTGTAATTCGTATAACTTATTCATTGCTTCGATTGGTGTCATCTGACCCAAATCCAGTTCTTTTAATTCGTTTAATATCGTATCGTTGTCCATGGTATCAAGCAGTGAAATCTGTTCTAAATCCACCTCGTCCAACTTCGGTTTGCTGCGTTTGCTGCTTCCCTCCGCACTGATATTCTGAACAATTTCCGTAATATCATTATTACTTAATTCTTCTACAATTTCTTTGGCACGCTCAATGACATTATCCGGCACTCCCGCAAGCTTTGCTACCTGGATACCGTAACTCTTATCAGCTCCGCCTTTTACAATCTTGCGCAGGAAAACGATATCATCACCCTTTTCTTTTACTGCAATGCAGTAGTTATTTACGCTGTTTAATTTGCCTTCCAGCTCCGTCAGTTCATGATAATGGGTTGCAAATAATGTCTTTGCGCCAAGAAGCCTTGGATTACTGATATGCTCTACCACTGCCCAGGCAATACTCAATCCATCAAAGGTACTGGTTCCACGTCCGATTTCATCTAAAATCAAAAGACTGTTGGAAGTGGCATTCCGTAATATGTTTGCCACTTCTGACATTTCAACCATAAAGGTACTCTGTCCGCTGGCGAGGTCATCAGAAGCCCCTACTCTGGTAAAAATACGGTCTACAATTCCAATTTTGGCTGATTTTGCCGGAACAAAGCTTCCGATTTGAGCCATCAGTACAATCAACGCACTCTGTCGCATATAGGTGGACTTTCCTGCCATATTCGGACCGGTAATAATGGACACACGGTTGCTGCCATTATCAAGATAAGTATCATTTGCCACAAACATTTCATTCTGAATCATCCGTTCTACTACCGGATGTCTGCCATCTTTGATGTCGATAAGACCTTTTTCGTTTAATTTCGGACGGCAGTAATTATTCTGTTCCGCTACCGTTGCAAGAGATGCAAATACATCAATCTGCGCCACTGCTTTGGCGGTCTTCTGGATACGGACCACTTCATCCGCCACCTTCTGGCGGACTTCCCGGAACAGTTCATATTCTAAGACAATCAGCTTGTCTTCCGCACCTAGGATAACATCCTCTAATTCTTTTAATTCCGGTGTAATAAAACGCTCAGCATTTGCCAGAGTCTGCTTTCTGGTGAAATAGTCCGGCACCATGTCTTTAAAGGAATTGGTTACTTCAAGATAATAGCCAAATACTTTGTTATATTTGATTTTCAGATTCTTGATTCCGGTTTTCTCCCGCTCTTTTGCCTCCAAATCAGCAAGCCAGCTCTTTCCATCTGTCTTGGCTTTCCGCAGGCGGTCCACCTCTTCGTTATAGCCCTCTTTTAAGATGCCGCCGTCATGAAGGGTAAGTGGCGGTTCTTCCGCAATGGAGCGTTCGATTAATTCGTATAATTCATCCAACGTATCCAGCTGCTCATATAAACGTTTTAAAAGTGGTGACTGAAAATCACTCATCAGTGTCTTAATCGGTGGCAGCATATGTATGGAATTGCGAAATGCAATCAAGTCCCTTGGATTTGCGGTCTGATAAGTAACACGGGTAATCAACCGTTCCAGATCATAGACCGGATTTAAATATTCCCGGATTTCTTCTCTTGTGATGGCATTGGTATTAAATTCGTCAATGGCATCATAACGTTCTTCTATTTCCGTACGCTCAATTAATGGCTGTTCCACAAAGCTTCTTAAGGTTCTTGCTCCCATGGCTGTCCTGGTCTTATCCAATACCCAAAGGAGAGAACCACGCTTTTGCTTTTCCCGGAGGGTTTCAACCAGCTCTAAGTTTCGTCTGGTAGAACTGTCAATAATCATGAATTTTCCGGTGGTATACGGATGAATTGCCACCAGATTGGAAAGGGTTGTTTTCTGTGTCTCGTAAAGGTATTTTAATAATGCACCGGCTGCAACGACGCCGCTGTCATAATCTGCAAGACCAAGTCCTTCTAAATCCCTGACTTTAAAATGATCCTTTAAAGTCATCTGTGCTGTCTCATCAGAAAAATACCATGCATCCAGAGAATAAATTACGATTCCCATACGGTTTTTCATATCATCGATATCAATTCCGCTGATATAAAATGCTTCATTACAGATGATTTCTGTCGGCTGGTATTTATTGACTTCGTCCAATAATTTCCGTTCCGAATCCACTTCTGTCACATAGTAATCTCCGGTGGTAATATCTGCAGAAGAAATACCATAATGGTCACCGATATATGCGATACACATGATATAATTATTTTTCGTTTCATCCAGTGCCTGTGCATTTAAGGTAGTTCCCGGCGTTACAACTCTTGTTACTTCACGCTTTACCATTCCCTTGGCAAGCTTCGGGTCTTCCACCTGCTCACAGATAGCAACCTTATAACCTTTTTTCACCAGTCTGGTCAGATAAGTTTCTGCTGCATGATATGGGATTCCGCACATGGGTGCCCGTTCCTCTGCACCACAGCTCTTTCCGGTTAAGGTAAGCTCTAATTCTTTTGATACAACCTTTGCATCATCAAAAAACATTTCATAAAAGTCACCCAGACGGTAAAACAAAATACAGTCCTTGTATTCTTCATGTGTTTTTAAATAATGCTGCATCATTGGTGTATATTCCGTCAATGTTCTGTATCTCCTTTTCTGTTTCAAAACACCTGTTGTTTTAATCTATTTTAAGTCTTGCATATTTTCCTGCAATTGCTTCCGCTACTTTCAATCCGTCCATGGCTGCTGACATAATACCGCCGGCATAACCGGCACCTTCTCCGCAAGGGTAAATGCCTGCAATATTACTTTCAAAGGATTCATCCCTTGTAATCCGCACCGGAGAGGAAGTTCGACTCTCCACACCGGATAAAATGGCATCCTCCCTGTTATAGTCCGGAATGTATTTCGGAAAGAGCTCCATTCCTGCTTGAAAAGATGCTGCTAATTCTTTTGGAAAAATTTCCCTGAGATTTGCAAATGTATGTGCACCCTTTGTGGTACTTTCAAAAGCCCCATATCCTGTGGATATGCGATTCTCTTTAAAATCTCCGTAAAGCTGCTGCGGAATTGCTCCGTTTCCAATGCAATAGGCATTTTTTTCCAATTTCCGCTGAAACTCAATTCCAGCTAACGGTCCATCCCCTTCAAAATCATCCGGTCGAACCGATATGATAATGGCACTGTTGGCATTCTGCCCGGCTCTTGCATGATAGCTCATGCCATTGACTGCCAGCATACCTTCCTCCGAAGAAGCATTTACGACATAACCACCCGGACACATACAGAAAGAATATACCCCGCGGTGATTCTCAAGATTTGCGGTCAGCTTATAGGATGCAGCAGGCAGCAGGGCATTTTTATGTCCGTTATACTGGCATGCATCAATCATCGCCTGCGGATGCTCTACACGAAATCCCACCGCAAATGCTTTGGCTTCCATCATAAGTCCCGCTTCCTGTAACATTGGGAAAGTATCTCTGGCGGAATGTCCGATTGCCAGCACCAGAACGTCTGTTGCTACTTCCTTTTCTCCGTTAATCCGGATGGCTTCTACTTTATCTTTCTTCCCATTCAGCGTAATGTCTGTAAGCTGGCTGAAAAAGCAGTAAGTTCCACCCATTCTTTCAATTTCCAGCCGGATGTTTTTTACGACTGTTTTTAAAATATCAGTTCCGATATGAGGCTTATTTATATATAAAATTTCTTCCGGAGCGCCCATTTTCACAAAGATTTCTAACACTTCCCGGTTTCTTCCTGCCACATCTTTTACCAGCGTATTTAATTTCCCATCGGAAAAAGTACCTGCTCCGCCTTCGCCAAACTGTACATTCGTCTTTGGATTTAAGATGCCGTCCTTCCAGAACCGTTCTACTTCAGCAGTCCTCTCTTCCACACTGCTTCCACGCTCCAAAATAATTGGACAATAGCCATGCTTTGCCAGTTCATAGGCACAGAACATTCCTGCCGGACCGCTTCCTACAATAACCGGTCTGTGGGACAGCTGTTTCTCTCCGGCATCCGGGAAATGATAATGTATATCCTTTGCTTTACTGATATTGGAATTTTTATTCTTATGTAAAATCATAGCTTCCTGCTTCAATTCCACATCCACTGTGTATACAAAGGAAAGTTCATTTTTTCTTCTTGCATCAATGGATTGCTTTCGAATCTGATAACGGATCAGATCCTTTTCATTTTTTAGATGAAGTGTTTTGATAATCTGTCTTCTTAACATCTCTTCCGAATGTTCAATCGGAAGCTTTAACTGATTTACTCGTATCATGATAACTCCCTTGCCACATGTATCCCGGCTACTGCGCCGCTGCTCCATGCCCATTGCAAATTATAACCACCGCAGATTCCGTCAATATCCACCATTTCTCCGGCAAAATAAAGTCCCGGACAAAGCTTTGACTCCATGGTTTCTGCATCTATTTCATCAGTGTCTACGCCACCGGCAGTCACCTGTGCCGTATCAAAGGTATTCCAGTCAGTAATATCCACCCGGAGTCCCTGCACTGTATCTATAAATCTCTCTAATTCTTCTGTCTGCAGCCGGTTCGCATATTTTGCAGCTTTTATATGTGACTCTTCTAATAATACCGGAATTAATTTTTCCGGAAAAAAGCCGATTAAGGCTTCCCCGATGTGTTTTTCATCTGCTTTCTTAAATCTTTCCTTGAAATAGGTTAAGCACTGTTCTTTCTCCCAGAATGGCACAAAATTAAGTGTCGCATAGACTTTTTTCTGTTCTGATAACGCTCTTGTGGCAACTCTTGAAAGCTGAAATACCGGAATGCCGGATATTCCATAATTCGTGAGCTGTAATTCCCCCCGTTCGCTGCATGCATGCGTGCTTTCTATGTATAAATCGACCTTTACATCTGCACGAATTCCTGCAATATCAGCAAAAAATGACTGTTTTCCCTTCAATCCGATAAGCCCAGGTACTAAATCTATGATATGATGTCCCAGACTTTCAAGATATAGGAAACCGCTTCCGTCACTGCCACTTTTCTTTAAGGTCTTACCACCGGTTGCCATTATGCATTTTGTTGCATAAAAATCACCGCCCTTGGTATGAAAAGTGAAGCCCTTTGCGGTCTTTTCTATGCCTTTTATGCCACAGCCACAGACCACTCCAACATTCTGTTTCTTTAATTCCATCAGCAACACATCCCTGATTGCAGTTGCCTGCTCGCTCTGAGGATAATATCCGCCGTTACGCTCCTTTGGATATATGCCAAGTTCTTTAAAGAACTGCAGTGTCTCTTCCAGTCCAAACTGCTCAAATACAGGTGCAACAAAAGCAGGGTTCTGTCCGTAATATTTGTCCACACCCTGCACTTTATTTGTATAATTACATTTACCGTTTCCGGTTGCTAAAATCTTCTTACCAGGTACTTCGTTGTGCTCTAAAATAAGAACTTTTGCACCGTTTCGTGCCGCCATAATGGCTGCCACCAATCCGGCAGCACCTCCACCGACTACAACGACACCTATGCGTTCTGTATGCTTACTCATGCCAGTTATTTACTCTTCTCTCTATTTCTTTTGGACTGCTATGCAATCAGACCTATTCAGCCTTTTAGATTGTATCATAACAGTCTGAAACAATCAACTTTTTAACTGGAATAGCTTTCTAAGAAACGGTATAAATCTTCCAGTGTATCAAAGGTTTTCCCATTGCTGATTTCTTTTTTCAATTCTTCTGGCAGTCCCTGATACGCAATTCCAGTATACATGTATAAGGCATCCTCTTCGCCAAAATAGACATTCAAGTACCCGTCCTCTTCCCGGATAACAAATGCTTTTTTATTCTGAATGTTTGCACTTTCCACGCTATCCTCGAATTGCTCCGTCTCAGCTTCCTGAATCTTTATTATTTTTTCCTGTTCTTTTTCATTCAGTTTCAGATAATACTGTCTTCCACCAATCCATGCAGAGATAGATAATACCAGTGCTCCAAGGAAAAAAGTGCGCATACGTTTTGTGTTTTTCATATTCATCACCACAAACAGTATGCGCAGGTTTTTTCTTTTTATACAATTTTTTCAAGAATTCTATGTTTTGCCCTTTTATTGCATTTTATAATAAATGTAATTTCTTGGCAATACGGACGAAAAGGTATCCCTTCGGGAATTTCTTTAATTCTTCCTCACTTAAGCCTTTTAATAATAAAAGAATTGCACCATATACAACAGCTCCCATTACAATCGCAAGTATAGCTGCAATGGCATTTACCTTAATAACAGCAAAAATACCTTTGTAAACGCCAAAGACTACGACACCCATAATGGCAGAAGCTGCCACCGGGATTAAGAAAGTTTTCACAACTTCCTGGCGATAACCACTGTATTTCCGTAAAGACATTGCGTTAAAGAGGCACATAAAGAATGCAAATAAAGCATTCGAATATACCACTGCATAAATACCAAGATGTAAACCAAACATCATCACTAATAGTGCAATCAGATGCAGTCCCAATGCGATAGCCGCATTTTTAACAGGCTCTCTCATCCGGTTAATTCCCTGTAACAATCCATTAGATAATGTGGAAAGAGAATAGAACAAAATTGCAATAGCTCCCGTTGTAAGCATGGTTGCTGCAGTAGTTCCGGTGCTGCCATAAAGATGCAGCAGCTTTAATATCGGTCCTGACAGCACTGCAATTCCAATGGTACAAGGGAATGCAATTACCATAATAAAGCGGATTGCAATATTAATCTGGCTTCGTACGGACTCTCTGTCTTTTCTTGCATACGCACCGGTAAGATTTGGTACACAAGAAGCCGCCATCGCAGCAGCAATGGAAATCGGAATATTGATAATGGTCTTATATTTTCCGGAAAAGATTCCCCACCAGACATCAATATCATCCGGCTTATAGCCCTGTAGTTCCGCTACGTTCTTATAGATACCCTGATCTAAAATTGCACTGATATTATAAATTGTGGTACTTAAAAGTACCGGAACAATGGTCATAATCAGTACACGAAAGACATTCTGATAGGATTCTGTTTTGCTGCTGGTATCCCGGCGCATCTGTCGTTTAAAAATACGTTTGTATGCCAGAAACAACATTCCAAGGAATAAAAGTGCAAACACCGCTCCCATATTGGTACCCAGTGTTCCGCCTGCAGCACCGTAAGCAGAACCATACTTTTCCTTATTTCCAAGCACTGCTCCGATTCTTGCCCCATATCCATAGAGGATATAGGCAGCTGCAATACTGACAATCGCATTGACAATCTGTTCGATAATCTGTGAAATGGCACTCGGCATCATGGTACCAAGTCCCTGGAAAAATCCACGTAAGACTCCTAATACAGCAACTACCAGTATCGTCGGTGCCAGAACCTTCAATGCAAAAATACTAAGGGGCGTATTCAGCATGTTTGTGAAGAATGACGCACCAAAGAAAAGAATCAAACTTGCAGTAAGTCCGGTACCGGTTGCTAAAAGCAGGGCACCTTTTACAATTCGATATGCATTTTTTCTTTGCCCCTTCGAGACACGGGCAGATACCAGCTTGGATACCGCCAATGGCAGGCTGTATGCAGAAATAATCAGCAGGATATTATAAATTTCAAAGGCTGCACTGTAATAACTGTTACCGGTATCTCCAATGATATTGGTCATCGGGATACGATAGAGCAGACCGATTATCCTGCTGACTATAGAGGCAATTGCAAGAATGGAACCCTGTACTAAAAAGTTGGAGTCACTCTTTTTTCCTGAACTCATAAATTTACCTCAAGTAATTTTCGAAATAATTATTTTGCGGAAGGTGGTGTAAACTCATCTTCTGTTGCATAGATATTTAATTTCTTCTCCATATCATTTAACAATACACATACCATGGTCTTACCCTGATTTAATGTGATTTCATTTCCGGAAGCGTCATAGTATCTGGTTGGCTCGTTTTCGCTTGCTTTCTTCCATGTCACATCTATTACTTTACCGTTAGTAATATATTTTCCGGTTCCTTCACCGGTGCTCTCAACATCCAGATAACCGTGTGCATCATCTAACTTGGTATAATCGCAGTACTGAAGCAGAATGTTCTTAAAAGCAAGCTGTGTGCCTGTATTTTCATCCATATGCTCTTTTTTATACTGGAAACGATAGTATAAACCATCTTCACTGTTATATACAAACCAAGGATTGTTTACATAATATCCCGGCTGAACCACTGCTGCATCTGCTCCGTCTGTAAGTTCAATTTCTTTTTCATCATCTTCATTAAACTGATAATGTCCTTCATAATCGGAAGGCAGCTCGGTATCATAACCTTTTAATTCAATTCCGGCATCAATACCATCTGTGCTTACAAATGCATTGTGTGGAGCCTTTCTTGACTTGTCACGATAGAAAGTAGCAGAATCAATGGCACCCTCTAAACCGTTTAAGTCCTCAACTTTGCCACTCTCTAACAGCTCAGTTGCGTAAATTGCCTGTCCGTAATGAATATAAATTGCATCAAATTCCATTGCATAATATGCATAGTAGTGACGGCAGCTTCTTACCGAACCAATCTTGTCTAATCCGGAATAATCCTGGAAAATTGGCATCAGACGGGTAATTCCGCCTTCAGCAGGAGCTTCGTAAAGTACGTCTGCCTGTGACAGTCCATACTGTGGCAATGCATCATTGGTATTTCCAATCATGATTGCAACCGGTTTCTTCTTTGCTAAATCTTTATCAATCCATTCACCGGTCAGGTAACTTCTTGCCATACCATCTTTGCCAGTTTTGGTTTTGGTTTCGGTTTCAGGTTCTGCTTCAGAAACGGTTTCTGTCGGTTCCGGAGCTTCCTCTTTTTTCTTACATCCAGCTAAAAGACTGGTTGCCATCAGTGTCATGCATAAAACAATACTTAATCTCTTTTTCATGATGTTCCTCCATTTTTATCTTAAAATATTTAAGCATTCTAAAATCTCGCGCTGCTTTCCTTCCATCAATGCAGCTTCCTGCTCTTCCATGTGGTCGTAACCAAACAGATGCAGCATACTATGTACAATCAGAAATGCAAATTCTCTTTGCATACTGTGGCCATATTCCTCTGCCTGTTCCCTGACCTTGTCCACAGAAATAATAATATCCCCCAGCAGAATTTCCCCTGTATCCGGATTAAAGCAATCCTCCGTCTGATTCTCTATCTGGGAAAAATCTCCCGGTACATCATATTCTAACATTGGAAAGGATAAAACGTCCGTCGGGCGGTCTATCTCCCGGAACTCTTTATTAACCTTCCAGATACCTTCGTTATCTGTCAGTGTAAGACTGATTTCTGCTTCAAAAGGAAAATGCTCATGTTCCATTGTAAACGATATTACATCTTTTGCAAGTGTTTCATAATCAAAATCGAAGGTAACCTCCGCTTCTTTTTCTATCGCAAGGCTCAAAACAAATCCGCTCCTTTCGTTAAAAACTCTCTGATTTTAATAAACTGGTTCATGCCAAGATTCGCTTCATCATATAATCCGGCAGCCGATTTTTCGTTTAATGTCTGATAAATAATAATATCATGATTCCAGCTGTTCTTCACGGTTTCCTTGTCCAAAAGTTCAAATTTGGTAACAATACTGTCCACAATATGTACGATTGCGGACTCTATAGAACTAATAGCATTTAATTCACCATTGTATTCGCTTAGAATCTTAACCACGTTTTTCGGGAAACAGTTAATCTCAGCAAGACGAACTCCATTTTCTACAAACGGTTCTCCCTCCAGCTTGCCAATCCGGTAGTAAAATCCTGCCGCAGCTACCGTTTTATCATCTGCCCCAAGCTCCTTTGCACATTCTTCTGCCACACTCGAAACTTTACGGGCATGTGCATAATCAATTTCCGAATAGTTTTTAATCTCCTGTACCAGTGGAAAATTTTCTGCAATAATTTCAGCTAAAGTACGTTCTTTTTCATGCTTCGTATAATAATACAGCCTGTCCGCAAAAAAGTACGAAAAAACTGCAGTCAGTATCATGCTGCATCCTGCGGATAAGTACTGATGATAATTGATTTCAAAGCTGCTGATGTAATAGAAGATACTCGGAACAGCAAACGACAATGCAACAGTCATGATGCATCCATAAATTTTATATTTTTTCTGGCTGATTACCATAAGCAGAATTCCGGAAAGTACCGTCAGCATAGTATATGCCGCATATTCATAAAAACTGCCGCTGGAACACATGCAAAGCAGTGTATTAAAATAAATTCCACCTAAAATACCAATCAGCTCATTTCCGCCACAGGAAAGAATCATGACCGGAATCATGACCGGTGCCATATATGCCGGCATAAAAAAGAAACCCACATAACAGGCTGCTGCTGCAAGAAAGCAAAGAAACAGCTGATGAAAATCACTTTTTTCATTCCGGTTCAGATGCCCTCTGATACGTTCCATTTCAATCACTGCAATCAGCAATGGCAGATATAAAGCATTTATAAAAACAAGTACCAGTACACGGTCTATGGTAAACTTGCAGATTATTGCCAGAAAAACAGAATAAATCGCAACGGAAATAAGGATTCCCAGCATACGAATCATTCTTTTGGGTGAAAATCTATCTTCCTTCATTTTTCGTTACTCTTTTCGTTCTTTTATTTGCTTTTGATTCATAATCGTCATAGGCTTTTACAATCTTCTGTACCAAAGGATGTCTTACTACGTCAGCGCTGGTCAATTTGCAGACGGATATCTCATCTACATTTCGAAGTACACGTAATGCCACATCCAGTCCCGACTTCGTTCCCGGAGCCAGATCCTTCTGGGTAGCATCTCCGGTCACCACAACCTTGGAGCCAAATCCAATACGTGTTAAAAACATCTTCATCTGTGCCGGTGTAGTATTCTGTGCCTCATCCAAGATAATAAATGCATTATCTAAGGTACGGCCTCTCATATAAGCCAATGGTGCGACCTCAATAAGCCCCTTTTCCATATTCCGCTGAAAGCTTTCTGCTCCCATAATCTGATACAGTGCATCATACAGCGGGCGAAGATACGGATCTACCTTGCTCTGTAAATCTCCCGGAAGAAATCCTAATTTCTCACCGGCTTCAATTGCAGGACGGGTTAAAATAATACGATTTACTTCTTCATTCTTAAATGCGGTAATTGCCATGGCCATGGCAAGATAAGTCTTTCCGGTTCCGGCAGGCCCGATTCCAAATACAATCATCTGCTTACGGATGGCATCCACATAAGCCTTCTGCCCTAAAGTCTTTGGTTTCACCGGTTTGCCGTTTATCGTATGGCAGATGCAGTCCTTATCGATTTCTACCAACGAGCCTTCTTTATGTTCTCCCAAAAGAGAAAGTGTATATGCAACCTTCTGCTCATCAATCATGTTTCCTCTCTCTGCCAGTTGTAAAAGTTCTGCAAACACCTTGCATGCACCCTCTACATTTGCGGTATCTCCAATGACTTTGATTCCTTCATTGCGGGGCACTACCGTAACATTTAAGGTCCGTTCAATCAATTTTATATTATGGTCAAATTGTCCGAAAATATTGGAAACATGCTCTGCCGGTATATCAATTCTTGTTTCATTCAAGCTCATTTAATACTAGCCCTTCCTCTGTGTCTTCTGTATCAGGTGCTGTAAGCTGTTCCGTTTCGTGCCTTAAAGCAGCTTTTGTGCGCACTTTGATGATTCCTTCCATGATACAGTTTTTATCGTCCATATCTATAATAACATTTTTTTCTAAAATTTGAATATTTTTTTCTGCTAAATGTGACAAATAAATATTAAAATTTTCTGTAGCAACCGCTTCTGCCTGCTCTTTCGTATAAATTGCCTGTTCTGTCCGATACTCTTTTAAAGTACTAGAATAGATTCCGAGTGGCAGATAAAAGTCCCCATGAAGGCAAAGCTGCTTATAATCCGTGGTTTTGTCTGCACATTCAAATTCACCGCTTAATGCCGGAAGTGTTATTACTTTTCCAAAGAAATCAATAGCATACCGTTTCTTTTTTGCACCGGTCATTCTTTTTTCTTCATGGACAAGGGAAAATTTATCATGGTAGGAATATTCCGTCAGCAGATATATATCCGCATCCGCATTGCAATATTCATAGGCATACCGTTCCCCGCTGTCATTAGTCAAATCAATCCTGCCACTTACTAATATATCTCCTGCCTTTACTGCATCGCCGTTCTTTACTAGTGGGGTTCCATTTCTTGTAATAATTGATTCCACTGTCGCATCCTCTTCTGCTATCAGGTCTGAAGCTTCATACGGCAATTCTTCCATTGCTTCCTGCTGTACCAGATTTTCCTTGATTAATACCGTCATTTTCGTTCCGTAAATCTGTACCGATGCCCAGATGATTTCCGGAAACTGTGCCCGCAGATCCCGTTCTAACTGTTCGCAGTCAATTGTACGAATCCGGTCTCCGTAACCACAATCCTCCTCATCAAGAAATGTTAAAACGGTTTCTGTCGTAACAGATGAATTACCATCTACCTCCACATTCCAGAGAAATCGTGATAAAAACCACACCAGACCAGCTGCGAGAATTACTCCCATCAGGAAGCATTTTCGTTTCCGGTAACGGTTCATCCAGAACGGAAATCCTATTTTGCGCAGAATCCGAATCCTGCATCCGGTCTTGCTTATGAACGGACGGATACTCCAAAATGCACGAATGCTGATAAAAAAGTGATAAACATCTTCCTCTTTTCGAAGATTCCAGATTAAAATATTGTGATTGCCACACAGATTTAAAAATCGTTCCGGGGCATAACCACTTAAGACTACCTCAAGGTAACCGCCTATATATTTAAACAGGGAAAGTGTTGTCATAGAAAACCTCTATTCATACTCAATACTTTGGATGATTCCTGTTATTTTCATCTCTTCATTCGTATAATAGGAAATGTTGAGATTCTTCCCACGAACAAGAATCCGGCAGCTTTTCGCCTGAATCCTGATATATTCTTTCTCGTATTCTAAGATTCCCTTATAATTTTCCAACAGCAGTTCCCTGTTACCCATAACGGTTACAATTGCTGCCCGGTAGACTAAGTCTTTCGGCAGTTCTAAGGATTCCACCATATGATTTTTAAAATCTTTTTTTAACTCTTTCTTATTGTTTTTCCTCATATATAACTATATGAGTTTTTTTCTTTTCTATGCGGTAATATATTTTAAAACTGTTTCCGGTGCATCCAGTGGCTCTTTACTGAAAAGAAATGCATTTTGAACCAGTTCCTTTGCATCGTTGCATTTTGCTGCATCATTACCATATAATTCGGCCAGACATTCTCCTTTTTTTACGCTGTCTCCTATTTTTTTCTTAAGGCGGATACCGACAGTTAAATCAATCTGACTCTCCTTTGTCTCTCTGCCGCCGCCAAGGCTCATGCAGGCAGTTCCAATTGCCATAGCATTTAAAGCTTCTACATATCCATCTTCCGGTGCGATGATGGTTTCTGTAATTGCTGCTTTTGCCAATAACTGCGGATGATAAACCTGTTCCTTTCTGCCACCCTGTGCTTCTACAAAGTCTGCAAATTTATCCAGTGCTTTTCCGCTTGCAATGACTTTCTCCATCATTGTTCTTGCTTCGTTTTCATCTTCTGCTACACCGGCAGCCTTTAACATAAGATACCCTAATGCATAGACAACATCCATCAGATCCTTTGGCCCTTTTCCATTCAATGCTTCAATGGCTTCCTGCACTTCCACAATATTGCCTACTGTATTGCCAAGGGGCTGTGACATATCTGTAATAACCGCATAAGTTTTCTTTCCAGCACCATTTCCGATGGCCACCATAATCCGGGCAAGTTCCTCTGCCTTTTCCACAGTCTGCATGAATGCACCGTTTCCGGTCTTTACGTCAAGGACAATAGCATCCGATCCGCTGGCTAATTTCTTACTCATAATGCTGCTGGCAATTAAGGATTTCTCCGCTACCGTAGCAGTGACATCCCGGAGTGCATACAGCTTCTTATCTGCTGGTGCAAGATTAGCAGTCTGTCCCGCAATTGCAACGCCAACCTCTGATACCTGCTTTAAAAAGGCTCCTTCTGATATGGATGTGCTGAATCCTTCAAAGCATTCTAACTTATCAATGGTTCCGCCGGTATGACCCAATCCTCTTCCGGACATTTTTGCTACCGGAACACCAAGTGCAGCAATAATTGGTGTCAGAATCAGAGAGGTCTTATCTCCTACACCACCGGTGCTGTGTTTATCCACCTTTACGCCTTTAATACCGGATAAATCAAGCACATCTCCGCTATCCCGCATAGCAAGTGTTAATGCCAGTGTCTCATCGTGATTCATTCCCTGAAAACAGATTGCCATCAGCATGGCTGACATCTGATAATCCGGAATTTCACCGGTTGTAAATGCATTTATCATCCACTGGATTTCTTCTTTGCTTAAAGCAGCTCCTTCCTTTTTCTTTAAAATGAGGTCGTACATCCTCATAAAATCTCCTCCTTTTATCCGTTTCTTCTATTTATGATACGGTTGCTTATTTGTGATACGGTTCATGATTGATAATCCGATAGCTCCGGTATAACTGCTCCAATAAAATAACACGCATCAGCTGGTGCGGAAATGTCATCTTCGAAAAGCTTATTTTTTCATCTGCACGTTTTAATACTTCATCCGCAATTCCAAGGGAGCCTCCGATCACAAGAACGATATGGCTGTTGCCCTTTACCATCAAGTCACTGACTTTTTCCGATAAAGCAACAGAATCCAGCATTTTTCCGTTGATTGCAAGGGCAATGACGTAGCAGTTCTTTCCCTCTAAATATTTTAAAAGACGTTCCCCCTCTTTATGACGAATCTGCTGTTCCTCTGCCTCGGATGCTCCATCCGGTGTTTTCTCATCTGCCACTTCCACAATTTCAAGCTTACAGTATCTGCCCAGTCTTTTTTCGTACTCGGCAATGGCATCCCTGAAATATTTTTCTTTGATTTTTCCTACGCATAATATTGTTATCTTCATACTTGCAGTATACCTTATTTCAGAAATACAGACAAGGTTATTGTATCGTCGGATAAAATCACTTATAATAGTATTATTATAACGAAAGGTCAGGTACATAACATGGTATACAAGGAGAAAGATGCCCAGCTGGAAGATAATCGTTCTACCGCTTATACATTCCTTGGAGTTGGAATTGCCGGTCTGATTTTTGTCATTCTTTTTGCTCTGGACATCATCAAATTACCAATGGCTGATTATATGCGTGTTATTATGATTGTTGTAATGTCTGTTCTGTTTGTTATTTTTCTTGGAATCGGAATTACACATTTCCGTAAAATCAACCAGATGTCTGCGGATGCAGATATGGAAAGCAGACGCACCAGCGAAATTATGGAATGGTTCTCTTCAAACTATACTGCGGAAGAAATCGACCATGTCAGTGGTGCTGACAGCGAGCCTTCCATGGAGCAGCGTTACTTTATCCGTTCCGACAAAATTGCCGCACTTCTTCATGCTAAATTTGCCGGTCTGCCGGAGGATTATGAAGAACATATCTTAGAAAAGATTTATGCCGCTTACTATTCAGACACCAATGAATAAACAGCAGATTTCTGCTTAAATATAATACAATCAAAGGAGTAACAAAATGAAATTATTAGAAGACAAAATTCTTGCAGAAGGAATCGCAGAAAGTGAAAACATTTTAAAGGTTGACAGCTTTATTAATCATCAGGTGGATCCTGAATTAATGAAGAAAATGGGCAAAGATATTGCAGAACATTATAAAGGAAAAGGTATCACACGTATTGCTACCATCGAAAGCTCCGGTATTGCTCCGGCTCTTATGGCTGCAGAAGCATTAGGCGTTCCACTTGTTATTTTAAAGAAACAGCCTTCTAAAATTTTAAATCATGATTTATATCAGACTGTTGTAACTTCTTATACCAAAGGAACCAGCTATGAATTAACCATTTCCGCAAAATACATCAGCGAAAATGACCACATTCTTATCGTGGATGATTTCCTTGCCAACGGCGAAGCTGCTACCGGTGCTATCCGCCTAATCCGTAAAGCACATGCCACCATCGCAGGTGTCAGTGTCTTAATCGAAAAAGCATTCCAGCCTGGTCGTGAAAAATTGGAGGAACAGGGCATCGATGTTTATTCTTTAGCAAGAGTATCCAGACTTGACAAGGGTGTCATTGAATTTGTAAAAGAAGACTAATTTTTAAAATCCCCGGAACGAAGGCAGATAAGAAACATTCTTATCTGCCTTTGTTCATCTGCCATAGCTTATTCCGGCAGATAAATGTAATTATATCTTATCACTGGGCTTGCCAGTCCATGGTCATCTACCACAAGAATAGACAACACATTATTGCCCTGTGGCATTTCAAGTGGTTCACTGTATACATCAGAATCCTGTGTTGGTGTTGAGCCATCCCAGGTATAGTAAGCAGTGGAACCAGCGGGAACCTGTATACTGATGCTCTGCGCATCATAATATGTTCCGGCCGCAGGTGTTACATTAGCAGAATCCGGAGCTTCAAAAGTAATTTCATAATCTGCTTCTGCAATCTCACTATAAAAGCCTCTTGCGTCCTTTGCTACTGCTTTGATGGTATATTCTTTCTCATCCTCTAAAGAAATCGGTTCTGTATATTCCATTCCCTTTTCAATCGGAGAATCACCATTTAACGTATAATAAATGGTACAGTCTGAGTCTGCCATCAGTTCAATTTCAATCGTATCATTGTATTCCCCGGCTTCTTCCGAAAACTCCGGAGCCTTTACTTCATAATTATCAAACAGCGCTTTTATTTTATCAGAGTCTGATTGTTCATATAAATCCTGTAGTTTATCATATTCCTTTTGCTTATCATATAAGGCAATCAGCATCTGATACGCTTCTTCATTGTTCTTATCAAGGGTAAGTATCTGTAACAAATACGCTTCTTCTGATGTTTCATCTTTTCGGAGACGGTACAAATCAGCCATCCGGAGTAATACATCCACATTATCCGGCTGCAATTTCTCAGCCTGTTCAAAATAGGTCAATGCCTTGGTATAATTCTTCTCTTCCGTGTAACTGATTCCCTTCTGATACTGATAATCAAAAGATTTCTTATGGCTGTTCTGCACCAGAAGAACAATGATAACACCAATGATTGCAATAGCAATCAGAACTGATACTGTAATCAGAAGTCTTTTCTGTTTCTTTTTCTGTTCTGCCTCTTTCTTTTTCTTCTGGCTGTTTTTCAATGATTTTTTCTTCTTTCCGTTGGAAGAGGCATTCTTATTCGTTTTATCGTCTTCTTCTAATAATTCTTTTAAAATATCCTCTTCCACATTATAATCCGGAACAATCTGTGCTTCTTTTCCACATACAGAACAGTACACACAGCCTAATTTTATTTCTGCTCCACAATTTGCACACTTCATAGCCTTCTCCTATTCATGTCTCATAGCTTCCACACAATTGTTCATTAACATTGCAATGGTCATTGGTCCGACTCCACCCGGAACCGGTGTAATCGCACTACAAAGCTGCTCTACTTCATCAAATTTTACATCACCGGAAAGTTTATTGTTCTCATCGCGATGAATTCCAACATCAATGACAACTGCCCCATCTTTTACATAGGATGCATCAATAAATTCTTTTTTTCCAATTGCAACAATCAGAATATCTGCCTCTTTACAGATTTCCTTTAAATCACGGGTTTTTGAATGCGTTACCGTAACAGTTGCATTCTCACGCAGCATTAAGATTGCCATCGGTTTTCCTACAATATTGCTTCTTCCAACGATAACACAGTGTTTTCCCTCAATATCAATGTCAGAACGTTTCAGAAGCTGGATGATTCCGGCAGGTGTGCAGGAAATATATCCTTTCTGTCCAATCATCAATGCGCCGACATTTTCCGGATGGAAACCATCTACATCCTTCTTCGGAGAAATGGCACGGATTACCGCATCCTCATCAATGCCCTCTGGCAATGGAAGCTGTACCAAAATGCCTTTTACATGTTCTTCTTTATTCAATTTATCGATTAAAGCCAGTAATTCATCCTGGGAAGTCTCTTCCGGAAGCTCATAAGAAAGAGAATCTATCCCAATATATTCGCAGGCACGCTTTTTGTTTCTGACATATACACTGGATGCAGGGTCATTTCCCACCTGGATTACAGCAAGTGCTCCTGTGATTCCCTGTTCCTTTAACTGTGCTACTTCTTCTTTTAATTCATCCTTTATTTCAGCAGAAATTCTTTTTCCATCAATTAATAATGCCATGATACCTCCTAAAATAATCCTGTAATTACGCCGTCATTAGTTACATCAATATTATTTGCAGCCGGTACTTTCGGAAGTCCAGGCATGGTCATAATAGAGCCGGTAATAGCTACTACAAAGCCTGCTCCGGCAGATACATATACTTCACGGACATTTACGGTAAAGCCAGTCGGTCTGCCAAGCTTTGATGCATCATCAGAAAGAGAATACTGGGTCTTTGCCATACATACAGGGAAATTGCCCATTCCCATTTCTTCAATATGTTTTAATTCTTTTAATGCAGCCTTACTGTAAGTTACATCATCTGCTCCATAAATCTCAGTTGCAATCGTCTTAATCTTATCCATAAGAGACATCTCATCCTCATACAGAGGTTTGAAATGTGCCTCTTTATGCTCTAAAGTATCCAGTACTTTCTTTGCAAGTTCGATTCCGCCTTCGCCACCTTTTTCCCATACTTCAGATAATGCGAATTCACAGTTTCTTTCCTTACAGAAGTTCTCTACAAATGCAATTTCTTCTTTGGTATCGGTTACAAAGGAGTTTAAGGTAACTACTACCGGTACACCAAATTTTTGAAGGTTCTCGATATGTTTCTCTAAGTTTACAATTCCCTTCTTTAAGCTTTCCAAATCTTCTTTTGCAAGGTCTGCCTTTGGAACCCCACCGTTATATTTTAATGCACGGATGGTTGCTACCAGTACCACTGCGTCCGGTTTAAGTCCAGCCTTACGGCACTTGATATCAAAGAATTTCTCAGCACCAAGGTCAGCACCAAAACCGGCCTCTGTAATTGCAATATCACCTAATTTTAAAGCTGTCTTTGTAGCGCGGACACTGTTGCATCCATGAGCAATATTTGCAAATGGTCCACCATGAACAATGGCCGGATTGTGCTCTAATGTCTGAATCAGATTTGGTTTGATGGCATCTTTTAGGAGTGCTGCCATAGAACCGGTTGCATGTAAATCATCTGCCGTAATCGGATTTCCGTCAAAGGAATAGGCAACTATGATTCTGCCCAGACGGCGTTTCAAATCTTCCATATTGTCCGCCAGACATAAAACAGCCATAATTTCAGATGCCACTGTAATGATGAAATGGTCTTCACGTACCATACCATCCATCTTGCTTCCAAGACCGATTACAATATTTCTAAGTGCACGGTCATTCATATCCATACAACGTTTCCATACTACCTGACGTGGGTCAATTCCAAGCTGGTTGCCCTGCTGGATATGATTATCCAATAATGCGGCCAACAGGTTATTTGCGGATGTGATTGCATGGAAATCTCCGGTAAAATGCAGATTTAAATCTTCCATCGGAACTACCTGCGCATATCCACCACCTGCAGCTCCACCTTTGATTCCAAAGCACGGTCCTAAAGACGGCTCACGAAGTGCAAGTACCGCTTTTTTACCAAGTAAAGCCATCGCCTCACCAAGTCCGATACTTGTTGTGGTCTTTCCTTCGCCGGCAGGTGTCGGGTTAATAGCTGTTACAAGAACCAGTTTGCCATCTTCCCTGTCTTTTACAGACTCCCATAATTCATCGGAAATCTTTGCTTTGTATTTTCCGTAAAATTCCAGCTCATCCTCGTTTATTCCGAGCTTCTCAGCCACTTCCTTAATATGTACCAGTTCTGCTTCCTGTGCAATTTCAATATCTGACTTCATCTTCATTTCCTCCTCATGGATTGTATTCTATAAATCTTTCTTAATTACCCTCTTCAATAAATGCTTCCAGCTGTTCCGGAGACATTAACACCTGTCGCGGCTTGGTCCCTTCATCCGGTCCTACTACACCAGCTTCTTCCAGCTGATCCATAATTCTTGCCGCCCGGTTAAAACCAACTTTAAAATAACGCTGAATCATTCCGATGGAACCTTTATCTTTATCAATCAAAAGCTTTGCAGCATCCAAGAAATAAGCATCTCTGTCATTTCCATCACCAGATGCCGCATCAGCACCAGTGCTTGCGGATACAGAAATATTGTTCATCCGCTCTTCAATATCACTACTGTAGCCTTCTCCCTCATTGTGTTCCTTTAAGAATTCAACCACATCTGATACCTCTTTATCGGATACAAACGCACCCTGTACACGAAGCGGTTTCTGTAAGCCCTGCGGATAATAAAGCATATCGCCTTTTCCTAAAAGCTTTTCCGCACCGTTCATATCAAGAATGGTTCTTGAATCCACACCGGACGTTACAGAAAATGCGATTCGGGATGGCATATTTGCTTTAATCAGTCCGGTAATGACATTTACGGAAGGACGCTGTGTTGCAATGACAAGATGGATTCCTGCGGCTCTTGCAAGCTGCGCCAACCGGCAGATAGCATCTTCCACATCCCCCGGTGCAACCATCATCAAATCCGCCAGCTCGTCCACAATAATTACAATCTGCGGCATCTTCTTTGGCTTATCCGGGTCATCAATATCTTTGATTCCTTCTATTTTCTGGTTATAGCCCTTCAGATCACGGACACCGTATTCTGCAAATTTCTGATAACGGTCTGTCATTTCAGCTACCGCCCAGTGCAATGCACCTGCCGCCTTCTTCGGATCTGTAACAACCGGAATAAACAGATGTGGGATTCCATTGTATACACTTAACTCAACCACCTTCGGGTCAATCATGATAAGCTTTACATCCTCCGGATCTGCCCGGTACAAAATACTCATAATAATTGTATTGATACAGACAGATTTACCGGAACCGGTAGCTCCTGCAATCAATAGATGCGGCATCTTTGCAATGTCCGCAATCATGACTTTTCCGGCAATATCTTTTCCGGCTGCAAAAGCAATCGGTGATTTATTGGCATGAAATTCCTCTGACTCTACCAAATCACGGAACATAACCGGAATACTTTCTTTATTCGGCACCTCGATACCAATGGCTGCTTTACCCGGAATCGGTGCTTCAATCCGGATATCCGCCGCCGCAAGATTCATCTTGATATCATCGGACAAATTTACGATTTTGCTGACCTTTACACCCATTTCCGGCTGGAATTCATATCTCGTTACTGCTGGTCCGCAGTTGATAGCCGTAATTGTAATATTAATTCCAAAATTCTTTAGAGTCTCTTTTAATTTTGCTGCTGTCTGATTCAGATAATCCCTGGTATCACCAGAAGCACCTGTATTTCCTTTTTGCAGCAAATCTACCGGCGGGAATACATATCTGCCACCGGAACTTTCCTGTTTTACGATGGATTCTTCTACTGCCGCCACTTCATCTTCAATTTCCATCTTATCCTGCTTTTTATTTTTCCTTGGCTTTTCTTCGTCCATTGCAGGTTGCACCGGTTCTTTTTGCATATAGCTTTCTGTCTTTTCTGCAACAGGTTCCGGCTCAAATGCAGGCTCAATTACCGGTTTTACCTCTGTTCTATGTATGGTTGCCACCGGCTCATTCAGTGTGTGAATTACCGGCTGTTCCACTCCCTGACTGCCGTTGGCTGCCGTAAGTGCAACTTTATTTTCTTCCTGTACCACAGGCATATCTTCGATATCACTTAAAGTAATTTCATTAATATCATCTGATTTAACTTTCTTTTTATCCGGGGATGGTAATTTGGTATCCAATGCTACACCGCTTACCTTCTTTTCCATCCGTCGTCTTGCCTGCTCTTTTTCTCTTTCTTTCTCCCGCTCCTCCCGGCGTTCCTTTGCTGCATCCATTCGGCGGATTGCATCATCCTTGGCAGAATCGTAAATGACTTTTCCGCCTTTTTGCATGCCCTTCATAATAGAACGTTCCGTAATCAGCACAAGGGAAATTATCAAAACGATAATATCAATGACATAAGTACCCGGCACACCAAAATTCGGACACAGAAGCTGTTCTAATAATCCACCGATTATACCGCCACCAGCCTTATTTTCAAATCCATAGCGGAAAGCGGATATTGCTCCTGCTTCCTTGCTGCTGTCTGTTACCATCTGCACAAACAGGCATAAAAAGGATACAAATAATACCGCCGCTACAATTTTGACTGCTGCTACTTTATTTTCCCGGTTAGACACTGCGAACACCACGGCTAAAAAGAAACAGATTGGGAATACATATGCCATTAATCCAAATATTCCAAAGAAAAAGGAACTGACTCCGCTTCCGATTTTTCCACCGATTCCAAAATTAGCAAGCAGCAAAACAATACAGACTGCCAGTGCAATCCAAAGAATCACTTCATTCCGGAAGGATTCCTGCTGTTCCCGCTGTTTTCTTGCTTTTGATGCTGTTGTTCCCGTTGTTTTTTTCTTCTGAGTTGTCTTTTTTCTAGTTCCAGTTGCCATTTCAATCTCCCATTTACATATAGAAATATCCTCCAATTGATACCAGTCCCATTATGAGACAGTAGATGGAAAATATCGTGAATTTCTTTTTACGCACTACTACCAGCATGGTCTTAATGCAGATATAACCGACTATCGCTGCCACCAGCGTTCCAACTATGTAATTCAAAATATCTGCAGACTGTAATGCTGCAAATTCAACATCCTTAATCTCTACTACCAATGCTCCAAGTATTGCCGGAATAGACAGGATAAAAGAATATTTTACCGCAAATTTGCGGGTCATTCCGGTAGAAAGACATGCTGTGATTGTGGTTCCTGACCGCGATAAGCCCGGCATGGTTGCGATTCCCTGACTGATACCGATTAAAAATGCATTGGTATAAGTTACCTGCTTTGGTGTCTTGCCGCCATCCGGAATCCGGTCTGCAATAAATAAAAGTACTGCCGTAATAATAAGGCAGATTCCAGGAACCAGTAAAATCTGCTCTGCCGCAGACACCAGATCTTTCGCTGCAATTCCAATAATTCCGGTTGGAATCGTGGAAACAATGACAAGCATCACAAATTTCCGGTAACTATTATGCACGATTTTACGGTATGGTAAATCTTCTTTTGTTATCACACGTTTAAAAAAGGTTGCCACATTTACAAAAGAATCACCAATAATGGCAAAGCCTTCTTTAATCATGCGGAATATATCCTTATAATATACAATAAATACGGCAATCAGTGTTCCGATGTGAAGCAGAATATCAAAAAACATTCCGCCGGTTTCTATTTGAAAAAACTGTTTAAATATTGCCAGATGACCGGAACTGCTTACCGGCAGAAATTCGGTTAATCCCTGTATCAGACCTAATAAAACAGACTGTAATAATGACATAGCTGCCTCCTTGGTATCTCTCACTACAGTTACTTGTATAAAATTATCAACACTGTGCATTAGTATACCATATTTTGATGCGTTTGTCATTACAGGCATTCGTTTTTCTGTTCTCGTATAATCTCATGCAATTTATGAAGTGCCTGGTCGATTCCCCCCACTTCGTCAATCAGTCCTTCTTTTACTGCATCCGCTCCTACAAGAATGGTTCCCAGATCCTTTGCCAGCATAGTGGTATTCATCATGAGCTGCTCTAATCTTTTTTCATCCGCTCTGCTGTGAGATGCTATAAAATGAATAATCCGATTCTGCATCTGCTGGAAATAATCATAAGTTGGCGGTGCTCCGATTACTGTCCCGCTCATACGCACCGGATGGATGACCATGGTTCCCGATGGCACAATAAAAGAATAGTCCGTTGAAACCGCCAGCGGCACACCAATGGAATGACTTCCGCCTAAGACAAGGGACACTGTCGGTTTACTTAAGGAAGATAGCATTTCTGCAATGGCAAGTCCGGATTCCACATCACCGCCTACTGTATTCAAAAGCACAAGAACACCATCCACCTGGTCAGAATCTTCTATTTCTGCAAGCTTCGGCAGTACATGCTCATATTTCGTTGTCTTGGTATTGGAAGAAAGACATTCATGACCTTCAATCTCACCAATCACCGATAATAAATGAATCTTCTGATGCCATCGGCTGTCAGATAAGGAAATCTGCCCGGATTCCCTGATCAGTTCCTGATCGTCTAACTGTTCCTTTTTCGATTCATCTTTTTTCCGTTCTTTGTTTTCTGTTTTTTCTAGTTTTGATTCTGTATTTTGTAATTCTGCATTTTTGTTTTCTGCATTTTTCAATTCCACATTTGGGACTTTTTTCTTTGGCAGCACTTTGTTTTCTTTCTGCTCCATATCAGATGCTCCCTTCTTTCTGTCTGGATTATTTCTCGCTACTCGCGAAAAAAATAAGGCAGGCAGTTTTACACTGTCTGTCTTATTATCTACATGATATTCTTTTTTATACCGGCCAGCCCTTTAAATAATTGTAAAGGTTCTCATAACGGCATTTGGAGCTCTTCCAGGAGAAGTCTTTTGCCATGCCACGGTCAATAATCTGGTTCCACTGTTTCTTCTTATCAAAGAAAATGTGTTTGGAATAATTAATGACAGAAAGCATTTCCTCCCCATTGTAATTACTGAATGAGAATCCGTCTCCGGTATTCTCATATTCATTATATGGAACAACAGTATCTTTTAATCCACCAGTCTCGCGGACGATTGGCACTGTTCCGTAGCGGAATGAAATAAGCTGTGTCAGTCCACATGGCTCAAACCGGGATGGCATTAAGAAGGCATCGGCAGATGCATATAACTTATGTGCCAGGTCATCGGAGTAACAGATATTTGCAGATACACGATCCGGATATTTCCATGCATAATAACGGAACATGTTCTCATACTGGCCTTCACCGGTTCCAATTACTACAAGCTGTGTAAAGTCATCTACAATACGGTCGATAACGAAGTTAATCAAATCTAAACCCTTCTGGTCTGTCAGACGCGAAATAAGACCAATCATATATTTCTTCTTATCTACGGTCAGTCCTAAGTCTTCCTGCAATTTCAGCTTGTTATTGACTTTCTTCTTGCGGAATGACTCAGCATCATAGTTACAGTAAATCTTATTATCTGTTGCCGGGTTGTAAACCTGATAATCGATACCGTTTACAATTCCCTGCATATCATAATGACGGGCGGAAAGCAGACCATTTAAACCTTCCCCATAATTTTCTGTCTGAATCTCATTGGCATAAGAATCACTGACTGTGGTAATGTAGTCTGCATAAACCAGACCACCCTTTAACATATTAGCATCTTTCTTATATTCCAGCTTATCCGGTGTAAAAAGTGATGCCGGAAGTCCGGTTAACCCCTGCATGGTCTTAATATCCCATACACCCTGGAATTTCAAGTTATGAATAGTCATAACAGATTTCATACCCCAGAAGAACATATCTCCCTGAAACTCGTTTTTCAGATATACCGGAATGAGACCTGTTTCCCAGTCATGACAATGGATAATATCCGGCTGGAAGCCGATAACAGGAAGCATAGATAATACTGCCTTATCAAAGAAACAGAATTTTTCGATATCCTGTCTGATATTTCCATAAGGTGAAAAACAATCAAAATACTCTTTATTATCGATAAAGTAATATGTAATTCCATCTAATTCATATTTTAATACGCCCACATATTTGCTTGGGATATAAGAACCTGTTCCCATGTAAAAATGTGTTACATATTCAAACTGGCTCCGGAAATGTTCCGGTATACAACTATAGTTTGGAATTACCACACGAATATCCCAATACTGAGGGTCAAATTCCTTTGGCAGTGCACCACACACGTCCGCAAGCCCTCCGGTTTTAATAAATGGTACACATTCTGATGCTGCAAATAGAATTTTCTTCATTTTGCTACCCCTTTCTGCTTAAACATTCTCCAATGCCTGTTCCAGGTCTGCTATGATGTCTTTTACATTTTCCGTTCCAACGGAAAGCCGGATTAAATCCGGTGCTACACCTGCTTCAATTAACTGCTCATCTGTCATCTGACGATGTGTATGGCTGGCAGGATGCAGGACACAGGTTCTGGAATCTGCTACATGTGTTACAATTGCAGCTAATTTCAGATGATCCATAAAGGATACGGATACTTCCCTACCACCCTTTAAGCCAAATGCAATAACACCACAGGTGCCATTTGGCATATATTTTTCTGCCAGTGCATGATATTTGTTATCCCTTAAGCCCGGATAATCTACCCATGCCACTTTATCATTTGCATTTAAATATTCTGCTACCTTCTGGGCATTTTCACAATGTCTTGGCACTCTTAAATGTAAAGTTTCCAGCCCGACATTCAGTAAGAAAGAATTCATTGGGGATGGAATGGAACCAAGGTCACGCATAAGCTGTGCTGTTGCTTTTTCGATATAAGCCAGCTTACCAAATTTCTGAGTGTATACAATTCCATGATAAGATTCATCCGGCTGTGTCAGTCCCGGATATTTATCCTTATATTTCTCCCAATCAAAATTACCACTGTCAACGATACATCCACCCACTGCCATGGCATGTCCGTCCATATACTTGGTAGTAGAATGAGTTACGATATCTGCTCCCCATTCAAAAGGTCTGCAGTTAATCGGTGTTGCAAATGTATTATCTACGATAAGTGGTACCCCATGTGCATGGGCAACATGTGCAAACTTCTCAATATCAAGTACTACAAGGGATGGATTAGATAAGGTCTCCGCAATCACCGCCTTGGTATTTGGTAAAAATGCCGCTGAAAGCTCTTCTTCCGATGCATCCGGATCCACAAAGGTACAGGAAATCCCCTGTTTCTTAAGTGTGGTTCCCAGCAGATTAAAGGTTCCACCATATAAGGAGCTGGATGCCACAATATGGTCTCCTGCTTCACAGATATTAAATACTGCAAAATAGTTGGCTGCCTGTCCGGATGAGGTCAGCATTGCTGCTATACCGCCCTCTAAATCTGCAATCTTTGCAGCTACTGCATCATTGGTCGGATTCTGAAGTCTCGTATAAAAATATCCGGCTTCCTCTAAATCAAATAACCGTCCCATCTGGTCACTGGTATCATACTTAAATGTAGTGCTCTGGTAAATCGGTAATACTCTCGGTTCCCCCTTGGTTGGTTTCCAGCCAGACTGAATACATTTTGTCTCAATCTGATAATTCTCTTCCATCTTTCCTTCTCCTTTATACCATATGTAATATATTATTAGAAAATACCTGCATCTATCTATCATTGTCTCTGATAAATGCAGGTATCAGTTTTATTCCTCCCAGTTGTGATATACTTCCTGTACATCATCATCTTCATCCAGAAGATCTAGGATTCTCTGGATATTGGTAATATCTTTCTCGTCTGTTAAAGAAACATAAGTCTGAGGAATCATGGTAACCTCAGCACTTGCCATTGGAATATTTTCTGCTTCCAAAGCTTCACGTACTGCACTGAAATCATCCGGTGCTGTAATTACTTCAAAGCTGTCTTCCTCTTCTGAGAAATCCTCTGCTCCGGCATCCAATGCCATCATCATCAAATCGTCTGCATCCATATCGCAGTCTTCCTTGGCAATGATAATCTGACCCTTCTGGTCAAAAAGGTAAGATACACAGCCCTGTGTTCCGATATTTCCCTGACCCTTTGTAAATGCATTCCTTACATTTGCAGCGGTACGGTTCTTGTTATCGGTTAATGCGTCTACAATAATTGCAGTTCCGCTTGGACCGTATCCTTCATAAGTAACCTGTACATAATTTACGGAATCACCGTCTCCGGCTGCTTTTTTAATACCACGCTCGATGGTATCGTTTGGCATATTATTCGCCTTTGCTTTTGCAATTACGTCTCTTAATTTACTGTTGTTAGCAGGGTCTGCTCCACCCTCTTTTACCGCAATTGCAATTTCACGTCCTATAATTGTAAATATTTTTCCTTTTGCCGCATCATTTTTCTCTTTCTTATGTTTGATATTGGCAAACTTGGAATGTCCTGACATAATAAATCCTCTTTTCTATCCGTATTTCGTGTATTATTCTACCATTTTTTCATCCTGCTGACAAGTCGCAGTGTCAGACTCGGCAGATTCTGACCTTTCCGGAACAACATGTACATATTTTATCATCTTATCTTCCACGGAAAGTACTTCGAAAATATAGCCTTTGTATTTTACTTCAAAGACTTCGTGCTCCGATGGAATTTTATCAATAAGCGAAATCAGAAGGCCATTTAAGGTGTCATAATCCTCATCTTCAAAATCAAGATTCAGTGCTTCCCCTACTTCCTCTAACGGTGTCATTCCATTCATTACAAATGTTCCGTCCGGTTTCTTCTCTATATAGGTATCTTCCTCGTCATGTTCATCTAAAATATTTCCGACGATTTCCTCTAAGATATCCTCCATGGTGACCAGTCCGGCTGTCTGACCATATTCATCCACAACAATTACCATATGCTCTTTTGCCGACTGCATCTCCTGAAACAATGCATTGATGTTGCGTGTCTCCGGTATGAAATCCACCGGACGGATTAACCCGTCAATTTCCTTAATCGGCTTCTTTAAAAGCTCCGGTTGTCTGCTGTAGGATAAGGTCTCTTTGATATGTAATACTCCGATAATATTGTCTATGGTATCAGAGTATACCGGCATTCTCGAATAATGGCTGTCTATCACCAGAGTGATTACATCTTCAAAAATGTCATTTCCATCCAGTGCAGAAATATTTTTACGGTGTGTCATAATATCACCGGCTTCTTTATCACCAAATTCAAAGATATTATGTATCATCTCCGCTTCATTTTCCCGAAGGACTCCCTGCTCATGGCCTTCATTTACCATGGAAATAATTTCTTCCTCTGTTACATCCTCGGAATCTTTGAATGGAAGTTTATGAAAAATTTTTTTAAAAAATCCTGTATTCGGACTCCCTCCGTCATCCATTTTTGAATACTCTCCTTTTTATACATATTTCTGAAAAATATAACATTTTAGGCAAAAATAGTCAAGTTATGTATATAATTCCAGACTAATCTTCAGTGCTTTGTCGATTTTCGACAGAATTTTTCCATCCAGATGACACACCTTATCTTTTAATCGTGTCTTGTCAATGGTACGAAGCTGTTCCAATAAAATAACCGAATCTTTTACAATGTCATATTCATGACAGGACAGTTCCACATGGGTCGGCAGCTTCGCTTTATTCATCTGTGATGTGATTGCGGCACAGATAACCGTAGGACTGTGCCGGTTTCCTACATCATTCTGTATAATCAGAACCGGTCTGATTCCGCCCTGTTCCGAGCCTACTACCGGTCTTAAATCCGCATAATAGATATCTCCTCGTCTGATAATCATAATATACACTCCATAGAATAGGTTTTACTGAAAGTATTACCAATTTTATCGAGTGTATACTGTTCTAATCCTGAAAATAATCTTTCTGTTCTACTTCTTTGTTGTTTTCGAAATAGATTCTTGGAATACGTTTGCCAAGACAGCAGACAAATTCATAATTGAATCTGCCGGATAAATCCCCGATTTCTTCCGCTGTAATGATTTCATCGCCGTCTCTGCCAAGAAGTGTTACCTCTGTTCCAACGACAACATCCGGCACATCAGTAACATCCACCATAAACTGATCCATGCAGACTCTGCCAAGAATCGGTACTCTTTTTCCCTGAATCAGTACAGAACCTTTGTTAGATAAAGTTCTCGGATAACCGTCTCCATAACCGACCGGAATCGTTGCCACCTTCGTCTCTCTGGTTGTGGTATAGGTTCCACCATAGCTGATTTCCCTTCCAGCCGGCAGTGTCTTTACGTAAGAAACATGACTCTTTAATTCCATTAACGGGTGCATTGGCAGTCTGTCTTTTTGCACTTCATCCGATGGCCAGAGTCCGTATAATGTAATTCCCGCTCTTACAATGTCCATATTTGCTTCCGGCAAATCAATAATTCCTGCACTGTTTGAACAGTGTGCATGATGGAAAATAACGCCTTCTTCTTTGCACATTGCAATCATTTTCTGAAACAGTTCAAGCTGCTTATGGGCACCCGTTTTGTCTTTTTCATCTGCCCTTGCAAAGTGGGTAAAAATCCCCTCCATTATTATATGTGGCAGCTTACTGATTTGCGCTACCTCTCTTGCATTTTCTTTTTCCACCTGATAACCAATCCGGCTCATTCCAGTATCCACTGCAATATGAATTGCCACATCCTGATTTTTCTTTGTTGCAGCTTCAGATAGTGCAACTGCCATATCATACGTAAATACGGCAGGCTCTAATTTCTGTTCTACAATAATATCATATTCATCCGGGAATGCAAAACCAAGAATCAGAATCGGTTTCTTAATTCCATGATTTCTTAAAATTACGCCTTCTTCCACTGTGGCCACACAGAAGCCATGGAGATACGGAAGCGGCTCTAATACACGGGCAAGTTCCGTTGCACCATGTCCGTATCCATCTGTTTTAATTACCGCAAACATGCTGGTATCTTTCTTTAAAAGCCGGTGCATTGCCTCCATATTCTCAATGGCCGCATCCAGATTCACGCTGGCATATACCCTGCTATATCTTTTCATTTCATTCACCTCAAATTATTATTATGACAACACATCGGATAATCCGTTTATAATTTCGCCTGCAGTCAGTCCATGCTTTGAAACTGTTTTGCTCCGTTCATCTGCTGCCGCCGCATGTACATATACCCCAAGCGGTGCCGCCTGCTCTGCAGATAGGCCCTGCGCCATCAGACTTCCAATAATTCCGCTCAGTACATCACCACTTCCCGCAGTAGCCATTCCGCTGTTACCGTTCCGGTTAATAAATGTTTTCCCATAAGGAATTGCCGTTACCGTTCTGCTGTCTTTCAAAACACAGATTACATTATATTCCCTTGCGAAATCTTCCGCAACCTGCTCAATATTTTCTTTGATATAGGAAACGGCAAGCTGTTTTAACCGGGACATTTCACCCAGATGTGGCGTTAATACCAGTTCTGTATGCGGGCGAAGAAGCTGTTCGGTCTGCTCTGCTATGATATTTAATGCATCGGCATCTACTACCATTGGTACTGCCGCATTCTTAAGTACCGTCTTTACAATACTGTGTGCCACATCACTTTTGCCAATTCCAGGTCCTAAAATAATAACATCTGCCCAGGACAGACATTCTATCAGTTGCTGTGTATCAGCCTTTTTTGCAGAATAGGTAGTAAGAATTGCCTCCGGCACTGCTGTCTGTAAGATAATACGGTTTTCTTCCGGTGTATATATTCTCACCAGACCACAGCCACTGCGATAAGCTGCCTTTGCTGCAAGAACCGCCGCACCTGCCATATTCACGCTTCCGGCAACCAGAAGGACTTTTCCAAAGGTTCCCTTGTTCGAATCAGCAGCACGATTATTTAAAAAATTTAAATCTTCCTTTGTGATTGCATAAGCTGCAGGTCTTTTATCTAACCAGCTTTCTTCTCCAATTCCGATATCCTTAACCGTAATATTTCCGCAGTATTCTGCACCAGGAAATAACACCATTCCGGTCTTGCAGTAAGCAAAGGTTACGGTATCATCTGCTTTGAATGCACCACCTAATACAGCTCCATTATCTGCCGAGACACCGGATGGTATATCCACCGCCAGCCGGTGGGCACTGCTCTGGTTTAGCCGTTCCATCAAGTGCACCAGTTCATCATCTAATTTTCGTGATAATCCTATACCAAATAACGCATCAATAATCAGGCTGTAGGAATTTGCATCCTCCATTTCATCAATAAATGGTACACCATATGATGTCAAGATTTCATACTGTTCTTTTGCCTGCTTTGAAAAATGTGTTTTATTTCCATAGAGATATACTTCAACCGGAATGTGGGATAAGTATAACAACCTTGCAATTGCCATACCATCGCCGCCGTTATTTCCGGTTCCACACACTACCAGCACGCGGTTACATGAAATTTCTTTTTCCTGTATTACTTCTATCGCAGAAAGCGCTGCCCGCTCCATCAGAACCATGGATGGCACTTTAAAATGTTCGATTGTATTGGTATCACATGTTTTCATTTCCCGGGAATTTACAAGATATTCCATAAATTAATTCCTTTCGTCCGCATTTTCCACCGCTTTTTTTCCCTGCAGACGGTCTTCATCTTCCTGCCGCAGATCAAATATATTTAAAATATCCACACCAAAAATATCATGCATATAAGAATAAATCTGCCGGTTGTTGATTTCACGGTTCTGTTTTTTGATGATATTTTTCTTAAGTTCTACCCTTACCTTATCAATCCAGGCCGTAATTTCATCTGCTTCTTTGCTGTTCTGTCTTAGTCTCTCATAGCAGTAACGCATGCTTTCTAACATAAGTTCCTGATTTGCACTGTTTATATTTCGTGGAAGTTCAATTAATTCATCCTCAATTTCTTCCATTTTGACATTGACTTCATCAATCAGTCTCTTGTCTTCATCTAATTTTCTGGAAGAAATATCCCCCTCATTTTCCTCATGAGTTCCTTCCATGTTGACAACAATGCTTTTCATCAACCGATTCTTTGTCTTTTTCAGTTCTTTCAAATCATTATTAAGCTTTCCCTGCTGTTCTAACAACTGATTTAACTTTTCTTCCAGCTGCTTGATTTCACTGGTTTTTCCGCTTAAAGCAAAAAGCCTGTGCCATTTCTGATCCAATACAAGTATTGGTACTTTTCTGCTTTCTAATGCTTCCAGAAATTCCTTGTCATCTTTCATGCAAAACACCTCTATTCCAGCGTTTCCTTTTTCCTTTTGTTCTTTGTCATGTTATAGGATAACTGCATCAGGCTGTCTGATAAATGTACATTTTCCACTACAACATTTTCATCCAACACTTCCAGATCCACATGGGCAAAATTCCAGATTGCATGTACACCAAGGCTTACCAGCTGGTTTGCCACAGCATCTGCCTTTTCTTTCGGCATAGTCAGTGTAGCAATATCTACCTTATGTGTCTTTACAAATTCTTCCAGTTTATCAATCATTTCGATTTTATTGCCACGAATGGATTTTCCGCATAACTCCGGATTCACGTCAAACAATCCTACTATGACGAAGCCGAGTTTTTCAAACTTCACATAATTGGCAAGTGCCTGTCCTAAGTTACCAGCTCCAATAATAATAATATTATGCTGTTCATTTAATCCCATAATCTTTCCGATTTCTTCATACAGAAATTGTACATTGTAACCATATCCCTGCTGTCCAAAACCACCAAAATTATTTAAATCTTGTCTGATCTGCGATGCGGTCACTTTCATTCTTGCACTCAGTTCATTCGATGAAATACGTTCTACCCCTTCATCTAAAAGTTCCCCCAGATATCGGTAATATCTTGGCATTCTACGAATTACTGCCTGTGATATTTCTTTGCTCATTCTGCCAGTTCCTCCTGCTCTCAATACCCTACAATAATTATAGTTTCTTGCCGAAAGGATGTCAATGTGTTACAACTTTAACAATCTTTCTGTAAACTTAATTCTTCCCATTTTGCATAGAGTTCTTCCAGCGCTGCCTCTTCCTGCATCTGCTCCTCATGGATTTTGTTTAATTCATAGGAATTTGATGCTACCCCCGGCTTTGACAGTTCATCATTTAATGCTTCTATCTTTGCCTCTCTCTTAGCAATTTCATCTTCTGTACGCTTTAATTCGTTTTCCAGCTTACGTTTTGCTGCCTGCTGTTTCTTCATTTCTTCCCAGCTTAACTTCTGTTTTCCTCCGCCGGATATCTGCTCTGTTCCATTATTTTCTCCAGTTCCATCGGAAACAATGACATTTCCTTTTGCTGCTGAATTTTCTGCACGTTCCTGTGTAGCTGTGCCAAATGCCGCCAACTCCTGAACTTCCTTTTTCTCCAGATAATAATCATAATTTCCAATATAATTTAAAATTGTTTCATTCTTTAAATCAAGAATTCTGCTGGCAGTTTTATTAATAAAATAACGGTCATGGGATACATAAAGCACCGTTCCGGTATAGGAATTGATGGCTGACTCTAAAATTTCCTTCGACATAATATCAAGGTGGTTGGTCGGCTCGTCTAAAATTAAGAAGTTAGCATTGGATAACATCAGTTTTGCCAGTGAAACACGGCCTCTTTCTCCACCACTGATATCACGAATCCGCTTAAACACATCATCATCCGTAAATAAAAATGCTGCTAACACATTTCGAATCTTCGTTGCCTTCAGATTCGGATAAGCATCTGCAATTTCATCAAATAACGTCTTATCCGGGTCTAAGTTCTGATGCTCCTGATCGTAATATCCGATTTCCACATTGCTTCCAAGCTTTATCTCCCCGGCATCTGCGTCTACAATTCCATTGATTATCTTTAAAATGGTGGTTTTCCCGGTACCGTTATTTCCGATTAAAGCAACTTTTTCCCCTCGCTTAATCTGAAAATCAATGTTTGAAAACAGTTTATGCTCGTAAGATTTTGAAAGACCTTTCACCGAAAGTACATCATTTCCACTGGTAATTTCCGGCTCCAATGTAATATGCATATCTGTTTTTTCATCGATTGGCTTCTCAATACGTTCTATTTTATCCAATGCCTTCTCACGGCTTTCCGCACGCTTAATGGACTTTTCCCGGTTAAAGGATTTTAACTTGGATATTACTTCTTCCTGGTGCTTGATTTCCCGCTGCTGGTTATAATACTGTCGCAAAAGACTTTCCCGCTGTATTTCCTTCTGCCTCGCATATGCGGTATAATTTCCCGGAAATACCGTTGCCGTATGGCGGGATATTTCCACTACCTTCGTAACAATCCGGTCTAAGAAATAACGGTCATGGGCTACGATAATTACGGCTCCTTTATAATTCAAAAGATAGTTTTCCAGCCATGCAATCGATGCCATATCAAGGTGGTTGGTCGGCTCGTCGAGCATGATAATGTCAGGCTTGGTTACCAGAAGTCTGCCTAATGCCACTCTGGTCTTCTGTCCTCCGGATAACTCTGACATTTTCTTTCCGAAATCATTTTCCGAAAAACCAAGTCCCTTTAACACACCGTTTATCTCACTGCGAAAAGTCAGTCCGCCCTCTAATTCAAAGGCATGGCTGAAACGGTTATACTGCTCCATATATTTCTCTAATTCATCTGCGCTTACATGCTGCATGTCTTCTTCCATTTTACGAAGCTTTTCTTCTTTTTCGATTAATGCATCGCAGGCATGAAGCACTTCATTATAAATGGTCTCGTTGCTGTCTTTATCCTGATACTGGGCAAGATAACCGATGGTTTTTCCTTTTGCAACGGTTACCTCGCCACTGTCCGGTGCCAGCTCTCCCACTATAATTTTCAATAACGTAGATTTGCCGGCACCATTGATGCCGACAATTGCTGTTTTCTCATTATCTTCTACATGAAAAGAAACATTCTGTATTATGGTGTCTGTCCCAAAGGATTTACTGATATTCTGACAGGCTAAAATCATGGAAGTCTCCTCACTTTTTCTCTTCGCCCCATAAGTAAAGCATTCTTTACAAGGGGCTTTTTATAGCTGAAAATTCCGGGACGGCACACTATTCTGCCCTCCCGGAGTATAAAATTTATAACATTTTCTCTAATGTAGCACGGATTGCCTTGATAAAGTCTTCACTGTTTAATACAGTCGGATTTTCAATTGTAGTAATCAGTGCAAGGTCTTTGGTCATCTTTCCGGATTCAATCGTATCTACACAGGCTTTTTCCAGTTTGTCGGCAAATGTGCTTAACTCCTGGTTGCCATCTAATTCACCTCTCTTACGAAGTGCTCCGGTCCATGCAAAAATAGTTGCTACGGAGTTGGTGGATGTTTCTTCTCCCTTGAGGTGTTTATAATAGTGACGCTGAACTGTTCCGTGTGCAGCTTCATATTCATAATATCCTGCCGGTGATACCAGTACGGAAGTCATCATGGCAAGGGAACCAAATGCAGATGATACCATATCACTCATAACATCTCCATCATAGTTCTTACATGCCCAGATAAAGCCGCCCTCTGCTTTCATCACACGGGCTACCGCATCATCGATTAAGGTATAGAAGTAGGTAATTCCTGCTTCTTCGAATTTTTCTTTATATTCCGCATCAAAGATTTCCTGGAAAATATCTTTGAAAGTATGGTCATATTTTTTGGAAATGGTATCCTTGGTTGCAAACCATAAATCCTGTCTGGTAGAAAGTGCATAGCTAAAGCAGCTTCTTGCAAAGCTTTCGATAGAATCATTTAAGTTATGCTGTCCCTGGACAACACCTGCTCCGGTAAAGTTATGAATCAGCTCTCTTGTTTCCGTTCCGTCCTCTGCTGTATAAACCAGTTCACATTTTCCCGGTCCCGGAATCTTCATTTCAGAAGCCTTGTATACATCACCGTAAGCATGTCTTGCAATGGTAATCGGTTTCTTCCAGTTCTTAACACATGGCTCAATTCCCTTTACAACGATTGGTGCACGGAATACCGTTCCATCTAACATTGCACGGATAGTTCCATTCGGACTCTTCCACATTTCCTTTAAGTTGTACTCCGTCATACGTGCTGCATTTGGTGTAATGGTAGCACATTTTACTGCAACACCGTATTTCTTTGTTGCATTTGCAGAATCTACAGTTACCTGGTCATCCGTTTCATTACGATGTTCAAGACCCAGGTCATAATATTCTGTGTTCAAATCAATAAATGGTAATAACAGTTCATCCTTAATCATTTTCCAAAGGATTCTTGTCATTTCGTCTCCGTCCATTTCAACCAAAGGGGTAGTCATTTTAATTTTGTCCATCTTTCTATCCTCCATTTACTATTTCAGCAGATTGTCCCAGCCATAATTATCCATATTTTCAATAGTATTTAACATATGACTTGTCGCAAGCAGTTCTGCTTCTTTTGCATTGTGCTGCTTCAATGCTTCTACAATCTTTTTATGTTCATCATTTGATTTTACCACACGATCCGGCATTGACAAAGTGATTTTTCGAACTCTTTCCACATAATGATGAAATGCAGACAATTCATGCTTTAACATTTTGCTTCCGGAAGCTTCATAAAGCACCTCATGAAACTTATTATCCAGCTCCAATATCTGTGCATAATTTTCCTTCTTAGCATGAAATTCCACCAGAAAAATGTTTTCTTCCAGTTCCGCTATCTGCTCCTTGGTAATTCTGTCTGCCGCCCACTTTGTGCAAAGTCCCTCCAGCCGTGCACGGATTTCATAGATATCTTTTACGTCTTCTTTCGTAATTCCCTCTACGAATGCTCCGCGGTTTGGAATGATTCTGACGAGTCCTTCCAGTTCAAGCTGCCTTAAGGCTTCTCTTACCGGAGTACGGCTGACACCCAGTTCATCACCCAGGGTTTTTTCTTTTAATTCTTCATCGCACTTGTATTTTCCGGATAAGATATTTTCACGAATCGTATGAAATACTCTTCCGCTTAAAGAATATCCTTCTTCGCCCACGATAAAGCCTCCTTAATTTATAATACAATTCCGAGTTTTTTACAACAGTCAGTTATCTGTACTACAAGTTCGTTATCTGTAATTACAGTTACACGTCCCTCATCATACTGCTCGTCTACCCACTGTTTGATGGTCTTTACCAGTTCCGAATTCTTATCTACTTTACGGTCATCACTGAGACGGTAATAGGTATTAATCCAGTGTGCAATTCCAGCAAGTCCTGATGTATTGGAAACAGATACCAGTGCCGGACGATTTAAGAATTTTTCGGTATCAAAAATGTTATAAATTTCTTCATTTTTCAAAAGTCCGTCTGCATGGATACCTGCTCTTGTAACGTTAAAATTACTTCCGACAAATGGTGTACGGCTTGGAACCTTATAATTCAATTCCTTCTCATAATATTCTGCCAGTTCTGTGATAACTCTGGTATCCATTCCATCCAGGGTACCCTTTAACTGCGCATATTCAAATACCATTGCTTCCAGAGGTGTGTTACCGGTTCTCTCACCAATACCAAATAAGGAACAGTTTACGCCGGATGCACCGTAAAGCCATGCTGTGGTCGAGTTATTGACTGCTTTATAGAAATCGTTGTGTCCATGCCATTCAATCAATTCAGAAGGAACTCCTGCATGTGTGGTAAGTCCGTAAATGATACCCGGTACACTTCGCGGAATTACTGCTCCCGGGAAGTTTACACCATATCCCATGGTATCGCAGGCACGAATCTTAATCGGAATATTGTATTCTTTCATTAACTTCATCAGCTCTAAGCAGAACGGAATTACAAATCCGTAAATATCAGAACGTGTAATATCCTCCAAATGACATCTTGGACTGATTCCAGTCTCTAAGCATTCACGAATCACACTTAAGTAAAGATTCATAACTTCGCTTCTGGTCATTTTCATTTTATAGAAAATATGATAATCGGAGCAGCTTACCAAAATACCGGTTTCACGCAGTCCCAAATCTTTTACCAGCTGGAAATCCTGTTTGCTGGCACGAATCCAGCTGGTGACTTCCGGGAATTTATAACCACGCTCTAAGCATTTATATACGGCATCACGATCCTTCTTGCTATATAGGAAGAACTCGCTCTGACGAATTTTACCCTTTGGTCCGCCTAATTTATGTAAGTAATCATAGATGGTTACAATCTGTTCTGTGGTATATGGTGCTCTTGACTGCTGACCATCACGGAATGTTGTATCAGTAATCCAGATATCCTCCGGCATATTATGCGGAACGATTCTGTCATTAAATGCAATTTTCGGAATTTCCTCATATGGAAAAAGATTGCGGAATACATTTGGTTCCTCAACATCTACAAGCTGATAAAAATGCTCTTCCAACTGTAATAGATTAGTTTTTTCATTCATAACGACTTCTCTCATGGAACACACTCCTTTTGATTCACAAATATTCTTGAATAATTGTATACAATTATACTTGTATGTGTCAAGAGCTTTTTCAAGATTATTCCAAAAAAGTGAATATTTATTAGTATTATCCTTTTTTATCGGTAGATAATAGTATTGTAACCATTCGGTTATATACAAATGCTAAGGAGGAAATTTACTATGTCTAATCGTTCGAAAAAATCTTCTGTTCCAGAAGCACAAAGTGCATTAAACCGTTTCAAATTCGAAGTTGCAAGTGAGTTAGGTGTACCACTGTCTGAGGGATATAATGGGGATTTAACTTCCCGTCAGAATGGTTCCGTAGGCGGTTATATGGTAAAGAAAATGATTGAGGCGCAGGAAAAGCAGATGGCTGAACGTTAACACATCTTTTTCATTGCCCACTTAGATGTCAGAAGAGGCTGTCCACCGGAATCGGTGAACAGCCCCTTTCTCAGGTTCCCCCTTTTCTTTCTATATCATTTTTCTATCATGACACATGCAGTAACACTTATTACAATACGAATTTTCCGACAACCTCTTTTAATTCTCCGGCAATCTTTTCCTGCTGGGAAGACATTTCAGACACCTCTCCAACAACTGCAGATACTGAATTTACAGACTGCATAATCTGTCCACTATTATCCACTGTATTCTGGGAAGATTCCGCCACACTGGACACTGCCTGGCTGACCTCGTGAATGATTGTCTCAATATTTGTTGCCATCCGGGCAATATCATTGGAAAATTTTTCAATTGCCTGGGCATCATCTCCATACTGCTGTGCTACATTGACGAAAGTATCGTAGTCCGGTGCGACCGTATCTGTCACGAAGTTTAACATAGACTGTGACTGTTCCACAATTCCGCTAAAGGCATGTTCTACTTCGCCAATTGTTTCTTTAATCTTATTAACTGCAGCTGTAGTCTCACCTGCCAGATTGCCAATTTCTCCGGCAACAACTGCAAATCCCTTTCCCTGTTCTCCTGCCCGGGCGGCCTCAATGGAAGCATTTAAGGACAGTAAGTTAATCTGATCTGCGATTTCGGAAATCACTTCTGCCAATGCGCCAATGGATTTTACAACATCTGCATTCTTAATACTCTTCTCCAGACCAGCTCTGTTCTGCGCTGCAAGCTTATTGGCAAGTTCATAAGCACTGCGGCTGGTATCTTCAATTCCATTTGCACGCTTCTTAATTTCTCCTGCCAGTTCCAGACTCTTTTCTGTCTCAGAAGCCAGCATATTAACAGAGGAATTCACTTCCTCTACTGCAGCATTTACTTCTTCCGTCGCTGCGCTAGAGGAAGTCATATCGGAATTAACCTGATTCATCAGTGACTCTATCATCTCATAATCCTTCTTTAATTCCTCTACCGAACGCTTCAGTTCAATGCTGGAATCACTCAGAAGTTTTGCATGACCACTGATTTTTGAAATCATGTCCTTATTATTTCCATACATTTCATTTAAAGACTGTCCCATTGCTCCCAGTTCATCACTGCGTCTGCTCTCAAGCGACTGTACTTTAAAGTTACCCTCTGCCAGCTGTACAGCAAAGTTCTTAACTCTATTAATCTGTCTGGAAACTGATTTTACCTGTGATAAAATCACAAGTATCATAATAATAAGAATCACTGCCGCAATGATTGCCAACTTAATCCCAAGGCTGATAACCGGTGCATTCAGTTCTGAATTTTCAATCGCAATTCCAAGTTTCCAGTCCAGATCCGGAATTGTCTCATAATATACCGTATATCCGGTAATCCCTTCTGTAAAGCAGGCTTTTCCACTATCAGAATCTAACATTTTTGTTCCTACTTTAGCAAGAGAACTATTTTTAGAATCCGTTATTTTCTCATTCATGATTTTACCGGAATCCTGTGTATAAAGATAGGTTCCATCCGATGAAATCAGAAATGCTTTTCCTGTTTTTCCTACTGACATCTGGCTGACCAGATTCTGAATCTCATCCAGCGTAATATCAACAGTTACGCATCCCATATAAGTTCCATCTGCACTATACATCGGTGCAGAACAGTTTACCATATCACAGTCTAGAACCTCATCATGATATGCCTTTGTAAACTTCGATTCTGTTTCGCCATTCGAAACAATCTTGTAGAAATCCCTGCTTACATAATCATAAGAGGACTGGCTCCTGTCATAAGTCAGAATCGGCGTATCTCCATCCTTGTATACATAAGGTCCTACAAAACGTTGTTTGGAGTCATACTTATTCGGTGCAAAATAAATTCCGGCACCATAAATAAAATCCTCCTCATAAATCATGGTATTTAAGAAATTAACATATGCCAGCAGTTCCTCATTTTCATAAGTAATCCCAACAATTCCAGCCATATGTTTTGCAAGGCTTGCCGCAGACTGCATCTGTGACTCTACCTCTGTCTTCTCGTTTTCCAGACTCAGCGTCATTTCCTTCCCAATCTCATCGTCAATAATCTGCTTACTGGAAAATACACTGACTGCCCCTAATACAGCCATACCAAGAATCAGTACCGGGAGCATTGCACTTAACATTTTCGTGCTAATTTTCTTCCCTTTTTTCTTCTTAGCCATAAAAATATATCCCCCGCCTTCACTAAATTGTAATTTTGTACTTATTGTATCAACATTTAGGCAATTTAGCAATAAAAACGAGGGATTTTGCGTTAATTTTCGTAAACTTTTCACAAATTATTCCTTAATTTTTCGAAACTTTCTAAATATTTGTGTTGTATTCTGTCATTTTGTACGCATTTTTCAGTGTTGTTTCAAGTCTCATGTCTTTTTCGCAATCGTTTAAGTTACACTTTTCGACATATTCTTTTGCTTCTTCGGATGCAATAGAAAGCATATCGGCATCCGAAAAGACATCTGCAATTTTAAATTCCATCAAACCACTCTGACGTACTCCGAAGAAATCTCCTGGTCCACGCATTTTCAAATCTTCACTGGCAATATAGAATCCATCATTAGAACCCGCCAGAATATTCAATCTCTCTTTGGCATTCTTTCCATTGGAAGAATTCATAAGAATACAATAGGATTGTGCATTTCCTCTTCCGACACGCCCCCGCAGCTGATGGAGCTGTGCCAGCCCGAAACGCTGTGCATCCTCAATCATCATAACTGTGGCATTCGGCACATTTACACCTACTTCCACTACCGTTGTAGAAACCAGAACCTGGATTTCACCAGTGACAAAGGCTTCCATTACTTTATTCTTCTCTGCCGGGCGCATTTTTCCATGAAGTAATCCTACGCTGATTCTGTCTCCATAATATTGTTCTAATTTCTTTACATATGAAGTAACATCCTGCAATTCCAATTCCTCATTGGCTTCTACCAGAGGACAGATGATATATGCCTGATGTCCTTTTTGAACTTCATCTAAAATAAAATTCCAGGATTTCTCCCGCATTTTCGGTCCAACGACACAATTTTTGACCGGAAGACGTTCTGCCGGAAGCTCATCTACTACCGAGATGTCCAGATCTCCGTAAAGAATTATTGCAAGGGTCCGCGGAATCGGAGTCGCACTCATAACCAGTACATGTGGCAGCCGGCTGCTCTTATCTGCCAGCGTCTCCCTCTGTCTTACCCCAAAACGATGCTGTTCATCCGTTACTACCAGCGCCAGCTTCTGATAAAGTGCCTTTTCCTGTATCAATGCATGGGTTCCAATTATCATGGCATTCTGTTCTGTTTCCATTCTCGCATATGCTTCACGTTTTTCCTTTGCGGTCAACGAACCGGTAAGAAGAATAACAGGAAAGTCCAGTTCAAACATAGCAATCCATTCCTGAAAGGTCTCATAATGCTGTCTTGCCAGAACCTCGGTTGGTGCCATAATAGCAGTCTGATAACCTTCATGGGCAAATTTTGCCATAATAAGAAATGCAAGAATAGTCTTACCGGAGCCTACATCCCCCTGTATCAGCCGCTGCATGGCATAAGGACTGTATATATCTTTTTCCAGATCTGCCAGTGTTTTCTTCTGGGCATTTGTCAGTGGAAACGGAAGCTGTTCTGCCACCACCTCAATAAATTCATCCCTTACTACCGGAAATCCATTCGGCGTCTGCTCGTGATGTTCCTTAAACCGCTGTATCTGCAGCAGAAATAAGAAAAATTCGTCAAAAGCAAGACGTTTTCTTGCTCCGGTCAGTTCTTCTAAATCTGTTGGAAAATGCACTTTTTCCAATGCCTCTCTCAATCCCATAAACTGATGGCGGGCTAAGATTTCTTCCGGAATATATTCACCATCTTCTTTTACACTGTCAAGGGCTGTACGTACAAGCTTACCAAACTGCTTGCTGGATATGCCCTTAGTCAGCGGATATACCGGCTGAAGTGATATCTGCATTTTCCTGTATTCATCCGGCTTCCACACTGCCGGCTGTTCCATGACATATTTCTTATTTTTTAAGGTCAGCTTTCCATATAATATTACTTCCGGTTCCCGGTTCAGCTGATTACAGATATAGGGCATCCGAAACCAGACCGCCTCTACTTTCCCTGTTCCATCGCTAAACTGTGCAGTAGATATCTGCATGGCTCTGGTACTTCTTGTTACCGGAGAAGAACACAGCCGTACATGAAAAGCATAGACTTTCTCCGGCTCTGCCACACTGATATGCTCCGGCTCCGGCATCTGCTTATAATCCCTTGGAAAAGCAAGGAGTATATCCCCAACGGTATATACTCCAAGTTTTTGCAATATTTTTTCAGTTTTTGGTCCAACTCCATTCAATTCCTGAATGGGTGCATTTCTGTCCATAAACACTCCTGTTACTCTACTGATATTACATAATAGTAAATTGGCTGTCCGCCAAAGTGAATCTCCACTTCTACCTCCGGATACTTCTCTTCTAAAGCAGCACCTAATGCATTGGCATCTTCTTCTGTTACTTCTTCACCATAATAGATACAGATAATCGCAGATTCTTCATCTACCATCTCAGCAACCATATCTTCTGTAGTGCTCTTGATATCCTTACCAACAGCAAGGATGCTCTTGTCGCCAATTCCCATATAATCGCCCTGTTTAATCTCTTTGTCATCGATTACAGTATCACGAACTGCATAAGTTACCTGACCGGTCTTTACATTTTCTAATTCCTCGGTCATACGTTCTGCATTTTCCTCTGCCGACTGATCCGGAATAAAGTTAATCAGTGCTGTAATTCCCTGTGGAATTGTCTTGGTTGGAATAACAATAATCTTCTTATCTTCTACTAAAGATGCTGCCTGATTTGCAGCCAGTACAATATTCTTATTATTCGGAAGAATAAAGATGTTATCTGCATTCACATGGTCGATGGCATTTAACATATCCTCGGTACTTGGGTTCATGGTCTGACCACCTTCGATGATATAATCCACTCCAAGTCCGTTGAAGATTTCATTGACACCGGCACCAATGGATACGGAAATGAAGCCCATTTCTTTTCTTGGTTCCTCTGCCTTTTCTTCTTTTTTGGTTTCTTCCTCTTTCTGCTCTTTTGCGAGTTTCTCAGCATCCTTGATTAATTTTTCCTGATGCTCTTCACGCATATTATCAATCTTGATTTTGCTTAATGAACCATGTTTCAATGCTTCCTGGATGGCAAGACCAGGGTCATTGGTATGTACATGGGTTTTCACAATCTCATCATCTGCCACAACAACGATAGAATCACCAATGGACTCTAAGAAGTTTTTATATTCATGCTCCTGCTTCTCTGTTAATGGCTGATTTAATACAATGATAAATTCGGTACAATAACCAAACTTAATATCAGCTTCTGTCTCAGCAGTAATCTTCATAACACCTGCAGATGCTGCAGAACCTTCAATGCTGTAATCAATTTCTTTGCCAATCAGGGAATCATAACCGCCCTTTAATACCTGAACCAGTCCCTGTCCGCCGGAATCTACTACGCCAGCCTGTTTTAATACAGGAAGCATATCCGGTGTCTTGCTTAACACATGGTCTGCTTCTTTAATAACTTCATCTACAAAGAATACAATATCATCGGTATCATCACAAAGTTCTAATGCTTTGTTGGCTGCCCCCTTAGCAACAGTAAGAATCGTTCCTTCCTTTGGTTTCATAACTGCCTTATATGCAGTCTCAACAGCCTTCTGCATAGCTTCTGTCAGAATCACTACATCAAGCTCATCATATTCTGCAATCACCTTGGTAAATCCACGGAATAACTGGGAAAGGATAACTCCTGAGTTTCCTCTTGCTCCTCTTAATGAACCCGATGAAATTGCCTTTGCAAGTTCCTTCATGGTCGGATTTTCAAGCTCGCTTACTGCCTTTGCTGCTGACATAATTGTCATAGACATATTGGTTCCTGTATCTCCATCCGGTACAGGGAAAACATTCAGTTCGTTAATCCACTCTTTCTTTGCTTCGAGATTCTTTGCTCCGGCCAAAAACATTTTAGCAAATACCGCAGCGTTTATTGTACTTACTTCCACTTCAACAGTTCCTCCTTAATCAATCACTCTGACGCCTTCAACTAAAATGTTGACTTTCTTAATCTGCATTCCGGTAAACTCTTCCACTTTATATTTTACCGTATGAATCAGATTGTCTGCTACTGTCTCAATACTTACGCCATAGGCAACAATTACATGGAAATCAATTGTAATTTTATTATTTTCATCCACATCCACATTTATACCATGTGTCAGATAATCTCTCTTTAATAATTTAACCAGGCCATCTTTCATATTAACTGCAGCCATTCCCACAATGCCAAAGCACTCAACTGCAACAGAACCGGCATAGGTTGCAATTACTTCATTATCAATTACGACTTTACCTAATTCGTTTTCCATTTTACCTGTCATTCTATAACCTCCAATTAAAATTAATCTTCTCGCATTTCCGCCAGTATATACATAACATGAACTATATTATAACCTCTTTTTCCGAAAAAAGAAACAGTATTTTTCTTTATTTTCAAAAAATGCAATTTTTTTCTTGCATTCTGTCTGTATTTCTGTTAAGATAGCTTTGTTGTGAGCTTGTGTCATAACAGGCTTAGTGAAGAATTTAAAGGAGGTGCTATCATGGCAAAATGTGCAGTTTGTGGAAAAGGCGCTCATTTCGGTAACAATGTGAGCCATTCTCATAGAAGATCTAATAGAATGTGGAAATCAAACATCAAATCTGTAAAATGTAAAGTAAACGGAACTCCAAAAAGAATGTACGTATGTACTTCCTGTTTAAGATCCGGATCCGTTGAAAGAGCTTAATTAGCATTTTCTATCTGGACTGTCCTTTTGGACAGTCCTTTTTTTACTTTACAGGAAATTGCTTTCCTGTAAAGTAAAAACGCTCCGCGAGGATGCACACTGCGGCGTATAAGGTAGTTGTCGCAAGCGACCGCCGCAGGCGCAAGAATGTGCCAAGGCACATTCTTTGTTCCTTTACAAGAAATTGCTTTCCTATTACTTACAGCAGAAAAGATTATACCCTATCAACAGCAATATCAATATAATAATAATCCCAATCACGTCACTTGGAATAATAAACATAAAAAACATGCCAAATCCCACCATGAAAAAGGAATACCCCATCAAGCGTTTCATGTTTTTTCTCCAATCAAAAAGACATATACCATTATAGTATATGCCCTTCTTTTTCACTTAGCACGCTGTACGTTCTTCTGTTACTATTCTATACTGTTCTTATTCTTCATCCTTATTTACTGCATCAGATAAAATTTCATTCATCTCAGACTCTGCTGCTTTCTTGGATTCTTCATCTAACTTTGCAGTTGCTGCCTCATCCTTCTTTCCCCTGGATGCAAACTTATTTACGAAATCTGGTACCATATCAAGAATTTTGGTCACACCATCCTGATTCTTAATATTTACAAGCTTGGTGGTGCCATTCTGAATGACAAGAACCGCACTCGGTGTAATCTTTCCACCCATTCCTCCTGCTCCGTTGTTCTTCTTCTCCTGTGAAAATGCACCTGCGCCTACGCCAAAGGATACATCCACTAATGGAAGAATGATGGTATCTCCGATATGAATGGCATCTCCTACAACCGTCTTGGTTGTAATGAAGCTGTCCATTCCTTTGAATAAAGATTCTACCGTATTGCGAAATGTGTTATTACTGTCTGACATAATAATTCCTCCTGATTCTACTTCGTATTGATTCTGTTAAAATTGCTTTATAAAGTGTTTCACATCCGGATTTCTCCAGATTTGAATTGCAGCCTTTAATAAATGAATCACCTGTATCCGTCCCCTTATATCCCAGCTGCCTTCGATATAAAAACGTTCTGCCTCAAAATCCGGCATAATAGATACCTTATCATAATATAAAAATGGTAATACGCTGAGCACTGCTAAAACCTGTCCTGTGGCTGCCGGATCTTCCATACCATAAGCAACATCTGCCTTCATATGCTTTGGTCCGTATTTTTTTAACAGCCCTATTACATCACCCAGGACAAACCGGACGGCACTTCTATTCTGCTCATCCTGTATCCACTGATTCACTTTTTTTATTTTACTGCCGATATTTTTTAATTTCTGCGGAATTGCTTTTATCTTTTCTACTATCGAGCGTATTGTCTTGCTGATTTTACCAAATACGGAAACAAACTTTTTCTTATATGTCTTCTTATGGTGTTTCTGTTCATACTGTTTTTCCGTCTGTTCTTCTTGCACTTCAGCCGGTGGATTCTGTTCTTCTAACCCCGTTACATCTATCTTTTTTTCAATCGCCGGTGCTGTTTGTTCTTCCGGCTTCTGACGTTTCTGCACTAAGTCTTTTTCCGGTTCCTTATGGGATTTTTCCCCGGATTTCTTTTTCTGCTTTTTCTTTACTTTCTTTTTTTCTAATTTCTTTTTGGATTTTTCATCCGATGGATACTTCCATGCTTTTATGCCAAAAATCTTTAAAACTGCAAGCCGCTTTCCCTGCTCCATTAGAAAGGAAAAACGCAAAGCCATAAGACACCATGCTCCATGCACTTTTAACGTAGTCTGTCCCTGCCTTGTCTCTCCACGAATCCGGTAAGATACCGGAGCAAACAGCAAAAGCATGATAAGTAAAACCAGTAAACCTAATATGCATAATAATATTATGCCCAGGATTTTCAAAATAGATAACAGCACTGTCATCCTCATGTCTCCATTTCAGTATTTTTACGAGTCTGCTGTTTCAGTACAAATTTACGCACTTCAAATGTTCCTGTTTTATGATAAATATCATTCACAATTGCTGCTGACATCTCTAATGCTGCGTCATATCCTCTTTCCAGACCGATAATAAAAAGTTCTTTCTTCGGATATGCCTTTTGTAATAAATCTGTTGCCGGTATAATATCCAGAAGATTCTCTTCATTTGACGGAAGGGTCAGAAGATAAAGCGACGGCTGTGGCACATTCCGCTCCACTCTGCTTTTTACCTTTGCTTCCTGATTTTTCAGCCTTTCTCCCAGATATAAATTAGAATACCAATGCATGCTACACCTCATATCTGATTTAAAAAAGCAGTCAGATGGCTGCTCTAATAATATTTGTGGGTTCCCCACAGATTACACTTTTTCAAATCCAGATATTCATTATAAGCCTTTTCCAAAATCTGCTTCTCATTGGCAAATTTTAAAAGATGATAGGCTTCATGATATTTATAATATCCGGAATCTACAAAGAACTCTTCACGTTGTGGCTTACTGTAATAACTGTCTGCCATCATCAGATACCAATGTACCTGTTTCTCCACCGTATCTTCTGGCACAGTAAAGCTATACTGGCTCTTCCCGACATATTTGATTATGGATGCATCTACGCCCGTTTCCTCCAATACCTCTCTTGCTGCGGTATCTTTGAATTCTTCCCCGGGTTCCACTGTTCCCTTTGGAAGCACCCAGCCTTCGTACTTATTCTTATAATTCTTATAAAGGACAAGCACCTTACCCCGAAATATTACCACACCACCACAACTTGTTGCTTCAATCATTGCAATACCTCCTGATGTGGTCACTACCTTTTGTTTAACAAACAGTATACCCCTTTTTTCATAAGGATGCAACAATCCATTTCAGAAGTCCAGGATGATTCCCCGACGCAACATGTCATCCTATCTGTTTTCATTTATCTGTAATATGCATCAAAAACCTGTTTTGCTGCCGGAACTGCAACAGTACTGCCTGCACCTGCACCTTCTGCAATTACAACAACTGCAATATCTTCCTTATCCTCCCGGTGTGCATATCCAACAAACCAGGAATGGCTTTCTCCCTTATTGTTATTAAACTCTGCGGAGCCAGTCTTGCCGTATGCAGTATAACTCTGCCCATTTAACTTGGATGCAGTACCATCTGCAACTACTCCTGCCATAAATTCCTGCATGGTCTTTGCTTCTTTTTCCGAAAGAAGCTGCTTGCTTGCAGCCGGCTCATATTTCTTTACTTCTATACCATTTTCATTTTCCGTATGGTCTACCACATAAGGTTTCATCAGAATACCATCGTTGGCAATTGCACTGGTAATCAATAACATATGGAGTGGTGTTACCAGCGTCTCTCCCTGTCCGATTGCCGTCTGCATTTTCATACTTTCCGGGGATTCATCTGTTAATTTAAACTGACTTTTACTTGTTTCAAAGTTTCCCGGCAGTGTCTTATCAAACATCAAATCTGAACAAAGGTCCGAAAGAGAATCTGTGTCCAAAGATAATCCGATATTGGCATAAGATGAATTACAGGAATTTGCAAAGGACTGCTTCAAATCCTGCGTTCCATGCACGGCATTATTATAACAGTGTATTGTAAAATCATTCTCTGTAATACTTCCGTTACAGCTATAACTGTAATTCTCATAATCCGGATTTTCCCGGATATATTCTAAAGTTGTAATTATTTTAAAAGTAGAACCAGGCGGATATAATCCCTGGGTCGCCCGGTTTAAAAGAACCGAGTTATTATTATCTTCTGAAATAATGGAATCCCAGTCTGCCGCAATAGTATTCGGGTCAAAATCCGGTTTGGACACCATGGCAAGCACTTTTCCGGTGGAAGGCTCCATCACAACAACTGCACCATCATAATTACCCAATGCCTGATATGCAGCTTCCTGCAAAGTGGAATCCAACGTGGTAACCACATTGTCTCCCATGCTTTTTTCATCTTTAATCTCGTTAAACATACGCTCTAATACAAAAGAATGGGAACGTAAAAGATTAAAGTTCATATTGGATTCAATACCTGACTTTCCATTGGTGGAAAAACCGACCACATGCGCATACATATTACCATAAGGATATTTCCGGGTTTCATTACCGGCAGCATCCACTACGGTCTCGGCCAAAACTTTGCCATCTGCTGACATAATCTTTCCTCTGACCACACGGTCTGCAAAAGTATCCTGTCTGCTATTATATGGACTATTGATAAAATCTTCGCTTTTTACCGTCTGAAAATATACCATATATCCCATCAGGCAGATAAAGATAGCAAGGAAAAGATAAGTAATCACTGCAAATTCTTTATTCTTACTAACTGAGGTCCCTGACTTCTGTTTCGAATCCCGATTTTGCTTTCTTTTTTGCTGATTTATATTCTCCTTTTTCATTATGTGACACTCCTTCGTCTTCCCGCAAAATATATAATCCCTGAATAATGCCAAATATAATCAATGTACTTAACATGGAGCTTCCTCCATAGCTGACTAACGGAAGGGTTACTCCGGTGGATGGAATAAATTTTGTAACTCCGCCAATGGTTAAGAATACCTGAAATCCGTAAATCGTTCCAAGTCCAAGTGCCACCAGCTTATAAAAGGAATCCTTTAACTGCATGGCAATATTTAAAAACATCAGGAAACAGCTTACACAGACCAAAATAAGACACAGGGCAAACATTCCACCCAGTTCTTCTGAAATTGCTGCGAAAATAAAATCCTGTTCTACTACCGGTATTTTATTTGGCATGCCCTGATATAACCCCAGACCGAAGAAGCTTCCGGTCCCGATTGCAAAAAGTGACTGGCAGATCTGATAGCCCTCTTTGTCAATTACTTTTAGAGGTGTTTTCCATGCCACCACACGGACTCTGACATGGTTAAATAATTTATAGGCAATTACTGCCGCTACACTTCCCGCCAGCAGTCCACCGGCAAAATAGAGTGGTTTTCTCGTTGCCACATAAAGCATTGCCATATAAGCCACAAAGAAAATCAATGCGCCACCTAAATCCCTGGATAATACCAGAATCAATACATGCAGTGCTGCAATCAAAGTGGTAATTATCACCTGACGGAATTCCGTTGATTTATGATACATGGCAGCCACAAAAAACACAAAAAGAATCTTAATAAATTCGGACGGCTGTACCGTAATTCCTGCTATGGTAAAGGAAATCTTTGCTCCATAGCTGGTGCTTCCTGCTATACATACAATACCAAGTTCCACAATACCGATTGCCGCATAAATCCAGGTAAGATTCCGGAAAAATCCCATCCTCCGTATCATCACCGGAATCACAAGGGAAATCACACAGGATACCGCTGCAATCGCAAACTGCTTGATAGCATGTCCAAAATTCAGGCGGGTCAGAATAATAAACCCGATAATCATAAGCATACACATATTATTAACCAAAAGTCTTGAAGCCGTCGGATAACATAATTTGTACACATTCCGCACCACAACAAGAAGAATTATCTGCGCCAGATAAAAAATAAAGGTATATGCATCCTCTGTCACCGCAAATATGACTAAATATGCCGTAAAATGAATCACATACAAAATCCTTGCCTGCCGTTTAAATTTCTTTTCCTGTTTTCGTTCTGATATATTCCGGAATACCGCAAAACATTCATATGTATACACGGAAAACAGAATAATCAGTGCATATTTTGATAACTCCACAATTAAATGAACCATAAATACCTCTGCTTTATTCTACGCCTCGTTTAAAATGACCATTGGTGCATTCCATTGGCAGCTGCCCCAAAATGCCACCATTTTTATAAATATCGCCATAAATTGTTAAAATCTGTTCTGTCTCTTCTTCCGTCTCTATCGTAAAGGAAAGTCTCACGGCAGCCGGTGCAATCTTTTTCACGGTTACGTCTTCCTTAAAGAGACAGACCGGAAGCGAATTATAAATTACGTTATAACATTCCGAGCAGAAATTTTTCACCGGAAAATGTACCGAATAACGGTCTTTTAAGGTCAGCACGTCAGGCTGATGCATACAGCCCAACGTGTTCTTATGAATACACTGTGCCGTTATCATAAGTGGAAGTCTGCCATAGATAATCATTTCAGACCGGCTGTTTTCTCTTCTTAAAATCTCCTTCCGGTTCAATTCCACCGGAATTGTATCCTGCATCATTCCAAGATGATAAAAATATTCTGCTGCTTCATTGGAATAGGTATATAAATTACTGTCGGATACCATCTGCCAGTTTTCATTGCCCCATTCCTTTATAAACGCAATCTCATCAAGACTCCGCACCATAATACCATTTAATGGAAGCTTTTTTAGCTCCGGCATGATTTTTTCATAAAAAAGACTGGTCTGCTGCCGGAAAATAAACGGGAATACATAAAATGCTTTCTTACCGGATGCCTGTACCCTGTCTATATCCTCACTTAACTTGCGGATCAGATTTTCTCTTGTATACAACATACAATCAAGATAAACCGTATCCACGAAATCGGCTTTTAATACTGCCGGAAGCTGTTCTGCGTCTTCAATCAGTACCCGGACTTCTGTGGATGAACCGGCGGATTGTTGTCCAGAAGTCTGTGATAATGACTGTCCGGAAATCTGCTTTTCTTTTATGACATTTCCTGTTGTCTGCCTATCTGTTTCAGCGGAAGAAGTTTCCACCAATTCTGGAAGCGTTCTTTCATAAGGTTTCAACAACGCTTCTTCTAATGCTTCCAACGCACCTCTTCGCAGCTGGTTCAACTGGTTTACCGGCATAAAAATATCATCATCCATTGTAACTTCAAGATTTTCAAAAACAAATGGTGTATTTCCAGTCTTTGTAATCTTTTCTGTTACAACTTCTTCCGTCAACGGACGATTCTGCGCTACAAGAACCATATCTCCCTGATAAGAAACTTTTATTTTTCCATATTGCACTTCTATCTTAGCAGGGCATTCTTTATTTAATATTAACTTTCCTTTAATCTTTTCTTTTAATTCGGTGTCTACATATTCTCTACGGATGTTATCCTGAAGAACACCTTCGCTCTTATTATGGGAAGCACTCTCTCCGCTTAGCATATCACTGTCATTATGATGATAGTAATATCCGTTGGTAAAGCCACCTCGGTTTCCAAGTTCTAAAAGTGCCCTGATATCCTTCTTCTCCACCGGAATACGGCTTCCATCCAGATAGGAATCCATATATTTTCGGTAAATACTTACTACACCGGCAGCATACTCCGGTGTCTTCATCCGTCCTTCTATCTTAAAGGAATATACCCCATGGTCTGCCAGTTCATACAAAAATGGCAGTGTACACATATCCTTAAGACTCAGAATCGGAGTTGCATGATGTCCGGTAAGACTCTTTTCTCCCTGCAATACTTCATAGGAAAGGCGGCATGGCTGTGCACATCTGCCACGGTTTCCGCTTCTTCCGCCGATGATACTACTGAAAAGGCACTGTCCGGAATAACAGTAACACAATGCGCCATGAATAAAGCTTTCCAGTTCCACGCCTACTTCATCATGGATTCTTTGAATTTCTTCTAAGGACATTTCTCTCGCTGTCACCACACGCTCTACACCCTGTTCCTTTAAAAGCCTGGCTCCCTCTACATTGGTAATGGTCATCTGGGTACTGGTATGTATCGGAAGATTTGGAAAATGAGTTTTGATAAACTCCATAACGCCCATATCCTGCACGATGACAGCATCTAATCCCGCTTCATAATAAGGGTGCAGATAATCATAGAGCTGTCCTAATTCATATTCTTTTAACAGAGTATTCACCGCAAGAATAATTTTGCGTCCATGAATATGTCCGAAACGGATTGCTTCTAATAATTCTTCTTCGTTAAAATTATTGGCATATGCTCTTGCACCGAACATACTTCCGCCAAGATATACGGCATCTGCTCCGGCATGAATGACTGCCTTTAATGTTTTCAAGGAACCTGCCGGTGCTAAAAGTTCTAACTCTTTCATCTTTCCTCATCTCCTATGGCAACAAAAGGGACAGATAAATGTCTGCCCCCTTTCATAGTTTTTATTCTCTATTACGCTTTCTTTCCGGAAGGCTTTTCCTCTTTCTTTTCTTCCGTATGGTCTGTTTTCTTTTCCTCTGGTTTTTCAGTTTTTTCCGGTTTTTCAAGTTTATCTACTTTACCAAGTAAAGCATCTTCTAAGGTTGCTTCTAATCTGGTCTTATTTAAAAGCAGCTCTTTATTTTCTTTTTCCAGTTCCTTTAAAGATTTGGCATCACTTTCCATGCGGATCTGGTTGGAAATCAGTTCATGCTTTAAATCATAGATTTCACGGTCTTTTACCTCTAAATCCTGCTCTAATTTTTCAACCTGATTTTTCGCTTTGAAGTAATCATCTGCAATGTTCAATGCCAGCAATGTGGAACGCATATCACTTGGAATTCTCTTATATTCATCCAGCATTTTAAATTCTGCAATCTTATCATTGATATAAGTTGCTACCTTCTGTAAATACTCCTGACTCTCATATCCACTTAAAGTATATACTTTTCCATCAATAATCACTTCTGTATTATTTTTTGCTGCCATTTTCATTTCCTCTCTGCGTATCTGCCTAAAAATATTCTCTGACTACTACATATAGCATATTATAGCTATAAATCTGTCGAAAAACAACTATTTTCTTAGCCCTCTATTCCAAAGTGATGATATGCAAATTCTGTTGCGACCCTTCCCTTTGGTGTCCGGTTGATAAATCCATTCTTTACAAGATATGGTTCATAAACATCCTCTATGGTTCCGGCATCTTCCCCAATCGCTGCCGCAAGGGTATCCAGCCCTACCGGGCCACCCTGGAATTTTTCAATAATCGTAAGCAAAATGTTCCTGTCATTCTGGTCTAATCCCATCTTGTCTACTTCCAGTAAATCCAGTGCAAAGGATGCTACTTCTTTGGTAATTTCACCATTGTACTGCACCTGTGCAAAATCACGCACCCTCTTTAAAAGGCGGTTGGCAAGACGCGGCGTTCCTCTGGAACGGCGTGCCAATTCGATTGCACCTTCCTCATCAATCTTTACCTCTAACTTTTTTGCAGAATGGACAATAATTGTCTTAAGTTCCTCCACATTATAAAATTCCAGATGATGTACCACTCCAAAACGGTCTCTTAAGGGTGCCGATAAAAGTCCGGCTCTGGTAGTGGCACCAACCAGCGTAAAATGCGGTAAATCAAGGCGGATTGAACGGGCAGTTGCGCCTTTTCCCACCATAATGTCAATGACATAATCCTCCATGGCAGGATATAATACTTCCTCTACCTGCCGGTTCAAACGATGAATCTCATCTACAAATAAAATGTCACCTTCTGCAAGATTACTCAAAATAGCTGCCATTTCTCCCGGCTTTCCAATTGCCGGACCGGAAGTGACTTTCATATGTACGCCCATTTCATTGGCAATAATGCCGGCAAGAGTAGTCTTACCAAGTCCCGGAGGACCATAAAACAATACATGGTCTAAGGACTCTCCACGCTGTTTTGCAGCCTCTATATACACTTTAAGATTTGCTTTTGCTTTCTCCTGACCAATATATTCATCCAAGGTCATCGGACGCAGTGTTTTTTCGATTTTGATATCTTCATCCTGCATCTGCGTTGAAATTACACGTTTTTCCATTTTCTGCTCCTCTTATAAGAATGCCATCTGCTTCAAAGCCAGTTTTAAAATATCTTCTACCGAACTGTCTTCCGTAATTTCAATATCACGAAGAACCTTCAAAGCCTCTGTGGAAGAATAACCCAGTGAAACCAGTGCCTCTACCGCTTCATTGCGGATTCCTTTTAAGCCGTTACCAGAAGCAGCTTCCTGTGTATGGCTTAATTTCTGTTCAAAGGCATCCTCTAAACTAAGCTTGTCTTTTAATTCTATAATCAACCGCTGTGCCGTCTTATTTCCAACACCCGGAGCTTTTGCAATTGCTTTTGCATCATCAGATAATACTGCAAAACGCAAATCATCCGTTGACATGACAGAAAGAATTGCCAGTGCACCCTTTGGTCCGATTCCGGATACACCAATCAGCAATTTAAATACATTTAAATCATCTCTACTAAGAAAACCATATAAAATAAATGCATCCTCTCTGACACAAAGATAAGTATAGATTTTTACTTCTTCGCCAACTCCCGGTAGCAGAGATAATACCTGTCCCGGAATATAAATATTATAGCCGATTCCGCCATTTTCAACGACAATATGATTCTCTGCCACTATTTCGGATAATTCGCCTTTGATATATGAATACATAATCTTCCTCCTACTTCCTTTGCCACAATTCCAATCAGGGCACCCGTCACAAAGCCTGCAATCAATAAAACCGGCATATAGTAAATGACATAGTATGAGCTTACCAGAAATCCTGCTACGATAAGCTGTCCCATATTATGTATGATTCCGCCACAGATACTGACCGTAACTACATGAAAACGGTTTATCCGAATCAGAATAAACATAAGTACAAAGCTTAATAATCCGCCGGCAAGTCCATAACAGATGCTGACCAAATTTCCAAATAAAATTCCGGTAAGCACAATACGAAGCACCGATACACAAAGAGCCTCTCTCCAGCCAATCAGATACAGCATCAGCACCGTAACAAGGTTGGCAAGTCCAAGCTTTACTCCCGGTATTCCAATGGCAAAGGGCAATATTGCTTCCACATAACTTAATATCATGGCCAGTGCCAAAAACACGCCAAGATATGCTACACTTTTCTTCATGCTTTCACCTACCCTGCCACATCATCCAATGTATTTTTCTGCTCACTTTCTACGGTTACTACAACCCGGTTTGGCAGACAGATAATGGATTCTTTATCTTTGGAAATTGCGTTCTGATGCATACACAACTGATCCGGGCAGTCCGCCTCAAGCATATAGGCAGTCCCATTTTCAATCGTTACGATATTGGTAACTTTTCCATCTATTTTAATTGGAATCTCTTTATTTTCTGTCAGGGAATATCTGCCATATTCGCTGCCATTTACCGTAATGATAATACTGTCACCGCTTTGTAATGCAGAGGTCATTCCTACATAGAAAACTAAAATAACTACTGCAAGCATTCCCAGCAACAGGATATCATTTTTTCCAAAACGACGGTTCATTTACTCTGCAACCTCTCCCATATAATAAAAGCCTTTGCATTCTTTTAAATGTACCGGTACGATGGTTCCAATCATGGATGCATCACCCGGCAGATGTACCACTGAGTTATTGGATAATCTTCCGGTCACAAGACCTTCCTGCTGTTCATCTAATTCTTCAACTAATACATCCTGCACGCTTCCGGTTAATGCTCCGGCTTTCTTTGCGGAAATCTCCTGTACCAGTTTTAACAGCCGGTCAAAACGGTCTTTTATCACATCTTCCGGAATCTGATTTTCCATTTTGGCAGCAGGCGTTCCGGTACGTTTGGAATAAATAAACGTAAACGCGCTGTCATACTCTACCTGTCTTACCACATCCATGGTCTCTAAGAAATCTTCTTCGGTTTCTCCTGGGAATCCTACAATAATGTCGGTTGTAATTGCCAGATCCGGCATTGCTTTTTTGATTTTTTCAACCAGTGCAAGATAATGCTCCTTGTCATAGTGACGGTTCATTTCTTTTAACACTCTGCTACTGCCGGACTGAAGCGGCAAATGAAGATGTCTGCAGATTTTTTTAGAATTCTTCATTACTTCAATCAGTTCATCGGATAAATCCTTTGGATGGGATGTCATGAACCGGATTCTTTCCAGACCTTCAATCTTTTCTACTTCCTGTAAGAGCTGTGCAAAGGTCACTGGTGTATCTAAGTTCTTTCCATAGGAATTGACATTCTGTCCTAAGAGCATAACTTCTACTACACCATCTGCTACCAATTTTTCAATTTCTCTTATGATATCCTGTGGTTTTCTGCTGCGTTCTCTTCCTCTTACATATGGCACAATACAGTAACTGCAGAAATTATTGCAGCCAAACATAATATTAACACCGGACTTAAAGCTGTATTTCCGCTCTACCGGAAGTTCTTCTACAATTTCTTTCGTATCATCCCAGATGTCAATCACCATTTTCTGCTCTTCAAAGCAGCGTACCAGAAGTTCTGCAAATTTAAAGATATTATGGGTTCCGAAAACCAGGTCTACAAAACGATAGCTCTGTTTTAATTTTTCCACAACCTCCGGTTCCTGCATCATACAGCCGCATAATGCAATCATCATATCTTTATTCTTTTTCTTAAAGCCGCTTAAATATCCCAGACGTCCGTAAACCTTATTGTTGGCATTTTCACGTACGGTACAGGTATTATAAATGACAAAATCTGCTTCCTCGGAATCGGTCTCTTCAAAACCTACGGTCTCTAAAATTCCGCATAACTTTTCGGAATCTCTGGCATTCATCTGGCACCCAAAAGTTGTCACATGAAAGGTAAGCGGTCTGCCTTTCTTCCTGGAAATCTGCGTCACATACTGCTTTGCAAGGTCCATAAAATAAAATTGTCTCTGTGGTTCCATTACCGGAACTTCACCGGTGTGATTTATCTTTTCTATTTCTCTCATTTCTTTTCCTGTTTTCTTAATATTTTTCTTATTATTCTCTGATCTGGCCATCCCCATAAATGATATATTTGGTGGTCGTCAGTGCTTCTAAGCCCATCGGTCCTCTGGCATGCAGCTTCTGGGTACTGATTCCGATCTCTGCCCCAAAGCCAAACTCAAATCCGTCGGTAAAACGTGTGGATGCATTTACATAAACAGCCGCAGCATCAATCTCATTTAAGAACTTCTGTGCATGCTCATAATTATTGGTAATGATTGCTTCCGAATGTCCGGTATTATATTTATTGATATGTGTAATGGCTTCATCAATATCTGAAACTGTCTTTGCAGAAATAATATAATCCAAATATTCGGTGCCCCAGTCTTTTTCTGTTGCAGCCACTGCATCTTTTGTAGCTTTCTGAACCCGCTCATCCCCACGGATTTCTACATGGCTTTCGGATAATTTTGCAGAAAGGCGTGGCATCAGTTCATCTACGATGCTCTCATGCAGCACTAAAGATTCACAGGCATTACATACACCGATGCGCTGTGTTTTGGCATTATTAATGATATTCACCGCCATATCAAGGTCTGCGGTTTCATCCACATAAATGTGGCAGTTACCGGTACCGGTCTCAATCACCGGAATTGTAGCATTGGCTACCACAGCACGAATCAGTCCGGAGCCACCTCTTGGAATCAGTACATCCACATACTCATTCATTTTCATAAATGCAGTAGCAGTTTCCCGGCTGGTATCTTCGATTAAAGAAAGCACTCCTTCCGGCAGCTGGTTATTACTTAAAGTTTCATTGATGCTCTTTACGATTGCCATATTGGAATGAATGGCATCACTTCCACCTTTTAAAATCACGGTATTTCCAGTTTTAAAGCACAAAGCAAAGGCATCTGCTGTTACATTTGGACGTGATTCATAAATAATTCCAATGACACCTAATGGTACACGCTTCTTTCCAATCATAAGTCCATTCGGGCGCTGTTTCATGGAAAGGACCTCTCCTACCGGATCTTCTAATTCTGCTACCTGGCGGATTCCTTCTGCCATCTGTGCAATACGCTCTTTATTTAACATCAGACGGTCTAAAAGTCCCTGATGCATTCCGGCTTCTCTTCCTGCATCCATATCCTTCTGGTTTGCTGCTAAAATAGCATCGGTATCTTCTACTAAATGTTCTGCAACTTCAAGCAAAATCTTTTCTTTTTCTTTCATGCCCATATTCCGCATGATGACTTCTGCTGCTTTTGCTCTCTTACCTAATTCCTGTAATTCCATAATTCCCTCCTGCTACTTATTTTCGTCTCTGTTATCCGTTACTTTATAAATCTTCTCCGGTGTTACAAGATAATCCATCAGAATATCATAAGCCTCCATAGGTACCTGTTCTGCAAGCTGACAGGATAATGCAATTCCAACCCGGATTACTTTCTTATATTTCTGAAAAAAACGATCATAAAAGCCCTTACCATATCCGCTTCTTCCACCGTTAATATCAAAGACCAGTCCCGGTGTGAATACAATTGTTTTCTCCTGCTCAAGTTCTGCTAAATCCATCGCCGGTATCTCATCCTTTGGCTCCATCACATGAAAATACCCTTCCTGAAAATCATCTGTACTATTGACTTCACAAAAGTCCATTTCTTCTCCACGTACCCGGGGAAAAGCTGCTCTTTTTTGAATACTTTCTTTAAAAAAAGGCAATAAAGAAGCTTCTTTCCCAAGGGGATAATAAAAGAAACAATTTTTTGCTTTCTGAAAGATTTCCCAGGTACTGATATTCTGACAAATCCTTTGGGATTCTTCTCTTACAATATTATCCGGCATTGCATTTCGCAGTGTCTTATACTTAGTTCTGATGCTTGCCTTTGTTTCCATATTTTTCTCCCAGATTGGTTACCGTTCCATCTGCATTTACCATATCAATATTATCTAACTGTCCCTTCAGATTCCGCTTTACACTTGCTATGTATTCCTTGCGAAGTGCTGCCTGTTCTTCCTTTTCTTCCGGTGTCAGTCCTTCTTTCTGAGATTTATGATATAATTCATTGATTCTTGCTATTGTATTTTCAATCATCTTTTTACTCCATGCTTTCTTCTACATAATCTGCAATATAGAAATCATCATTTTTATTGGCTTTGAAAAAGGTTCCCACCTGTTTTCCTTCGAAAATCTGATGCAGAACTCCCACATCCTTTGCATTGGCAATAATCATATCTGCTCCGGATAAGGTTGCAATCCTTGCTGCCGTTAATTTGGTGGTCATTCCACCGGTACCAACATCACTACCTACTGTATCTCCTGCCATGTTTTCAATCCGATTATCAATTTTTTCTACTACCGGTATCAATTCTGCTTTTGGATTCTTTCTCGGATCATCCGTATACAACCCGTCAATATCAGATAAAAGAATCAACAAATCTGCTCCTACCAATGAGGCTACAATAGCCGACAGGGAATCGTTATCACCAAACTGCATCTCATAAGTAGATACGGTATCATTTTCATTTACAATTGGTATAATTCCCATTTCAAACAATTCTTCAAAAGTATTCTGGGCATTTTTTCTCGACACGTTATCAACCATAGTTTTTTTTGTCATAAGAACCTGTCCCACATTCTGGTGGTACTCTGAAAAAAGCTTTTGATAAGTCATCATAAGTCTCGCCTGTCCCACTGCCGCACATGCCTGTTTTACAGCTATTTTCTCCGGTCTTTCTTTGAATCCCATGGACTGTCTTCCTACTGCAATAGCCCCGGAGCTGACCAGACATACATCCATGCCCTGATTCTTAATATCACATAATTCTCTTACCAAACGTTCCAGTTTTAAAAGATTTAATTTTCCGGTCTCTTCATGTAAAAGAGATGAAGAACCGATTTTTACAATTACACGCTTCTTATTCTTTAATGTTTCACGCAACTGTGTATCCATTTTTCCGCCTCTTAATCATCTACGGCATATTCACTATCTGAATGCCGGTTATAATTTTTTATTCATATGCATACATTTTATACTTTATCATACCTTTCGAAAAAAATCATCTGTAAATTTTATCTTCCTTGTGCTATGCTTGTGCTATATGATTTTAAAAGAACCGGAGTATACATGATGAAAACAAAAAAGACGATATTTTCTTATAAATTAACCTGCAGTTTACTTGCTTTCTTTCTCTTCTTCTGCTCCTTCTCCTTCATGGGATGCGGACGCAGCAAAGAACCCGTTTCCAAATCTGATTTTTATTTTAATACAGTCATTACTATTACACTATATGGAGAAGAAAATGCTTCTTATATTGATGACTGCTTCAAGCTTGCTTCCCATTATGAGAACCTTTTCAGCAATACCATCGCAGACAGCGATATCAGTAAAATAAACAATGCTGGTGGCACACCGGTTACTGTGGATGATGATACGATTGAATTATTACAAAAAGGTATTTATTATGGTGATTTAAGCCTGGGACAGTTCGATATCACCATTGGTAAATTGTCTTCCCTCTGGGACTTTCCAAATAACAGCGGTACGGTTCCATCTGAATCTGATATTGAAGCCACACTTTCCACCATCGACTATCATGCGATTGTTATTGATGGAAACGAAGTTAGTCTTTCCAATCCGGATGCCATGATTGACTTGGGAGGCATCGCCAAAGGTTATATTGCTGATAAAATGAAAGATTATTTAAATGAAAAAGACATTACCTCCGGCATGATTAACCTTGGAGGCAATGTCCTTACGCTGGATGATAAACCAGATGGAAGCAACTATAATATCGGTATCCAGAAACCATTTTCCGATGACGGCACTGCCATTGCCAGTGTTGAAGTCTCTGATGAAACGGTAGTAAGTTCCGGTGTTTATGAACGTTATTTCTATGTGGGTGATAACTTCTATCACCACATTTTAAATCCGAAAACCGGTTATCCTTATGACAATAACCTGCTGGGTGTCACCATTATCTGTCCGAAATCCGTAGATGGTGACGGACTTTCCACCACCTGTTTTGCTTTAGGATTAGAGGACGGCATGAAGCTGATAGAATCCTTGGATGACACGGAAGCCATTTTTATCACCGACGATTACGAACTTCATACCACTTCCGGCATCGGCAGCAATATTCCATTTCATGAAATGTAAACATAATCCTATTGCTGCTCCATAACCATATTGTTGACCCAGATTTTCTTCTTTACCATAACATATCCGATGATGCATTTTATAATCTCTATCAACTGACAGGATAAATAAATAGATACAATCGGAACTCCTGTAAATCTGGTTAACACAAATGCCAGTGGAATATCTACCACCCAGATATAGACACTGTCAAAAAGAAAGGTAATGACTGTCCTGCCACCAGAACGCAGTGTGAAATAGGTTGCATGCATAAATCCATATAACGGCATGCAGGCTGATGCAATCCGGATAAATTGTTTTGCCAGTCCACGCACTTCTTCTGTCGTATTGTATATTCTTGGAAAGAACGGAGCAATCGCAAACATGCAGGCTCCTATAACAAAACAACAAAATACAGAAAATACAATCATCTTGCGGTCCGTATCCACCGCCTCTTCCAATTTACCAGCACCAAGCTGCTGTCCTACAATGATGGATATCGCACTTCCCAACGCAATAAATACAACATTAAAAAGATTGGCTACTGTATTTGATATGTTAAATCCAGCTACAACAGCAAGACCTCTTGTGGAATAACACTGCATCAGGACTGCCATTCCTCCAGCCCATAAAGTCTCATTTAAAAGCAATGGCGTTCCTTTTATGATAATCTGTCGTACCAGTGTTCCCGGTATTTTAAAATCACGGTAAGCTCCTACAATAAAATGATTCTTATCTGCTCTCGCATGGGTCCACAAGACAACAATAATGCATTCCACAACTCTTGCCAATACGGTTGCTGCCGCTGCACCTCTTACTCCTAATGCAGGCAGTCCAAATGCACCAAATATTAATACATAGTCAAACATCAGATTTACTGCTACAGAAGCAATTCCGGCTTTCATCGGAAGAACCGTTTCTCCTGTTTCACGTAATGTCTGGGCATATGCCTGAATCAATGCAAAAGGAACCATGGATGGCATTACCGTCTGTAAATACTGTTTTGCATACAATAATGTAGCTTCAATATCTCCCGTGCTTCCTCCTTCATGCAAAAACAGCCGAATTAACGGTTCATTTGCAAAGCCCAATATCAGCATCCATATGACTGCTAAGAAACCACAGGCTACAATTTTAAAACGGAAGGCATCCCGCACTCCTTTATGGTCCCCTTTTCCATAAAACTGTGCCCCAAAAATGCCTGCACCGGATACTGCTCCAAAAATACAGATATTGTAAACCAGCATCAACTGATTGATGATTGCGACACCGGACATCTGCTCCGTTCCAACCAGTCCTACCATGATATTGTCCAAAAGACTCACAAAGTTAGTGATGGCATTCTGTATCATAATTGGAATAGCTACCAGCAGAACCATTTTATAAAAATCTTTATTTCCAATATACTTTTCTCTAAATTTTCTCATATCCAATCCTCATATAACATCAACTACGCAAAACGGGACTGCCAAATCAATGACAATCCCGTTCTTTCTATCACAGAAACGATTATAAAATAATCTTCTTCGGACATTTCTCGGCACAAATGCCACATCCGGTACATTTCTCCTGGTCGATATAAGCCACATTATCTACGACATGAACAGCATCATTTGGACAGTTCTTCTCACAGAGATGACAGCCAATACAACCTACGGAGCAGGCTTTCATAACGTCTTTGCCTTTATCCTTGGAACTGCACTGTACCAGATGCTTTGCTTCATATGGAACCAGCTCTATCAAATGCTTTGGACAGGCTGCAATACATTTTCCACATGCTTTACAAACTTCCTTATCCACCTTTGCAATACCGTCTACAACATGGATCGCATCAAACGGACATGCCTTTACACAGTTTCCAAAGCCAAGGCAGCCATAGCTACAGCTCTTTGCTCCGCCGCCCGGAATAAATGCCATAGCAGCACAATCTTCTACTCCGGTATATTCATAATCATGACCGGCTTTTTCACAGGTTCCTGCACATTTTACAAAGGCAACCTGCTTTGCGCCTTCTTCTGCAGCAACACCCATGATTTCCCCGACTTTTGCTGCAACCGGCGCACCACCAACAGGACATCCATTGACCGGGGCATCACCTTTTACAATAGCAGCTGCAAGACCGGAACATCCGGCATAACCACAACCACCACAGTTATTTCCAGGAAGAACACCAACAATTGCTTCTTCCCTTTCATCTACTTCTACTTTGAACTTTTCTCCGGAAACGCCGAGGAAAAATCCAATAAAAAGTCCTACGCCGCCTACAATAACGGCTGCAATAATAATTGCCTGTACACTCATCTTTTCTTTCCTCCTAAATCATTCCTGAGAAGCCCATAAATGCAATGGACATCAGACATGCTGTAATTAATACAATTGCTGTTCCTTTAAATGGCTTAGGGATATCATTATATTCAATTTTTTCACGAATTCCTGCCATAATTGTAATAGCAATAAAGAATCCAAATGCGGTTGCAAAACCGTTTACAACGCCCTCTAAGATACCATACTCTTTGGTTACGTTGGTAAGTGCTACACCTAATACTGCACAGTTGGTTGTAATCAAAGGAAGATACACTCCAAGGCTCTTATAAAGAGCAGGCATGGATTTCTTTAAGAACATTTCTACAAACTGTACCAGCGCTGCGATTACAAGAATAAATACAATAGTCTGTAAATACTGTGTTCCCGTCGGAATCAGTATAAACTTATAAATCAATGAGGTAACAAAGGAGGATATCGTTATGACAAAGATAACGGCTCCACCCATTCCAGCAGCGGTCTCTGTTTTCTTTGATACACCCAAGAAAGGACAGATACCAAGGAACTGGCTTAATACTACGTTATTTACAATGGCTGAACCAATTGCAATCAATAATAATGTCTGCATCTGTCATATTCCTCCTATTCACTTTTTTCCTCTGCATCTGCAGCTTTCTTCTCTTTTTCGCTGCAGGTTGCAGACATGCTGCATCCGGCACAGTCTCCACTGATACAGCCGGCAGGCTCTGCCAGTGGTTTGCCTTTTGCTTCCATCTTCTGACGAACAATACTCATTAAAGCAACTAAGAATGCCAGTACCAAGAATGCACCCGGTGCCATAACAAAGATATTGATTGGTGTATACCATTTCAGTGAAAGAATCTGGAATCCAAACAACTGTCCTGCACCTAAAATCTCACGGACAATGCCAATACAGGTTAATCCGAAGGTAAATCCAAGTCCCATACCAACACCGTCTAAGATAGACAATACAGGTGGATTTTTAGATGCATAGCTTTCTGCTCGTCCAAGGATAATACAGTTAACAACAATAAGAGGGATATATACACCAAGCTGTTTAGCCAGTGCCGGTGTATAAGCCTTCATAATAAATTCTACAATGGTTACCAAAGATGCTACGATAACAATGTATGCCGGCATTCTGACACCATTTGGAATTGCTTTACGGAATAAGGAAATCAACAGGTTAGAGAAAATCAATACCACTGTTGTAGATAATCCCATTCCCAGTGCATTCATTGCTGATGTTGTTACTGCCAGTGTCGGACACATACCAAGCATCAGTACAAAGGTAGGATTTTCTTTAATCAATCCGTTATATACGCGTTCTAAATACTTATTCATTATTCAGCGCCTCCTTCCAATTCATTCTGGAAGTATGTAATGCAGGCATTTACACCATTGGTCATTGCTTTTGATGTAATGGTTGCACCGGAAATTGCTTCAATCTCGTTATCAGCAGATGGTGCCTGTTTCACAACGGTAAAGCTGTCTACATTCTTATTCTTATACTGTTTGGAGAAGTCTTCTGTCTTTGCCTTGTCTCCAAGTCCAGGTGTCTCTGACATACTGGTAACGGAATAGCCGTTTACGGTTCCATCATTCTTTATGCCAACAGAAAATGTGATATTACCCTGGCTTCCGTCTTTAGCTGTTACAGTAATCACATAGCCTAATACATTGCCATCTTTATCTAATGCTTCCTGCACACCATTGATTTCATCACTGTAACCATTCTGCTCTAACAGGCTGGCTGCGGCTTCTGCATCAAAATCATAGGTGGAAAAAGAATCTGCATCTTCAAACACTGCTTTGTATGCAGCCTGTGCAGTTGCCTCTTCTGCCTTTGCAATCGGATCCTTGGTAATCTCATATACCAGTCCGAGAATAAATCCGATTACTACGGTAAATACGGTTAAAATCAACGCGTCATGTACAATCTTCTTATTCATGCTGCTTTGCCTCCTTTACCTGTCCAAAGGCCTTTGGAATTGTAATCCTTTCAATCATAGGAACCAGAAGGTTGCTTAAAATAATTGCAAAGGATACACCTTCTGCGTTTGCTCCAAAGATACGGAATAATCCGGTAAGAATACCTAAAAGAATTCCATATAAAATCTGTCCCTTCGGTGTGATTGGTGATGTTACATAGTCGGTTGCCATAAAGAATGCACCAAGCATTAATCCACCACCACAAAGCTCAGCAACGATATAGTCGATGTCAAAGCCATGTCCGCCGAACAAGCTGATAAATACTACAAATGTAATGATATAGGTTCCCGGAATCCGAAGTGTAATGACACCCATCAGGATTAAGAACATTGCTCCAATTAAGATAGCAATAGCGGATGTCTCTCCGATGGTTCCGGCTGTCTTACCAATTAACATATTCATGGTATTAACAGCTCCAACGCCCTGTTCTCTGATCAGAGCCAGTGGAGTTGCTCCTGAATATCCATCTACGGTAAAGTTTGTCATGTCTGCGGCAAATGCTATCAGTAAAAAGCATCTTGCACCCAGTGCCGGGTTCATAAAGTTCTGTCCCAGTCCGCCAAACATCATTTTAACAATAACGATTGCAAATACACTGCCGATTACAGCTTCCCACCATGGAAGGGATGCCGGCAGGTTTAATGCAAGTAACAGTCCGGTAACTACCGCACTTAAATCACTGACGGTATTCTTCTTATGTACAATCAGATTGAAAATCCACTCTGATGCAATACAGCTTGCAACAGATACCAAAATCAATACTGCTGCTTTATATCCAAAATTAACAATACCAAATATACTTGTTGGAAGCAGAGCTATAATTACATAAAGCATGATTCTGCTTGTTGTATCTTTGGCTCGTACATGTGGTGATGATGATACATGATATAACTCACTCACAATAGTCCACCTCTTTCTTTGTTATTTATTTTTTTTCTTTTCAGCAAGAACCTGTTTTTTCATTGTCTTAATAAGCTGTGCTAACGGACGTTTTGCCGGGCAGATAAAACTGCAGCTTCCACATTCCACGCACTCAAGACCATGCCATTTTTCAAATTCTGCCATATCTCCATGCTCTGAGAATTTAGATAATCTGGATGGAACAATCTGTTCCGGACATGCTTCTACGCAACGACCACAATTGATGCATGCTGTTGCATCTGCATCTGCTTCTGCCACTTCATCTTTGGTCATACAAAGGAGTGCCGAGGTAGTCTTGGTTGTCGGCACATCTAATCCGAACATGGAAAAGCCCATCATTGGTCCACCGGAAATAATTTTCTCCGGCTGCTCTTTAAATCCACCGGCAGCATCTAAAAGTTCCTGGAAACTGGTTCCGATTAAGAACTCAAAGTTACCCGGATCTTCTACTGCATCACCGGTAACTGTAAAGATTCTGCTTGTAACAGGTTTTCCTTCTTTTACTGCATGGTATACGGCAACCATGGTTGCAACATTATCTACGATACATCCTGCATCTGCCGGAAGCATCTTGGAATTAATTGCACGTTTGGTTACTGCATAAATAAGCTGACGTTCACCACCCTGTGGATATTTTGTCATAAGAGGTGCGACCTCCATACGAGGCTCATCTTTCGTTAATTCTAATAATTTTGCGATACAATCCGGTTTATTATTCTCGACTGCAAATACACCCTTGGCATGTTCAAACATACTGAGAATGATACGCATGCCTTCTACCAGTTCTTCCGTGTGATCTAACATGATGCGGTAATCAGATGTCAGATATGGTTCACACTCTGCACAGTTGGCAATAATATAGTCGATTTTTTCCGGTTCCTTCGGAGATAATTTTACATGGGTTGGGAATCCTGCTCCACCCATACCAACAACTCCCGCTTCTTTTATACGGTTAATAATTTCTTCTTTGGAAAGAGCACTGACGTCTTCTACTGCCTGATACTCTACCTCCTTAAATTCACCATCGCTTTCAATTACAATGGAGTTCACCATATCACCTGTTGGAACTCTTCTTAGCTCAATTTTCTTAACAGTTCCGGATACGGACGCATGGATTGGTGCAGATACGAAGCCGCCTGCTTCTGCTATCTTCTGCCCTTTCAAAACGGAATCTCCTACCGCTACGATTGGTGTTGCCGGTGCTCCAATATGCTGCGATAACGGATATACCAGTTCACCTTTGGGTAATAATTCACGTATTGGCTTATCTTTTGATAAATCCTTTCCTTCGAAAGGATGGACGCCACCTTTAAATGTCATTAAACCCATCTTATGTGCCCCTCTTTCTATGATAGTATTACACTGCATATGCAATGCATTTAACATAAAATGTATTATAACACAAATTAGAATTTTTTGACACACTAAAAAGATTTTTTCTCAATATTTTTGTCGATTTTTAACAAGGAATGATTACTTTTTGACCATACATCGTGTATAATAAAAAAATGACAGGAGGGCAGATATGAAAACAATTGTACATGAAATTCCATATAGTCCGGCTTCGAATTTAGATGAGGAAATATTCACTGCTTCCTCTGTCTTTTTCGATATCGAAACTACCGGATTTTCCCCGGCTCATACCAGTCTTTATCTGATTGGATGTGCCTATCATATAGAACAGATGCTTTATATCAAACAGTTTTTTGCCGAAACACCGGAAGAAGAAAAAGAAGTACTTGAGCAGTTTCTTTTGCTATTAGACGGTTTTGATACAATTATCACTTTCAATGGAATCGGCTTTGATATTCCTTATCTGAAAGCAAAATGCAATACTTATGAATGTAACGAGCACTTTGCTGATTTTACTTATGTGGATATTTTCAAATCCATTTCCCAGATAAAGCATATTCTCCAGCTGCCAAATTACAAGCAGAAGACCATCGAAGCTTTTCTTGGTATTGGCAGGGATGACTTATATTCCGGCGGTGAATTGATTGAGATCTATCATTCGTATACCAAGGAACCACGTCCGGATAAATTGGAAATTCTTCTGCTCCACAACTACGAAGATGTTCTGGATATGCCTGCATTACTTCCCGTCTTATCCTATGTCCATCTGTTTTACGGACAGTATTTATCCTGCAGTGCTTCTGTTTCTGAATATACAGATTATAAGCAACAGGAAAAGAAAGAACTGATTCTTTCTATTGAGCCGGAATTTCCATTTCCAAAGCATATTTCCTGCCGCATAGGTTCTGTTTATTTCTATGCAAAGGGCAAAAAATGCACCCTCTCCGTCCGTTTAGAAGAGGATGCCCTGAAATATTTCTTTCCAAATTATAAGGATTATTATTATCTTCCGGCTGAAGATACTGCAATGCACAAAAGTGTAGCATCATATGTCGATAAAGAACACCGCAGACAGGCTACCGCTGCCACCTGCTATACCCGGCATGAAGGAAGCTTTCTTCCACAGTACGAAGAGCTTATTTCTCCTTCTTTTAAACACGACTATAAGGAAAAAATATCTTACTTTGAACTTACGGAAAAATTTCTTTCATCTCCGGAGCTTATTCATAGTTATGTAAACCACTTGTTAGAAGCTATAAAAAACAAGAAAATTAAGTGATACCTACATTATGGGTTATAGGACAAAACGTGTTGATGGCTAATCCCATTCTGTAAAAGATTTAT
>NZ_QTWM01000008.1:0-163608 GCF_003461125.1 Roseburia sp. AF22-2LB
TTTCCTGCGCGGTGGAGTTTTATAATAGCACGTCATTTTCGGGATGTCAACACCCTTTTTTCGGTTTTTTTACACACTTTTTTCAGGCGGTTTGTGGTTCCTAACAAAAAGCAATAGATATTGTGGATTCTGTTTTTTCATCCTACAATATCTATTTGCTGATATTTTTATGTCATTTTAATTTTTTTATACATTTTAAAAAATTCCGGTAAATATCTGTACCAGAAGATTATGCTGATAGAGAAATGCGAGGAACTCATTTTCTCTGATATATGTCACCAGCCGCGTGCCCCATTCTGTGGCTGCCATAATATGTATCAGATAAAATGCTACCCAGACTATAAGAAATCCTTTCACACCGCCTGCCAACATTCCCATGAACCGGTTGATTCCTTTCAGAACCGGAAGCTTCACCACCAGATCCAGCACATTCAAAATAATATGAAGAACTAGATATACCACCACATATGTCACTATGCAGGCAATCAGGCTGATGATAAAATGCGTGATTTTTTGTGCCATTGCCTGATAAACTCCGCTATCTGCCAGTGCCTGATGGACCGCATCACTTCCCGCTTCTGCCGCTTTGTCCATAAGGGCATCCAGTTCTCCGCCACTGATACCATTTTCTTCTAACTGCTGTCTGGTCTCTTCGGACTTCTCCTGTGCTTCCCGGTCCAGCCGGTCCTGCGCATTTTTTTCCACATGCTCTAAGCATTTCTCCGTGATTCTCTCATCCAGCTCTGTGTTTTCTTCTATATAGGTTGTAATCTTTGGAGCTGCAACTGACACCACTGCAAGAGTGATAATCATTGCAAGCAGGGAGAATACTATTTTTATAAATCCACGGAAGTATCCCTCCAGGGCACATACTACCAGGATTCCAATCACACATATCAATAACCAATTCACTTCAGTCTTACCTTCTCTGTTGTTCCTTCCATTATAAATATATAACCATTCTGGCTGCCGTCTGAAATTACATCATACAGCGGTGTATCAAATGTATAGGAAAATTTCTTTACACCATATGTATTGTAAATCTGACACTCTGTGGCGTTCCGGATACAGATTTCTCCATTTCCAAGGAAGTCCACATTTTCATAATCCATGGTAAAATCCTTGCTTAATACATGTTTGCCACCGGTATTATAAATTTCCATATGGCGGCTTTCTTCTGTGCTTTCGGTATTGGATTCTGCCTGCACATCATTATTGTAAATGATGCCAATATAATTTTCACTGGTAAATACACTCTTTATTTCCTGGTTCAGCGCAATTTCATCATCCGGCTCCGGTTTCTGGGTACCTCTGAACAAAATAATTTTGGAATCGCCAAATGCCACCAGACGGTTGTTATCGGTAAATTCTATCTGTGGTATTATCACATCCGGATAGTCGAAGCTTCCTACCATATAATCAATCTCATTTTGTCCTACTGAGCCAAAATTGTAGAATTTGATTGTGCTGCATACTTCTCCATTATTGACCGTGAGCATGGACACTGCTAATTTCTTTCCATCATTGCAAAGGGAAATATCCAGCGGATAACCGCTTTTTTCTGTATAGAATGCGCCGGACACCAGATTTTTGCCATTTTGGTCATACATACGGATGTAATTCTCTCCGTCACTCTCCATCCATACTGCCACAACGCCCTGGTTGGCTACGCTTATTTTGGAGATGTTCATCGGTGTCTCAATTTTGCCCTGCATTCCCGCCTGATTCATGATATAGATTTCAGTTCCGCCCCTATCTGCCAATGCCACATAATCCTCACAGACATCTGCCATTGGTTCTTTCATCTCATAGGTCTGGTTCCAGTACACTTCATCATTGGCGTCGGTATAAATTGCCCCATCGTTACTATATTTGATAAAACCATTTCCATATGCAAGAAACTGGCTTCCAGCAGTGTCCTGACGTTCCACGCTTTTTTCTACCGTGTAACTATTATATTTCCGCAATTTCTGAAAAAAGAAAATCCCCAATGCTGCAACAGCTGCCAGTGCCAGCAACAACAATATGATTTTTATTATTTTCAAACGATGTTTCCGTATTTTGGTATTCAGTTCTTCTTCGTCTGTTTCGATGGTACGAAACTGTGTTTTATCTGCCATTTCTGTTTCTTAACTCCTGCTGTTCTCTTCACTCTTCTATTGATTATAGCCTATATTCCATGTTTCGGCATTATTTTTTTCTTATGGAAGTATTAATTTTTCGCCAACCTTTATATTATCGACATTTTCAATCCCATTTGCCGCACACAAATCTGCCACATGGGAAGCATCCTGATATATCTTTTTACTGATGGAAATCATGCTGTCTCCCGGCTGCACGATATAATAGCCCTGCTGCAATATAATTTCCGCCTCGGACTGGGGCTGCGTACTTGCGGATGCTGCCTGGTCAGATGTATTATCCGGTGCTGCCATGTTATCCGGTGCTGCCGTGTTATCCGGTGCTGCCGTGTTATCCGGTGCTGCCGTGTTATCCGGTGCTGCTGTGTTGTCCGCAACCTGTAAGTTTTCTGCATTCTCTTTTTCCGTTGGTTCTACCTGTCCCGCAAGGTCCTCGATGACCAGCTTTGTCTGGGTTTCCGTATCCGGTGCAGGGTCTGTTCCTGATGAATCATTTTTCTGTTCCATGACACTGACCGCAGTTTCTAGTTTCTTCATTTTCTCATAATTATTGAACATGCTGATGCCTACAACTATGATTGCAATGACCACCAGAAGACCACTTCCATAAACCAGTGAATGAAATGCCGGCAGTTGAAAATTCTTTTTTGGTCTGTTTAAGACCAGCTCCCGGTAGTTTTTTAATGCCTCATCCCGGACCTCCTCCGGTTTCACTTCCTGCGGTGTGTCTTTCCGCGATACTATCATATACTCCTGCATCGCCTGGTTGCGTTCATAATAGATATAATAGCCTTCTTTTTTATGAACGGCTCCATCTTCATATATGTATAACGTTTCTTCTTTTTCCAGGGAATCCGACAGCAGCAGAAGTCTATTGTTTCCACCAAAGAAATTTTTCAGTATCCGTTCCAGTTCCGGTGTCAGGCAGGGTGCTGTCCCCTTCTCATCATAAAACCAGCCCAGCAGGGTGCTTCCATCAAAATAGCGTTTAATTAAGGTGCATATTTCTGTCCGGATTTTCTCCTGAAAGACCGGAGCTGTCCCACAATATGCAATTTCCGGCAATTCAAATGCCCCATTTACATAGATGTTTGTATTTTTACCATACTGCTCGATTCTGCCCACCAGAATGCATACCCGCCGTTCATTCATTCCGAGAAATGCCGGATGCAGATAGGTGTATACATAATCTTCTATAAAAATGTGTTTTTCACCCTCTGGCGTCCCAATCTGGCGGAAATTTCGTGGAAACGTTGCCGTATCCTCCGCCTTCTCGTTCGTTCTTCTATTTTCTGTCACTATATTTCCTGTTGCGGTATTTCCTGCCGGTGCATTTCCTGTTGCTGAATTTTCTATTTCCTTCCGTTGTATAATCTCTATCACTTCTGCCGCCCCTTTCCTCTTGTCCTGGGACAACCATAACACAGAGGCGGCGGATTTTTTGCCATATCATGGATGGCGAAAAATGAAGTTTCTGACAGGTTTTTACGAAAAAAGCTGCCACTTTTTCAGTGACAGCTTTCCTTTTTGTCTTTTTTAGTTTTCTTTTACAAAGGCTTTTACCTTTTTGTAGATACTTTCTGCATCCAGTCCGTATTTTGCAATCAGTTCCGGTGCCGGGCCTGACTCGCCAAAGGTATCATTTACGCCAATGCGGAGCACTTTGGCCGGTGCTTTCTCGCAAAGGACTTCACATACAGCACTTCCAAGTCCACCGATGATGGAATGTTCTTCTACGGTTACGACTTTGCCTGTCTTAGCGGCTGATGCAACAACTAATTCTGCATCGATTGGCTTAATGGTATGGATGTTGATAATCTCTGCATCAATGCCATCTGCTGCCAACATTTTCTCTGCTGCTAATGTCTCGCTTACTTCCAGTCCGGTTGCAAAGATGGTAACATCTTTTCCTTCTTTTAAGACGATTCCTTTTCCGATTTCGAATTTGTAATCTTCGTTATCATTAAATACAGGAATTGCAAGTCTGCCAAATCGGAGGTAAACCGGTCCTACATGTTCATATGCCGCTTTTACTGCAGCTTTTGCTTCAATATCATCACTCGGATTGATCACTACCATTCCAGGAATTTCACGCATCAGTGCAAGGTCTTCTAAGCACTGGTGGGTTGCACCGTCTTCTCCTACAGAGATTCCTGCATGGGTTGCACCGATTTTTACATTCAGATGTGGATATCCGATTGCGTTACGCACCTGCTCATAAGCACGTCCTGCTGCAAACATTGCAAAGGAGCTCATGAACGGAACTTTACCGCAGGTAGAAAGTCCTGCTGCGATTCCAGCCATATTTGCTTCTGCAATTCCACAGTCCAAGAAACGTTCCGGAAATGCTTTCTTGAAGATTTCCGTCTTGGTTGCACCTGCCAAATCGGCATCTAATACTACAAGGTCTGTGTGTTCCCTGCCCAGTTCTACTAAAGCATTACCGTAGCTTTCTCTTGTTGCAATCTTCTTTACTTCTGACATAATGCTTCACCTGCTTTCTTCAATTCTTCCATTGCCTGTTCGTACTGCTCGTCATTTGGAGCTTTTCCATGCCAGCCCACCTGATTTTCCATAAAGGAAACTCCTTTTCCTTTGGTGGTCTTTGCGATGATTGCAACCGGCATGCCTTTTACTTTCTTTGCTTCTGCAAAGGCATTACGGATTTCTTCCATATCATTTCCATTGATATTGATTACATGGAAATTGAATGCTTCAAATTTCTTATCAATCGGATATGGAGAACATACTTCTTCTACCGTTCCATCTATCTGAAGGTTATTGTTATCTACGATTACAGTCAGGTTGTCTAAGTGATGTGCGCCTGCCCACATAGCAGCTTCCCAGATTTGTCCTTCCTGAATCTCACCATCACCACACATTGCATATACCTGATAATCCTTATCATCCATCTTACCAGCCTGTGCCATTCCTACTGCGCAGGACAATCCCTGTCCTAAGGAACCTGCAGACATATCAACACCCGGAATATGTTTCATATCCGGATGTCCCTGTAAATAAGAACCTGTATGACGCAGTGTCACAAGATCTTCTACCGGAAAATATCCTTTGTGTGCCAGTACAGAATATAATGCCGGAGCTACATGTCCTTTCGACAGCACAAATCTGTCGCGGTCTGCCATCTTCGGATTCTTCGGATCCACATTCATCTCTTCAAAATACAGATATGTCATAATATCTGCTGCGGAAAGTGATCCGCCTGGATGTCCGGATTTTGCACTGTGCAATGCCGTAACAATACTTTGTCTTACTTCATTTGCCTTTTTTTCCAACTCTGCATTCGTCATTTTACTTAACCTTTCTCATGAATAAGCTTGTTTGTATCCATTACAACTCCACACGTCCCTCTAACGCGCGAAGTAACGTTACCTCGTCAATGTATTCCAAATCCCCTCCCACAGGGACGCCGCTGGCAATTCTTGAGACCTTGATTCCGGTCGGTTTCACCAGCTTGCTGATATACATTGCTGTTGTCTCTCCCTCTAAGCTTGAATTGGTGGCGATGATGACTTCTCTTACATCACCCTCCAGCCGATGTATCAACTCCTTGAGCTTAATGTCATTCGGTCCGATTCCAAGCATCGGAGATATTGCCCCATGAAGTACATGATATACTCCTTCATATTTTCCAGTTTTCTCATAAGCTGCCAGATCCCTGGTGTCCTCTACTACCATGATTACGCTGTGATCCCTCTGGGGATTTTTGCATATCGGACAGAGTTCATCATCGGTCAGGGTCAGGCACTCTTTGCAGTAGTGTATATTCTGTCTTGCATCTAATATGGAATGACTTAATTTTTCCACATTTTCTTCCGGCATATTCAAAATATGAAATGCCAGTCTCTGCGCCGACTTTGGTCCAATTCCCGGCAAGCCGGAAAGTTGTTCTATCAGACGGCTTATCTGGCTGCTGTAATAGTCCATTCTGTTTCCTCTTCTCCTTCAGCTGATTAGAATGGGAATCCACCGCCAAGTCCACCCATGCCGCCGGTAATCTTGGACATGGACTGCTGGGAATATTCTTCTATCTGGCGCAGTGCCTCATTGGTTGCTGCCATAATCATGTCTTCTAACATTTCTACATCATCCGGGTCAACTGCTTCCGGATCAATCTTTACTTTGGTTACTTCTTTCTTACCGGAGACTGTAACCTCAACTGCACCGCCACCTGCTGCGGCTGTTACTTCTTTCTCCTCTAACTCCTTGGATGCCTCTTCCATCTGGCGCTGCATCTTCTGTGCCTGTTTCATAAGGTTTCCCATATTTCCCGGCATTCCGCCCGGAAATCCTCCGCCTCTTTTTGCCATGTTTCCATTTCCTCCTGTATTTTATTCATCTTCAATGGTTATATCCATATTGATTATCTGTGACAAATCCACATAGGATTCTTCAAACGGACGATTCGACTGATTCTGCTGAATCTGAATCTCCACTTCTTTTTCTATATAATCAGAAATCACCTGTCGAATTTCATTTCTGTGGTCTTCCTCTTCCACGTAGCCTGCTGCAACCGGGTCATCCAATACAATCATCAGACGGTCATCCCCGCCAAGACTTAAATGTGCCGACTTAAGATAGGTGCGCACCACGCCGCTCATCTTCGGTAGAATGGAATTCCAGTTCTTTACAATCTGTTCCACATCTTCCGGGATTGCTTTTGGCATTGGCGGACGGCTGACCGGTGCTGCTGCCTCGGCCGGCTGTGTCGCGGTATTCACCGGTGCTGCCATGGGAATTCCCTGCTCCATCTTCTTTTCTAACTTTGCTAACCGGTCTGTAATGGAATCCATGTTGGTCTCCATTGCAGGTTTACATAATTTAATTATTGCGATTTCAATTAAGATTCGTTTCTGGGAAGAATATTTTACCTGATTGGACAGCTCGGAGAAAATCCGGATATACCGCATCAGTACATCTGCTTCTACCAACCGGGCTTCTTCTTTTAAAAGTGCCATGTTCTCAGAAGACATATCTAAGACTTCTTCCATATCGTCTGAGCCTTTTAACAAAAGCAGGTTTCTTAAATACCAGGTAAAGTCATTGACAAACTGTCCTAAATCTCTTCCCTCGATGACCAGCTCTTCTAACTGCGAAATGGCTCCTGCCACATCTTCTGCCAGCACTTTCCGCAGTAATTTAGAAAAGACTTCCGTATCTACTGCACCCAGCACCTCTAACACATGGTCATAGGTCAGCTTCTGTCCCAGATAAAAGGCGATGCACTGGTCTAAAAGGCTTAAGGCATCCCGCATGGATCCGTCTGCCGCTTTGGCAATATAGCGGATTGCCCGTTCTTCCACTTCCACATTTTCCTTTTCCATCAGTTCCATCAGGCGGTCTGATATGGTCTCAATGGAAATTCTCCGGAAATCATACCGCTGACATCTCGAAAGAATCGTAATCGGTATCTTATGGGCTTCCGTGGTTGCCAGTATAAAAATGACATAGGAAGGCGGCTCTTCCAGGGTCTTCAACAATGCGTTAAAGGCTCCGATGGAGAGCATGTGCACCTCGTCTATGATATAAACTTTGTATTTTCCTTCTGTCGGGCGGTATGCTACCTCTTCCCGGATTTCACGGATATTATCTACGCCGTTATTGGATGCCGCATCAATTTCGATAACATTCATGGAACTTCCTGCCGCAATTGCTTTACAGCTTGCACATTCTCCACAAGGGCTTCCATCTACGGGATGTTCGCAGTTGACTGCCTTGGCAAATATTTTTGCGATAGTTGTCTTACCGGTTCCTCTCGTTCCACAGAACAGATATGCATGGCCGATACGGTCTGCCTTTATCTGGTTCTTTAAGGTTGTTACTATATGCTCCTGTCCTTTGACATCCGCGAATTCCTGTGGGCGGAACTTACGGTAAAGTGCCATGTATGACATCTATTCCATCCTCGCTTCTCTTAATCTCCAAAGCTGATTCCAATGGTCTTTGCTTCTTTAATCATCTGACAATCCGGGTCAACAGTCTTTAACTTGCCAGCCACATCCTTCAGTGGAACACGCTTTGTCTTATCATTAATCATCGCAATCATGTATCCGTAATCTTCATCAATGATTGCCTGGGCTGCTGCTGCACCAAGCCGTGTACAGAGTGCACGGTCATATGGGCATGGACTGCCACCGCGCTGGGTATGGCCCGGTACGGTTACACGTACTTCGGTGCCACTGCGTTTCTCAATCTGGTCTGCAATCTCATAGGATACAGACGGATATTTATAATTCTTTAACTTCTCTTTGTATTCTTTCTTGGAAAGTGCTGCATCTTCCTTGGAAATAGCACCCTCTGCTACCGCAAGAATGGTAAAGCCTTTTCCATCCCTGGTTCTCTTATCTATTGCTTCGATGACTTTATCAATATCATATGGGATTTCCGGCAGTAATATGATATCTGCTCCACTGGCAACACCTGCGTACAGGGTCAGCCAGCCCACTTTATGTCCCATGACTTCTACGATAAAGACACGATTATGGGATGCTGCTGTTGTGTGTATACAATCAATAGCTGCACATGCTACATTGATTGCACTATAGAAACCAAAGGTAATGTCTGTTCCATAGATATCATTGTCGATGGTCTTCGGCAGATGGATGACATTTAATCCCTCTTCCCGAAGGAGATTGGCAGTCTTCTGTGTTCCGTTTCCGCCAAGGATTACCAGACAATCCAGTTTCAGTTTATGATAGGTCTGCTTCATTGCTTCCACCTTATCCAGCCCGTTCTCATCCGGCACACGCATCAGTTTAAATGGCTGTCTGGAAGAACCCAAGATGGTTCCGCCCTTGGTAAGGATTCCCGAAAAATCCTTTGATGTAAGCAGGCGGTAATCGCCATAAATCAATCCCTTGTAACCATTATAAAAACCGTAGATTTCCAACTTATCCACATTATGACTTAATCCTTTTACCACGCTGCGCATTGCTGCATTTAATGCCTGACAGTCTCCGCCGCTGGTCAACATACCTATTCTTTTCATTTGCTGCATCCCTTTCTTTGCTTATTGTTGTGCATACGCCCACACATCCAAAATATATTATAATATATTTTTTTTTAGGGTACAAGCTATAAAGCCTGCTTAAGCAATTTATTTGCAGGCAATTACTTTTAAGATATAATCCCATACTCTCTTTGTGGAAGAAATGCTTAATTTCTCCTCTGTGGTATGAATGGCAATCATATCCGGTCCGATGGAGACAGCATCCAGTCCGTCAATCTTACCTGCTAAAATGCCACACTCAAGTCCGGCATGAATTGCTTCTACGGTCGGCTCTTTTCCATACATTTCCTTGAAAATGCGGACCATATCATCCCGGAGTACAGAATCCCTGCGGTATTCCCACGCAGGATAATTACCGGTATTGGTGACTCTTCCGCCAAACTCTTCCACCAGCGCAGCAATACGTTTCAAAAGATATTCTTTTGCGGTTCCCACTGCACTTCTTACGGCATACTGCAGAGTCAGCTTGTCTTTTTCCAGAGTCAGAACGCCAAGGTTTAAAGAAGTCTCTACCAGTCCCTTGATGTCATCACTCATGCGAAGAATTCCATTTGGAAGCAGGTTGATTAAAAGCACTGTTTTTCTTGCCGCAGCTTCTGTTAATACTTCCTTCTCACAGTTTTCTTCTACTGCTACGGATATCTGAATATCCGGATCACTGGTGGAAAATTCATGGGTGATTTTCTCTGCAATTTCTTCTATTTTATGGACAAGCTGTGTGGCATCTTCCTGTACCATAAGCTCTGCTGCACTTTCTCTTGGAATGGCATTCTGCTTATTTCCGCCGGATAATGCTGCTATCTGATAATGATATTCATCTTTTAATTCCAAAAGAATTCTTCCCAGCAAAATGTTGGAGTTGGCTCTTCCTTTGTCAATTTCCACGCCGGAATGTCCGCCCTTTAAGCCTGCCACATGAATAGAAACAAGATTTCCTGCACTCTTTTCCCATTCCGCTGGAAGCTCACATACGGTGCTGCATCCACCGGCACAGCTTACCAGCATGATTCCTTCATTTTCAGAATCCAGGTTCAGAAGCTTCTTTGCTTTCAAGTGGGAAACATCCAGTGCTACGGCACCTTCCATGCCAACCTCTTCGGACACGGTACAGATAAATTCGATACGCGGATGCGCAATACTGTCAGAGTCTAAGATTGCCAGTGCGTATGCAACTGCAATTCCATCGTCGCCGCCAAGGGTTGTTCCTTTTGCACTGATATAATCTCCGTTTACTTCCAGTGTCAGTCCGTCATTTTCAAAATCAATGGTGCTGCCCGGTTCTTTCTCGCACACCATGTCCATATGTCCCTGAATCATCAGTGGTGCAACGTCTTCATAGCCCGGTGCTGCCTCTTTGATGATAATGACATTTTTTACTTCATCCTGATAATATTCTAAGTTCCGTTCCTTTGCGAAGTTTACCAGATAATTGCTGATTTTCTCCTCTTTATAGGATGGACGGGGAATATTGCTGATTTCTTCAAAATAATGAAATACCTCTTTTGGTTCTAAGCCTGCTAATGCGCTCATTATGATTCCTTCTTTCTTAATTTATTCTCATATACGATAAAATGGTTGTTATGCAAAATCTTGATATACTGGGACAGTCTCTCGTAAAGAGGTTCTGCCTTGTCACCGAATCTTTCTTTTACCAGTGTACCAATCTCATAGATGGTTTTCTTTCCATCCATCTGCTCCCACACGAAGCTGCCGAATTCATCCAGCTCGATATAGCTGTATTTCGGTTTCTTAAATAACACCTGTGCGATTTTGTTAAACACACCTTTGTTATGCATTTTTATTTCTATTTTGCCATCTTTGTTCTTATTACATTCAAATAATGTATTCGGACGTGGGATATAATCTAAATAATTGTCTTTTTTCTTTGCCATATTGCCTCCTATTATCTTCGCTAGCAGTATAAAACATCTGCCGCCTTTTCGCAAGACGGCAGATGTAAGAACTACTTTATTCTGTTTTTAATTTTCTTTTTTCTTCTTTCCACGGATGAAAAGGATTAAAGTTACGGCAAGTAATGCAAAGAATACCAGTCCGCCAATGTTTCCTAAGCTGAAACCGAATATTGCAGATAAGTTAAATGCATCTGCAAAGGTCTCTCCCTTGAATGGAATGACTGCGCAGACTGCAAGGAGTATTCCTACCAGACCCTCTCCAGCAATCAGACCGGATGAATAAAGCACTCCATTTTCCACTTTGCGTTTCTTCTCTTCTTCAGATTCACCCTTCTTCTTATCGAAGTATAAGCGGATTAATCCACCAACAATCATCGGTGTGCTTAAGTAAATCGGAAGGTAAAGACCTACTGCAAATGGCAATACCGGAATTCCAAGGATTTCTACTACTACTGCAATACCAACACCTGCAAATACCAGTACCCAAGGAAGGTTTCCGCCCATAACTCCTTCTACTACCATCTTCATCAAGGTTGCCTGCGGTGCAGGGATTGATGAGGAACCATAGCTCCATGCTGCATTTAACAGATATAATACTCCACCGATTGCAATAGCAGATGCTGCTACACCGATGATTTCACCAACCTGCTGTTTCCAAGGTGTTGCTCCTACCAGATAACCGGTTTTTAAATCCTGTGATGTATCTCCGGCGATTGCTGCGATGATACAGATGACAGAACCGATTGCAATAGAAGCTACCATTCCAGGCATTCCGATGGTTCCGGTTGCTTTTAAAATCATAGTTGTGATAAGCAGTGTTGCAATTGCCATTCCGGATACCGGGTTATTAGAACTTCCTACGATACCAACCATTCTGGATGATACGGTTGCAAAGAAGAATCCAAAGATTACGATAATAATTGCTCCAAGAAGGCTTACCGGAACTGCCGGAACCAGCCACATGATAATAGCCATGATTCCAATCGTAAGAATTACGATATTTATTGGAATATCTTTATTGAGACGGCTGTTGTCGCCATTTCCTTTGCTTCCGTAGCTCTTTAATGCCTGACGGAAGGTCTTTGCGATAAGTGGCAGATTCTTTACCAGGCTGATGATTCCGCCTGCTGCAACTGCTCCTGCTCCAATGTAACGGATATAGTTTGACCAGATTCCTGATGCGCCAAGTTCAGATACCGGAACGCTTGCCGGGAAAATGGTAAGGTCTGCACCAAAGAGTGCGATTAACGGCATCAGTACGAACCAGCCGATTACTCCACCCGCAAAAATGTAGGAAGATACTCTGGCTCCACAGATATAACCAACTCCAAGAAGTGCCGGAAGTACATCCATTCCGACTCCGGAACCCTTGTAAGATTTGATTTCATAAGTCACTTCACTCGGGAATACTTTCAAACCATCTGTGATGAATTTGTATGCTGCTGCAATTCCCAGACCGGCAAATACGGTACTTGCTTTTGCTCCGCCTTCTTCTCCGGCTACCAGTACTTCTGCACAGGCTTTTCCTTCCGGATAAGGAAGCTTTCCATGCTCCTGTACGATTAATGCACTACGAAGTGGAATCATGAACATAACTCCGATGACACCACCGATTAATGCAATCAATGCGATTTCCACTAAAGATGGCATGCTTGTACCACCTTCCTCTGCCCACATGAACAGAGCCGGGAGTGTAAAGATTGCTCCTGCTGCAAGAGACTCTCCGGCAGAACCGATGGTCTGTACCATGTTATTCTCCAGAATGGAGTCCCTTCTTAAAATTACGCGGATAATTCCCATGGAAATTACCGCTGCCGGTATGGATGCCGACACTGTCATTCCTACTCTAAGTCCTAAGTATGCATTTGCCCCACCGAAAACTACGGCCAGCAGGATACCCAGAATAATAGAGATTGGCGTAAGTTCCGGCAAAACTTTGTCTGCCGGAATATACGGCTTGAACTCTTTTTCATTATTCATTTGTCTAATCCTCCTAGTTATGGTCACTATAACCAATATAAATATTATTATACGGGCATTTTCCAAGTCTGTCAATGAAATCTGCTTGCATCCGGCAGGAAAATATTGTATGATATATATGTTATTGTGCAAAACACTTTACCACACGAATCCAACAAAGTGTATGCACTCTTTTTTATCTGGAGATGTATCGAAGTGGTCATAACGGGGCGCACTCGAAATGCGTTAGCCCTCCGGGGCACGCGGGTTCGAATCCCGCCATCTCCGTTTCATAAAAAGTGCCGGTGGAATATTCCATCGGCACTTTTTATACACTCCGGCACCTGTGTCCGGTATTATTTTTATTCCGGCAAATCCGGTATCAGTTCCACATAAATCTGATCAAAGTATTTCTTTAATTCCTCCCGGATTCCATTTCTGATTCTGGTGAGGGACTGCATTGTAATAATATCGTTGGGGCTGTCTATGTATATTTCCACCCAGGTTTTTCGTCCGGTCTGGATGACATCCAAAAATTCTATCGTATAGGAGCAGGTCTGCATATACTGTTCTGCAATGGAACGTATCTGATCCATAACTTCCTGCTCCGGTGCAAAGAGCACCAGTTCCCTGAGTCCATGCAATATCATTTTCACCGGTTCTACAATTAAGATTAATGCCATCACAATTGCTACTACCGGGTCTATGTACGGTGCCAGCCATTCGTACGGTGTCTTCTGCAGAAGGAACTGTCCGAAGAATGCGGCGGATACGCCAAAACTGCTGACTACATCCAGTTTCCAGTTATACATTTCCGCTTTTACCACTACGGATGCATACCGTTTACTGAAATAATGAAGCAGGAAATAAATAATCAGGCATCCCACGCACACTCCAAATTCGAAGCCCGCCAGCTGGCTGGCATTTACCATATGTCCGCCATGCAGGATGCTTTGCACACTTTCAATTAAAAGCTGGATGGTAACTACTAAAAGCACACTGTACTTGATTACCAGAAATAACGATTCTACCTGGGAAAATCCATATGGTCTGCGTTCCGTTACCGGCCGGTATAACAGTGGCACCAGCACCAGAAACGGTCCTATCATTATTAAATCTGTCACATCAAATACGCAGTCCATCAGTATTGCATGGGAATGACTGATATATGCCATAACTCCTTCTGCTACTACAAAGAGTACGCTTCCAATAAAGGACAGGTTTATCATTCTTTTTTCCAGTTTCATTTTACTGGCTGCATTCATTTCCTTAATTACCGGTAAATCTTCATTGGCTGTACGGACTATTTTTCGTTCCGGCATTTTCTTTCCTCCCATTCCTGGCTGTTCAAAAGCACATCAGATATATTCTCTTTAAAAAATCACATCAAAAATCGTCCCGCCAGACGGACTGGCCTTAACTGTTATACTGCCATCATGCACTCTCACAATTTCATGAACCAAAGCAAGTCCCAGACCTACGCCCCCCAGTTCCCTGCTTCTGGATTTATCCACACGGAAGAATGGTTCAAACACGCGCTCCCGTAGTTCCTCCGGGATTCCACTTCCTGTATCCTCTACTGACAGATAAACATGCTTTTCCTTCTGATACGCAGTAACTGTAACCTGTCCACCTGAATGATTATATTTTATTGCATTTTCAACAAGATTATATACCAGCCTGTAAATAAGAATATCACTTCCGACCATTGTTGTATTCTTGCATTTTCCAGCAAGCTTTATATTTTTTTCCTGTGCAAGAGGTTCCAAATCTGCCAGCACTTCATCAATGAGAGCGTCAACTGCAATTTTCTCATCTCTCCCCACCGTCTGAAGTTCGCTCATGTCAAGAAGTGTCTTTACCATCCTGCTGAGCCTGTCATTCTGTTCCGTAACCATCTTTATCGTCTGTAAAGTATCTGTATCATTGCCCGGATGTCTGGCGGAATTATATAAATCAAGCTGTACCTGCATTAAAGACAGCGGGGTTCGAAGCTCATGTGCTGCATTTGCGGTAAATTGTCTTTGTATCTCAAAGGCATCCGAAAGGCGTTCAAGCATTTTGTTATATGAAGCACTAAGCTGGTTCAGTTCTTTCACCTGATTCTCTTCTATCCGTGAATCTGCCAGATTCTGTGCCTGTACTTCTTCGATTTTATCCGAAAACTCTCTAATCGGTCTGAGGGCACGCCCACTTATAAAATATGTAGCCACTCCACCAAGAAGTGCCAATAAAGCTGAAATTATCAGGCTGCTTTTTTTGTAATCCGTCTTATTGTTATATACCTGGACCGAAAAATCATTTGCAAATTCGTCCCACTTGTCTTCCGGAATACTGATATATATTTCGTCTGATTCATTTCCATTCCCATCTCCCTGTGCATCAACAGTCTCCTGCAGGGAATCCATATAATACACACCGTTTTTATAGACCAGCATAGTCAGGCATCCACATATTACCGCAATATATAATGTAATGATACAGGTAAGCCTCCACTGCAGCGACATTCTTCTCATTTATCGGACTCCTCTCGTATTTTATACCCCTCTCCCACCTTGTTCAAAACCGGATCATATCCAAGCACGGACTTTAGTTTTCTTCTGAGTGACGACATATGCACTCTGATGGAGCCGCTAAAGCTATCCACGGATGCATCCCAGACATGCTCTATCAGTTCCTCCTGGCTGACCGGTCTGCCAAGATTAAGAAGAAGGTATTCCAGAATACCATTTTCTTTTCTTGTCAGGGGAACCATTTTCCCTTTTGCATATGCCTCGCGTCTTATCGTATTGAACTTAATTTCACCACTTTCCAGGCATATATCCTTCTGCACAAATTTTCTTCTTGTCAGGCTTCTGATACGTGCCTCAAGTTCCTGCAAATGAAACGGTTTTTCCATATAATCGTTTGCACCTGCATCCAGTCCCTCAACCTTATCGGCAATCTGTCCTCTTGCAGATAATATCAGGACCTTCGTCTCCTCATTTTTCTGTCTAAGTTCCCTTAAAATGTCCATTCCATCCATACCCGGCAGATTCAGATCCAGAACAATCAAATCATAATCCTCCGCCAGAATGCATTCCAGTGCCTCTTCCCCGTCATAGCAGGTATCCACCTCGTAACCGGCATCATACAGACTTTTTGCAATTGTGTCACATATTTGTTTCTCATCTTCAACTATTAATAATCTCAAGAGCTTTCACCTGTTTCTTAACAAAAATTTTACAACTGCTATTGTATAATACCCAGGTCAGCAGGTCAATAAATTCAACAAATGAAAGGAGCAACAATATCTTGAAGTGTCAAAAAATATCTCAAATTGCCTTGCTTATCACCGGTATCACTATGGTCAGCTATGGTGCAATCAGAGGTGAAGCAGCTGCCGTACTTGGCAAAGCGATAAAATTATGTCTGGAGTGTGTCGGAATTGGATAAGAATAAAAAAATAATATCAAAAAGAGCTGCTGGAATACGTGGATGGATACAGGCAGCTGCCACGCTGCTTACTAATATTCATATTCCCAATTTATTCAAGGGTAAAATATATCAGGGCAGTGCTAAAACGGTATGTGTACCCGGATTAAACTGTTATTCCTGTCCCGCTGCATCCGGAGCCTGTCCTATCGGAGCTTTTCAGGCAGTTGTCGGTTCATCGCGATTTAAATTTTCATACTACATAACAGGATTTTTTATTTTACTCGGTGTGACACTTGGGCGATTTATATGTGGTTTTTTGTGTCCGTTTGGATGGTTTCAGGATTTAATCCATAAAATTCCCGGGAAAAAATTTTCTACAGCCCGGCTGAAACCACTAAGATACCTGAAATATCTTATCCTTATTGTTTTCGTTATACTTCTGCCAATGTTTGTAACGAACTCCATTGGGATGGGGGATCCGTTCTTCTGCAAATACATTTGTCCTCAAGGCGTTCTGGAAGGGGCTATACCTCTTTCACTGGGAAATGTTGCCATACGATCTGCACTGGGAAAGCTATTTTCTTTTAAATGCCTTATTTTAATTACAGTTGTTGTGTTAAGTATTTTGTTTTACAGACCCTTCTGCAAATGGATTTGTCCTCTCGGGGCAATCTACTCACTGTTTAACAAGGTCAGCTTTCTTAAAATTAAGGTTGAAAACAGTAAATGTGTCGGATGCGGTCAATGTTCCAATGCCTGTAAAATGGATGTTGATGTGCTTAAGACCCCGGATCATCCGGAATGCATACGATGCGGAGCATGTATAAAAGCCTGCCCTAAAGATGCCATCCACTATCAGTTTATGGGCATGCCATGCGAAAAAAGAGCATCCGTAGACAACAATATTCAAAAAAGTAACCATTAATTTTATTATCAATTATTCAAAGGAGAAATTATTCATGAAAACAAAAAGAACCGTTATTTCTATTTTTACCCTCTGTACAGCATTATTGTTTACAGCTTGTAGCGGAAAAGGAACTTCAAACACAGAAGCTTCCCGCGATACCCAGACCGAAGCCGGCACTGAAGTTTCCGGCAGTTCCAACACTACGCTGGATGATTTATATCAGCAGGAGAATCAGCTCTTTGCTGATCATGAAGATGCATGGAACAAAGCATTTGGCATGATGAATAAAAGTACTGCTGATCCAAGCGGAAATTACGCCGACTATCTGGCTGCCACCGTCGAATCAAATAAAGACTCATTTACAGACGATGAATTAAAAACTCTTACAGATGATATTGAAACAATTCGAAAAATCGAGGAACAGATAGCAGCAATCGAAAAGGACAATACAGCATCTGACAATGCCTCCCAGAAGGATAATTCTGACGATACCTCTCCTTTCAGGAATTTCTCCGGTCAGGATTATGATGGTAATTCTGTTGACGAAAGCCTGTTTTCCGGAAATGCAGTAACTGTCGTTAATTTCTGGTTTACCGGCTGTAAGCCTTGTGTTGCCGAGCTGTCAAAACTTAATGAATTAAATGATACCATCAAATCCATGGGAGGAGAGGTAATTGGAATCAATACAGAAACCTTTGATGGAAACGAGGATGCCATCAAAGAAGCTGCAGCTATTCTGGAAAGCCAGGGGGTAGCATACCGCAATCTTTCCATTGACTCTGCTTCTGATGCAGGTAAATATGCCTCTGATATTATGGCATTCCCTACCACAATTTTAGTCGATAGAAATGGTAATATTGTGGGCGATCCGATGCTCGGTGGAATTGATAATCAGGACAACTACGATACCCTGATGAAACAGATTCAATCTGTAATTGATGCTGACGGTGCCAATAAATAAAACGCCCCTGTGGCTACAGTTCCATTGCAGTCATTCTGGTTATATGATATCCGCCGCCCATCGTTCTTTCCCGAACGATGAGGCGGCGGTTTTTTGCCAATTACATCTATCTGATTTTTACTCCAGTTCCACATAAGTTGTAAAATATTTACTTCTTTAAATATTTTTCTTTAATGTTCCGAGATATTCTCCATTACAATAAACAAAGGGACCTGCTTCACCCTCTTCTCCAAAATATTCCGGTCTTAGCGACATAATATCAAGCAATTCATCCATATTATGCACCTTTGTTGCCTGATACGGCTGTTCAAAAGCGATTTTTTCTATAAACAAATAATAGTCACTGTACTTTATCAGAACACCGGTATGCCCCACAAAAACAACATCCGAGTATGGGTCATATATTACTATGCTAAGAAGAGAGAGCCTGTCACTATCCACTTGAAATCCATAATGTTTCCAGCTATCGGAAAATGTATTTTCCGGGTGACTGCCATCTGTTACACTTTTTTCTCCATAGAGTGTGGTGAACATATTTTTATTCTCTTTTATGCTTTCATACCTGTCCACATTATCTATTGCTTCTGTATCAAACATTAAGTAGGTACCCTCATAGCTGTCTTCTGTCGATTCTGCACGGAGCACACCATCCAGCAGAAGAAACGCTGTCATTCTGCAATCAGCATCCGAATAGTCATGGTTCTGTTCCCAGCCATCCATACATTTTCCAATATCTGCTTTCATTTTTCCAGGATCTGACCAGCCATCCTCCAGTCCGGCATTTTTTCCGGCAGTATCCGCGAAATCAGTCGTCCATTCCCGAAATGTATCTACATGGGAAGCTCCTGCTGATTCCAGTTCTTCACAAATCCCGGCAATGGAGTCTTTTCCTCCCATATATGTTGCAGCCGGCAGCTCCTGATTCTGTGATGCTTCTGTACAGGCACACAGCAGCATGGCCAGGAATACCATTGCTGCTGACAATCTCATTGTTATTTTGATTTTATTTTGCCTTTTCAACAGATAATACCTCTCCCTCAAACGGATCTACCTCAGAAATTGTTCCTGTATATTTTACCGTTACAGTATCTCCATTGCTGACATTTTCCAATCCCTCCGGTTTTTCTTCAAAAGTAAAACTATATGGCGTATCATTCTCATCTGTCACAACAAACATAAAATCCTTTATCTCATCAATGGTTCCTGTTAATTCTTTTTCTTCTGCTGTTCCTTCTTCTTTTCCCTCTTCGCTGCTATTTGTGATTGCATTATCCTGCTTCACCTCTGTCTGGCCACATCCTCCAAATAATCCAGCCCAAAATACCATTCCCATTACAATTGCGATTAATTTTTTCTTCATCATCCTATACCTCTTTCTTTTTTATCATGTTTTACAGTCTCTAAAATGCATCTCTGTAATGCCGCTTTGTAGAATTCCAGTCCACCATCAGTACATAGAACACTCTGCCGTATCGTCCATTTTCCACAATTCTGCCATGGTCAAGCACCCTCATTGAGGTTCCATCTGCTTTTTTCAGATGGAAGTGTACATAATCATTGGAATGTCCTTCTCCTATCTGCTGCCAGATACTTTCTTCAACCTGCTCCCTTTCTTCTTCTTCAATCAGGTTACGGAAGCTTCCTTTTGTATACTCCTGCAGTTCTGCCATGGACCTGCATCCGGTGAGACGGATCATCTCATGGTTTGCAAAAAGAATTTCATCATTTTCTTTATCTGCTTTATAAATAATAAATGCTCCCGGAAGATTTTCTGAAACATCCTTCAATGCAAATCCAAGCTGCTTTCTGATTTCAAGGCCAATTCCTTCCCGGTACTGAATACAACCATTTTTCCCGTCAAGCTTTACTTCATAAAGTGCTGCATCTGCACAGCGCATCAACCGTGAATAGTTTTTTCCCTGTAACGGATACTCTGCATATCCCAGGGAAATAGTATATGTCACTTTTTCACCTTCATACCAGAAAGAACGCTTCTTTTTTGTAAACTGTTCCAGTTTCTCCCTTACTTCTTCACCGGTGCAATTATCTAAGAAAATGCAGAATTCATCCCCTCCTTTCCGTCCAAGCACAGCATGTTCCGGGAACGATTTCCGCATGCTTTCGGCTAATATCTGTAATGCCCTGTCTCCGGATTCATGTCCATACATGTCATTAATGAATTTGAAATCATCAATGTCAAACTGCGCTGCCACGCAGGAAGCTTCCGGATACTTTTTCAAATACTGTCTTACCTGCTCCTCAAATCCATGCCTGTTATTGATTCTGGTCAATACATCGGTTACAGCCAGCTTTTTAAATCTATTTTTATGCTCATCCAAAGCCAAAATCATAGAGACAAGTCCCGTCAGCAGCAGAACAATCAACAGTCCGCCAGCCAGCATTCCATAAAGGTGCTCATGATTCGACCAGCCTGTCTTCGGCATGATTTCCAGTTTCCACCGGTTTCCAGCTGCTTCAAATTCATAAGCAACCGGATTTGTCAGAATTGCTCCTGAGCTATATACTTCTTCATATGTTGTATCCCATGGAGAAACGGTCTTTGATAACGTATAATCATAGTCAAAATCCGAAAGTGCTTTTAATGAATCTGAAAAAATAGCCGGTACACGGATAATTACAATGGCAAATCCCCAGAATTCTTCTTCTCCGTTTTCATTTATCAGGTATATCGGATTTCGTATTGCCATTCCATATCCACCCTGCTCTAATTGAAACGGTCCCTGCATAATTTCAATATGGTTATCTCTGGCATAACGGGAAATTTCTCCCCTGTCTGCATCATTGAGCAAGTCGATTTTTCCGGCTTCATTGCCATCTTCCGGATATATCTCTGTTACTACACCATCCGGTGCAAGCTGGATACTCTGGATGGAATCCGTCATCATATCCTCTGCCACCTCTGAAAATTTATTAATCCTGCCATTTTCACTGACCAGAAGCTGCTTTAAAGCATTTGTAGCTCCAACTTCCTGCATAATATCAGACTTTATCCGCTCAGAATATATCATTGCATTCAGGTTCGCCATTTTTCTGCTATGGTTCCTCTGTATATTTCCTACTCCATATAATACAGCTCCCAAAGCAGTCATCCCAAGCAGTAATACCATGACTGGCAATATTATTTTTCTCTTTTGTATCCGCATTTTCTGTCCTCACAACTACCCGAAAATCTTATTTCTCTTTTCATTCTGCTTCCTGTTATCAGGTATGCACTGAGTATAAACCCAAAACTCGGAACGCACAATATCAAAACAGCCGGAAGTGTTGCATCTTCGCTATGCCAGAAAGCTTCCACGAACCAATAAAAACACCTGGTCAGCGGATATGCCAGCAGAAGGTCGATACTTCCTGACACCAAAAGACATTTTCCATATAGTTTCTGTGCCCTGTACCAGTGCTCCTCTGATTGCTCTGCTTTCTTTCCCCGGTAGGTAGGATATCTTTCTCTCTGCCGTTCCTCCCACCTCAAGGGCATATAAAATGCAATACTTCCAGCTACTAGTATAATGATGCTTAATGTAATTGGTAAGATTAATATTGCATATTTTTCCACCGGACTTCTCCTTGTATCTGCGTCTTACTGAAATGCCACCACTTCGTAGCCTGCTGCCTGCGCCGCATCAATAAATCTTCCAAGAATGGCTGTATTGGTGGTAGACTCCGCATGTAAAAGATAAATTGCTCCCGGATGCATCCGGTCTTTTAATTTCTGTAACGCTTCTGACTCGCCTGGCTGGTTATTGACATCATAGTCCTTGTATGCAAAGCTCCAGAACACGCTCTTGTAGTTGCAGTTATTGACCACTGCTAAGGACTGGTCACTGAATTTACCCGCCGGGAACCGGAACAGGTGCATATCATAGCCAAAATTATCCTTAATATACTGGTGGTTCTCCATGACTTCATTTTTCTGCTGCTCCAAACTCTGGGATGGAAGGCCCTCGGACGGATGGGTCACGCTGTGATTACCAATCTCATGTCCCTCGTCAATCATCCGCTGTACCAGCTCTGGCTGTGCCTTGGCATATGGCTCTGTCACAAAAAAGGTTGCCTTTACGCCCTTTTCCTTTAAAGTATCTAAGATTTGCGGCGTACAGCCATATTCGTAGCCTTCGTCAAAGGTCAGATAAATCTTCTTTTCATCTGCTCCGATAAAATTCGCCTGATAGTCTCCGTATTTTTCCTGATAAGAAACAGCTCCAATCGGCCGGTTCTCTTCATCAAAATTCACGCCCTGCCCCCAGTTCTGACAGGTTCCATCCAAAGCTTCCACATTGGCAATCTGCTGGTTGGTAATAACTTCTCCAACGTTTTTCGTATCTTCTGTGGCGGTACTGTCTTCTGTGCTGCCGGAGGTTCCATCTGTGTCTGTATCACCTGTTGTAGTATCTCCGATGGACGTATCTGCTTCTGTATTTCCACCTGTTCCGTCACCATGGTAAGTCTTATAAGTAGCAATAATGGCATCTCCAATAGCCGCCGCATATGCTTCCTTATTATCATCAAAAAGCTGATTGTCTTTGGCATTATTCATAAATCCCATTTCAACGATACAGGACGGCATATGGGAATGGCTGTTTACATAATAATCCTTTGAACTGCTCTTCTGGGTTCCCTTTTTCACATCACGGTCGCGCTGTACACCGACTCCGGCTAACCCCTGCTGGATATTTCCGGCAAGTCCCATGGTCTCTTCATTGGCTCCACTGTATACCCATGTCTCTACTCCATATCCCTCTCCGGTATTCCGGTGCAGGGATACATAATAATCTGCTTCCGCTTCATTTGCTATATCACATCTCTCTGACAGTTTTAAGAAGGTATCATCACTTCGTGTCATGATGACATTCACATCTTTTTCCTGCAAATAACTCTGTACGGCAAGTGCCATGGCAAGAGTATCATCTTTCTCATAGCGGTTCTTATAGTCAGAACCATTGTCCTTTCCGCCGTGTCCCGCATCAATGCACACCGTCAGTCCCTTCTTATCCGGTTCCTTCTCCTCTTTATCTCCGGACAGCTTTTCCAGTATACTGATGGTATAGTCTCCATTCCCATCTATAATAGGAAGATGTTTTTCCAAAACACCGGTCAGAAGATTTACGATTCCCAGCACTAACAGCAATACCAGTACACAAAAAGCTGCTGAAATTGCATTTCTTATTCTCCTTAATTTCTTTCTTCGTTCTCTTTCTCTTCTTGTAGACAATGTTTTTCTCCGTTGTTTCTTATGTTTTCCGTAATTGCTTACAATCTATTTTCATTGTAAAGCAGCCCCCACAGCGGGTCAATTTAAGATTTCTTAAATTTTTTCATAAACTGGTTTAATCCTGTTTTAATCTGTGTTAAATTATGATTTAATCATATTTGATATAGTAATGTGTTAGCTTGTTATGATTTCTATTTAAGATATATTTGCCACTGCATATTTCTATTGAGCGGCTATTTTGTCTATTTTATAGCATTTTCATTTTTCCGATTATATAATCAGACTAAACAATATAGAAATTGCCTTTTAAGGAGGGGTACCATGCGTATTTATAAAGCAAAGGATTATAATGAAGTATCAGGCCCTGTTTGGTCCAATCACTCCGACTGTTCCAGCTTCTATCCTGCAGTTACATAACAACGTATCCATCGTTGCTGATGAAGCAGCTCTTTCACTGATTATTAAAAACAAACTGATTTAAGGGGGTATTCGAATGATTATCCGAAACGGTCTTGTATGGGGTGATGACTTCGCTTTCCACGAAAAAGACTTATATATCGATGATGTTACACATACAATCGTAGACAAACCCGTTTCCGAACATGAGGAAATTCTGGATGCAAACGGCAATTATGTGATTCCGGGACTGGTTGATGTGCATATCCATGGTGCAAAGGGTCATGATTTCTGTGACGCAAATACAGACGGACTTTCCGATATTGCAGCTTACCTGTATTCCTGCGGTGTTACATCCTTCTGTGCAACATCCATGACTTTACCGGAAAACCAGCTTATGGAAATCTTCGAAACTGTTTCCGGTGTACCGGATGACAGAAACCATTCCTATGTAGCCGGTATTCATATGGAAGGTCCTTTCCTTTCCCCGGCAAAGAAGGGTGCCCAGAAAGAAAGTTACCTCTGTAGCCCTAGTATAGACGCATTTTGCCGCTTGTTAGAAGTTTTCAGTGGCAAAATAAAGTTAATCACCATCGCTCCGGAACTTCCGGGAGCAGACAAATTTATCGAAAAATTCCATGATGAAGTTACTATTTCTCTTGGACACTCTACTGCTTCTTATGAAATTGCCTCAAAGGCCTTCGCAGCAGGTGCCAGCCATGCAACTCATCTGTTCAACGCCATGCCGGCATTCCACCACCGTGACCCGGGTATTGTGGGTACCGCTGCTGATGCCCCACATGCAATGGTGGAAATTATCTGTGATGGCATCCACATCCATCCAGCCGTTATCCGCAGCGTTTTCCGCATATTTGGAGATGACCGCGTCATCTTAATCAGCGATGCCATGCGTGCAACCGGAATGGCAGATGGTACTTATGAACCTGGCGGACAAACTGTATACAAAAAAGGCCGTTTTGCAACCCTGCCAAGAGCATTGGAATGGAGAAAACCATCGGCAGTCTGACCCCGGGTGCAATGGCTGATGTACTTCTGTTGAATAAGAAATACGAATTAGAACGCGTATTATGATTATTTAATCATCTTTTAATTATTTAGTCTCCCTTTCTTTTTACTGGACTTTGTGTCTTTTTTAAGATTCCAGAGAGCCCTTTGGTCCTCGCAATAAATCAAGAAAAGCCTCCGTCCCAGGACGGAGGCTTTTCACTTACTTACGAAAGAATCTTGCAAAGCATGTTTCTCGATTCATCTGATTCTTAGTCTAATATCATCTGCACGCAGCCGTACATTCCGGCATCATTTCCAAGGGATGCCAATGCAAACTTGGTGTCCTTGCAGGATGCAAATGCATGCTCTTTGAAATGTTTTGCTACGGTATCAATTAAAATATCTCCTGCCCTGGATACGCCGCCACCGATTACGAATACCTGTGGATTAACGACACAGGCAATATTAGATAACGCCATACCAAGTGTCTCGCCTAAGATTTCTACCGCCTCTAATGCCAGAGCATCTCCTTTTTTTGCCTCATCAAAGATATCCTTTGCTGTCAGCGGTTCAAATCCGCGTAAGGAAGACTCATCATCTTTCTCAGCCAGAAGTTTCTTCGCCATGCGGACGATTCCGGTAGCTGATGCGTACTGCTCTAAGCAGCCATGTCTGCCACATCCGCAGGTATCTTTTTCCTCTGTATTAACGGTAATATGTCCAATTTCGCCGCCTGCTCCGTTTGCGCCCGGAATAATTTTACCATTGTGAATAATTCCGCCGCCAACACCGGTTCCAAGCGTAACCATAACGACTCCGGTGTAGCCTTTTCCACCGCCCTGCCACATCTCGCCAAGGGCTGCTACATTCGCATCATTTCCTACTTTAACCGGAAGACCTGTCTTACTGCTTAATTCATCGGCAACCTGAACCTGTCCCCATCCGAGGTTTACACATACGGAAACAGAGCCATCTTCTAATACAGGACCAGGAACACCTACGCCGATTCCTTCCACATCTTCTTTTGCAATGGATGCTGATTTCATTTTCTCGTCAATGGATGCTGCCACATCATCTAAAATATGTCCGCCATTATCTGCCTTGTTGGTTGGGATTTCCCACTTATTCAGCATTTTCCCGCTGGTCTCAAATAATCCGATCTTACAGGTGGTTCCACCAATATCTACGCCAAAACCGTACTTCTTCATCTTTATCTCCTTTATTATATTAAATTTTCTTCTCTCCGACTTTCTTATGAAGAACCCTTATCTTTATTATATTATAATTTCTAATTTTTTGCATTAAAAACCGAGCATCCTGTTTTGAATTCTCGTTGCAAACGTTACCTGAACAGCCAACTCAGTCCAGGCGACCTTACGGCACACAGGAGCTTCCGCTTAGGGCTGCTTCATTCCTGACCTGACCCGGTTCACAGATTCCTGTTGCGTAAGACCCAGACATCAACGCCACTTATTCAGGGCTGCTTTACAATTTCAAACCCGAGACAGGATATCACCCCAGCTATAGCGGATTGCTGGTACAGGGCACCGCTGCCACCCCGGCTGCTCGGAATCTAAATTATAGCCTATTTTGTGCCGGATTGTCAAGGTTTTGCCTTCATTTTCTGCTGTTTCTTCTTCTCACGCAACCGTCTGAAAAATTCCGACAGCATGTCTGAACATTCTTCCTCCAATACGCCCCGCTCTATCTCTACCTGATGATTAAATGCTGCCACCTGCAAAAGATTCATCACTGAACCGGCGCATCCAGCCTTGGGATTCATAGTTCCGATTACCACCTTTTTCATACGGGACTGTACAATGGCTCCCGCACACATCTGGCAGGGTTCTAAGGTCACATACATCACGCAGTCCTCAAGCCTCCAGTCCCCGGTCTTCTTCGATGCCTTTTTAATGGCAGTCAGTTCCGCATGGGAAAGGGTATTTTTATCGGTATTGCGCCGGTTATAGCCCCGGGCAATAATTTTATCATTCTGCACAATCACGCAGCCAATAGGAACTTCCTCTAATTTTTCTGCTTTCCTTGCCTCCCGCAGGGCTGCTTTCATATATTTTATCTCCGGTTCCATGTTTACTCCTGACTTTTACTCTTTTCTCTGTTATAATAATAGCATATTTTGAGCATAACAGAAAGGTATTCTTATACCAGCTGCAGGAGTTAATAACATGAAATTTATCTATGAAACAGACCGCTTAATCCTGAAATTGTTAGGGGAAGATGATGCCCCTGCAGTTCTTCAGTTTTATAAGCAGAACCGGAATGTCTTTGAGCCATATGAAACCATCCACCCTGAGCAGTTCTATACGGTGGCCTACCAGCGGACCCTGATGAACTGTGAGCTGAGTCTCACCTTAAAACACAGCTTCATCCGCTTCTATATATTCCGCAGGGAAAATCCGGACGAAATCATAGGCACCATCTGCTTCCGCAATATCAACCGTTCTACTTACTATTCCTGTGAGACCGGCTATCGCTTTTCCCCTGCTTACTGGCACAGAGGATACGCCCGCGAAGCCCTTGCTTTTGGTATTCAGCTTATGTTTGAAGAATTTCATCTGCACCGGATAGAAGCTGCCGTCATGCCGGAAAATACCGCTTCCATCCGTCTGCTAGAATCCCTTAATTTCCAACAGGAAGGTGTCGCCAGGGAATATGCCCTGATACAGGGAAAATGGGAAGACCATATCCGGTTCGCCCTTATTCGTCCATCCGGCGATACCAGTAGCCAAAAGTCCCCTCTAACTTCCGACACGGCTTTTCCGTCCGGAACTGTGGAAAACCAAAAATAGCCGCCATTACTTTTTCCGGCTTCTGATAAACCCCCGGCACCGCCAAGAACAGCTCTCGTCCTTCCGGCGCCACCTGTTCTCCGAAGAAAAGATACCGGTAATTAAAGAAGCCATGCAGAAGAAAACTGTTATTCCCAAGATACCAGTATTTCTGTGGCAGTTCCCGTAAATCCTGCAGTTCCATATGAACGCAGGTTATATTCTCTCCTTCAAAAGGATGCAGAATCGTCATTTTCTGCTTCAGATTCTCCCAGTGTTCCCAGATGGAGGCCTCTTTTTCCCCAGTGCCTTTTTCCTGCGTGCTTCTTTCCTGGATTCCTTCTTCCATGCTTATCTGTTCCGGGAAAATATGGTGCATCGGCACTTCCTCAGTCTGAAGAGACGGCTCTTCTGCAGCTTGCATTTCTATTTCTTCCTTATGTATCTCCCCATTGTCCCACTGGCTGCCATAAAAATTACCATCTGCCGGCTGAATCAGTATTCCACATACATCCTGTATATGACAGGTTTCATCGCCCAGCTCACCATCAGAAATCCTTCCACTATAATCTGAGCTTTGGGATATCAGCCGCATATTACCCACCGGAAAAGCCAGAATTTTTCCTTCCCTACGGATAAAAAGGCTTACCTTTCCTTCCTGCCCCGCATATTCTGTTCCTTTTAAATGTATCTCTAATCTGCAGATGTCTCCGCGCATTTCTACTCTGGCAAATCCGGCAAGATATTCCTTTGTATCATTTTCATAATAATAAAGATATGCAACGAACCGTTTAAACTGCGGCATAACCTTTCCTTCCTATATCTTTTTGTTCCTTATATCATATTCCATCTTCTAAGATTCCATGCAGATTTTTAGCCTATACTTCCCATACATGCAGATTTTTAGCCTATACTTCCCATACATGCAGATTTTTACTTTACACTTCTCCTTGACAAAGTTCCTTTTAAGAATTATATTAAAATCAATAACGATTATTATTATTTGTTGAGGAGAATATATGATTAAATTTAGCCGACAACGGGAAAGTATTAAGAATAACCTGATGGGACGTACCGACCATCCGACTGCCGAAACAGTTTATTCCGATATCCGGCAGGAATATCCCAACATCAGTCTGGGAACGGTATACCGCAATCTCTCTCTTCTGGCAGATTTAGGCGAGATTCAAAAGATTTCAACGGAAAATGGGCCGGACCGCTTTGATGGTAATCCGAAACCTCATTACCACTTCTTCTGTACAAACTGTAATTCCGTCCTCGATTTAAAAATGAAAAACATTGATCTGATTAATGTTATTGCTGCAGAAGAATTTTCCGGTTTAATTGAGGGACATATTACTAGATTCTACGGACTTTGTCCGGAATGTAAAAAGTTATTGGATAAATCCGGTTCTCTGGCAGATAAATCAACCAATTTTGCAGAAAATAAAAAAGAAAAACGAAATCAGAAAATCTCAAAAAAAACAGTTGACATTTAAAAATAATTATGCTAATTTAATATCAGTAACAATTACTATTATTGATATATAAATACAATTATAAAAAGAAAAGGAGATCTTAAAATGAAAAAATTTGTTTGTACAGTATGTGGTTATGTTTATGAAGGTGAAAGTGCTCCGGAATTCTGCCCGGTATGTAAGGCTCCGGCTGAGAAATTCAAAGAACAGACAGGTGATAAGACATGGGCTGCTGAGCATGTAGTTGGTGTAGCACAGGGTGCTCCAGAAGATATCATTGCTGATTTAAGAGCAAACTTCGAAGGAGAATGCTCTGAAGTCGGAATGTACCTTGCAATGGCAAGAGTTGCACATAGAGAAGGATATCCGGAAATTGGACTTTACTGGGAGAAGGCAGCTTTTGAAGAGGCTGAACATGCAGCAAAATTTGCAGAACTGCTTGGTGAAGTTGTAACCGACAGTACAAAGAAGAACCTTGAAATGCGTGTAGATGCAGAAAACGGTGCTACTGCTGGTAAATTTGACCTTGCAAAACGTGCTAAAGCTGCTAACCTTGATGCGATCCATGATACAGTTCATGAGATGGCTAGAGACGAGGCTCGTCATGGCAAAGCTTTTGAGGGTCTGTTAAAGAGATACTTTGGTTAATCTTAAAACCGTATAGAATAAGCATTTTAAGGATAGATGGTTCATGAACTGTCTATCCTTTTTGTATTCCATAACATGCGAATAAAAATACGAATATAAAAAATATAAAGTGATTGCATAATTGCATGATTGTTGTATAACACTTGGCTTGCAAACGCCGGAATCAGATTATAATGTATTGTTCAAAAGCCCTATTTTACTACGTTTCAGCCATTTTATCATAGACTGTCATGCCATTAGCTTCTCCGGATAATTTTCTCTACATCGGCACACAATGTACTTCATTTCCATGTGCCCGGATGATACGGAGCAAATCCTCTGTCTTCATCCATATAGTAGCGGTATTCTCGTTGGGATGTACTCCAATCAATGCATCATTTTCCAGAAAATAAGCATCCACAAATACCTTCACGTTGCATGTTTCATCGTTGAGTACTCCAAGCGGCGTTACCGAACCCGCCTGCAGTCCCATTTTCTCAGTTAAATCTTCTTCCGAGGCAAAACTTAACGGACGCGTTCCATTTGCCTTTCGAAATGCCTTTAAATCTACCCTCTGGTTCCCTCGCACTGTAATCAGATAATAATTCTGCTTCTTATTATCACGTACAAAAAGATTCTTGGCATCTGCCTGTGGATAAGGAATTTCCACATCTGATAAATCTTCCATATTGTAAACAGCTTTATGCTCTGTCACTTCGTACCAGATATGCTGTTGACTCAGGTATTCATAAATTTCCTGCTTATTCATTGTATTTCCTCGCATTCTTCCCGCTTGCGTTCATTATATCATGTGCAAAACCAGCCCATGATCAATATTCGCCGTTCGCCAAAAGTGAGCAAGCTCCCTATGGCTCGCTTGCGCTCACTATATCATAAACTTTTTATAAAATTTTTTCCAGTTCACTTTACATTTTTTCCTTCCGGTGCTAGTATACCATCAAAATAATTATTTCATTTTTGAACTATTTCATTTTGAAGTATTTTCATCAGGAGGACTCTTATATGAATACAGGTATTGCATTTGCAAGAAAAATGTCTGCTGCCTACACTGCAGTATGTAAGCCTTTGTGCCAGTCACTGCATCTGCCGCAGACTGCTTTTGATATTTTGATGTTTTTAGGAAATAATCCGGAATATTCAACTGCCAGAGATATTGTTGAAGTGCGCCAGATTAAGGCAAATCTGGTCTCCGTCAATGTAGACCGGCTGGTGAAAGACGGTTATCTCAGCCGCAAAGAGGTTGCCGGCGACCGCCGGAAGACACAGCTTCTATGTACGAAAAAAGCTGCCCCTGTTATAAAAAAGGGACAGGCTCTGCAGCAGGATTTTGCCGACCGGCTGATTGCCGATCTGGATGATGCCACGAAAGATGCCTTTTTTAAAGGAATGGCACAGATGGAGACAACGCTGGATATGATTTTAGAGGAGGTATCCTAAAATGGATTTATTAACTACGATTTTTGTTACATTTTTTGCGGGCATGGGTGCCGGACTTGGAACCGGTTTTGCCGGCATGAGTGCCGCTGCTGTCATCAGTCCGCTGCTTATTCATTTTCTAGGCATTGACCCATATATGGCAGTCGGCATTGCGCTTTCTTCCGATGTTTTGGCAAGTGCCATTTCTGCCTATACATATGGAAAGCATAAGAACCTCGATATTAAAAACGGTCTGATTATGATGGTCAGCGTATTGCTTTTCACCGTAGTAGGAAGCTATGTTTCAAGCCTTGTTCCTTCTACCACCATGGGAAATTTCTCCGTTTTCATGACCTTCCTGTTAGGAATCAAATTTATCGTAAAACCGGTTATGACCACGAAAGAATCCATGTCCGCCGTTTCTGCAAAGAAACGTGCCATCCAGTCCGTAATCTGCGGTGTGCTGATTGGCTTTATCTGCGGCTTTGTTGGTGCCGGGGGCGGCATGATGATGCTTTTAATCCTGACCTCTGTACTTGGATATGAACTGAAAACTGCTGTTGGCACCAGTGTATTTATTATGACCTTTACCGCACTTACCGGTGCCTTTTCCCATTTTGCCATCGGCGGACTGCCGGACGTCACCGTCTGGGTTCTGTGCATTGTATTTACCTTAATCTGGGCAAGAATTGCCGCTGTCTTTGCCAATAAAGCCACACCAAGGACACTGAACCGGGTTACCGGTGTCATCCTGGTAATTCTTGGAATTGCAGTAATGATTTTTTAAGCTCCCCAGATCTCTTCTGCGATTTCCTTAACAAGCTTCAGTTTCGCCCACTGTTCTTCTTCCGTAAGCTTGTTACCGATTTCGCAGGAGGCAAATCCACACTGTGGACTTAAATAGAGATTTTCCAACGGAACATATTTGGACGCTTCTTTTATTCTTGCAATGACTGACTGCTTGTCTTCAAGCTTCGGTATCTTGGTGGTAACAAGTCCTAATACCACCTTCTTATTGCCGGTTATTTTTGCCAGCGGTGCGAAACCACCGGAACGCTCATCATCATATTCCAGATAATAAGCATTGACATTCTCCTCTCCGAATAACAAATCTGCTACTCCGTCATATGCGCCGGAGCTGAAGAAAGTAGAATGATAATTTCCACGGCATACATGGGTGTTGATGGTCAGATCAGCCGGTGCTTTTTCTACTACCTTATTATTTAGTGCAAGGATAACCTTCTTATATTCTTCCAATGCTTCGCCTCTTCTTCCGGTCAGTGCAACGGCAAGCTTCGGATTTACCAGTCCACCCCATACACAGTCATCGAACTGAAGATTTCTGCAGCCTGCTGCATAGATTTCCTCGATAAATTCTCCATATGCCCTGATGACATCCTCTGCAAAAGCTTCTTCTGTTCCATAAATTTCAAGGGTTGTATCCAAAAGCTCTGCGCCGGTGAAATAAGCATAGAACTGGGCTGGAGATGGAACGGTCTGCTTTGCTATGGTATTCTCATCTTCCAGTGCCTTTACAAATTTGAAATGCTCAACGAATGGATGATTCTTTATGGAAATCTTTCCCACCATGAAAGTGTCATCTATCATAGCTGCTTCGCCGTCAAAGGTTGTATTTCCATCTACAGTCTTCTTATGCTCGATTCCATCGAATCCCCACATAAAGTCCAGATGCCAGGTGGCTCTGCGGAACTCCCCATCGGTAATCACATGGTATCCAAGCTCCTTTATCTTTGCGACCAGTTCTAAAATACAGGCATCCTCTACCTCTTTTAACTGCTCTCTGGTAATTTTCCCTGTTTCAAAGTCAGCACGGGCTTTCTTTAATTTTTCCGGACGTAAAAAACTTCCTACATAATCGTATCGGAACGGTGTTGTTAAATTCTTCATTCTGATTTTCTCCATTTCCTGTGAATTGATTTCCCTCATTATAATTGGAGTTCCTCATTCTGAAAAATACATAAAAATAAATGTTGTCCATAGTTTTAACCTATGACCAGTCCATTTTTTGATTGGAAAATTACTTTCTTTGGCTCATACTCTTTGTTCTCCTGTAATATATTTCTTTAATGCCTCAAGGTAGGTTTCCCCTAACCGGCTTATCATTCCCTTCCGGTGGGTCACATATCCGATTCTCATATCACCTTCATCTGCCAGCGGCACTGCGATAATATCTTCGCCATTTAATTTCTGGTCAATGATTCCGCTGCACACCGTATAACCATTTAAACCAATCAGAAGATTAAATAAGGTTGCCCGGTCACTGACGCGGATATTTTTCTTCCGCTCAAAAGAGGAGAAAATTTCTTCCGAGAAATAAAAGGAATTGTGTTCCCCCTGCTCATAGGAAAGGTACGGATAATCTGCCAGTTCCTTATTGGTTATGATTTTCTTTTTTGCCAGCGGATGATGCCTGCTGATGAAAACATGGGGTTCTGCCACAAATAACAGATGAAATTCCAAATCGGAGGATTTCAATATTTTCCTGATTACTTTTTCATTGAAATCATTTAAGAAAAGGATTCCGATTTCACTTCTCATTTGCGCTACATCTTCGATTAACTTATAGGTCTGGGTCTCCCGCAGGCTGAAATCATATTCCTCCTGCCCGTATTTTTTTACCAGATCCACAAAGGCATTTACCGCAAAAGAGTAATGCTGGGTTGATACGCAAAACTGCTTTTTTCCGCCACCGTTTTTCTTATATTTATCCTCTAAAATGGTGGTCTGCTCCAATACCTGCCTTGCATATCCTAAGAATTCTTCCCCTTCCCTGGAAATAAAGATTCCCTTATTCGTCCGATTAAAAATGGTAATGCCCATCTCCTTTTCCAGCTCATGGATGGCGTTGGTAAGGCTGGGCTGGGAAATGTATAATTTCTTCGCCGCCTCCGTGATGGTTCCGGTATCTGCCACGGTTGTAATATAGCGTAACTGCTGAAGTGTCATATGCTCACCTGCTTTCTAAAATGACTTTTCTTAACTGACGCGCCGCCTCATTTAAAGGATGCTGACTGTCGTATACCATACAGATATTTCTTTTTGGAATCGTCTCCGAAAGAGAAATCTGTACGATTTCATGTTTTTTAATGGCCTCTCTTGCCATCGGTTCCGGGATGAAAGCCAGACCAAGCTCACTCTTTACCAGTGGCAGTATCTGATCTGTGGTTGCTGTCTCTGTATCCGGCTCCAGTGCCAGCCCATAAGACAAAAACAGCTTATTATAAAACTGAAATGTCATGGTTTCTTTTCCCAGACAGATTAACGGATAATCCTTTAAATCCTTTAGGGAAAGCTCCTGACTGCCCAGTGCGGTAAATGTTGTTCCACCCACCAGTACCTCCCGGAATGTCCGCAGATTAACTTTTTTTAGTGGCTGCTCTACTTCTGCCGGTGCAGACACTACTGCAAAATCTATCTGTCCGCTCTTTACTGCCTCAATTGCCTGAGGTGTTGAATGATTATAAATTTTCAACCGGATTCCCGGATATTTCATATGGAAATCTTTCAGCTTATCCAAAAGAAATATGTTAAGGGCAGTCTCGCTGGCTCCAATGGAAATGCTTCCATGGGCAAGTCCACTGCTGTCTGCCAGTTCCTCTTCTGCCGCCCAAAGATGCGACATGGCTGCCGACACATGGGTATACAGTTTCTCCCCTTCCGGTGTCAGCTGTACCCCACGGTTCGTCCTGACAAAAAGCGTACAGTGAAGCTGCTGCTCCAGTCCGTTCATTGCCCTTGTGATATTAGGCTGACTGTTGCCAAGGGCATTGGCAGCCCTGGTAAAATTACTGTATTTTGCCACATAATAAAAAATCTTATAATATTCAAAATTTATATCCATACGTTTTCACCATATCAATTTATTATTTCTGCTATATCAATTATAGCTTTTACTTATTCCCAATGCAATAGTATAATCAAGCCGAAATTAAGGGAAACAACCCCTTTACATTTCTCCACCCAAACCCTACAAGGAGCTGCCACCGGCAGCTCTTTACGAATGCTATAAAGCAGAAAGGAAGCGCATATTTTCTATGAAAAATTCAACATTTTTCCCTCGTGAAGAAAGAGCAGACGTTTTATTTGAAAAGATTTTGCATGACCCATGGGCCTGTGAAAGACTTCAGGAAACTTTTTGCAATTATTTATTCTGTAATGATGAATTTGATTCTTCTCTTTCTTCACAGGATTTTTCAGAAGCTCTTTTTGATGCTTATCAAAATAAAGATTTATCGGCATTTCTTATGGCTATCTGCCAGAATACCCTATTCGATTTACTGAGGAATTCCTATCTGATTCCCTACCGTTTCAACGCAGATGGAAAAGAAAATCCGATAATTATGACCGATGATACCGGCAGACTTCTGCCAAAGTATTGTGGCGATATTCACAATAAGGATTATCAGCATTTTCTTGAGAGCTACCGCGATTTAGGGGAACCAAAGAATATGTATTTTGCCCAGGCATACCGGTACAGCCACGCTTATACCGGTGAAGATACCATTGGACAGCTTGTCTTAGAACGCAGCCATGGGGTGCTTCTCATCCGGGAGCTTCCGGATACCATAAAACAGAAGGAGACCGAAGCGGAAGCCTACTCTGCAATCTTTGACCTTGTATTAAAGTTAGAGAAAGAGCTTCCAATGGCATTTGTCTTCTACGGACAGGACTCTCTTGTAGAGCATAACGAAAAATATGATGAAATCGGCATTTTCCTTCCAAATTCCATCTTCTTAAAGAATCTGGAACGGCATATTGCCAAAGCTGAGGCGATTATTTATGAATAAGAGTGCATCTTCCACTACTTCATATATTGATATTATGGAAAAAAATCATATGGAAATACCCTGGCATGATTATGCCAGTGATGACAGCAACGTACTGATTGCCCAGGCGGGACTGATTGAAAAAGCCTCGGTCATCGGACGTGTGGGATTAATCATGTTATCCTGTGGAACCGGAGCCTGGCGTGTCCGTACTTCCATGAATAAGCTGTCAAAGGAACTGGGAGTTACCTGTACGGTAGATGTAGGTCTTATGTCCATCGAATTTAACTGCTTTGATGGAAATGACTGTGTCTCCCAGTCCTTAAGCATCGCCAATACCGGCGTCAACACCTCCAAACTTTACCGCATGGAACAATTCGTAGAAAGCTTTCCAAAGGAAGAAGCCCATTTAACCGGCGAGGAAATCCATAAGCGGCTGGATGAAATAGAAAAAATCCACGCCCTTTATTCTCCCGCCAAACTGGGACTTGCGGCAGCCTTAGCCTGCTGCGCATTTACTTTTCTTCTGGGCGGAGGCCCTGTGGAAATGATTCTGGCATTTATTGCAGCCGGTATCGGAAATGTCATCCGGACCAAATTAATCAAACATCATTTTACGCTGTTTTTAAATATTGCGGTCTCTATTTCCGCCGCCTGCCTTATGTATGCCATCTGCTTAAAGGCTGCCGAAATTTTTTTCCATGTTCCGGCAGTTCATGAAGCCGGATACATCTGCTCCATGTTGTTTATTATCCCGGGCTTTCCATTTATCACAAGCGGCATTGACCTTGCGAAACTGGATCTTCGTTCCGGACTGGAGCGGCTGACCTATTCCATCATCATTGTTCTTGTGGCTACCATGTTTGCCTGGATTATGGCAATGCTGCTTAGACTTCAGCCTCAGGACTTTACCTCTGTAAATCTCAGTGATGTTTCACGGCTGGTTCTGCGGTTAATTGCAAGCTTCTGCGGCGTATTTGGATTCTCTATTATGTTTAACAGTTCCATTCCCATGGCAGCTACTGCTGCACTGATTGGCTCCGTTGCCAATACCTTACGTCTGGAACTGGTTGACTTTACCGGAATTCCAGCCGCTGCTGCTGCCTTTATCGGTGCACTGACCGCCGGTCTGCTGGCATCCTTTATTAAGAAAAACAATGGATATCCGCGAATCTCTTTAACCGTACCTTCCATTGTAATTATGGTTCCGGGACTATATCTTTACCGCGCCTTCTATAACTTTGGCATTATGTCCTTAACGGAAGCGGTTTCCTGGTTCTCCATTGCCATAATGATTATTATCGCCCTGCCGCTGGGACTTATTTTTGCAAGAATACTTACCGACCGGACTTTCCGGTACTGCACCTGATAAATTTTATACGCTTAAAATTATTTATTTTATACATGATTACAGAAAGGAAGAATCGATATGCTTACAGCCGTAACAGGAATTAACTGGGGAGACGAAGGAAAAGGACGTGTCATTGATCTGCTTGCAGAACATGCAGATGTCGTTGTCCGTTATCAGGGTGGCAACAATGCCGGTCATACCGTTGTAACCAAACAGGAAAAATTTGTCTTAAATCTTCTGCCGTCCGGCATTCTGCATCCCAATGTGGTATGCGTACTGGGGGATGGAATGGTCATTGATTTAGAGCACCTCACCCATGAAATTGAAGATATCGAAAGCCGCGGTATTTCTATTACTCCGGAACATTTAAAACTTTCCAAACGTGCCACCATCTCCATGCCATGGCACAGGATTCAGGATGAACTGGAAGAAACACGTCTTGAGAAATCCGGTGCTGCCTTCGGCTCCACCCGCCGCGGCATTGCTTACGCATACAGCGATAAATACCGGAAGAAAACACTGCGTCTTGGTGATTTGCTTCATTTAAAAGAAGAAAATGTCCAGGTTCGGATAAAAACCATGTTGGAATCCAAAAATCTGGAACTGGCAGGCAGTTATCATCAGGAGCCGATGTCTTATCCGGCATTGCTGTCCTGGTGTGAAAAACAGGCTTCCCTTTTTGCACCTTATATCTGCGATACCGGAAGCTTCTTGGAAAATGCTCTTGCCAGCCATAAAAAGGTGGTTTTGGAAGCCCAGCTTGGAGCCATGCGTGATATCGATTATGGTATTTTCCCTTACACTTCAAGTTCCTCCACCATTTCCGCCTATGGTCCGATTGGAGCCGGTATCCCGGGTGAATCCCTAGACCATGTTGTGGGTGTCCTAAAAGCATATTCCACCTGTGTGGGAGCCGGACCTTTCGTAGCAGAAAGAGCCATGTCCGAAGACTGGTGCAACATCCTTCGTAAATTTGGAAATGAATACGGTGCTGCCACCGGTCGTCCACGTAGAGTCGGACCTTTTGATGCCGTTGCCAGCCGTTATGGATTGAAATGCCAGCATGCAGATAAAATTGCCTTAACGAAGCTTGATGTTTTAAGCTCTCTGACAGAAATCCCTGTCATTACTGCTTATGAAAGAAATCATAAGACCACAACCGTCTTCGACCCTACCGAAAATATCGATAGCTTCTCTCCGGTTGTAACAATGCTTCCGGGCTGGAAACAGGATATTTCTGCCTGCCGCAAATATGAAGATTTACCGGAAAATGCCAGATTATACATTGAAACATTAGAACGCCTTTTAGACTGCGATATCCAGTTTATTTCCACTGGTGCAGAACGAAATGAATACATGATAAAGGGGGAATGGCTTTGAGACACCTAATCAGTCCACTGGACCTTACGGAAGAAGAAACAACTCGTATTCTGGATCTTGCAGACCGGATTGGTACCCACAAAGAGGCTTATGCCCACCTTGCAGAAGGGAAACAGCTTGCTACACTCTTTTATGAGCCAAGCACCAGAACCCGACTGTCCTTTGAATCCGCCATGTTAAGTCTTGGTGGTCAGACACTGGGATTTGCCGGTGCGGAACAGTCCAGTGCTACCAAAGGAGAAACCGTTGCCGATACCGTCCGGGTAGTAAGCTGCTACGCAGATATTATTGCCATGCGTCATCCAAAAGAAGGAGCACCGCTCTGCGCCTCTATGTATGCAACCATTCCGGTCATTAATGCCGGTGACGGCGGACACTATCACCCAACCCAGACCCTGATTGACTTATTAACCATACGCCAGCGCAAGGGACGGCTTGACCACCTGACGGTAGGCTTCTGTGGTGATTTAAAATTCGGAAGAACCGTTCATTCCCTGGTAAACAGTCTGGTACGCTATCCGGGTAACGAATTCTATTTCATTTCTCCGGAAGAACTCCGCATTCCGGACTATATGATTGAAAGAACCTTAAAGACTTCCCACAGCACCTATCGGGAAGTCTCTAACTTAGAGGAAACACTTCCAAAGCTGGATGTTCTCTATATGACCCGTGTCCAAAAAGAGCGTTTCTTCAACGAGGAAGACTATATCCGGTTAAAAGATACCTACATTTTAAATAAAGAAAAATTAGAACTGGCTCCTTCCGATATGCCGGTTTTACATCCGCTTCCACGAGTCGATGAAATCTCTGTTGATGTGGATTCCGACCCGCGCGCCGCTTATTTCCAACAGGTACAGAACGGAAAATATGTCCGTATGGCACTGATTTTAGCCCTGTTAGAAATCACGGACCCGCTAACCGGAGAAAAGGTTCTCTAATGTTCCAGTAATTTAATCCGTTTTCTCTATTTTCATTCCGAAACGTTTTAAATCTACTTTTCCGTCCACTACTTCTATACCGTCTGCCATCAGGCGGCGTGCCTGTTCATTCTCGCCGCCAAAGGCAAAGGATCCGGAAAGCTCTCCTTTTGCATTTACCACCCGGTAACATGGTATGTTTTCCGGGTCTTTATTCTTATGCAGGGCATTTCCCACAGCTCTTGACATCCGCTTGTTTCCGGCAAGCTCCGCCACCTGTCCATAGGTTGCCACCTGTCCTCTCGGAATTTTCTTTACTGCTTCATAAATCCGTCTGGTAGGGCTGTCCGTTACTAAATCATAGCTTTCTGCTATCATGCGGCAGATATCTTTATCCGGGATTGTGCCATCCACGATTATGGTATTCCAGTGTTCCTTATTCTGATGATACCCCGGAATGACCGCAGGATAGGCACTCCGCCAGAAATCTCTCCACTGAGGGTCTGCTTTTACGTTCAGATTGAGAAATCCATCCCGCATATAAGTCCAGAGAAATGCCTTTTTGCTTGCCCCTATGCGCACCAGCTGCCAGTTCCGGTCATGGAACGGTGCCTCCTGATAGGTGTCCGGGAAAGACAGTCCGTATGCTAATATTTCTTCTCTTGTTTTCATGCTCCACTCTATGCTTTTGTCCATATACAATCCCTTGTAATCTCTGCCAGGCTGTGTACGCCACACATTTTCATGGTATCTTCTAATTCGGTTCCTATCCTGGCAACATAAGACGCTACGCCTTCCCTGCCGCCACCGTAAACCGCTGTCACAAACGGTCTTGCGATAATTACCGCATCTGCACCTAAGGCAATTGCCTTAAATACATCCGTTCCACAGCGGATTCCGCCGTCTACGAGAATTTTCATGGAGCCTTTCACTGCATCCGCAATCCCGCCTAAGACTTCTGCTGTTGCCGGGCACTGGTCTAATACCCTGCCACCGTGGTTCGATACCACAATTCCGGCAGCCCCGGCTTCTTTTGCCTTTAAAGCTCCTTTTACAGTCATAATTCCTTTTACAATAAACGGAACTCCGGCAAACTCTGCCACTTCCCGCAGTTCTTCCACGGTCTTGCTGCCTGCCGGCGGCTCCAAATTCTTAAGAAACGGCAAGCCTGCTGCATCTACATCCATGGCTACCGCAAAGGCTTTCGCTTCGTGCACCAGTGCCATTTTTTCTTTGATGATTTCAAGATTCCATGGCTTTACCGTTGGAATTCCAAGTCCCTGTTCTTTGGCAATTGCCTTTGTAGCTGCCACCATGACATTACTGTCTGTACCATCCCCGGTAAAAGCTGCAATGCCGCATTCCGCACAGGACGATACCAGAATATCATTATAGGAAATGTCATTGAGACAGTCTCCGTAATGCAGATTCACCGCTCCTACCGGGCCTGCAAAGAACGGATATTTAAACTCTTTTCCAAATAATTTCAGCGAAGTATCCACCGGAGCATTTTCCACAATGGTATCCATCTGCACACGAATCTCTTTCCATTTATCATAATTACGCATGGCAGTATCGCCGATTCCCTTTGCACCGGGTCCCGGCATCTGATTCCGGCAGGCGCGTCCGTTGCATTCTACACACGCCTTGCAATAATTTCCAATTCTTCCTCTTGCCTGTTCGATACATTCTGCATAATTCAATCTTCTTTCCTTCTTTCCACTCTTTTTCTTCTCTGACGTTTACTTATCCACATATCTATCTGCTGCCAAGCACAATCTGTATCAGATTCTTATCCAGCATTATGGTACGGTTCCACGGATTTAAAATGACTCCTTCGATTCCCTCTGCCTGCAATGCTCCTTGAAAAAGCTTTTCTATATCAGCTAAGAATGTGGATTTCACACTTCCGCCGCCTTTCAATTCTTCTTCAAAGCTGCTGAAGGCTGCCCACCAGGTCTTACCATCTGTCTCAATCGCCTGTAGCAGCATCTGGCTTCCACCCTTCGGTGGTTCCACTGCCACAATCACCTGACCGCCTTCCTGCATCCGCCGGCGGATTACCGTCAGTGTATGGGCTAACTGTTCCGGTGTTGCCTCCTGCTGCAAGCCGGCAATCGCCTGTTCGATTTTTTCATTTCCTATCAGTCCCTCATCTATCTTTTCCTTTGCCATATGTGTATTCCTTTCTGCCGGGGCTATTTTTTACTGCTTAGCACATTTCCAGCAGTGCCCTCTCGAAAATCAAAGATTTTCCCTGACTGGCACTGCTCATTATAACACACTTTTGCTGGAAATAGTGGCATCTTAAAGCTATCTGTATTATAATAGCATGGTATTTCATTTTAGGATTAGGAGATTAGACAACATGACACCAGCTAAAACCAGAAGTTCCAACATTGAATTATTGCGTATTCTGGCTATGTTTATGATTATTATTTTTCATATTTCTGACCACTGCGTTAAGGTACAGTTAACAGACACTGCTTCCATGCTGCGTATGAATAACGGACTGTTCTGTGAACCTGTTTTTTATAAGAAGCTCCTGCTTCTTTCCACCTTTGCTCCAATGGGAAAAATCGGAAATGTTATTTTCATTACGATTTCCGGATACTTTATGGTTTCAAAGGGAAACGGAATTAATCTTGCCAAAATTTCCAAGAAATTGCTGTTACAGCTTGGTTTTGCCGCAGTTTCCCTGACACTGGTATCTTCCTTCTGGTACCGCATGACTGACAGTGTCTTTTTAAAACTGGTCAACATCAATAAATTTAACAGTATGTCCTGGTTTGTGGGCTACTATTTCTTCATTATAGTAATCGCTTACCTCTTTTTAAACAAGTTTCTGGCAAAACTGGACAAGCAGAAATATTTTACCTTTCTGATTGTATTATTTGCATTTATCCAGTTCCGCTGGACCGGAAGTATGGCAAATTCCCTGGCTAACGGACTCCGGACACTGCTGACCGGTATTTTCTTATATGCCTTGGGCGGTTTTATCCACCTTTACAATCCATTTGGGAAAATCAGAACTTATTGCCTCTATCTGATTATTGCAGTTTCCTTCCTGTTTATTTACATTTCTGCTTATAATGTAACACAGACCAATATTCAGACTTACTTTTTAAATGAAAGCAAAGACATTTTTATCCAGAAGATTCCTTCCTTTTCAGACTATAGCATTATTCCGATTCTTGTGGGACTTTCTCTGTTTGAAATCTTCCGGCGCATCCATATTCCATGCAGCCGCATGATTAATTTTGTGGGAGCTTCCACTTTTATGGTTTATCTTTTACATGATAATGCTTTCGCTTACAGTCTCTGGAATACACAGGACTGGATTACCCTGCTCTATGAGCATCCATATATTTACCTGTTTAAGCATCTGCGCTGGGCAGCTGCCACTTTCCTCATCGGCATCCTTTTCTATATTATTTACCTGTGTCTCGGAAAAGCCCTCAGTAAATGCAGATGGCTGGTGATGAAAGAATAATCTTCCTTATATCTGTTGCATAATTCTTCCTCTTATGCCATGATAGAATTGGTTTAAAAAAATACACGGGAGAAAAAAGAAAATGGAAGAATTTAAAAAGGATTTATTGAAAGTCTGTGGGAAAAACACCGCTGCACTGATTATTTTCTTTGTATTAGGTGGCGTTTTCCTTGCCTTCGGTCTTCTGATGTGGATTACTGCTTATGATCCGTTTGACGCACAGACCGATGGTTACGCAACAATGGAAGTTACTTATGTAATGGGGCCATTTGCGGAGCTTACTTCTGATGGAAAAGATCACACAGAATTCTATATTGCAGAGGATTCTGAAGGTTACTGGAGTATCATTGCTACCAAGGGAGAAACTTCCCTTCCGGTCTATGGTGTAGACGTAGATGACACTGTTCTCGACAGCTTACCTGCTCACACGATCCGGGGAAAAAGCACCAGCATGCCTCCTCAGGCAGCTCATTATCTGGTGGATTATCTTTCTGATACCGGACTGGACATTACTACTTACAACTATGACGAGTACTTTGGTGACCATTATCTGGATACCACACACACAGCCGTTGAAAACAGCATTGTACTCTATGTGATTGCTGCCGTATTTACAGTTCTTGGTATTATTATTTTTTCAGCAGGCGGCAACAAGAAAAAGGCCGTTAAGAAAAAGATTGCTCTCTTAGAACAGAATGGCGGTCTGCAGCGGATTTACTCTGATTTTGCCAACAGCCCACGCATTTTTTCACCAAAGCTTGGCGTTGCTGTTTCCAATCATTTCATATTGGATTACAACAATACAAAGGAAGGCTTCTATGTCACTCCTTTAGACGATATTACGAACGTTTTCAAATGTAACATGTTAAATGGTGACCCGACAACAACCAGCTATATTGCACTGGAAACTGCAGATGGTAAACGTACTCTGGTTGCCGCTCACAGTGGAAAAAGCAAAGATTTTGATCAGGTTCTTAATCAGTTAAAAGCAAATATTCATCAGGGAGGTGTTATGACATGGTAATTATCTACGGTACAAGAACAGTTTTTAAACGTGAAGGCCCGGTTGGCACTTCTGTCTGCCCAAACTGCCGGCATAATGTCATGCATACCCTTTGCAGACAGTTAAATCAGGCAACCCTTTTCTATATTCCGATTTTCAGCCACCAGAAACAGCGTGGCATTATGTGCGAAAGCTGCGGTATGATTACACCGGTCAGTGCACAGGAATACCGGGAACGGAAACAGGCTGCAAAGATGTATTATTAAACAATGTCTTATCGATATAACGTCAGCTCTTGCGGACATCTGGCAACACAAAACCGCCACATACACAGGCAATACGCACATCTGATGATGGCTTTGTCTTATGTATGTGGCGGTATTTTAATACTTACTTCTTCTTAGAATACTACGACTAAAAGCATTTTAAACTGCTCTTTTCCATATACGGCATGTGGATGTCCTGCCGGCATTACAATGGACTGTCCTTCCGTCAGTTGGAATTTCTCACCATCAATGGTTACTTCTCCAACTCCATCCAGACAGGTTACAAAGGCGTCTCCGCCGGAAGCGTGTGTGCTGATTTCCTCGCCCTTTGCAAAGGAAAATAAGGTTACGCTTACTGCATCATTCTGTGCCAGTGTCTTACTTACAATCTGTCCATCCTGATATGCTACTTCTTCTTTTAAATTTAAAACTTCTTTCTTGGAAATATTTTTTAATAAATCTGCCATTTTTGTGCTCCTTATCTTTTCTTTATCTGATTTGTATAAACCTTTTCGGTGGGTTTATCCATATTGTAGCAGATAACGGAGTGACTGACTGTTGGATTTCCAACATTTATGCAGAAATTGGTATTTTTTTACTCAGAAACCTTTAATACTAATTCCAGATTCCGGACATAAAGCTCCGGCTGTACATTCTCCGCGCTCTTTTCTACCTTACATTCTATTGGCAGTTCCTGATTGTCTCCACTCACCAATTTTATCTCTTTCCAGTTCTCCTCTGCCTTTACCCTGACATTCTCCTGCCGGGCAAATGCAAGCACCTTTTCTGCAATGTCCCAATGATCTATGGATTCCTGAATTCCATTTACACATTTCTCATGACGTATCAATAAGTATTTTTTATAACAAATTCGAATGAGATATTCTATGATTACACCAATTAGTACAACTCCATATCGAATAAATTTTTCTATCCAAAACAGAATCATATAGCAGGCATATATTATCAAAAAGGCAGGAATTGTTACAATTAACTGTTTTACTCCCGTGAAATGCTCCAGTTTTTCCGCCTCATCGTTAAGCTTCTGTCTCTCGCTTCTGCGTCTGTCATCATCTGTTTCATCAATTATCGTAATTGTCTTTTCTATCATTCCAAGCTTCTCCTATTTATTTTCTATTGCGATTCGTGTTGCCTGGGCTGCTTCCTCCGTTGCAAGAGCCGCTCCAATGCCAACTATTGCACATCCTCTTGCTCTTACCTTTTCTCCCAGACTATTCATAAGACCATTCTTTTTCTCATAAATCTGTCTTCCATATAATGCTGCCGGAAGATTACTTTCTTCCGCATAATATACCGGGATTGCCTCTAAATGTCCTGCCATCTCCAGGCGCTCTCCCATCTGTCTTGCTGTATCCTCATTGCTTTTTATTTGCATAACGATTTCCTCTCTTCTTCTTTCGCATACTGGTCATAATCTTCAAAGCTATTAATTTCATGAACCTGTCCATCTTTCGCCTGATCTGCATTCAATACCAGCCCATCAAAAGACACTCCATCTCTGTCATCCACTAAAAGAGGAAAAAAATCCTTCGGCTCTATATAATCATGCAAAAAGAACAGTACCTCTTTGCCTTCCTGATTGCGATATTCCTTTAACCCCGGATATCTTTTATACAATTCTTTATTATGCTCTGGTAATGCTGATGTTGGAATCACTACTCTTGCAGTACCAGGGGTTCCCTGTTGCCCACAATATAGATAAAAATCCATTTCTGAGTTTTCTTCCTCCGAAAATCCATTATTTGTGCAAAATATTCCATCCGATAGATAAAATATCCCCCAGCTTTGTATCCACTTACCAATTCTGGTATTACTTAGTGGTTCTCCGCCTAATTCTACAATGCTGCTATGCTTTGTATTCAGATTATAACAGAGATATGGATGAAATATATCAAATGTTTTCTCATGATTTTCCAGTATTTTATTTATCTGCTCCATATAAGCAGTTCCTAATTCATCTAACAACACGTATATCAGAATTTCTCCCTTTGAGTTCTCTCTGATATATACATAATCCACCCGTTTCCTACCATATGGTTCATATCTGTCACTATACGGCTCTAATAATTTTTTTACATCTACCGTCTCTACTAATTCTCCTTTTTCTGCATCATAAACTTCTACTTCATATTTTGCCATATATACTTTATACCCGATTCCTGCATAATATGGACTAATATATTTGTGCCATCCCTTCGTCCTGGTACTAATAATATATTTTCCACATATATCTTGTGTAGTTGCACTTATATCCCGACTATCTCCAATGATACAGACATCTTTAGAATTTTCTGTACTCTGGATTGCAGTATAGTCGTCTACATTTTCAATCTGTTCATAAGATACATCCTTCCAGCGTTTTAGCTCATCTGAAATATTGGTACAAAGAACAAACACCAAAATCAGCTCTATTAATGTTGGGCGAATCCACTTTAATGTTTTTCCTATCTTTCGAAATATCTTACCCGCTCTTTCCATTGTCTTATAGTCCTCCTGTTTCTACACCACTGTATTTCTGATTCTGCTCCAAAATATAATCATCCCACTTTGTTTTTATAGAACCTATACTAATTCCTGTTGCTTCAATATTATCTATTGCATTGTGGAAGTCTCCAAATCCCATGCTCTGAATATCGCCTCCATCCAAAAGAATTAACATATTATTTTTTTCTTCTTCCGATAAATTCTTGTCATTATTTATATCCTCTTTTATTTCATTTATTGTTTCAGGCTCTATCTCCATCCAACTGGCAATTCCATCTTTGCTCCAATTATTAAGTGTCCGTAATACATTTGGATTGTATATTCCACAAGAAGAAATTTCTTTTTTTCCATCTTTCTTGTATCGATATCCCATACCAAACCAGCTCATCTTCCCGGTTAGATCTGTTTCTTCTTCTTCCTTTTCAAAATCTTTATAAGCATTATACAGACCTATTATGTCATTTATCGTTTCCTGTGATATACTCAAACCACTTTTCTTATAAATATCATCACTTAATTCCGGCAGACCATCCAACTCCTTATTGTCCTCAAACATTAACATTCCGGCAAGATTTGATATCAGTACCAATTCCGGTGCTATCTCTACCAATGCCAAATCCACTGCCGTTTGCATCCAGTCCAGAATGATACTTTTTATTCTCTTTGTCTGCTCTTCCTTTAATTTTTCCCTTTTTTCAATATCCTTTGTCTGTAAAACTCCCTGACCGTTTTCAAGCATATTCGTATTAATGGTATCTGTTACTATTTCTCCATCCTTTAAATAACTGAAATTAAAATCAATCCTATTCTGAACTATATTTAATCCGGATATCTTTAACTCCAATGCAGGTCCGCTTTCTTCTATTTCATGAATCAATATGTCCTCTATTTTCCATAAATTCATTACCGCAAACTTCCGCTTGTATTCCAGATACAAATTGGTATATGCTTCCGGGTTATCCTCTGGCGAAATAGCTGCCAGACACAGCATATCTCCATTCACCTGCATGATACTTCCTGCACACAGCCTTTCCATATATCTGTCACGATATAAAACAGATGTAATTTCCCCCATACTGTCTCTTATATGCATGTCCTGTGACAGAATTGCATTATTAAATGCCTGCAATCTTTTCACCATTGCATTATTTTCATCTGCCGGTAAATCCTCCGGGAATAACCTCCATGCATAATCTGCCAGAATAAGCGTCATTTCATCTGAAAGTGAATCCGGATCAATTGAAAAAGCTGCCTTATAGCCTTTCTCTGTTCCTTCTAACAAATCATAAAGAAATTGCCGGTCTGTATCCTTCGAAAAATTTTTCCACATTTTTTGGATTTCTTCATAGCTATATCCCAACTCCGGAATAAATTCCAGTTGTTCTTCTGTAAATCCATTCTGCCGTAAATATTCTTTGTATTTTATTTCTAATCTTTTGGGAAGCTTATCCCATTCATTCATTAGAAACTGTGTCAAGCCACAGTCTTCCAACGTTTCATAATTTCCCGTATTAATATAGGAAAGTCCCTGATTGACAACCTGATAAAGATGTTCCGCTTCCCGATAAAGTCCCAGTGTTGCACTTACAAGATGCTCTGCCTGTTCTATATTGCTATAACAGGTTTGTATTACATTTCTTGCATCCCCTATCATTCTTTCTGTGTTTGAAATACAGCGATTTGTCTGCCATATGGATAATTTTTTCTGTTCCAGTCTCTTTTGTACTTTCCGAAGACTGTTTAACCGGCTCTCACAGGTTGTAATTGTCTGATTTTCATATGCCAGCAGCAGTGATACCGCTGTTCCACTAAATGACATGTTTCCTGTCATATCCTTTAGTTTCTGACTGTCTGATATCATGCATTCATTTGCACAAATCATCCCCTGCAATATTAAGGTATATGCCTCACTTTTTTCCTTTTCCTGCGTCCAGGATACTCCATGCAGACTATCCTCTGTCTGAACATAACTCAGATTTTCACAAACCAGCTGCAGATTCTCATTATCCTTTTCCAGCGCATTTATCATTTCATCTGCCTGCTGACAGATTTTATCTCCTTCAATTACCAACGATTCCCATGACATACTCCCTGCTCCCCTTTCTCATAACTCATTTCTTCTTTCTGTATCTGCTCACGGTATCTGTCCTTCTCACGTCTCAACTGATCAAGTGTTTCTTCCTTCCACTCCTCATACTCCCGATTGGTCTGAACCGCAAATTCTTGTTGTTCCTGCAGCATCTGCCACAACAGTGGCATTGCAGTAAGATTCTCTTCCTGTACTAAATATTGATACAACTCTTCATTCTGCTGTTCTTCTATCCCATTTACTACATGCAAAAGATCCCGTTCTAATTCTTCTAACTCTTCCCATAGTTGCACCTTATCCTTTGTTTCTCCCATAACCTGTAATACTCCTTTTTCCCATTCCTCATCAAATCTGCATACAAGCATGCATTTTTTACTTTACAGGAAAGCAATTTCCTGTAAAGCAAAAAAAGAGCGCAATTATCCATTGCGCTCTGCTATTACATCTTCTATGCACTTTATTTCCTGTACTTCCCTTTTCATAACTTACTCCCCCATCTGGCTTTTATATATCCAGACTACTAGTTCTCTTCACATTTGTCAACTTTTTTATAGTACATTCTTGCTTCATACGGACGAAGCACGGAAGAATCCTCTGTCTCTTTATAGTTGGAAATGAGAAGCTCCATATCCTCTGTCTCTTCCGTCAAAGGCATTTTCACAGTATTGCCATAGAAATTGCAGACAACAAGCAGTGTCTCATCCGCATTTTTACGCTCATATGCAAAGATATTTTCATCCTCGGCTAACAGTAATTTGAAGCTGCCGTCCACCAAAACAGGATACTCTTTTCTAAAGCTTACCAGCTTCCGGTAGCAGTTGAAAATGGAATCCGGGTCATCTACCTGGCTCTTGGCATTGATGGTTTTATAGTTGTCATTTACTTTTATCCAAGGTGTGCCTGTTGTAAATCCGGCATTTTCCGTATCATCCCACTGCATTGGTGTTCTGGCATTATCACGTCCCTTGGCATAAATGGAATTCATAACATCTTCCTTATCATAGCCTGCTGCGATACGCTCCTTGTATACATTCTGGATTTCAACATCCCGGTAATCCTCGATATTATAGCGGACGTTTGTCATACCCAGCTCTTCGCCTTCGAAAATGTACGGAGTACCCTGCATTCCATGTAATAAAATTGCCAGCATTTTTGCAGACTCTATCCGGTACTCCTTATCATTGCCCCAACGGGATACGATACGCGGCAAATCGTGGTTGTTCCAGAAAAGGCTGTTCCAGCCACAGTTATAAAGCTCTGTCTGCCAGCGGTTCATAATCTGTTTTAATTTCAAGAATGGCAGCGGTGCCAGATCCCATTTATCCTTGCCTTCCTGCTGATCCAGCCCGATGTGTTCAAACTGGAATACCATGGAAAATTCGCTTCCATCCGGATTACTGTAAAGCTTTGCCCGCTCCGGGTCTGCACCCCAGGCTTCTCCTACGGTAATTAAATCTCCCTTCTGGAAAGTTTCTTTGCTCATTTCACGGAAATACTCATGAAGTCTTGGACCGTTAATGGTAATTTTCTTATCCGGTTCTTTTGCAATCTGGTCGATTACGTCCAGTCGGAAGCCGCCAACTCCTTTTTCCATCCACCATAAAATCATGTCATATATTTCTTTTCGCACCTGCGGATTTTCCCAGTTCAAATCCGGCTGTTCCGGCAAAAACTGATGGAAATAATACTGCTTTATTTCCGGTACCCATTCCCATGCACTTCCACCGAAAACGGCTTTCATATCGTTTGGCTCTACGTCTTCTTCCCCATCTCTCCACACATAGTAATCATGATATGGGTTATCCTTACTCTTCTTTGCTTCCTCAAACCATCTGTGTTTATTGGAGGTATGATTTAAAACCAGATCCATAATGATGCGGATGTTGTATTTCTTTGCTTCTTTAATTAAAGCTTCCATATCTTCCACACTGCCGAACATCGGGTCAATATCCTGATAATCAGAAATGTCATAGCCATTGTCCGCCTGCGGGGATTTGCAGACCGGTGATAACCAGATTGCATCAATACCAAGCTTTCCAAGGTACTCCAGCCGCTCCATAATTCCTCTTAAATCACCGACTCCGTCTCCATTACTGTCCTGAAAACTTTTTGGGTAAATCTGATATACTACTGCACTTTGCCACCATTTCTTTTCTGTTACGTTATTACTCATTTTGTCCTCCTAAACTTTCTTTACTTATTTTATCTGCTTGCTGCTTCCCTAATGCAAACAGCTCCAAACACCAATGAGAAAACAACCCTGTGCGATTGCATTTCAGCCATTGTTTATGCATTATAAATACTCTTCTAAAATTTCCGTATTCATTACTTCAAATTTATTTTCTTTCCATTGCATTTTTATCTTAACTGCTGCAGTCTGTCTGTCTAAAAACGCTTCATATAAAAATATATCATCTCCATCCACTGCTATTTTCCATGCTTTTGAAGAACTCAATATCCTTTCTCCAACTTTTAAGTCTTTATAACAACTATCAAATTCTTCTCTTTGATTTTCAGGTAGAACATATTCCTCTTCCAATCCCAATTCAGGACAGGTAACAAGAATTGTATTTTCCTGCTCCGCCTTTTCAATATAAATATCATATCCTGCAGAATATCGCATTCTGGTTTGCTTTCCCGGCAGATTCATTCTTGTGTACTCACTGCCATCTTTTCTCCAGATTGCAATTTCACTTCCACTCTGTATCCATGTATTTCCTGTATGCTCTCCACAAAAGACGATCTCATTTTTCCCGTCTCCGGTAATATCCGCTCCCCATACTTCAAGACCGAGAAATGTATCATCAAATGCTCCCAATTCAAGGTGGTCACCATTTCCAAAGCAAATCGTATATACTTTCTTATTATCATTTCTGAAATACTGGAAAATACGATCTGTTTTTCCATCTCCATCGTAATCCTGATTTTTATAGCCTTCCTCAAATAATTTTACATTATCAAGATACCCTTCATACTCAGAAAGTGCTTCATCATAGCCGATATTTATTTTTTCATCTTTTGTATTGGCAATTTTTCTGTCAATTAACGAGTCATACTCTGTACTTATTTCATTCTTTTCCGAATCATCCAGTTCATCATCATAAGGAAACTTATCATTTTTACATGCAGTCAACATGATACACATCACTAAAAATATACCAATATTTTTCTTCATAGCAGCCCCAATTTTTCAAATGCATCATACAATCCATTCTGATCCACATCCCCGGTGACATAATCTGCCATAGCCTTTATCTCGTCTCCGCCGCTTCCCATGGCAACACCATAGCCACAGTATTCTAACATAGGAATATCCACTTTGGCATCCCCAAAAGCTATGGTATCTGCCACATCTGCATGAAGATATTCTAACAGATGCGCAATGGCATTGCCCTTGGTGATATTTTTTACACCCAAATCTCCAAATAATGCAATTTCGCCGGCTCCGCCCCAGGTTCCAGCCTGCAAATCCGAAAATTCGGTCACGGCATCTTTATAATCCTGATACTGATTTAAGATAAAGCTTACTTTATTTACATCATCCCGGTACAGCTCTCCATCAAAAATCATTTCCGGAAATGCATCCCGTACCTTTATTTTATCTGCGCCCTCTTTGCCTTTCCGCCTGGAATATTCCTGAATCACAGGTTCTCCAGCCTCTTCAAATCCGGCACTTGCAAACAGTCCTGCATTACTTTCCAGATAAAATTCCAGTCCGCGCTCCTTTAACCAGTCCACAATATGGCGGCACTGCTCCGGCGTAATCATCTGGTGCATAACCACATGTCCATGATCTTCCACATAACTTCCGTTTCCGCCTATCATTCCATCCAGTCCGATTTTCCAGATATTCTCATAGACTTCTGCTTTACTTCTTCCTGTGCAGATATACACTCTGTGTCCGTTTTCTCTTGCCTTCCGCACCGCAAGAACTGCTGATTCCGGCAAATGATTTTCATAATCCACTAAGGTTCCGTCAACATCCAGAAAAATGATTTTTCCCATACTGCCCGTCCTCCTACTCCTTTTCTTCTATCCTACCTGTATTTTTTGAAGAAATCAACATTTTCTTCTAATGTATTTAAATCGATTGGTCGATAAAGTTATTACATGGATGGCATTTTATTTCAAGGGATTGATTGAGATAAAGTGTCTTTATTTTTTTCTGATGATTGCAAAAATGTATGGATTGTAAATTTATCAGGATATTCAAAGTGTATCTGGGTTTTGACATAAAATACCGCAGCTCTAAGATACATGTTTTTCTTTTGTTTATTAAGCCGGTCTTTCCAATGTTTGACAAATCACAGGACTGTTCGTCGAAGTGCGGATGCATCTTAAAGGCTGTTAGGGGCACTTGGAATTTCGTCTGGCAACAGGCAACGCCGGCACAGGGAAGTGCCGGCGAGGCGCATATGAACACGGATGTGAATTTGCGCCGATTGCCAGACAAAAGATTATCCTGCCGAAATTCTTAGTGCCCCTTGCAGGCTTTATCCGCATCCGTACCCGACGGACAGTACTGCGATTGTGTCAAAGCAACGGAAAGACAGCCTGACAGCAAGAAAAACATGTACCTAAGAACTGCTGGCATTTTACGCCAGATAAACCCAGAATGCACTTTGAATCCCTGAAATCTTTACAAGTTACAAATATTCTTTTGCAATCACCAGACAACAACTTCTGAAAGGAGCTCTTATGGCAATTAACTCAATATGGAACAACAACTCCCCAATGGACTACCTCGGTTTTCTGTCCACTGACCCGGATAACAATACTGAGGATAACGAATGGCTGACTCATTTTCAACAGCTTGTGCAGGAAAAGCTTTCTGAAATGAATGAGGATGAGGATTCTGCAGCTACGGTAAATCCGGCTGAAGAAATTGCAAAATGGAAAGAAAATATTTATAACAAAATGAAAAATGGTGAAACCGAAGAGAGCTTTCAAATCGGTGGTCAGTCTTTCAGCATGAAGGAATGGGACAAGATGTTAGACTCCTTTGATAAAGCGGAAGAAGCTTTACAGGAAGCTATTGAAGAGGACGAAGAAGTTAAGGATAAGGAAATGGCAGAGACAGCAAAGAAAAGCATTGTAAATAATACACCATCCCAGCCTCTTATCGATATGCTTTTATCCGATACCCTTAAGGTTACGTTTCCGACAGATGCCACAAATGAATCTGATGAAGATGCGGAAGATGTATTTTATATGGTTGCCATGGATGAAAAAGGTATCCGCTGCATCAAAAATGGGGCTGATACTTACGAATGGAAAATTGAATTTGAAGACGATTCCCAGTATGAGGCTGCCTGTGATTTCTTAGGCTGGGCTTCTCCACGAATGGACAAGCTTTTATTTGCAGCCCATGACAATTTCTGGATGGATTATCTGAACGGTGACCTTGATGTAGATGCTTTTAAAGACTTCTTAGAGGGCACTAATAACGGCATTCCAAACTATGGCATTGGTGATGAGGAAAATATGTACATTGACGAGACGAAACTTCAGTGGACAAAATATATGAACCCTCTGGGTGCCCACTTTGGTACCCCGGAAGAATTATTTCCGATTCCGGAATTATAGATTAAATACAATAAAACAGGCACTTTTTTCTATCAAAACGGGCATGTCCAAAGAAAAATGAAATTGGTAAAATAAAATCGTAAACCTTGATTTTGTCGGTTTGAATCTTACTAAAAATCATTAAAAGGAAAGGACGAATTATGGGAAAAAGAAAAAAGTTACTAGGTTTGGTTTTGGTAGTCTGTATGTTGTTTACACTGACACCGATAACTTCCCGGGCAGATGTTACAACAGAGAAATGGACAGATTTTACAGCAGCTGACTTTGCTGGCGGCAGCGGTACAAAGGATGATCCATATCAGATTGCTACGGCAGGACAGCTTGCAAAGCTGGCATCAGAAGTAAATTCTGGAGTACCTGAGCAAACACATTCGGGGGAATATTTTAAGTTGACCGCTCCAATTGATTTGAGCGGAAAGAGATGGATTCCTATCGGTTATGGAAATGCAAGTTCCAGAGCTTTTTCAGGATATTTCGATGGAAATAATCAGGTCATTACAGGCTTATATGTGGATGAACGGGGAAATAACGTCTGTGCCGGCTTGTTTGGTGTCGTAGTAGCTGTATCTGATGAAACAGTACTGAAAAATTTCTGTATTGAAAATGCTACCATCTATGCCGGAAATTCCACGGATGCAAATGCCAGTCCGGATATTTACGGTGCCGGAGTGCTGGTAGGTTCGCTTACAACGATGGGTGGTTCCAGAGCTACCTTTGTTGGAGTAGAAAACTGTCAGGGAACCGGACAGGTAGACTCCAAGATGTATGCCGGAGGGCTGATTGGTGATGCAAGCCGTGCCCATGTTTCGGATTGTTCCGCGGATGTTACTGTGACAGGAAGGTGTATCAGTGGTGGATTCATCGGAAATGTTTTCCAGGGCTCCTACAAAAACTGTACCGCCAAAGGCAGCGTATCCGGAGGATGGTCAACCGGCGGGTTTGCCGGATGTGTATTTGAGTCCGACGCCAGTGTGGAAATAGAGCATTGTGCATCTTATGGCAATGTTGAGGCAAATAACTGGAATACCGGTGGTTTTGTCGGATATCTGGAAAAAGGAAAGATTCGTAACAGTGTTTCCTATGGTAATGTAAAGAGTACGGTGGCAGGCTGGGAGCCGAAAACCGGTGGCTTTTCCGGTACAAATACCAAAGGAAATATTCAGAACTGTAATGCTGCAGGTACTGTAACAGGTTCTCATCCAACAATTGCACCGGGTGGATTCATTGGATATGATAATAATGGCACCACTGCTGGCTGCGCTTTTGATAAAAAGAAGAACCCTTCACTCAATGCTGTAGGTGCGGATAGTGGAACACCTGGTTCCAACCAGATTAAGGCAGCAGACACAACCTCCCTGCTCTCAAATATCTGCGGCAGTTATCTTGGCGGACATACACTGTCTAAGGTTGACAGAAAAGAAGCAACTCATCTGACAGAGGGAAATATACAATATTGGGTCTGTGCAAATTGCGGTGGTTATTTCAGTGATGCAAGTGGAGCAAATATGATTACTTCTTTGGATGTTGTAATCGCAAAATCAGCAGAGCATACAGCAGACCGTACAGGATGGCATTCCGATGCGGATAATCATTGGAATACCTGTGAATGTGGTGAAAAAATAAATCAATCCGGACATAGCTTTACCTGGGTAATCGACAAGGAAGCTACGTCTACGGAAAAAGGTTCTAAGCATGAGCAGTGTACAGTTTGTAATTATGCTAAAACTGCAGTCGAAATCCCGCTGGTAAAAACCGGAACTGAAGAAGCCAAAACTTCTTATAAAATTATAGAAGGAACTGAAAGCAGCTATGTCCTGCAGAGTGGCAACAGCCTTACCATCCGGGTGGATGCAGAGTTCTCTAAATTTGCCGGAATCAAAGTAGATGGTGTTCAGATTGGAAAAGATAATTATGATGTGAAGTCCGGTTCAACCATTGTTACTTTGAAATCCTCTTACCTGAATACACTGACTGCCGGAACACATAACCTGGAAATGTTGTGGACAGATGGTTCTGCAAGTACTACGTTTACCATCCAGGCAAGCGTAAACCAGAATCCAGACAATAAAAATCAGGAAACGGCTACAGCCTCAAATACCCATCCTGCAGCTCAAAATAATACAAAGCAGACTACGGATAAATCTCCAAAGACAGGGGATTATAATAATCCTTTGGTATGGGCGGCATGGCTGATTGTTTCAGAAATTATTATTGCTGGTACCGTTTATTATCGTAAAAAGAAACATTTGTAAATAAATATTATGCCTAAAAATGCTCTCTATATAACAAACTGTATCATTTTGCAGGAACCGTTATGTAGAGAGCATTTTTCATTCCGTCAAAAATACTCTGATATGGAACCATTGTATTACCAGAAAATGATGGTCATGTTACCAAAAAAGGAGTACCGGGATTATGGTGTTAAGAAGAAAAGATGTGCTATATGCCCCACTTGTGATATACTTAAATATATCCGGAATCATTAAAGCAATGAAAAATTTGGATAGGAAAATTTTTCATTGAAAGGAACGGGGATACGATGATATTATCGGACAGAGCCGTACTTCCTTTAACCGGAAGCACATTTGAGCCAGGAAACGCTGAAAAAGTAATTAAAGAAATAGAAGATAAAGAATCAGCACAGATTGCATTAGCAGAATATTATTACTTTTCTGCCAATGCAGAACTGTGTGCAGAGACTGTGAAACCATATTTGTCACATGAAGATATCATGCTTCGTTTATCTGCAGATATGCTCTATACCTTTGCCAATCTGACAATTGGAGATTCCAAAGCGGCACAACAGGCCAGAGATTGTTTGCAATCAGCCTTCTGGCACATGAAACTTATTTAAGGCAGGAATATGCCCGGGCAAAGGGGCTTGTTCAGGGAGCTTTTTTGATGGCAGATACGACATATCCCATACCCATAATATATCTGAACTGTGTGCAGGCAATGTGTCAGATTAATCTGAAAGAACAAAAAGAAGCCATACACTCAGTAAATTCTGCATGGGAAATGGCCAGACCGGATAGATTTTGGGAGCCATTTATTGAGTATCATGGGCTGTTACAGGGATTATTGGAGGTCTGTGTCCGAAAAAAAGAACCAGAGATTTATAAGCAGTTGGCAGGCGGGATAATCTCATTTAGTCGTAGCTGGATGAAAATCCACAATCCTAAGATGCAAAAAACAGTGACGGATCTCCTGTCTCCATTGGAGTTTTCCATTGCAATGCTGGCATGCCGGAACTGGACCAATCAGGAAATTGCAGAATATTTAGGATTTTCAATAAACACAGTTAAGCATTATGTATCAGGAATTCTGGAAAAGTTAGGTATCGATAAACGGGATAAAATTAAAAATTTTGTAAATCAATAATATACGAAGGAGAAGGTTTATGATTGTAAAAAGATATGTGAAAAAGAGTACCATCTACATTATTGCTGCCGTTATGGCGGTCTTAACTGCAGGAGCCCTGTATCTTGGAGTGGTTCATCGTTTTACTTATGGGGCAAAGTATAAGAACTACACCACCTGGTCTGCACAGGTTCTCTCTCTGAAGGAATACAAACATGAGGACAGCAATGATAATGTTTATTACCACTACTCGGCTTTTTTAACCTATAACGTGAACGGAACGGTTTATACTCCGGTTACCGATGAGGTCTTTACGGAAGAGGATGTTCCGATGGAAGGCGAAAAGATTCCGATTTTCTACAATAACAGTGACCCTGATAATTATGTGCTTGTCAAATATGACTGGTTGACGAAGTCCTATATTCCTCTCAGTGACAAAGGCGATGTCTGGCTTTTTACAGCATTTCTTCTGCTGGGATTTGTTCTGCTTCTGATTCCGATGAATCTGGAAAATGACCAGGTGCAGGGCGTCATGATTGGAAGCGGACTTCTGCTCTTTGGTCTTGATGGTATCGTAATGGGTACTATTATGCATAAATTTCAAATGTTCTTCCTGGCTATCTTTGGTATCTTCGGCGGCATTATCCTGTTCCGCTACCTCTTTATTCCAAAGGAGAAACGCCAGAAAGCCGATGCGGTATCTGCATCCCTGCGGCTGTTCAAGGTTGTTGATATTTATGTAAATCCACAGACCGGTGTGAAAACCGTGGTATTTTCCATGCCGGAAAATAACGGTGCGACCTATGAACTGTTTTCCCTTGACGATATTTATAATCAGTATAACTACGGGGATATGTATCAGATTGACAAGACGGTTCTCTTAGGATTTGGTCTGGGACGACAGATTAACGGCTCTTATACCATTGACATCAACGGTCTGAACCCTTCCCATATACAGCCTTTGAACCCCCTTCTTAAGAAAATGTTTTCACGAGTATAAAAACTGCGAGGGACACGTAAATCGTGTCCCTCTTGTTTTGTTTATTTCTGATTTGCCGGTTCCATATTAACGGCTTTTCCCTTTATCTTCGCATGCTTCATGGCATTTAAGACTTCTTTTCCATATTCTCTTGGTACTTCCACAAAGGTATATTTATCAAACATATCAATGGCCCCCACCAGTCTGCCCGGCATACCGGACTCTCCGGCGATGGCGCCAAGAATATCTCCCGGCTTAATCTTATCTTTCTTTCCAATGTTGATAAACAGTCTTACCATTCCCTCTTCTGCACCGGTATTGGCAAAGTCGTATTCTTCTTTTTCAGAAGAACTCTCCCCTGCACCCATTGCCTGATAGAGGAAGGCTGCTGCAATATCCATGGCAGTATAATCAGCTTCATTTACCTGCTTCTCAATCAGCTCTATCATATCAGAAAGATTCTCTTCCTCTATGATAGTTCCAATCTGTTCCATGATATTTTCAGCCTTTATCTGTGCCACATCATCGGTAGATGGAATCGGCTGTGCTAAAATCTTTGTCTTGCAGTAACGCTGGATATCTTTTAATTTATAGACTTCCTTGCCTTTTACAAAAGAAAACGCCTTACCACAACGGCCTGCACGTCCGGTTCTTCCGATTCGATGTACATAATATTCATCATCCTGCGGCAGGTCATAATTAAATACCGCTTCTACATCATCTACGTCAATTCCTCTTGCTGCCACATCCGTTGCAATAAGAATATCCGTCTTTCCTTTCCGGAAATTATTCATGACCCGGTCTCTCTGGGACTGCTTCATATCTCCATGAAGTCCCTCTGCACTATAGCCTCTGCCGGATAATTCCGTTGCCAGTTCATCTACCATTTTCTTGGTATTACAGAATACCAATGAAAGCTTCGGATTATAATAATCCAAAAGTCTCGTAAGGACATCCACTTTATCCTTGCGCTTTACATCATAGTAGTACTGGTCAATGTTGGCTACGGTGAGTTCCTTTTTTACAACCTTGATATTGACTGCATCATGCTGGTATTTTCTTGTAATGTCAAGAATCGGCTTTGGCATGGTTGCAGAAAACAGTACGGTCTGATGCTCTCCCGGAATATATTCTAATACAGTTTCTATGTCCTCACGGAATCCCATATTTAACATTTCATCCGCTTCATCTAAGACGATGGTATGGACAAAATCCGGGCGGATGGTTTTTCTGCGAAGATGGTCCAGCAATCGTCCCGGTGTTCCGATAATAATCTGTACGCCACCCTTTAGGGCTTTAATCTGGCGGGAAATGTCCTGTCCACCATACACTGGCAGCACTTTTACACCGTGCATATATTTTGCCAGCTTACGGATTTCGTCTGCCACCTGAATGGCAAGCTCTCTGGTGGGAGATAAAATCAAAACCTGCGTTTTCCGTAAAGACGGGTCTACTTTCTGTAAAATCGGAATTCCAAAAGCTGCTGTCTTGCCGGTTCCGGTCTGAGCCTGTCCGATAACGTCCACACCTGATAAAACCACCGGGATTGCCTGGCTCTGAATCGGTGTTGCCTCTTCAAATCCCATGTCCGCAATTCCTCTTAAAATCTGCGGATTTAAATCTAATTCATCAAATCTGATTGTATTCATTCTTTTCCTTCCTGTTGTGGGAACTTTTTCCCATCTGTCAGTAACCTGTTCTCCAGTAACTTTATAAAAAGCCACCGCGGCTAATCATAACAGACTGTTTTTTGCTTGTCAATTTACTGCAACAGATTTTTCTTCGACAAAATCAGCGCATCCTTCTGCTTTCTGGTCAGCTTTTTATAGGCTGCTTCCTTCTGCATGGCCTCCTCCTTCGTCCCGGATTCCTCTAAATACCGCAGCTCCACCGGTCCCCGGTTTCTGGTATACTTTGCTCCTTTTCCACTGTTATGTGCTTCAATCCGCTTGTCGATATCAGTCGTCCAGCCGGTATAGAGGCTCCCATCCCGACAGAGCACCATATAAGTGTAATTATGTTTCTCTTTCATGTAATCCTTCCTATGTAGACCGGGCACCGCCCAGTCTTATCTCTATATAAAGCAATCGACCAAAAAAGTATCTTACTCATATTCCATAAACTGGTAAAAAAGTATCGATTGCGGATTTTTGGCCGTTACATTTTATCTTATGCAGTTTTCTTATGTATGTTCCACTTACCGGCAGCTTCCAATACAGATTCCTCCCCGGTTTTCTTCTTTTACCTGATAGAGTAAATCATCGGCTTTCTGTAAAAAGTTCTTCATCGTTCTGTCCTCATCCGGTATATCATAACAGATTCCCTGGGAAATGGATACATAGTGCTGTGCCGCTGAAAAAGCATGCTCCATATCTAGGTCACGGATGCTGCGCTTTAATTTTTCTGTAAGAATGACTACGGCTTCCCTTGGATATCCCTCATAAATTAAAATGAATTCATCCCCGCCATACCGTGCACAGAAAATATCATCCTTTTCCGCTAACTTCTGAATTTCCTTTGCTACACGGCAGATACATAAATCACCCTTCTGATGTCCATAGTTATCATTATATTGTTTAAAATAATCGATATCCAGTATTTCCACTGCCACTGGAATTTTCTCTGCTATGGCATGTTCGAATACCTTCTGCGCATGCTGTTCTAACCGATAGCGGTTTGGGATTCCGGTCAGTGCATCGGTCTGGGACTGCTCTAAGAGAATCCTGTTTTCTTTTTCCATCTTCTTTCTGCTGTGGTTCGTCTCTTCCAATGCATAACGCATATCTAAGATGCAGGTCATGATATATTTATTCTCTTTTTCCAGTATCTCGGACAATTCAAAAAACAAACCGCATGCCTGCAGATATTCACGATTCTTTTCCTGCCGCTTATAATAACGGATTTTTAAAGTCAGAATCCGCTTCTGCATATAAATAATCTTAGCTTCCCTTGCCATCTTCTCTAAAAGTTCTACTAATTTCCAGAATTCCTCTTCCTTTCTGGTATCTAACAGCATCTCACAATAAGCATAAAGATCATCAAAAATATCAAGAATCGGCATTCTGGTATCTGATACCTTCTGCACAATTGCTATATTCCGGTCACATTCTTCTTTCTTTCCCATGGCATTACAGAGTCTTGCTTCAAAGCAGGCAAAGGCAATCTGCTCTAACTCTTCCAGATGTCCACTGCACACCTCTTTTGCCCGCAGTGCATATTCCTGTGCCTGCATATACTCTTCCTGATAAAAGCAACTGTTTCCCAGTCCTATATAGATATTCAGAAGATAACTGTAATATTCCGGTATTTCCTTATTCTTCTGCAATAAATCATATGCCTGCCCTAAATATTTTTCTGCCTGCCGGTATTCCCCAAAATTATTATAAAGCATACCGATATTAATATTGATAATAATACCAATATCATATAATTTATATTTTTCACAATACATTCTGGCATTCAGATAATAATCCATGGCAAAAGGAGCATTTCCACGATTCATGGACGTAATGGCAAGAATATTATAGGCTCTTGCCAATAAACCATGCTGTCTGGAATGCTCCAGGTATGGCAGGGAACAGGAAAGATTGCGAAACAGTTTATCCACATCATTCAGAAGATAATATGTCTCGCCACTGTAATAATAGGCATAGCCTAACAGTTTCTCATCATCCTGCTCTCTGGCATAATCTCTTATATTTTTACATAGCATCAATGTTTTTTCGGCATCTGTTCCCCGATTCTTCCGGACACCCTCTAACCATTCCAATACTTCGCTGCTGTAAGCATTAAAATCCATCTTTTTGCGCACCCTTTTTCGTATTTTTTAATGTCTTTTATTATATAGGTATGCGGCTCTTTTTTCAAGTATGGCTCTTTTACTCAAAGAAGCTTACCGGGTCTACCGGTTCGCCATCTTTCTGCAAGGCAAAATAAAGATTACTTCCTTCCACGGAATAATATTTCGTCGGTTCTGCAATATAACCTACCAGTTTTCCTTTGCCGACAATGTCGCCCACTTCATACGGCACTTCCTTAAGCTGCCCGTAAATAGCACTATAACCATCTCCTAAATCCATAGTCACGGTACATCCTGTGACAGCACTGTTGGAAATATCAGTTATCTTTCCTTCTGCGGCTGCGGATACCCTGTCATTTACTTCTCCGGCAATAATCACTGCCGGATTATATTTATACTGATCCAGTGTTGCAAAATACACGGTCTGATCCATGCTGTAATTTAAGACTACATTGCCCTGTAATGGCCAGTTTAATCCATCTTCTTCCGCAAAATGCAGTGTTTTTGTGGTGGCTGCTGCCGCCTTTGTCTCTGGCTCATTTTCTGCCTCAGCCGCTGCATTTGCCACATTTTCTTCTTCTGTCTGCCCGCTGTCGGACTGTGCCTGTCCATCCGAATCCTTTGAAGCAACTGCGTTATCAGAAGGTTTTATGATACTGTCTGCTTCTGCCAGTTTCTCCGATGCTTCTTCCTCTGTCTTTGGAAGCGTTGCCACAAAATCATCCGAAGTTCCATCTTCTTTCTTATTGCCTTTGTCTTTTCCTGCATTCTTATCTGCAACATTTTCCTGCTGCTTTTTTTCTTCCTTCTGGGAATAATTATATACTGCTGTCATTGCTCCTGCTGCCAGTACCATGACAGCCAGGGCAATCATCCATGATCTTCTTCCTTTCATTTTCTCACCATCCATATCTTATTTTTTATAAGTATGGACAGTTTTTTCGTATTTTATTCTTCTTTATATTTCATTCTTTTTTTGTAATTTCAATTCCGGAATAATAATAGCTTAAAATCTCCTGATAAGTTTTTCCCTCTTTTGCCATCTCATTTGCTCCATATATGCTAAGTCCATAACCGTGTCCTAACCCTTTGGTCACAATACGTACCCTGCCATCGATTTCCCTGATATAAAAACAGCCGGAATTCAGGGAAAATGCCTTGCGGAATTCCTCCCCACTGACACTACTGTTCCCAACCTGTATGGTTTTTACATATCCGCTTTCTTCCCGCTCTGTCACCACCAGCGTATTCACCCAGTCCTCCGCTGTAAGTCCTGCTTCCGGAAATGCCTGATTGCAGGTATCCACCAGTTCTCCTGCATCATAGAATTCCACCTTAAGAAAATCCTCTGATGTAATGTCCCATATGGATTCCACACTTTTGAGATAAGGAAGCTCTGTCCCTCTCGTTTTCTCTGCACTGACTGCAAAATAGGGAGCCTCAATTTCCTGTCCCTGATATGTTAAGACTTCCCCCTCGGTATCTATCAGGCAATTTTCTAATTTCTGATAATATCGATTATAATTTTCATTTCCAAACAATTTGGTCTGCTCTGCAACACTCAGTCCCGTCTCCGGTGCTTTTCCCTGCGACAGGGCATATTCATAATTGGTCCGCACAATAACTGCCTGCGCACGAATTGCTTCTTCTTCATAGGTAACCGGAATATCCCGTGCCAGAATAGACACAAGAGCAGCCATCTTCTCTTCTTCATCGGGATGACTGCTCTTATGTTGTATTTCATTGCTGTCTGTATCCAATAATATCTCATCTCCCTGGAACACCAGGGTCATAAGTATCGGTAATCCTGCAATAATCAGGCACAGACACAGTATCATTTTTATTTTTTCTTTCATATCCTGTCCACTCCTGTTCTACATATATATGTAACAGAAATGGATGTATACCAGTAAAATATTACTGTTTCATACGCTGTCCTATCTCATTGGAAAGTTCCGCAAACTGCTCTAAGGACAGTGCCTCTCCACGAATGTTCTCCGGGACTCCAAGGCTTACGATACTTTCCTGTATTACCTCTTTCGGCAAATGTATCTCCGGGGAATTATTCAGTCCGTTTGCCAGTGTCTTTCTGCGCTGGTTAAAGGATGCCCGGATAATACGGAACATCAGTTTCTCATCTTCCACTTCTACCGGCGGCTTCTCATGCCGGGTCAGACGGATGACCGCACTGCCTACATTCGGTCTTGGCATAAAACAGTTCGGTGGTACATTTGCCACGATTTCCGGCTTCGCATAATACTGTACTGCAAGGGAAAGTGCTCCATATTCCTTGCTTCCCGGTTTCTCCTGCATACGCTCTGCCACTTCCTTCTGCACCATAATCGTAATGCTGTCAATTGGCACATGGCTTTCAAACAGTCCCATAATAATCGGTGTGGTAATATAATAAGGCAGATTCGCCACTACCTTGATTGGCTTTCCCTGGTTCTTCTCTTCTGCCAGCTTACAGATATCAAGCTTTAAAATATCTTCATTGATTACTGTTACATTGGAATAATTCTTCAGTGTGTCCGACAAAATCGGAATCAGATTCTTATCTATCTCCACCGCAACCACTTCTCTTGCCCTCTCGCAAAGATACTGTGTCATAGTTCCGATTCCCGGACCAATCTCCAATACAAAATCATCCTCCGTCACTCCGGATGCATCGATAATCTTATCCAGCACATGAGTATCTATCAAAAAATTCTGTCCGAATTTCTTCTGAAAATTAAACCGGTACTTCTGCAGTACCTCTATTGTATTCTGTGGATTTCCTAATTCCGCCATGCCTGCTCCTTTATTCAACCGCTCTTTCTATCTTTTTCGAATAAATGTTCGTTTTTTTGTTGCCAACTGCATTTTTCTGTGTTACAATCATTTTAGAACAAATGTTCTTATTTGTCCAGTCCTTTTTATGATAACAGAGGAAAATAGTTCTACGCAACTATTATTGGGGATTTTCATAAAACTTACAATGGAAGATGGATGGCTGGAAGCCTGTCTTGTCTTTTTCTTATGGAAAAGCGGCACTGTTCATCGAAGGACAGATGCCTGATAAGGGTTGCTAGGGGCACTTGGAATTTCATCTGAAAGCAGGCAACGCTGGTACAAGGATGTACCAGCGAGGCACATATGAACAGGGATGTGAATTTGTGCCGGTTGCCGGATAAAACTACATACTACAAAGAAATTCCTAGTGCCCTTTGCAGGCATTATGCGGCATCTGACGTTTGATGAACAAGGCTGCTCTTATCTGATAAATCATTAAAACAGGACAGGCTTCCACCACTACTTCCTTTGCAAGTGCTTCTATATATTTGATAGAAAAAGAAAAGGTGATTGCTTTGAACATAACAGAAAACATGTCTTTAATGGAAAAACTGACCATCCTTTCGGATGCCGCCAAATATGATGTTGCCTGTACCTCCAGCGGTGTTGACCGCAAGGGAAACGGCCGTGGCATGGGTAATTCCGTTGCTCCGGGAATCTGCCATACCTTCTCTGCCGATGGCCGCTGTATTTCCCTGCTTAAGATTCTTTTTACCAATGAATGCATTTTCCGCTGTGCCTACTGCCAGAATAACTGCAACAATGATGTACCAAGGGCTTCCTTTACACCGGACGAAGTCTGCAACCTTACCATGGAATTTTACCGCAGAAATTATATTGAAGGTCTTTTCTTAAGCTCCGGTATTCTCATCAGCCCGAATTATACTATGGAACTGATTTATCAGACACTTTACCAACTCCGTGTCTGCCATCATTTTAACGGATATATTCATGTAAAAGCCATTCCCGGTGCCGACCCGGTTCTTATTGAAAAAGCAGGCTTTCTTGCCGACCGCATGAGCGTTAATCTGGAGCTTCCGACCGCAGACGGACTGAAGGCTCTTGCACCAAATAAGTCCCGCAAAACCATCTTAAAACCCATGCGTCTGATTCAAAATGGCATTATGGAAAATCAGAATGAGCTGATGGTTTACCATAAGACCCCGAAATTTGTACCGGCAGGCCAAAGCACCCAGATGATTATCGGTGCCACCCCGGAAAACGATTATCAGATTATAAAGGTAGCAGAAGGCTTATACCAGAATTTCCAGTTGAAACGAGTCTTCTACTCAGCCTTTGTCAATGTAAATCACAATTCCAATCTGCCAACCCTTCCCGGTGGTCCACCCCTTCTGCGGGAACACCGCCTATATCAGGCAGACTGGCTGCTTCGCTTCTATGGTTTTTCTGCCGGAGAGCTATTAAGCGAAGACCGTCCGGATTTTAATATCTTCTTAGACCCGAAATGCGATTGGGCACTCCGCCACTTAGAAGCCTTCCCGGTAGAGATTAACCGGGCAGATTACAACACCTTACTACGTGTTCCGGGCATTGGTGTGAAATCTGCCAACCGTATTGTAAAAGCCCGCCGGCACAGTCGCCTTGACTTTTCCGATTTAAAGAAAATCGGAGTTGTCTTAAAACGGGCTGCCTACTTTATTACCTGCTCCGGTCGTATGATGTATTCCATTCCACAAAATGAAGATTATATCTGCAGCTGTCTGATGCAGGATAAAACTCAGATTCCGAAGGAAATACGGGATTCCAGTTATAAGCAGATTTCCTTCTTCGATGAAGATGCCTTAAGTGATTTTAAACTGACCACCAACGATTTATGCGTCGGATAAACTGCTATAACCATGATTTTTCAGTAAACAGGAAAGGACTTTTTCTTATGCATATATTTCTCTGTGAAGATTCCATCGATGGCATCTTTACCGGCATCTATGATGCCTGGGCCAGCAGATATGGGCACAAAAATATAAAGCTTTGTATCAATGATACGATAACTTACGAACTCTTTTCTGAATATATTACTGTCACACCGGATTCCGAAAAGAGCAAAAAGGTTGGACGCACCATTATTGCCCGTCTTGGCATGGAGGTCTATCAGGATATTCTTCAGGCGGTTCTTGCCCATGATGATAAGAAAAAGAATGAGCATCCGGACAAAGCCGACTGCATTTACCGTACACTCTTATATGGATTTTCTTTAGCGGATGGTCATCGGATTTTACAGGCTCTTGGCAATCCTTATATTGCAAGAGTCTTTGAACTAAGTCGTTCCACCGGAAATGAAGCCCACCATCTGCTTGGTTTTTTACGTTTTCAGGAACTGGAAAACGGAGTCCTGTTTTCTACCATCCACCCTAAGAATCAGGTGATTTCCGTTCTGGCAGAACATTTTACTGACCGCCTTCCACAGGAACATTTTATGATTTATGATGCAACACACCAGATTGCCGCCATTCACAAAGCCGGCAGTGGATACTTCCTTACGGATGCATCCAATTTAAATCCGGACGTTATCACACGGCTTTCCCCTGCCGAGAAGGAATACCAGAAGCTCTGGTGCGGTTTCTTTGACAGCATTGCCATTGAAGCAAGAAAGAATCCGAAGCTGCAAAGTCAGAATATTCCAAAACGTTTCTGGAAAGACACGGTGGAACTGGCATCCGGTAAATAAATGTTTCTATTGTTTTCTGGCAGACTTTACCTGGCAGTCTCTACCCGGCAGCAGAGTACATGCAGATGAAACCATAAACTGGATAATGTCTACTTTGTGCCATATCCTGGAAAAGATTTGTGTCCTGCCGGTATGACAGAAGAAGAGCGCACCGATTATGCACTGTTTGAGCTGAATAAATTATTGAAATATGTTGTCTATCCGGAAGATGTTGCCTGTATTTATATGGAGCCGGTTATGGGCGAAGGCGGCTATGTCGTTCCTTCCAGGAAATTCATACAAAGTGTCCGCGAGATTTGTGACAAACATGGAATTCTCCTGATTTTCGACGAAATCCAGTGTGGCTACGGACGTACCGGCAAAATGTGGGCAAGCCAGAACTTCGACGTTGTGCCTGATATTATGACAGTTGGTAAAGCCATTGCCGGCGGTCTTCCAATGAGTGCCGTGATTTCCACCCCGGAAATTATGGATAAATGGCCGGTTGGTACCCATGGAACCACTTTTGGCGGAAATCCTTGCATCTCCGATGTCCGTGGTATCGGTCTTATGGTTGCCATTGAATTTTCCCATAAGGATGGCTCCCCGGCACCAGACATCTGGGCAAAAGTAAAGAAAGGCTGCTTAGAACGCCATATGCTCACCTTAAACTGTGGCGTAAATGGAAATGGTATGCGGTTTGCCACTCCATTAAATGTCAAAAAAGAAGAAATCGATGAGGGACTGTCTGCCTTCCGAGCGTGTTCTTGCAACACAATATGGAGTCAGCCGTAATGTCATCCGGGAAGCCATCAAGATTCTTACCGAGAAAAAACTGGTTACGAATGTAATCGGCAAAGGCAATTATGTTACGCTTCCAAATGAAACGGATCTTGTAGATATGGTTGAATCTGCCCTGAACACTTCCGCTTCGTGTCTTCTATATGACACTGAATAACCTGATCAGTAAATCGATTTATTATGGTGAAGGGAATACCTCTTATGGAAGAATTACTGCACAGCAAGAGCATGAACAAATTTTATTATCCCTTAAGAACCGGGATATGGATGCTTATAAAATGGCTATCCACTTACACTTAGAATTAATCAGGCAGCTACTCCAGTAGGAGTGCTGCCCCTTTTTATTTACTTATTGCTGATATTTTTCCAATATAAGTTTCGCCTGCTCTTCATCTATCTGCAGTTCTTCCTGCAATAATGACAGAATTTCCGTATCTTCTTTTCCTAGTTTACGGCTGAGTTTTATAATGCCTTCTTCCAGTCCAGCTTTTCTTCCTTCTTCTTCGCCCTGTCTTCGAATCCTCTCTTCTCTCTCAAAACTCTTCATATATGCAAGACCTACCTCTCCATCCCGCTTGACTGCTGTTACCATCCGGTGTAACTTTTTCAGACTCTCGGTGGAAGCATTCTCTATGGATGAATGCTCCATGTAATGTAGTAGCTGTTTTAATTCCTCCGGCGGGTTTCCTTCCCTTCCTCTTGTATACAGGAATATGGTCTGTGCGCCATCCTCATACTCTAATTCCGGCACTTCGATACAACCATTCTTGATTGTATACACCATACGATTCAGTCCAAAGGGGTCATAAGTTGTAATAAAAATTACGATGACATTCCGAAGACTCCCATATGTATCACCTGCATTCAGATTGCTTGCATCAATCTTCGCATGGTAAAACCGGACTCTCCGTGGTAATGATATGATTTCTTCTTTTCCACCATTCTGGTCTGGTTCTATATCAAAGATTTCTCCGTTCTCCTCATCCAGATATACATCCAGCCGAATGCCGTGGGTTTCCAAATTTTCTCCGCAGAAGAAACGCTGCGGCACTACCGTAAGCTTTCCTATCTGCCGGTGTAGAATACACTCCAAAATATACCTCGCCGACTGTTCCCCATAAATTTTGTGACTGGTCAGGCTATTTACCAGAAAGTCATCCACCAGATTCAGCTCTTCTAAAGTTTTCATATTTCCTCCTTTTCCCATAATGCAAGGAAAAGCAGGATTACATATCCTGTTCCGATTCTGAAATTCCGCTTATTCAATGCACTATGCGTTCGTAAATTGTAATTAGAATTTAAAAGCATAGAATTCATTGAATTGATACTAGAAATTTAGATTGGCTTTTTCCACTCGAAAATCAGAATATATGCTTTGTGTTGATTGTAACAAATGCATATTTATAATACAAGTAAAATATTTATTGACAGTAAAATATTTATAAAATCCGATTCCCTTCTGACAGGAAGGCTACTTCACTTTTCCAAATAATTTTCTGGCATTTTCCCAGGTAACTGTTTCCACTTCTTCCGGTGTTGTTCCGGTCAGTTCGGCAATGGTTTTTACTACATAAATAAGATTCCTTGAATCGTTCCGGGTGCCACGATGCGGTTCCGGTGCCATATAGGGACAGTCAGTTTCCAATACAATGTGAGGCAGTCCGATTTCTGCCACGGTCTCCTTTAACTTCTTTGCATTTTTGAAGGTAACTACACCGCCGACACCAATATAATATCCCATTTTTACATATTCTTTCGCCATTTCCCTGGAATAAGAATAACAATGAATGACACCCGGAATGTCATCCTTATGGGCCTGCTGCATAATTTTCATGGTATCCTCTGCGGCATCTCTGGAATGAATGATAACCGGAAGACTCATTTCTTTTGCCAGTGCAAGCTGGCGGCAGAATATTTCCCGCTGTGCCTGCTGCACTGTTGGCTCCTTATCCCAATAATAATCAAGCCCGATTTCTCCGATGGCAACGGTTTTCTCCCAGGAAGCCTTTCCCTTTATCCATGCTAAATTTTCTTCCGTTGCATCTTCGATATTGCTTGGATGAATTCCGATTGCTGCATAAATATAATCGTATTTCTCTGCCAGTGCTACGCTATCCACGCAGCCGGCAAAGTCTGCGCCTACGTTAATTACCCGCTTTATGTTCTGCTCCGGAAGAGAAGAAACAAGCTGTTCTCTGTCCTCTTTGAATTTCTCATCATCATAATGTGCATGTGTCTCAAAAATCATAAAAATCCTCTTTCTATTTTACAAATGCTGGTAATAAAATACCGCCAGCTGCGTCCGGTCTCTTAGGGACAGCTTTTCTAATATGCTGCTGATATAGTTGCGGACAGTTCCTTCACTTAAGAATAATGCTTCCGCGATTTCCTTGTTGCTGCATCCAAGTGCCACCTGGTGAATGATTTCCTGCTCTTTTTCACTGATATCATAGCTGGCATAGTCAAAGCTTTCCTTATTCTGCATCAGAACCGGAAGCTTATTCACAATTTCCCCACCAAAAACGCTCTGTCCGCTCATGACTGCATTTAACGATGGAACAATTGCTGCAAAATCCTGCTTCAGGCAATAGCCTTTCGCACCGATTCGTAACGCCTCCACAATATATTCATCATCGGAAAATGTGGTCAGAAACAGCACCCTTGCCGTCTTGTCTTCTGCAAGAATCTGCTCTGCCGCATCCAGACCATTCATTGGCTTCATCTGGATATCCATTAATAAAATGTCCGGCTGAAGCTCTTCATATAATTTTACCGCTTCACTTCCATCGGTGCCTGTTCCAACTACCTCCACTCCCTTGGCGCAGAGAATGGTCTGCAGGGAAAATACCACATCTTCGTCATCATCTATTATCAGGACTCTCATACTGCCTCCTCTTTCTTTCGAATTGATATAAATATTTTAAAACCTTTTTCGCAGTTTACATGAATGCTTCCGCCCAGCGACTCCACACGTTCCCGCATATTCGAAAGTCCCATGCCTCCGGCTGCACTCTTAAGGTCATCCTTTTCTTCCCGCATCTGCTCCGTTGCCTTTTTCTGCTTTTCCTCATCCGTACCATTGTCCTCGATGGTCATCTGATACAGTGCCGGATGTTCCCTGAGAACAATCTCAATCCGGTCACCGTTGCTGTATTTGACAATATTTGACATTGCTTCTTTTACGGCTGCGATAAAACAATATTTGACTTTTCGTGGAACATTCTGTGACATATCGTATTCTAAATCCAGATGATAATGCTGCTTCATTTCCCGGGTTGCCTCTAATAATGCCTGCTTTAAATCCACGGAATCATCATGCAGATCATGCACACTTTCCCGGATATTATTCATGGCAAGATTTAAGGTATCATTTACCTTTAAAAGCTGACCATGCAGCGGCTCTTCCTCATATACGGTGCTCAGTGCTCCCATCTGAAGGATTGCCCGGGAGAGCATATGCCCCACATTATCATGGATTTCCCTTGCAATCCGGTTCCGCTCCTTTAGCGTTGCCATATAGATTTCCGTATCCTGTTCCTCTAAAAGCTTGCGGTTCTTCTCCCGCATCACAAGGCTTAACTCTGTGCTGGTATCCCGGAGTCGTATCAGATTCCGCTTCAACTCCGTTGCCTGCCTGGTGCAATGAGCCAACAGCACCGCCACTAATGATAAGAACAGCCAGATGGCTGTCATCCACGGTTGGTACACCGGCAGTGCATAAAAGAATAAAACTGCAAATCCCATGCCCCACCACAGACTGAACCAGAAGCTGTCAAAAAATACCAGCGGCAGCAAAAAAGTAAAGCCCGGCTCGATTAGACACAGTACTGCCATTGCTATCAGCAATGCACCAATGACTTTCCGGTTTTCAATATAAAGAGTCAACGCTGCCACAATCAGACCAATGATGAAGATTACAACTCTGCGGTAGTCTCCCTCTAAATGGAAAATAAGGCAGCTGCACATGGCAAAAAGAAGTAACTTATCCAGTATTCTTAACATTCTTCTTCCCCTTCCTTAGGGTTCTACTGCATTTACTGTATCATTTTTCCTAAGATATGACAAATGTCATTTTATTTCCTGACAGAATGCACTTACCAGTCCTCCGCTCACTCTACTATACTACATTTATAAAACCGCTATTATTTATCTCTATCTACAGGAGGCATAACATGGATGCAATACAGATTTCACACTTGAAAAAATATTATTCCGATATAAAAGCAGTAGATGATATTTCTTTTTCTGTTAAAAAAGGAGATTTATTTGGACTGCTCGGTGTAAATGGTGCCGGAAAATCCACTACGATTCATATTCTTTGCACGTTACTTAAAGCAACTGCAGGAACTGTCAAAATATGTGATTACGATGCTTTTAAAGAAGCCAATGCCATCCGCAATAAAATTGGAGTTGTTTTTCAGAATAATACTTTAGATGATTATCTGACAGTAAAAGAAAATCTTTTGATGAGAGGCTTTCTATATGAAAAAGATTTAAAGACGGTTCAAAAAAATCTCTATGAGATTGCCGAAATTCTTAACATTCAAAATTTATTATCACGACCTTTTCGTAAATTATCCGGTGGTCAGAAACGACGCTGCGAAATTGCCCGGGCACTCATGAATACTCCTGAAATATTATTTCTAGATGAGCCTTCTACCGGGCTTGACCCGCAGACCAGAAAACTTATGTGGGACTGTCTGGAAAGTCTCCGGTTAAAGCGCCATATGACAATTTTTCTCACCACACACTATATGGAAGAAGCCTCTATGGCACAACAACTTTGCATTATGGATGCCGGAAAAATCATTGCTTCCGGCTCTCCATCCCAGTTAAAAAATAAATATGCTTCCGATACTTTAAAAATCTATACTGACAAAATTACACCATTGAACCGGGAATTGGCTGCTCTTTCACTGGCTTCTTACCGCCTCCCTAACGGAATTGCAATTCCCCTATCTACTACCAAAGATGCTTTGCATATCATGCCCCAGATAACCACTCCCTATGATGGCATTGAAATTATTCAAGGCAGTATGGATGATGCTTTTATTCAAATAACAGGAAAAAAACTGGAGGATTAACCTATGATACTAATTTCATTTATAAAACGTAATATCTTACTTTATTTCCGAGACCGAATCAGTGTATTCTTTTCTCTTCTTTCTACTCTTATTGTGTTAACCCTTATGATTGCATTTCTCGGACAGGGAAATATTGATTCCACAATTCAGGTTCTTGGAACCGGTCTGAAATACGAAGCTGTTCATGCATCTTCGCTCATCATTATCTGGACCATTGCCGGTATCCTGGTTGTCAATGCCGTAAGCATTTCCATGACTCTGGTGGGAACCATGGTAAGAGATGAGGAATCCGGTAAGATATCTGCATTTTTTGTTGCACCCGTAAAACGTGGATACTATGTTGCAGGTTATGTCATTGCTGCAATTATTGTCTCCTTTATCATGTGCCTGCTCACATTGATAATCGGAATCATCTATCTTGGTATTGCTAATGGCTCCTTTATAACTGCCCATGATACTTTAGAAATTCTCTTTGCACTTCTTGCAATTATTTTTTCCTCTGCTTCCTTTGTCTTTTTATGCGCTTCTTTTATTCATACCAATAGTGCATTCAATGGTCTGACCACGCTTTTGGGTACTCTGATTGGATTTTTTGCTGCAATTTATGTTCCATACGGCAATATGCCCCAGACTCTTAAATATATCATCCGCTTTCTTCCAGCCTTTCAGGGGGCTTCCGCCATTCGTGAAATCTGGATGAATCAGGAATTGCAATGGTTTCATTGCCCCTCCGAAATAAAGACCGGATATGCGGATTATATGGGACTTACCATTTCTTTTAGAAATGCCACTCTTTCCCCTCATATGAAAATACTATATATGTTTATCTCAGGTCTTATCTTCCTTGGTCTTGCAACGGCTATTCTTTCAAGGAAAAGACAACAGGAACGTTAAGATATGACAAATGTCATTTTATTTCCTGACAGAATGCACTTACCTTCTGCAGCTCTTTTCCCTATACTTAAGTTATAGGCGATTGCGAGAAGAGAAAATTTCATAAAGAAGCTGGCTTGCCAATGTCTGGCAAAAGCGCTGGAGCGTTCATCGGAATACGGATACCTTATGAGGCTTGTTAGGGGCACTTGGAATTTCGCCCAATATCCGGCAACGCCGGTACAGGGATGTACCGGCGAGGCGCATATGAACATGGATGCGAATTTGCGCCGGTTGCCGAAAAAACTACTCATGTTTCGAAATTCTTAGTGCCCCTTTTCAAGCATCATGCAGTATCCAGTTTCGACGAACACTCCAGTGCTTTTGATGTAACACAGCAAAACAGTTTTTATAAATTTCTTTTCTTCTCTCGCAATCGCCTGCACAACCAATCAACCTAAAAAAGGAGGAAACCTATGAGTACCCCAGTTGTAAAAATAGAAAACCTGGTGAAACGCTACAAAGAGCTTGTAGCATTAGACCACTTTAACTTAGAGATTGAAGAAGGTGAGATTTTCGGTCTGCTCGGTCCAAACGGTTCCGGCAAGACTACGACCATCAACTGCCTTCTTTCCCTGCTTTCCTATGACAAAGGAAACATTGAAGTATTTGGGAAAAAGATGAACCCGGATAGTTATGACCTGAAGCGGCAAATCGGCGTTGTTATGCAGAACGTTGCCGTAGTGGATGAACTGACGGTATATGAAAACATTGATTATTTCTGTGGGCTTTATGTAAAAGATAAAGCACTCCGGAAACAGTATGTAGAGGAAGCCATTGCTTTTGTAGGCTTAGATGATTTCCGTAAATTCTTTCCAAAGAAGTTATCCGGCGGACTTTTAAGGCGGTTAAATATTGCCTGCGGCATTGCCCATAAACCAAAGCTGATTATCATGGATGAGCCGACCGTTGCCGTTGACCCGCAGAGCCGGAATAAGATTCTTGAGGGAATCGTGGAGCTGAACCGGAACGGTGCCACCATCATTTACACTTCCCATTACATGGAAGAGGTGGAGCAGATTTGTTCCCGGATTGCCATTATGGACAAAGGAAAAAATCTTGCCATCGGCACGAAGGATGAATTAAAGCAGATGATTAAGAAGAGTGAAAGTATTTCCATTGATATCTTAGACCTGCCGGATACAGCAATCGATGAAATCCGTGCTTTAAAACATGTTTATGAAGTGACTTACGAAAATCACATGCTGACTGTTTTATGCAGCGGTGGAAGCCACAATCTCATTCATGTGCTGGATTATCTGCAGCAGCATGAGATTACCTTCGGAAAAGTGTATTCCGAGCTTCCGACCTTAAATGATGTATTCTTAGAGATTACCGGCAAAGAATTAAGAGACTAGGAGGAGAAAGATATGCTTCAAATCATGAAATATCATTTCCGGATTCTCCTTAGAAATAGGGAGCAGATGTTCTGGATACTGCTTTTTCCGATTCTGCTTGGCATTATGTTCAAGGTAGCATTTTCCAATATCAGCAGTTCCGAAATACAAAAGCCGGTTTCCATTGCTGTTGTAGAAGAAAATAATTCGGATGCATTAAAAAATATCAAGACCTTTTTAGAAAAAACGGAATTAAAAGATGGCGTTGCCCTCTTTGTTCCAACCTACTGCACAGAAGAAAAAGCCGTTTCCCTGTTAAAGGACCAGACGGTGGATGGCATTTTGTATACAGACAATTCTGCATCGGATACAGTCACACTTTCCCTTACGGTTTCTTCTTCTAGCTCTGATACCGTCCGCATGAATCAGAGTATTTTGCAGGCATTTGTAAAGCAGTACAATTCCTCGGTTTCTGCCATTGCGGATACTGCAAAAAATCACCCGGAGAACTTAGAAGCACTGCTTCAAAGTCTCTCTGAGCAGGTTACTTATACCAAAGAAGTTTCTTTAAACAAACATAATACCGATACTTATACACAGTACTTTTACAATCTGATAGCTATGGCATGCCTCTTTACCAGCCTTTCCGGACTGTATGTTTCCCTCAATAACCAGGGAAATCTCTCCGCCATTGGTGCAAGACGCAATGTCTCTCCGGTTCATAAAATGAAGGTCATTATAGCAGAGCTTTTTTCCAATGTGATATTCCAGTTTATCTGTAATCTGGTTTCCTTTGCATTTATTGTACTGGTGCTTAAGATTGATTTAACCTACCATCTCCCACTGGCAATCCTGACGGTATTTGTCGGCTGTCTGACCGGAACTACCATGGGCTTTTTCGTAGGTTCCATCGGAGCCTTTTCCGAGGGAACAAAACAGGGAATTCTTGTCTCCGGCAGTCTGCTGCTTTGCTTCTTAAGCGGGCTTATGGTTGGAAATATGTGGATCATTGTCGAGAATACCTGCCCGGTTATCAACCGGATTTCACCGGCTGCCCTGATTTCCCGTGCCTTCTATACACTGGGCATTCAGGATAACCTAAACCAGTATTACCAATGTATTCTGACACTGGTTGGCATTTCCGCTCTCTTCTGTTTGGGTGGATTCTTACTGACAAGGAGGAAAAGATATGCAAGTATTTAAAACTTTTCTGAAAATTGCAAAGAAGAAATTTCCTTCGGTGCTTTTATACTATATTATTTTTACCGTTGTTGTAATTGCCATGAGTAAAATCGGAGCATCCGACCATGAAACTTCTTTTACTGCCACAAAGGCAGACATTTATATTATTGACGAGGATAACAGCACTGCAAGCCACGCTTTAAGTGATTATCTTTCCTCCATGCACAATCCGGTCACTTTAAAGGATACGGATACTATGACCTTACAGGATGCCCTTTATTATCAAAAGGTTGACTATATTTTAACCATCCCGGAAGGTTTTGAAGAACAGCTTACTGATTCTGATGCCAGAGATTTCCTTCCGGTTTCCATGCGAAAGGACAACTCCAATGGCTATTTTGTAGACCAGCAGGTAACTGAGTATCTTTCCAGTGTCCGCTTATTTATGGCTGGTGGCTTCTCTCTTTCCGAAGCAGTAACAAAATCCAGTGAATCACTTTCCAAAGGAAACGATACTACGGTTCTTAAGCTTGAAGAAAAGGAAACGGATGGTGCACAGATTGGACTTACCTATTTCTTCCAGTATCTTCCTTATGTACTCATTAATATGCTGTTACTTGGTATGACTCCTATTCTGATGACCTTTAACCAGAAAGATTTAGGTGCAAGGATTTCCTGCTCCTCTCTTTCCTTAAAGTCCAGAAATGCGCAGATTACTTTAGGATGTATCGTATTCAGTCTCTTTGTATGGCTGCTCTTTATCCTGACTGCACTTTTTATCTACGGACCAGACACTCTGTTCTCGATAAACGGACTCCACTCTCTTTTAAACAGTGCCATGGTTCTGCTGTTTTCCATAGCACTTACGCTCCTTGTAAGTACTTTTGCACTCAAACAGCAGTCCCTCAGTATGATTGCAAATGTTGCCTCCCTGGGATTGAGTTTCCTCTCCGGAATCTTCGTTCCGCAATACCTTTTGGGAAAAGGTGTTCTTGCTGTGGCGCATTTTCTTCCAACCTACTGGTATATCCGCCTCAATTCCATGCTGGGCGGTATATCGGATGAAATACTTACCACTGCGAAATACTGGCGCTTTATCGGTATCCAGTTTGGCTTCTTCGTCGCAATATTCTGTATTTATCTGGTTTCCAGCAAATACCAGAAACGCAGCCGCAACGCATAATTATCTACAGTAGCTTTGGCAACAGAAAGCCCCGGAAGAACTAATTTACAATGTTCTTCCGGGGCTTCTTTCTATAGCTATTCCCTTATATGCTCTTTCTTTATGCAGCTAATCTGAAAATCTTATAATTAGCAGATTTCTGCTCCTGCCGGCATATCCTTTTCCGGTGTCAGAAGTGCTAATTCTCCATTTTCATCCTCCGCGCAAAGTAACATTCCTTCAGATAATACACCTGCAAGTTTTGCCGGTTTTAAGTTTACTAATACCATAACTTTCTTGCCGACCATTTCTTCCGGTGTGTACTGTTTGCGGATACCGGATACAATCTGTTTTACCTGGCTTCCGATTCTTACCTGTGAACACAGTAATTTCTTGGATTTCTCTACTGCCTTACACTCGATGATTTCACCAACCTGGAACTGCATTTTCATAAAATCATCATAAGTGATTTCTTCCTTTGGCTCAATGTCGATGACAGCGGCATCTGCTTTTGCTTCTGTCTCAACTTCTTTGCCTAATGCTTTCTGCTCTGCTTCGAATTCTGCTTTCTGGGCAGCGCGGATTGCTTCTACCTTCGGCATTACTTCCTTCGGGTCTAATCTTGCGAAGAGAATCTCCGGTTTCTCCGTTACTTTATTATCATTTGGATAAAGTCCAAACTGATTCAGCTCATCAAATCCACGCAGTCCTGTATTAAGCTGCGCTGCGATTTTCTCTGCGGTCTCCGGCAGAAAGCTTGCTAAAAGGCTTGCGCCGATAGTGATGGACTCGGTCAGATTGTAAAGCACTTCGCTTAAGCGGTCTTTCTTTGCTTCATCCTTTGCCAGTACCCAAGGGGCTGTTTCATCAATATATTTGTTGCAGCGGCGGAATACATTAAATACTTCTGTAATGGCATCTGCCACACGAAGTCCGGACATCTTATCTGCAATCTTATCTCTTGCGCCGGTTACGACTGCCTTCAAGTCATTATCTACTTCTTCTGTGACTCCGGTGCTCTTTACGACACCGTCAAAATATTTATTGCTCATGGAAATGGTACGGCTTACCAGGTTTCCAAGGATGTTGGCAAGGTCGGAATTGAAACGCTCTACAACCAGCTCCCAGGTAATGATTCCATCATTTTCAAATGGCATCTCATGCAATACGAAATAACGGGTTGCATCTACACCAAAGAGGTCTACCATATCATCAGCATAGATTACATTTCCCTTGGATTTGCTCATTTTCTCGCCACCCTGTAAGAGCCATGGATGTCCAAATACCTGCTTTGGCAGTGGCAGGTCTAATGCCATTAAGAAAATCGGCCAGTAAATGGTATGGAAACGGATGATATCTTTTCCTATTAAGTGTAAATCTGCCGGCCAGTTCTTCTTGAATAAATCGGAAGAATTGCCATCTGCATCATAGCCAATCTTGGTAATGTAGTTGGTCAGTGCATCCAGCCATACATATACTACATGCTTTGGATCAAAGTCTACCGGAATTCCCCAGGAAAATGAGGTTCTGGATACACATAAATCCTGAAGTCCCGGAAGCAGGAAGTTATTCATCATCTCATTCTTACGGGATACCGGCTGGATAAACTCCGGATGCTCATTGATATATTCGATTAACCGGTCCGCATATTTGCTCATTTTAAAGAAATATGCTTCTTCTTTTGCCGGCTGTACTTCACGACCACAGTCCGGACATTTTCCATCTACCAGCTGGGATTCTGTCCAGAAAGACTCACATGGAGTACAATAAAGTCCCTCATAGGAACCCTTATAAATATCACCTTTATCATAAAGTTTCTTAAAAATCTTCTTAACCTGTGTCTCATGGTCTTCATCGGTAGTACGCACGAAATTATCATAAGAAGTATTCATCAAATCCCAGATTCTCTTTACTTCTCCGGCAACTTCGTCTACGAACTGCTTCGGTGTAATTCCTTTTTCCTCTGCCTTTAATTCAATCTTCTGTCCATGTTCATCGGTACCGGTCTGGAAATATACATCATAGCCTTCCAGTCTCTTGTATCTTGCGATTGCGTCTGCCAGTACAATCTCATAAGTGTTTCCAATGTGCGGTTTACCTGATGTGTAGGCAATCGCGGTGGTCATGTAAAACTTTCCTTTGCTGCTCATCTTCATTCTCCTTTTTATACTTTTGGTGCTCCTCAAGCGTTCCTGCGAGCCGCTTCGCTACTCGCGACCTGAGAAACTTCGTTTCACAGGTTTTCGCGGTATTTCTCAAGCGTTCCTGCGAGCTGCTTCGCTACTCGCGACCTGAGAAACTTCGTTTCACAGGTTTTCGCGGTGCTCCTCAAATGCTCGTGCAAGCACGGCATTTTCATCGCTACTCGCGAAAAAAAATCCCGTCTTCTAATGAAAGAAGACGGGTGTTATCCGTGTTACCACTTCTATTTTACACATACCTTACAATATGTGCCTCATGAAGTATCCTGCAATACTTCCCGCTATAACAGGCGGTCCTGTCGAAGCTTTGTCTCTTAAGATTCAGCCCCGCCACTCCAAAGCCATCTTCCATCTATCGCCCTTGATTCCATCTCAGCTAAACCCTGCGGTTTATTGGAACTCTCTGTACAATTCCGATAAATGTACTCTCTTCTTCCTTGCGTTTATCATCTAGGTGTAAAACTAACACAATTTATTTGAAAAGTCAACCTTTGCAACCGGACCATCCGATATCCTTAAGCTTCACAAATTGCCTTTATCATCTGGTAAATCTCATCTTTATTTTTCTGCAATACTAATTCAAGTTCAGAATAGAGAAGATTTTCTGCCAGATTAAAATAACGTCCATCTACTGTAGTTGTTTTCTTTCCCTGCTCCTGGCGCGTCTTTTTCCTCTGATAGATTAGCTTTATAATACAATTTGTTGGAATCTGCTACAAAATCCGGATTTACAATGTCCTTTATTTTGCATACTCCATTTGTTGATTTTACAATATATGCTCCAATTGGATACATTTTCTCACCTCTGACACCGCATATTTTCGCTTTTTATGATAAACTTTTCAGTCTGCGATTTCAAAGGCACTTTTTCACAATTTTAGAATTGCTATGGTTGTATATTTATTCCACATGGAAATACTGTACGCTTCCTGCCAGCTGGTCAGCAATCTCACGAAGCTGCTCTGCGCTCATGTATACCTGCTTAAAGGTATCTACAACCTCTTCCGTATCTTCGTAAGTCTTTTTCGTTCCGGATACACTGTCCTGCGCTATATTAGAAAGAGTCTCAACTGCCTGCAGAACCTCATTTCTCACATTCGCAAGATGCTCTGTGGTCTCTTTAATCTGCTGGATACTCTGCATGGAATTGGCTATCTGTGCCACAACCTCTTCCACCACCTTCTGGGTATCCTGCATGCTCTCACTCTGGCTCATAATGATTTCCTGCATTTTCTGCATAATCTCAACAGCTTTCTGGGAATCCTCGCTCAGCATCATGGCTGTTTCTTCAATTTCGTTGCTGGACTGATTGGACTGCTCAGATAATTTCTTAATCTGTTCTGCAACTACGGCAAATCCTTTTCCGTTCTCTCCTGCTCTGGCTGCCTCTATGGATGCATTCAGACTAAGTAAATCTGTCTCTTCTGCAATCGATGCGATAAATGCGGTTGCTTTGTAAATCTGCTGGACAGAATCGTTGGTACGGTTGGTCTGCTCCTGTACTTCTCCGATAATCTGCTCTACTTCGCCATTGATGCGCTGAAGATTTGCCAGTGTCTCCGCTGCTTTTTCACTGGATTCATGCATAAATGCCGCATTGCTGTTTAATGCCTCCACCTCAGCAGAAGTCTCTGTTATATTATCTCCCATCAGCCGCATATGTTCTGAGGTACTCTTTGAATTCTCTGCCTGCTCCGTAGAATTTTCTACAATACGGTTTACGGCTGTGCGCACCTTATTCATGGTTCCATTGGTATTATCGGCCGCTGTTCCAAGCAGAGAAGATGCCTCTAACAACTTCTGCACATTCTGATTGATTTCAAGTGTTGTCCGCTGCATCGCATCACGCAGGGTAATCGTAACTCTGGAAAGGTCTCCGATTTCATCCTTACTCTTAAGCAGCTTATTATTCACCTGTACATTCAAATCGCCTGCTGCAATCTTCTCCACCGTTTTAATACTGGTTCTGATATTCCTGCTGATAGTGCTTGCCAGCTTCGTGCTGACAATCAGGCAGACCAGCATAATTGCCACCACCGCTGCCACAATCGATCCTAAAAGCCGCATTACAACAGCATCTTTATCCTGCTTATTGGTTCCTACGAATACCATTCCCACAATATCTGTATCGGAGCCATTCTGATATACCGGCATAAAATAACCATAATTTAAAGTTCCTTCTATAGATACTGCCTGACTGAAATATTCTTCTCCACCATTTAATACTTTTTCTACAATGACATCTCCTGCTTTGGATTTTAAGATACGATTTCCATTCTCATCCGTTGCTGAAGTCATGATTCGTTTATCTTCATAGAAAAAAGTTACATCCATTCCGGTATTATCTTTAATCCGGTCTACCAGATTCTCTGATTTGGAAATATTGTAACTTCCCTTCCAGATGTCCCCATTGCTGGTTTCAAGATAATCTCCGGTATTCTGGTCATATGCTGCCAACGTTGCGGCAGCGGTTCCCTTTAATGCATCCTTTATCTCATCCATCATGGAATTCTTTACCATGGTTACGGTAAATAGTATGGTGATAATTCCTAATATCAATACCGGTCCAATTGTAATTGCCAGAATTTTTTTCTTTAGATTCATTTGCATCCCCCTACTCTACCACTTCAACCGTCTTAAAATACCAGTCTATTCCTCCGGTAATTGTCGCATCATCTAATGTTTTTCCTTCTTTTCCTACGGTTTCTCCGGTATTGGTCTCAATTACACCATCAAACACGCCATTTTCCCCGGAAAGAATTGCTGCCTTTGCCTCCTCAACTTTCTCCTCAGTTCCATCTGCACAGAAATCAGCAAGCGACGTAAGTCCTACCAGGTTCTCATTCATTCCACCATAATAATTGCTGCCATCCCAGGTTCCGTCGATAACACTCTGCACTGCTGATGTATAATAGGCACTCCAGTTCCAGATAACACTGCAAAGACAAGCCTCCGGTGCATTTTTACTCATATCAGAATTATAACCGATACTATAAACACCTCTTTCCTGTGCCAATGTCTGCGGATATTCTGTATCACAATGCTGTGCAATTACATCACAGCCCATGTTAAGAAGCGTCTCTGCTGCCGCCTTCTCTCCGTCCGGATCAAACCAGCTGTTTGTAACTTTTACATAGACCTTTGCATTCTGATTGACAGAATATATTCCCAGTGCAAATGCATCTATTCCACCAGTTACCTCTGAATTTGAAGAATCCATCGCTGCCACATAACCGATTTTATCGGACTTGGTATTCATGCCCGCTACGATTCCACTCAAGTAACGTGCCTGATAAATTCTTCCAAAATAATTATTAAAATTCTTTCCGTTGCTCATATATCCGGTTCCATGTGAAAAATAAATATCCGGATATTCTTCTGCCATCTCTGCGGTGGTCTCCATATACCCCCAGCTTGTGGCGAAAATAATATTACAGCCTTCGTCAATGCATTCCTGTATTGCTGCTCTGGTTGCATCTGCATCAGTATCCGAAATATTAATTTTACGCACAATCTGGTCATCGGAAAGATTTAAGTTCTGCTGCATTCCCTGAATACCAAGATCATGGGTATATGTATAACCACTTCCCTCTGCCGGATCGGATAGATGAATGACACCTACCTTAATCTCATCCTTCGGTATCCCCCCGGTATCACCCGATGTGTTATCCGCCACTGCTTCCGTGCCTTCTTCTACGCTGTCACTGCCTTCATTGGTAGCATAATCGTCTAACTGCGTGCTTTTCCCGCACCCGGAAAAAACCAAGCTGGCTACCAGTAATAAAGCACCGGTCAGCTTTATCATTCGTTTCTTCATAAATTGCTGCACCTCCCTATACCTTTCTCTTCCCTATTGGTATACCATTTATTATATCTTATGTTTTTTCATAAAACAACCTACCCATTGGTATGATTTTCTCAAAACAAATGGGTAGGTTGTCCACTAATCTTCAAAGATATTCAGTTTTGCTCCACATTTTCCACAGAACTCTGTGTCCTCCGGCACAGTAGCGCCACACTGCGGGCACTGACGCGCTCCTTTAATCTTTAATACTTCCTCTTTCATATGGTCAATTGCTGCAAATGCCTCTGCAATTACCTGCATCTGCTGTCCATATGCACCATCTGCTTCTTCCTTGTGGTCTTCATAATAAAGCTTTCCAATCTGTGCATACTGCTTTTCAATAAAATCCTCTTTTGCCTTGATGTCAAAGTTTAACTTTGCAGTTCCGGATAAATCCTTTGCCTTCTGTGTGACATCCTTTCCTGCAGTTACCAGTTTCTCTCCCATGCGGTCAAAAAAATCCATTGTGTATCCTCCTTTTCTTACTATATTCCCCTGTGCGTCCGCACTTTACCTGATTATATACCTCTTGATATTGCTTTTCAATTGGGCGAATTTTAAAAAAGAATAAAATTTTGGTCAAACGGATGTCTGCACCGTTTACCGGGTCCGGACGCGATAAAAGGGCGGCAAGGGGCACTTGGAATGCCAAATGTCCGTGTTGTTCAGCAAAGTGCGGATGCATGATAAGAGCAGCTAGGGGCACTTGGAATTTCGGATAGTGCCAGGCAACGCCGGCACAGGGACGTGCCGGTGAGGCGCAGATGAACATGGATGTGAATTTACGCCGGTTGCCAGTCAATCTCATATCCCTTCGAAATTCTTAGTGCCCCTTGCCGCCCTTATGTCGCATTCGGACTCACTGAACAGCACGGACATTACGCTTCTTTCACCCCCTAACGCTTTCCCCGGAAAACTTCATTCTTTTTTAAAGATTTTTCCAGATAAAATGTGCTATACTCTAGGTACGAATGCGAACCACAAGGAGATATCTATGAAGCAAAGATTTATTGCCCTGATTTGTATTGCCACCCTGGTCTTTTGCGGATGTGGTGGGAAGAAACAGTCTTCTGTACAGACGGATTCCGGCAGTGAACAGCCGGACGCTACAGAAGAGTCAACAGAACAGTCCCGGAATGACCCGGTAACAATAACATTTAATTCCAAAACAGAGACTTATCATGCCGATGATTTATCTACTGTTTTATTATATACCTCCTATCAGAAACCAACGGTGACCATAGACGGTCATCCGAAGATTTCCAAAACCATTACACAATCTTTAAACGAAGAACTGGATGCTTTCCAGGATGCCCGATTAGAAAGTCTGCTTTCCGCAAGAATTTCTTTTGCTGCGTCACCGGATTCCTTTTCCGCCTATCACTTAGATGAGGATTTTTCCTGTACCAGACAGGACAGCCGGATTATCTCTTTTGAGAGTACCAGAAAAGAATTTACCAGTGAGGAGACCCACAGTGCTGCTTATGGTGGGTTTAATTATGATCTGGAAAATGGCAAAACACTTACTCTTTCTGATATTGCTACAGATTCCAATGCCCTGATAAACAGTGCACTTTCTTTTATTAACCAGCAGCTTTTGTTACCGAACTACGGCAAAGTAAGCCAGCTTGCCAAACATGACGGCTCCGATGTATCTTCGAACCTTTTGGAACATGTACTGAGGGATGGCAACTGGTATTTTACCAAAGGCGGTATTACCTTTATCGCCAATCATGGTGCTATTACACCGTCTTATTCCGATACACTTTTATTTTCCGTTCCTTATCAGCAGCTGAATGCCCTGAAGGCTGAATATCATTACACCGGTAATTTTCAGTTGAACGCTTTAATGGGGTCTGCTGTTTCTGCAGATATGGATGGAAACGGAGAAATGGATGCCGTCTACTACGACACTACTTACAACGAAGAAACGGGAATGCTTTCTTCTACCCTGACGGTAGATGGAACCGATTATTCTGAAATGCTTTATAATGGCGACTTTACACTGTCCCGCAGTGCTGCCTCCGATATAACAAATGAATATTATCTCATTGACCTTGATACAACAGATGAATATATCGAGCTTGCCATCCCGGATGATGGATTAAGAACAACCTATTTCTTCCGCTATGCCGGCTTTCATCTGGAATACTTAGGTTCCATTCCGGACCTGATAGACAGCTCCACCTTCCAGCTTAATAATGTACTTTCCCAGTTAGAAGAATCGGAAAATTAGTCAGCATCCTGTAGAATCTGCCACCGGCAGCTTCTTACAGATATTTTTGCTGCGCGCATAACACAATAAGAAGCCCACAAAAACGGGCTTCTTATTTCTTATCAAATATATTATCTCATACAGATATAGACCATATATCCCGCATAGGAAAGCAGCATAATTGCTCCTTCAATGCGGTTTATTTTCTGCCTGCTCCAGGCAAACAGCAGTACCATTATGCTCATTGCAATTAAAATTACAATATCAATCACATTTTCCATGATAAATGCGACCGGACTTATGGCTGCGGCAATACCAAGAACAAAAAGGATATTGAAAATATTAGAACCAATGACATTTCCCAGAGCCATATCTACTTCATTTTTACGGGCTGCCACAATAGAGGTTACCAGTTCCGGTAATGACGTTCCCATTGCTACTATCGTAAGTCCGATTAAATTCTGGCTCAAACCAAATGCTGCTGCAATAGCAGACGCACTGTCTACTACCATGTCGCCACCAAATGCAATGGCTGCTGCTCCACCCACAATGTATACAAGACAGAGCCATACCGGGATTGGCTTTGCGCGTTCAATCTCATCTGCTTCCTCGGAAGCATCTGTTGTAATTCCTGCTGTTCTTGCCTTTAATGCAGAACGCACCATCCAGAACATGAAGAGAGCAAAGAAAATCAATAAAATCACACCATCTATTCTGCCAACACTCATTCCAATGTAACCCAGCACTAAAAGCAGGGCTGCCATAAGCACAGAAAACGGAAATTCCTGCTTTAAGGTCTTTTTTCCTACTGCAAGCGGTGTAATTACGGCACAGAAGCCACAAACCACCATCAGGTTAAAGATATTTGAGCCAACTACATTACTGACTGCCAGGGCATTGTTTCCGGAAATAGATGCTGCCACACTGACGGCACATTCCGGCAGGGACGTTCCCATTGCCACTATCGTAAGTCCGATAATCAACGATGGCACCTTTAATTTCTTTGCAATTCCCGAACTTCCTTCTACAAAGAAATCTGCTCCTTTAATTAACAGTACAAAACCAACTACCAGTAATACATATGTCCAGATTGTTGTCATATTATATTCCTCCTTCTTTTAAAATGCCAAAATTCCAAGATGTTCCAGTAAAATCTTAACTCCGATTAAGATAAGAATAATACCGCCGGCCAATTCCGCCTTCTTCTTATATCTGTTTCCAAAGAAGTTTCCTACATATACACCAATGACAGAAATCACAAAGGTCGTAATTCCGATGATGGAAACTGCCTCAACGATTGGCACCTGCAAAAATGCAAATGTGATTCCAACGGCAAGGGCATCGATGCTGGTTGCGATTGCCAGAATAAACATCTCTTTTAAATCCAGTGGCGGATCCATTTTCCTGACTTCTACTGCTTCATCCTTTTCCCGGATTGCCTCAACTACCATTTTTCCACCGATAAATCCTAACAGGATAAATGCAATCCAGTGGTCAATGCTTGTAATATACTGTTCAAACCGGCTTCCCAGTAGCCAGCCGATAAATGGCATCAGTGCCTGGAATCCTCCGAAGAATAAGCCAATTACAAGAGATTGCTTTTTGTTTACCTTCCGCATGGAAAGTCCCTTACAAATAGACACTGCAAAAGCATCCATCGAAAGACCTGCTCCCATCAGTAAGAGTGTAAAGAACATTACCATAAACACAATTTCCTCCGATAGTATATTTAAAATGAGACTGCATGTATGCAGTTATCCTGTGCTGCATACATGAGTCTCATTCATTAAGATTTGCCAGGCCTTCATCAGACCGAGGTTGTTGACAAATCACGTATTCACGCGAACTACTCCCTCACGGATTGTTATTCAAATATACGCTAAATGATAATTTATGTCAATTCTTTCCATTCTTGTTCTTCCTAAAATACAATTTCTATGGTGGTTCCCTCATCCAGCTCACTGTCCAAGTGAAGGGCAGCATTATGCTGTGCCACAATATGCTTTACAATGGCAAGTCCAAGTCCTGTTCCGCCGGTGGATTTCGAACGGCTCTTATCTACCCGGTAAAACCGCTCAAATACACGTTCCTGGCATTCCTTTGGAATTCCGATTCCGGTATCCGCTACACTTAAGAACGGACGCTCATCCTTTGTTCCTACCGTTACTGTAACACTTCCGCCTGGCTTATTATAGCGGATGGCATTGCTGCAAAGATTATAAAAGACTTCATCCATCAGTCCCTTGTTTGCCATGGCCATGGTGCTTTCTCCCTGCAACGTCAGCCTGATTCCCTGCTTCTCTGCTGTCACCTGCATCATCTGCACACAGTTCTCTGCCAGTTTATAAAGGTCGATTCTTTCCATTTCCATCTGGTGGTCTGCTTCATCCAGTTCTGAAAGCTTTATAATATCATTAATCAGGCTTAACAGACGGTTGGCATTGGAATGTATCTCTTTGGAAAAGCGGATGGTATCCTCTTTGCCGGTCATTCCGTTTCCGATTAACTCCGCATAACCGGAAATTGCCGTCAGCGGTGTCTTTAATTCATGGGATACGTTCGCGGTAAATTCCTGGCGAAGCTGCGCATTATTGATAATATTGACGTGCTGCTCCTTAATAGTATTCACAAAAGGCCGGATTTCTTCATATACATTATTTTCATCTACCAGCATAATATTCGTTGCCAGCTTCTCGATAGGCTCTACCAGCTTCTTCGTCAGATAATGGGAAATTCCCATACAGACAAAGAGAATGCCAAGTGCAATTACCAGTACAATCACTAAAGTATTTACCATAATACGGTTTACACTGACGGAATCCCTTCCGATTCGAAGCACATTTCCATTCTGTAAACGCTCCGCATAGTAAAAAGTATGGGTTCCGGAAGTGGCCGAGTAACGGACGGCTTCGCCTTCACCTTTTTCCCTTGCTTCAATAATTTCCGGGCGTTCATTATGATTGTCCATCTCGTCTTTATTTAACAGACTTTCATATAATACTTCCCCATCTGTTCCAATCAATGTGATTCGAAGGTCATCATCGATGGGATTATACGGGTCTTTTTCTATTCCTGCTGCAAGGTCATCTATATTCAAAAGCTCTATCACATGGGCATAGGCTTTCAAATCTCCAAATACCTGCTCTTTTAAAATATTATAATACACTAACATAGCAGACAGCGCTGTGACCACAATGGCAAGCGCTGCTATCATAATAAATCGTATATTTATTTTTTTCTTCATGAATGCTCCTATGGCTCCATCACATAGCCCACATTGCGGACGGTTTTAATCTGTTGTCCGCCATCGCCAAGCTTGTGCCGGAGCGTCTTTATGTGCATATCTACAGTACGGCTTTCTCCTTCGTATTCAAATCCCCAGACCTGATTCATCAGCTTGTCACGGGATAATACAATGCCCTGGTTTATCATAAGGTATTTTAATAGTTCAAATTCTTTAAAAGTAAGCTCACAGGTTTCTCCCTGAACGGTTACGCTGTGACGCTTATTATCAATCTCTATGCTTCCACAGGCTAATGTATCACCATCATCTTCCTTTTCGGTGCGGCGGAGTAATGCTTTCACTCTGGAAATCAGCTCCATAACGCCAAAAGGCTTACTGATATAATCATCTGCACCCATATCCAGTCCACGGACTTTATCAATCTCTGTGGTCTTTGCCGTTACCATAATCACAGGAGTCTTTTCTGTTGCCGGATTTTTCCGGACACGGCCTAAAATTTCCAGTCCATCCTCTCCCGGCAGCATAATATCTAACAGCATCAGGGATGGTGCCTGCTCTGACACTCTCTGGAAGAAATCTTTTCCGTTATCAAATTCCTCTACTTCAAATCCACTGTTTTTTAGTGCATAACGTTCGATTTCCCGTATGTTTATATCATCTTCTACGATATAAATAAGTGCCATTGCATTTTCCTCCCGGCTTTTTTATTTTTCCGGCAAAGCGTATTTTTCTGTATATTCTTTTATCTGCTCTGCAAATTTTCTATTGTCTTCTTCATCCATATGTGCCGTCAGGTCATGCTCTTCTACATCTTTATCCTGTTCCTGGATCAGGCAGACTGCAATGTTGGAACAATGGTCAGATACACGCTCATAGTTGGTAACGATATCTGCCAGCACCAGTCCTAACTCGATAGAACATTTTCCTTTCCGGAGACGTTTGATATGTCGTTTCTTAATTGCTTTATTTAATTCATCAATAACCTGCTCTAACGGTTCTACGGTCTTAGCCAGCTCTTCATCATCGGCAGTGTATGCAGTCATGGTACGGCAGAGAATGTCTTCTACTGCTTTTCCAAATACATGCATTTCTTCCTCTGCTTTCTTAGAGAAAACCAGCTCCTTCTTTTTCATCTCGATAATGGAATCTACGATATTCGCTGCATGATCCGAAATACGTTCAAAATCTGTAATACAATGTAACAGCGTAGATACATTCTGGCTGTCTGCATAGGTCAGATTCTGACTGCTTAACTTGGTCAGATAAGCACGCAGCTTGTCTTCGTATTTATCTACGAGATTTTCCTTTGCGATAATGTCATCTGCTACTTCCTGTGTATAATTCTCCAAAAGTCCGATTGCTTCTAAGAAGGAATCCTTGGACAGGTTCGCCATCTCAATGGACATACTGTGGCACTGCTCAATGGCAAAGGATGGTGTTGCAAGAAAACGGTCGTCTAATAATGGAAACTCCTGTACTCCCGTCTTGCTCTTTTCCTCTTCTGTAATCGGAAGTGTCAGATATGCCAGCTTCTCCAGTCCTTTTGTAAACGGGAATAAAACTACAGTTGCAAACATATTAAAGATACTGTGAATCAGTGCAATTCCTGCTACACCAACTGTATCATTTGCAAACGGAAAATGAATAACTGCATTCAAAATACTATATAATGTCAGAAACAATACGGTACCAATAATATTAAAATACAGATGCACAAAAGCAGTTCGCTTTGCATTCCGGTTTGCTCCAACAGAAGAAATCATAGCTGTAACACAGGTTCCGATATTCTGTCCTAAAATAATCGGAATAACTGAGCCATAAGTAAATGCTCCTGTTACAGACAGTGCCTGCAGTATACCTACAGATGCGGACGAGCTCTGAATCACCGCTGTCAGAAGTGCTCCTACCAGAATTCCTAAAATTGGATTATGGAACATAGTCAGTATATTGGTAAATTCAGGAACATCAGCCAACGGTTTTACTGCTCCGCTCATACTTTCCATTCCGGTCATCAATACTGCAAAGCCTAATAAAATCTCCCCTACATCAGCTTTCTTGCTTTTCTTTCCGGTCATCATTAAAACAATACCTATCATCGCAAGAACCGGTGTAAAAGAAGATGGTTTTAAGAGATTAATCCATACATTTCCACTATCTATTCCGGTCAGACTTAAGAGCCAGGATGTTACCGTTGTACCGATATTGGCACCCATGATAATACCAATTGCCTGGGAAAGTTTCATAATTCCGGAATTTACAAAACCAACTACCATTACGGTAGTTGCTGAAGATGACTGAATAACAGCAGTTACTCCGGCTCCTAATAATACACCTTTCAGCGGATTGGAAGTTAATTTCTCCAGTATCCGTTCTAACTTGCCTCCTGATACTTTCTCCAGCCCAGCTCCCATAACATCCATTCCATACAGGAACAGGGCCAATCCTCCAATCAGTGTCAGTATTCCAAAAATATCCATTTTGTCCTCCTTATGCATGGTAATATGCATAGACTTTTCAATTTTTTACATATTTTTCGTCTTACATATACACCATATACACTTTAGAGACTTTTTGCAAGGATATTTTATCAGTTTGTAAGAATTATGTATAAGCAGTGTAAAAAATGTACTTATTTTTTCTCTTTTGTCTAAGAATTTTTAGTCAATATGACTTCCCGTAATAGAATAGATGACCCACTCCGCAATATTGGTCGCATGATCTCCGATTCGCTCAAAATACTTGGCTACCATAAGAATATCTGCTGCCTGCTCGCCATTTTCTGCACTTTTATTGATCATCTGGATTAAATCCTGTTTTACTTTCATGAAAAGGTCATCCACAATATCATCCTGTGCGATTACTTTCTTTGCCAGCTCCATATCGCGTTTTACAAAAGCATCAATGCTCTTGATAACCATGTCTGTGGTTTCCTTTGCCATACCCTGAATCTCTTCCGGGCTGATGATATACGGTTCATCAGACATCAGCAGTGTCATCTCGGAAATATCACCGGCATGGTCACCGATTCGCTCCATATCGGTAATCATTTTTAATGCTGCAGAAATCAGGCGCAAATCTCTTGCCACCGGCTGTTGCTGCAATAAAAGCTTCATGCATAAGGATTCAATATCACGCTCCTGATGGTCGATTTCCACATCATATGCCATTGCTTCCTTGGCTTTTTCCGTATCCTGGTTTACCAGGGCAGAAACTGCCATTTCAATGGCATGCTCTATCATGCTTCCCATCTGGATTAATTCATTGTTTAACTGTTCTAGCTGTCTGTCAAAACGATTACGCATTTAACCGAACCTCCCTGTAATATAATCTTCTGTCCGTTTGTCTGTTGGAACGGAGAATAATTTTTCGGTATCTCCACTCTCAATAATCTCTCCCAATAAGAAAAATACGGTTTTATCCGATACTCGGGTTGCCTGCTGCATATTGTGGGTTACCATAATAATGGTATAATCTTTTTTTAATTCGATTACCAGATCCTCAATTTTGGAAGTGGAAATCGGATCCAGTGCAGAAGTCGGCTCATCCATCAGGATTACTTCCGGCTGTACTGCCAGTGCTCTTGCAATACAAAGTCTCTGCTGCTGTCCACCGGACATTCCCAATGCACTCTTATTCAGACGATCCTTTACTTCATCCCAGATAGCTGCCTGACGCAGGGATGTCTCCACGATTTCATTTAATTTGGCTTTGTTGTGGATACCGTGGGTTCTCGGACCGTATGCAATGTTGTCATAGATACTCATCGGAAATGGATTTGGCTTCTGGAATACCATTCCCACACGCTTTCTAAGCTGGCTGACATCCATGCCGCTGTATATATTTTCACCGTCTAATCTTACGTCTCCGGTAATCTTACAGCCCTCTACCAAATCATTCATTCTGTTTAATGTTTTTAAAAATGTTGACTTTCCACAACCGGATGGTCCGATAAATGCAGTTATCTCTTTTGCATTGATATCAAGATTCACATCTTTTAATGCGTGGAAATCTCCGTAATATAAGTCAAGTCCTTTGACAGAAAATTTTGCCTGCTCACTCATTTTACTTCTCCATCTCCTTTCGTGAATTTCCTGGCTATCAACGTTGATACACCATTTATCAGTAATACAATGACCAGAAGGACTACGCCGGTTGCATAAGCTTCATTGGTATGTAAGCCCTCTCTGGAAAGGGAATACATATGAACGGCCAAAGTTCGTCCGGATGCCATCAGATTCGGTGCAAGGTCTGCTACCGTTCCTGCAGTATAAATCAGTGCTGCGGTCTCTCCTACAATTCGTCCTACTGCCAGAATGATTCCGGACAAGATTCCAGGCATCGCAGATGGGAGTACGATACGGAATACCGTACGAAGTCTTCCGGCTCCCAATCCAAAGCTTCCTTCCCGGTAGGTATCCGGTACACAGAGTAATGCTTCTTCTGTGGTTCGCATGATAACCGGCAATACCATAATGGCAAGGGTTGCCGCACCGGCTAACATGGAATAACCCCAGTGCAGATAAGTTACGAAAAATAACATACCAAACAGACCGTATATAATAGAAGGGATACCCGTTAAGGTCTCTGCCGTAATTCTGACTACTTTAACCAGTTTACTTCCCTTCGGTGCATATTCCACCAGATAAACTGCGGCTCCGATTCCAAGCGGCACTGCAAAAAGCAGGGAAAACAGTGTCATTTCCAGTGTATTTATCATTGCCGGAAGCATGGATACGTTATCCGAATTATATTCCAGTGCGAAAAGACCTGGTTTTAAATATGGCACACCGTGAATCAATATGTACGCCACCAGATAAAGTAATACTGCTACTGTTATAATTGCCGCTGCTACTACCAGCAGTAATAAAAGGAAGGAACCCGGATGCTTTTTATAAGAATTCATTTTATCTTTGAATTTTGTCATTATTCTTTATCCGCCTTTCCTTTTACAATTGAAAATACCAGATTGATAATAAGGATAAATACAAACAGTACAACGCCGGTTGCAATCAATGCCTCACGGTGCAGGTCCGTTGCATAACCCATTTCAATTACGATATTTGTTGTCAGGGTACGTACACCCTTAAATATACTGTTCGGAATACGCGCCTGGTTACCTACTACCATCATAACCGCCATGGTCTCACCAATGGCACGGCCGATTCCCAAGATGACTGCTGCCATAATTCCTGATTTGGCTGCCGGAACCACGGTTTTAAAAACACTCCGCTCATGGGTTGCGCCAAGTGCCAGTGCACCTTCATAATAATGCTCCGGCACTGCACGGATTGCAGCTTCCGATACACTGATAATCGTTGGAAGTATCATGATTCCAAGAAGAATCGATGCGGTAAATATACTGTTTCCGTTTCCTTTAAAATGTTCTCTTACAAATGGTACTATGACTACCAGGCCAAAGAATCCATATACGATGGACGGGATTCCTGCTAACAGATCTATCATCGGCTTTAAGAAGCTGTGAAGCTTCTTCGGGCAAAATCTCGCCATAAAGATTGCCATTAAGATTCCAATTGGTACTCCCACCACAATTGCTCCGGCGGTTACATAGATACTGCCTAAAATCATCGGGAAGATCCCGTAGAGGTTATTTCCCGGTTTCCATTTTGTACCTAGCAGAAAATCCGGCAATCCAATTTCTTTGATTGCCGGTATTCCATTTGCAAAAAGGAAAACACAGATTAAGGCAACAGCCAGTATGGAGAAACTGGCTGTGAGTAAGAATACTATTTTCATTGCTTTTTCTTTGAAATTATTCATACTGTTCTTACCTTATCCTACTTGCAGATTTATTTTGCAACTTCATCCCAGGTTGTTACTGCACCTGTGAAGATATCCTTTACATTATCTGAACTCATCTCATCCATTGGGTTGCTGTTATTTACTACTACTGCGATACCATCCATTGCGATTACCTGTGCGGTAAGTCCGCCTTCTGTTTCGCTGTCTTTTAATTCTCTGGAAGCCATTCCGATATCACAGGTTCCTTCCATTGCTGCTGTCATACCTGTTGTAGAATCAGATTCCTGAAGTTCAATTTCTGCATCTTTGTTGATTGTTTTGTATGCTTCAATTAATTTCTCCATTACTGGTGTTACGGAAGAAGAACCAGCTACTACAATTTTTCCGGTAGAACCATCGGATGTAAATGCTCCGTTGCTTCCCTGTGAAATATAACCATTGTCTTCGATTACTTTCTGTCCTTCATCACTCATGATGTAGTTGATGAAATCTGCTGCAAGTCCTGTTGCATCACCTTTCGTTGCAATGTTAAATGGTCTTGCGATTTTGTATGTACCGGCTTTGATGTTTTCTGCTGTTGCTTCTGCTCCGTCAATCTTTAATGCCTTTACGGTATCATTTAAAGAACCAAGTGATACATAACCGATTGCATATTCATCACCAGCTACGGATGTAAGCATTACTTCTGTACTGTTTGTGATGTTTGCTTCCTCTGTTGTGTTATCAATTTTATTTCCATCGGCATCTTTCTCTTCGATACCAAACAGCTCGATAAATGCTCCTCTTGTTCCGGAACCATCTTCTCTGGACTGTACGTTAATCATTTCACTGTTATCAAAATCTGATGTATCTGCTGCATCACTGCTGCTGTCTGCCTCTGTTGTTGTGCCTGTCTTCTGGCTGTCATCTGATGCGGTTTCTTTGTTTCCACATCCTGTTAATGCGCTGATTGCTAATGCTCCTACAAGCATTACGGATAATAATTTCTTCTTCATTTTCTTTCCTCCAAAATGATTTGTTCTTTTTTTTCTCGTCTTCGTGACAATTGTTATCATAACGGGGGAACGTAAAATACAAAGCTATGGTTTTGTAAATTGTATGTAAAAAAGCAGGTATATCAAAACTATGATATGCCTGCTTTCAATATTTTAATGTAGTTCTTCTTTATTTATCATACATTTCTAAAATTTCCAGTGCATTTTCTTCTTTTACGCCTAATTCTTCCTTTAATAATTCCACTATCTCATCTTTGGATTTTTCAAATCGGCGACCAAGACGTATGATTTCCTCTGCTTTTCCTTCTGCTTCGCCTTGTTTTCGAATCCGCTCTTCTCTCTCAAAACTCTTCATATATGCAAGACCTACCTCTCCATCCCGCTTAACTGCCGTTACCATCCGATGTAACTTTTTCAAGTTTTCAGATGGAGCATTCTCTATGGATGAATGCTCCATGTAATGCAGTAGCTGTTTTAATTCCTCCGGCGGGTTTCCTTCCCTTCCCCTTGTATACAAGAATATCGTCTGTGCGCCATCCTCATATTCTAATTCCGGTACTTCGATACATCCATTTTTGATTGTATACACCATACGATTCAATCCAAAGGGATCATAAGTTGTAATAAAGATTACGATGACATTCCGAAGACTCCCATAGGTATCCCCTGCCGTCAGATTGCCTGCGTCAATCTTCGCATGGTAAAACCGGACTCTTCGTGGCAGTGATACGATTTCTTCTTTCCCGTCATTCTGGTCTGGTTCTATATCAAAGATTTCTCCGTTTTCTTCATCCAGATATACATCCAGCCGAATGCCGTGAGTCTCTGTATTCTCTCCGCAGAAGAAACGTTGTGGCACTACCGTAAGCTTTCCTATCTGCCGATGCAGAATACATTCCAAAATGTATCTCGCCGACTGTTCCCCATAAATTTTGTGGCTGGTCAGGCTGTTTACCAGAAAGTCATCCACCAGATTTAGTTCTTCTAAAGTTTTCATGTTTCCTCCTTTTCCCATAATGCACGGAAAAGCAGGACTGCATATCTCATTTTCGATTCTGAAATTCCGCCTATCCAATGCACTATGCGTTCATTAATTGTAATTAGAATTTAAAAGCATAGAATTCATTGAATTGATACCAGAAATTTAGATTGGCTTTTGCCATTCGAAAATTAGAATATATGCTTTGTGTTGATTGTAACAAATGCCCTTAAAGAAAACAAGTAAAACATTTATAAAATTATTAATAAGAAGAAGGCAGGTAACTGCTTTTGCAATTACCTGCCTTCTTCTTATTAATAATGATTTCTGATTTTAATTACTCTGTTGCTACATCTAATAATGCTTCATCAAGCTCTGTCATGCTTCCATCAGAAATGCTGTATACGTTGTCTTCTCCAATCACTTCTACAACAACTTCCTGTGGATCATTATATGTGATGCTGTCTACTCTTGCACTCATAAGATCATACATCATCTGATACATCTGTTCATACATTTCATCCTCTGTTGGATAAGCATCTGCATCAAAGGAATTTGCCCACTCTGTGAACTCTGTCATAAGTTCTTCCTGGATTCCGTTGAAAAGACCTGTCATCTGCTCAATTTCAACAGTTACATAATATCCGTCTTTGTCGTCCATCTTCTCAGCATCTTTTACGGTGTATTTTGCTTTTGCATATACATCTTTAAAAAGCTGACGATAGCTGTTGCTTAACTCATCGGATAAGTTGAACTGATCCATCTCTGTCATCATAGCATCGATGTTAGATTCGTAATCAGATTCTGCCTGCTCTTTGCTTCGGCCGGTCATTTTCATGTACTGCTCTGTCTCTCCTTTTGTTAAAAGATCAAGGCATGACTCTACATAAGCTGCTGCATCAAATTTTCCACAGCCAGCCAGGTTTACTACCATCATTACGGCAACTAAACCAGTTACTAATGCTTTCTTCAATGTTTTCATGATAATTTCTCCCTTACATTCATTGTTCTTTAGCGCATTAACACAGTTACATGGAATAATATACCATACCTTATTCTATTTCGCAACCGATTTTACTTCTCTGGTTTTAAATCTGTATGCAAGCATGCGATTTTCTCGCTACATGGAACAAAGAATGTGCCAAGGTACATCCTCGCGGAGCGGTTTGTACTTTACAGGAAAGCAATTTCCTGTAAAGTACAAAAAGGACGATTCTTTCGAATCATCCTTTTGTATACGCTGTGTACCTGCCGGTTTCAGGATTAATCCTGAACGTAAGGCATAATTGCGATATGACGTGCTCTCTTGATAGCAACTGTCAATGCTCTCTGATGTTTTGCACAGTTTCCTGTGATTCTTCTTGGAAGGATTTTTCCTCTCTCAGAGATATATCTTTTTAACTTATTTACATCTTTATAATCGATGGTGTTGTCTTTTCCACAGAAAACACAAACTTTCTTTCTTCTGTGCATTCCGCCTCTTCTTCTCATTGGCGCACCATCTCTGTCTGTCTTATTGAAAGCCATGGCTATTACCTCCTATTGATTTAGTTAAATGGTAATTCCTCATCAATTCCGTCAGGGATATTCATAAATCCATCGCCTGCACTGCTTGGTGAAGGTCTGTCAGCCGGTGCAAAACCGCCTGCATTGTCGGATGCTGATTTACTCTCAGCAAATTCCTGCTCTTCTATTATGACATCAGTGGTATATACTTTCTGACCGTCTTTGTTGGTGTAACTTCCGGTCTGGATACGACCTGTTACAAGTACCTTAATTCCTTTATGGAAATATTTCTCAGCAAACTCTCCTGCTCTTCCAAATGCCACGCAGTTGATAAAATCAGCGGTCTGCCCATCATTCCCTTCACGTCTGCCTCTGCGGTCTACAGCCAGTGAATATCTTGCGATTGCCATCTGGTTATCTCCGCTGGAGTAACGAACCTCCGGGTCTCTTGTTAAACGTCCCATAAGTATAACTTTATTCATACCACTTTCTCCTTCTCTTCTATTTATGCCTCGTCTTTTCTAACGCATAAGAAACGAAGTACGTTGTCCATAATACGAACATTCTGCTCTACTTCTGCCGGAACAGATGATTCTGCCTCGAACTGGATGAAATAGTAGAAGCCGTCGCTCATTTTCTGAATGTCGTAAGCTAATTTCTTCTTACCCCACTCTTCTACTTCTGTTACAGTTCCACCTGCACGAGTGATATACTCTTTTGCTCTCTCAACTGTAGCAGTTCTGACATCGTCTTCGATCTTGGCATTCACAACAAGTGCTAATTCATATTTGTTCATGCTAGATTTACCTCCTTTTGGTCTCTGGCCTCCTGTCTATGCGGGAAGCAAGGAATTTTTACATATCACGAGCCTATATGATAGCATAATCCGACCCGTTTCGCAAGTGTTTTTCTTATTATTCTTACGATTCTGTTTCATTTTTTTGCTCACTTTTTTTTCGAAGACCTTTGGTATTCTTCTCCACCAGTTTTCTGGCAATCATAATCTGATGGTCACAACCCATGCATTTCAACCGGAAATCCGCTCCTACCCGAAGAATTTCCCACTCCTGGCTTCCACAGGGATGCTGTTTTTTTAATTTTACAATATCGCCTACTTCGTATTGATAATTATTCATGTCGTCCCTTTCTTCTATGACTATCTTCTATATTATTAGGTAATTTCTTCTGCCTCTTTCAGACCTCTGACAATACGGCTCCGATGCTGCCCTGTATCAGTAAGTCTGCCCGGTTGTCCAATGGCGTGGTGGACTTATTAATCAGCACCAGCTTATTGCCCCGGTAATAATCGATAAGTCCTGCTGCGGGGTATACTGCCAGTGAAGTACCTCCGATGATGAGCATATCTGCATGGCTGATATAATACACCGCATCCTCTAAGGTCTGCTGGTCTAAGCCTTCCTCATATAAAACCACATCCGGCTTGATGCTGCCGCCGCATTCATCACAGGTTGGAATTCCACTACTCTTTAAAATATATTCGGCATCAAATAGCTTTCCGCAGCTCTGGCAGTAGTTCCGGTGGACACTGCCATGAAGCTCTAATACCTTTTTGCTGCCGGCCGCCTGATGCAGTCCATCAATATTCTGCGTCACAACCGCCTTTAACTTACCGGCTGCCTCAAGCTCTGCCAATTTCTTATGCGCTGCATTAGGCTTTGCATCCAGGCACAGCATTTTATCCCGGTAGAATCGGTAAAATTCTTCTTTTTTACGCATATAAAAGCTGTGGCTTAAGATGGTTTCCGGCGGATAATCGTATTTCTGGTTATAAAGTCCGTCCACACTCCTGAAATCCGGAATGCCGCTCTCCGTAGATACACCTGCACCTCCAAAGAATACAATATTATCTGAGTCCATGACCCATTGCTTTAATGTCTCGATACCATCCATTCTGCTGCCTCCTGTTCCATTAAAAGTAGTCTTTCTCTTTTATTCCGCTTCGCTTTCTGTGCCTGCATTCTCCTCTGCCGGTGCCACGTCACCGTTTGGAACTGCCTCTGTCTGTACCGCATGTACCAAGAAACGGTAATCATAGCCTGCCTTGTTGCAGGTCATCAATGTAATTACTTTATCCTCTGGTGTTACCTCTACGCCGGTATCATACGCTGACTGCGCCTTTACACCATCTAAGAATTCCTGAAACTGCTCATCGGATGCAAACTGGGTATAGAAATCCACTTCATTATCCACTCTTGCCAGATAACAGGAAAAAATATCATAACGGTAGGTATAATCCGGTGTATAAATATAAAAATACGGATTTTCTTTATAAAATTCCTCATCCTTATAGTCATTTAATTTACCAAACATGGTCTTGTCCTTCATATTATGACCATAGATGAAAGTATTCTGGTCAGAAAAATCAGCATGATTGTTGGCATCCATGAAAATACTTGCCGCTGTTACAGCCTGTCCCTCAAAGGTATGCTTCAGATAATATTCATTATCCTCTCCCTGCATAATCGGATAGCTGATATCAATATTTTCAAACCGGATCCAGCCGATGCAGTCCGGGTTCAGCTCCTTTAATCCGGAAAAATCTACGGTAAATTCTCCGTTTTCTTCCGTACTGCTTTCATCCTTTGGCTGCTCCCTGACATATTTCTGCAGTCCCTTATATTCATGGCTTCCTTTCCAGTAAGTAATTCCATACAGAATCAATCTTACTGCCGCATACAAAAATACTGCCAGTGCCAGCAGAAATAAAATCCGAAACAGGATATTCTGCTGCTTTTTCTTCTTTCGCTCATTTTTAATCTTTCCTGTCATTGTCACACCCCTTATTTTTCTCTATTTGCTGCAATAGACCTACAGAATCTGCCACTGGCAGCTTCTTACGGATGCGTTGGTAACTGCGAGCAACTCGCGTAAAAAAGAATGTGCCTTGGCACATTCTCGCGCCTGCGGCGGTCGATTGCGACATCTACCTTATACGCCGCAGTGCGCATCCTCGCGGAGCGTTTTTTACTTTACAGGAAAGCAATTTCCTGTAAACTAAGAAAACCACCGCCCATAAGGCAGTGGTTAAAGAGTTGCGGGAACAGGATTTGAACCTGTGACCTTCGGGTTATGAGCCCGACGAGCTTCCAGACTGCTCCATCCCGCGCTATTTATTTGCAAAAGCTATTATAGTCCTTCCTTCTGCAAATGTCAAATTTCTATGTCCCTGCCTTACATAATATACAGTTACAAGCACTTTTATTCCTGATTTTTGAAGAATTGTATCTTCATCATCTGAAGTCCTGTACAGTCTTCGTCAACCCAGAAAAAGTGTAGCACACTATTTATGGAAAGTCTACACCCGTCCCGCCAAAAAGATACTTGCCGCAATTCCTGCCAGCGTAGCAAACAATGCCCCCGGAAGTGTAAAGCCGGTCTTTCGTACTTTTACCGACATAAAATAAATTGACATGGTATAAAAAATGGTCTCGGTGCAGCTTAACATGACAGAGGCTGCCATTCCTACAAAGGAATCACATCCGGCTTCCTTGTATAAATCCACCAGCAGTCCGGTTGCCGCCGAGGAGGAAAACATTTTGACAATGGCAATGGGGATAAGCTCGGAAGGGATTCCGATATGTTTCGTCCAGCCCATGCAGGTAGTAGAAATGAAGTCCAACAGCCCGGAGGCTCTTAGGATCCCGACTGCTACCATAAGTCCCACCAGCGTTGGCAGAATTCCGACCACTGTCTGTATGCCCTCTTTTGCTCCCTTTAAGAAATCGTCATATACATTTTTCTTCATCAGAATGCCGAATCCTACTATGTAAAAGACCAGTATCGGAATCAGGGCATCTGACAGGAACATAAGAAAGCGCATCCTCATTCTCCTGCTAAGAGCTTCTTTTTCATTCTATGCAGGCAGGAGAACTATCATGCCTCTTTTTACTGCTTCCGCAGGCGCAGCCCCACGCCCTTGCGGGTTTCGATGTAATCCCTGCCGCTTAATTCCCGCAGTTTCCGTCGTAAGTTGCTGGCATGGACTTTGATGGAACTTTCCACACAGTCCGGTGTATCTTCTGCAATTTCGTCTAACAGCGTGGTCTTTGTCACTGTCCGTCCGTTCCGCTGTATCAGGCATTTTAAAATAGCAGCTTCTGTTCTGGTAAGCTTCGTAGTCTGCCCGCCAATGGTCGCCAGCCGCTTCTCGATATCCAGCTTTATCTCTTCGTAATAGAAAAATCTTACTTTCTCTTTTTCTGCCGGAATCTTACTCAGACGTACTTCCACCCGGATGCGGAATTCCTGTATATCAAAGGGCTTTCTGATATAATCGTCTGCCCGTTCTATGCATTTTTTACACCGTTCAAAAACAGAGCCGGTTTTCTCCGGCCGAATCAATAGTAGCGGCTTTGCCTGCACCAGGGCGAGGAAGGTATTCTCCCATATTGCTGCTACATCCTCTTTTCCGGCAAATTCCTTCTGCTCAAGGTCTAATACCACCATATCCACAATAACCTGCTGAAATAACTCCCCGGCATCTGTGAGGGAATCCGCCCGCACTGTAAAATAGCCTTTTTCGTCCAGTACCTGCTCCATGGCATCCCCCAATGCTTTATCCTGTTCGATGATTCCTATGGTATACATTAATCCGTTCTCCTTCGACTTACAATCCGGCAGAAAATGACTGCCGTTGCTGTGCTGATAATGGTCGCTGCAAGTCCCGGTCCCACCACAGCAGCCGGATGCACCGAGCCGTACTGGCTGCGGTATGCCACAATGTTCATGGGAATCAGTTGCAGAGACGATATGTTGATAATCAAAAAGGTACACATTTCCTTTGTGGCATTTCCGGAATACTTCTGTATATTTTTTCCGGCTGCCTTAAGTCTGGCAATATGTAACTCCTGTAATTGCTGCATTGCCTTTAAGCCTGCCGGCGTTGCCGCCCAGCCAAGGCCTAACATATTGGCTATCATGTTGACTGCTATGTAATGATTGGCAGGATGGTCATCTGGTATATCCGGAAAAAGAAATGTCAGCACCGGCCGCATTTTCTTTACTGCCGCTTTTACAATGCCGCTGCATTCCGCAATTTTCATCATTCCCATCCAGAACGCCATGACTCCTGTCATCGTAATGGCTAATGCCACTGCTTCTTTGGCAGAGTTTACTGCTGCCTCGGTCACTTCCGGCAGTGTTCCGTTGATTGCACCGTAGAGCACTCCCACAAGAATCATAAATCCCCACAGATAATTCATTTCGAACCTCTTTTGCTTTCCCGTTACTCTACTATATGCAGTTTTCCCGGAAGGAACTACTTTCTCTGGTGATTATAGCACACCCTCTTCTGCCATATCACGTTCTTTTGTCATATCGATACGATTTTTTTCATATTCTTTGTTGAACACTCTTCATCCGAGGCCGTCTATGCTGCACAAATATATTTCTCCTTTTCTGATAACCATTTGCTTTGCTTTATCCTTATTTCTTCTAAGCGGGTGCAGCAAAGACCAGTCGGCTTCTGATTCCGGTTATATTGCGCCGGATTCCATTTCCTTTGAGGAATATACCAGTCTTTTATTTCAATGCGAAGTAACCTCCGATACCCTGACCCTTCACTATACCTTAAGCCAGCCGGAAGTCTATGGCATTACCGATTATAAAATTGCTCTGCCGGATTATTCTGCCGATGCTAGAAAGCAATCTGCCTTAAATATCGAAAATATCTCCTGTGGGTTACAGTCCTATGACTATGAGGTACTGACCACCGAGCAGAAGCTGACCTATGATATTTTAAATGACTATGTCTCTTCTAACCGCAGTCAGTCGGACTATACCTATTACCCGGAAATCCTGCGTCCTTCCACGGGATTTCCTGCCCAGCTTCCGGTTCTGCTATCAGAATACCATTTCTATGACCGTAAAGATGTGGAGGATTATCTGACTCTGCTTTCACTGATCCCATCCTGCTTTGATTCTGTCTTAGATTATGAAACGAATAAAATCAATGAGGGACTTTTTCTTTCGGATACCCAGGCGGATACGCTGATTGCAGACTTAAATACCTTCTGTGATAACAGTTCTGAGCATTATCTGATTACTACTTTTCGTAATAAAGTAGCGGAACTTCCTGATTTAACAGCAGAGGAACAGGCTTCCTACTGTATCGAAAATGAAGCTGCTTTTAGGGAATATGTTCTGCCAGCCTATGAAGCTTTGCGGGATTTTCTGGTGGAGCACAAAGGTAGTGGCAGTAACTCCGCCGGACTTTGCTATTTTCCGGATGGCTCAGACTATTATGCTGCTTTGGTTTATGATGCCACCGGCTCTTCCCATTCCATAGATGAACTTTTAGAAATGACGGAAAAGCAACGGAAATCCGACCTTCTTGCCATCAACGGGATTGCTGCCAGTCATCCCGGCATTTCTCTTACTACCGATGATTTTCCGCTGAAGGATGCCACCCCGGAAGAGATGCTTACCTGTCTTTCTTCCGCTATTGCAAAGGATTTCCTGCCGCCGGTCTCAACGGATTTTTCTGTCCGCTCCGTGGATCCTTGTATGCAGGATTCCATGGCTCCCGCCTTTTATCTGACGGCCCCTATCGATGACATTTCCCATAATGTCATCTATATCAATCCCCGCAGCCACTACGAAGGCTTCGAGCTTTTCACCACACTGGCGCACGAAGGATTCCCGGGACATCTCTATCAGACTACCACTACGTCTGCCTCCGGCTGTGCACCCATCCGGAGTATTCTCAACTATCCCGGCTATGTAGAGGGCTGGGCAACTTATGTGGAAATGCTCTCTTACTCTTATGCCGGTCTGACGGAGGAAAAGGCTTCGCTCCTTATGCACAACCAGTCCGCTCTTTTGAGCCTCTATGCCACCGCAGATTTATCCATTCATGCAAAGGGTTGGACACTCAGTGACCTTAAGGACTTCTTAAGTGATTATGGCATCGACAATAAGGAAGCCGTCTCCGAAATCTACGACTATATCGTAGCGGAGCCGGCTCATTATCTCAAATATTATATTGGCTGCCTGGAATTCCTTCAGCTAAAGGACTACGCCAAAGAAACCTTCGGGGATTCCTATTCCGATAAACAGTTCCACCAGGCAGTGTTGTCCATCGGTCCTGCACCTTTTGATATTATCCAAAAATACTTAGAATACTATTGGTGAGCTATTGTACAATTACACCTGTTGCAATGGATTCCGGCTCTGATTCAAGACTGACACAGGTATTATCCAGTCTCAAAAAGAAAGGAATCTTCTTCTCTGTACGGTTCAATACTACAAAACTGATTTTATCCTCTTTCTGAAATGCTGTTACTTCCAGTTCGTCTGTATAACGTGTCATTCCAATCCGGATTGCTCCCGGCTCGATAAAATGACTGAAATGCCAGATGTATCCTGCAATATTACTTTCCATCACCACTTTTTTCTTTGTATCAAAGAGAAACGGTGCATCACAGAAATTTCCCACATGATTCGGACCACCCTGCTCATCCAGAAGCAGATTCCAGTCTAAAAATGTCTGCATTCCATTGTTTAAATTACCTATCATATCATGTGCATATTTCTGTGCATTCTTAAGATAATCGTTCGCAGCAAATTTACTGTATTCAATACATGCCTCGGATAAGAGCAGCTTTTTATCCGGAAAACGTTTCTTTATCATCTGCAATGCTTCGAAATGATCTCCACTGTACCAGTGGAATGCCAGACCTGCCACCATATCAGCTGTCTCTCCGGTAAAGATTGTCTCTGCCCATTCCAGCGCACGCTCTTTATTATGATCCCAGATATAAAGTTCTATATCATCAAGATGATGTTCTACCAGTGCAGGATGAAGATAATCTTTTATAAAATCCCGTTCTTCCTGTGCGGTATAAATGCAGGAATCCCATGGCTGCACTGCCTTTGGCTCATTCTGCATCGTCATTTTCGTCACATGATAGCCACGGTTTCTGTACTCTTCTATATAACGACACAGATATTCTGCCCACCGTCTTTTATAAGCTTCTTTTAATTTTCCACCGTGATTTCTCTCTCCATTAGTCTTCATATATGCTGGCGGGCTCCATGGAGATAACATAATATCAAGTTTTGCACCATAGGATGCTTCTGCTGCATCTAATAATGGAAGAATATATTTTTCAACCCGTGCAAAAGAAAATTCTGCAAAATCTTTATCTTCTTCATCAGAATCTGCTTCATAATGCTCAATTGAAAAATCACAGCTGTCAATTGGAATCCGCACTAGATTGTATTTCATGTCATTTTTTCCAAAATAAGTCTCTACCAGCTTTTTCTTCTGGCTGTCATCTAACAGGGAATAGACATATCCAGCTGAATCCGTAACTGCTCCACCAAATCCCTCTATTTTCTGCATGGTAATCTGCGGATACAGATTAATTAGTTGATTCTCCTCTCCTCTATCATCTACAAATACATGATGCTCTTCTTTTGTTTCTTTTTTATTGCCTTTATATGTAGTTGTATAATAAGTCAGTTCCATAAACTTCCTCCTTTACCGCTCTTTTATCCGATATTCCTTCGGTGACATTCCTTTGATTTTCTTAAATACTTTGGAGAAATATTTTTCGTCATTAAACCCCACTTTATAAGCAATCTCATAATTTTTAAGGAAATTCTGCTCCAGATAACAGCACGCTCTTTCCACACGGATCTGATTCAGATAATCGGTAAATCCACATTTCAAATTCTGATTCATCAACGTAGAAAGATAGCCTGTGGATATCTGCAGATATTCCGCCACATCTGCCAACGTAAGACTGCTTGCGTAATTTTCTTTCATATATTCTTTGGCTTCACTCACTAGTGGATTCTCTTTTTCTTTATCGGCGGCTGCCTCAGACTGTTCTTTCACAGTCTCTTCTTTTCCAATATATTCATCTGCCAGATTATTCAGCAATGTAAGAATATCTGCTGCACGGACCGGCTTTAAAAGGTACTCTTTGGCTCCGAATTTGATTGCTTTCTGAGCATAAGTAAATTCATCATAACCACTTAGAATGACCGTAATCGGTCTTATCCCGGCTTTAGCTGCTTCCCGCATCACATCCAATCCCGACTTAATTGGCATCTGCACATCCAGTATCATCATGTCTGGCTGTTTTTGATAAATAACATCTAAGGCTTCTTCTCCATTTTCTGCTTCATAAATTTTACTGAAACGGTCTGTATGAAGTCTTAGATATTTCGCAACACCTTTACATATAACATCTTCATCATCTGCGATCAGTAATTTAATCCCCATTAATCTCCCTCCTCAAATGGAATCTCAAGTATTACAGTTGTCCCTTCTCCAACTGTGCTTTCTATTTTCAGAATATATTGCTCATGATACTTCAACTGAAGTCTTTCCCTGATATTTTTTATTGCATATCTTCCAATTCTCTGTTTGGAATAATTGACCGGTTCATTTTCCCATAAAGCATCTATCTGTTCCTGCTTCATTCCTACTCCTGTATCTTTTATTTCAAAATGAATACGGTCTCCGGTACGCGTTCCTGTTATGGTAAGTTTACACGGTTTGCTGACATTTTCAAAACCATGTACAATTGCATTTTCCACAAATGGCTGAATAATCAGTTTGGGAATCTTTGCATCTTTAATTTCATCTGCAATATGTAATTCGTAATTCAGCTTTCTTGGGAAACGCATTTTCTGTATCTTTAAGTACTCCCGGACCAGTTCGAATTCTTTTTCTACCGTAATTATGCTGCGTCCCTGGTTTAAAGTCAGCCGAAACAATGACGACAGTGATAAGATACTCTCTGCAATTTCATCATTACCTGCCTCTGTTGCCTGCCAGTACAAAGAATCCAGCGTATTATACAGGAAATGCGGATTTATCTGTGCCTGCAGTGCGGCCAGCTCACTTTCTTTTTCCGATAAGGTAATCACATAATTCTCATCAATCAGCTTCTTAATCTCTCCGACCATTGCATTAAAGCATTCCGCCACCTGTCCGACTTCGTCATTGGTTTCTACTTTTACCTGCTGCTCAAAATCACCGGCAGAGAATTTTAAAATGGCTTCGCTTACTTTTCGCAACGGATTGGTTACAAGATTTGAAATAATCATAAAAAACGGAAACATGCCAATCAACAGTCCAAACAGTAATGCCAGTGGCATATAAACGACACTTCTTATCTGAGCCTGCACCTGCTGTCTTGGTATAATCTTGCAGGTAATTGCTCCTTCTTTATTCAGCTGGGTACAAATGACTTCATAATCTCCCCAGATGAAATCCTTTTCCCTCTCTCTGTAATCCTGCTGACGGAATTCTTCTGCCGTCAGATATTTTTTTAATTTATCATCCACATCTCCAACGGTTACCAGTTCCCCCGTATGTGGATCTACGACCATTACGGCTTCTCCGCCTTCTTTCACCATATTGGTCATCAGTTCTTCAAATTTACTTTTTCCAACACCTATTACAATAAATCCAAGTCTTTTCTTATGTGACAGATCATAAATTTCCCTGCAGAGCACTACTTTATCTGAGAAATTAGCAAGATACGGTCCACTATCGTCTGCATCCACGCTTTTCCATATCATTCCAAGCTTTGTATCCACCGTTTCCTGATAAATCTGTGTCTGCCGTATATCTTCCATTGTGGAGAGATTTACACTTCCATCCATACCCCTTAAATAAGGTCTTATTCCATTTTCCGGATAGATAGCTATTGTCTTAATCTCTCCACGCATGGAAATCATATCCTGAACCACTTCCATTGGTCCATTATTCTGCCACAATCTTGCATCTGCATTATAAGGAGCAGAATCACGTTCCGATAATAATCCCCTTATCTCCTGGTTAATACAGATATAGGTTGTATAATCTTTTACATCCGATTGTAGCAGACTTATATTCTCTGCTAAGGATTCCACGTTGGCACGGTTACCTTCCAACCGGTCACTGGATGCCTGTTTATAATTATGTACCATCAGGATGCCGCAGATGAGAATCAGTACAGGCGTAAAGATTGCATATGCATAAATAATTAATTTTGCTTTTACACTCAGACCGTTTATCCATTTTCTAATCTTCTGCATCCCTCATGTACCCTCTCTTATCCTTTTACTGCACCCATGGCAACACCCTTGGTGATATGTTTATTCAATATAATATATACAATAACTGCCGGAGCTGCTGTCAATGCCATAACTGCAAACTGTACTGCGTAATTTGACGAATACTCACCGGTAAATTCAAGAACCGAGAATGGAAGTGTCTTCCATTTATCAGAGCTTAAATAGGTACTTGCCATCATAAATTCATTCCAGTTATTTAAGAACGTCATGATTGCTACAGTTGCAATGGAGGATTTTAACATTGGTGTAATAATCTGGAATAAAATACGATATATTCCACAACCATCCATTACTGCTGCTTCCTCTAACTCTACCGGAATGGATTCCATAAAGCTTGTCATTAAGAACAATCCCTGTGGAAGTGAAAATGCAACATATGGTATCAACAATGCCCAGATGGTATCTGTCATTCCCAGGCGGCTGTAAATCTTATAATTCGGAAGCAGTGTCGCATGAATCGGAATCATCAGTCCCATTAATAAAAGTGTTTTTACGAATGTACTTAATTTCCATTTCATTCTACGGCATGCAAATGCCGACATAATAGATACTACAATTACAAGAAGCACTGCTAATCCATTGATTAAAATACTATTCTTCAGATACCAGAGGAAATTACCATCTACAAAAGCTTTTACGTAATTGCCCCACTGGATTTTCTTCGGCATTACCAGAAGTCCGTTGGTAAACATTTCTGAACTGCTCGCCAGTGAAAAATCTAATAGCCAGATTAATGGAAATATCTGTATTACCGCAACTATAATAAGTATAACATACAGGATTGGTTTCGACAGCTTCTTTTTCTTCTTCTTACTTCCGATCATTTCCATAATTATGCGACCTCCTTTACTTTAATTTTTGCTTCTCTTTCTTCAAAAATCTTATTTAAAATTACAGTTACTAACAGACAGATAATAATGAATACCACACCGATTGCATTTCCATATCCATATTTGTATGCTTTAAATGCCTGCTGATACAGATAGTTTGCTGCAAATTGTGTACTATTTCCCGGACCGCCATTGGTTAACAGATATACCGTCTCCATCTGCTTTAATGCAGAAATAACAGCCATGGTTACATTTACCTGAATAACCGGCTTCATCTGTGGTAATGTAATCTTAAAGAAGGTCTGTATCTGTGTCGCTCCGTCAATTGCTGCTGCTTCATACAATACCGGATCAATATTTTTAATTCCGGTGTAGTAAATTAACATTCCCCATCCAAATCCATGCCAGATTAAGACGATTAAGACTGCCCATATTGCTGTGTCATAATTGAACCAGTTAATATCACCTTTTCCGCCAAAGGCTTTGATAATGTTATTCAGCAATCCAAAATCCGGATTGTAAATGAATTTCCACAGATATGCGATAACTGCTACGGAAATTACATTTGGAATAAAGTATACGCAGCGGAAGAAGTTCTCTCCTTTTCCTCCGAGCTTATCGAGGACTGCTGCTACGATCATTGCCAGCGGATGCTGGATAAAAATAAATCCGATTGCTAAAAGCAGTGAGTTCCGAAGTGATGTTCCAAAGGCTGCATCATGGAACAGATTTTTGTAATTCTCCCACCCAACAAACTGATAAGAGCCCATTCCTGAGTAGTTGGTAAATCCATAATATACACTGAGGCAGATTGGAGCTAATATTGCAAATACAAATAAGAATAACCCCGGAAGTACCAGACTCAGAATAACCCACTTGTTACTGTAAAGTTTCTTCACTATATTTTCCCTCCCTATGTTTTTTCTTTATAAAAATTATAGCAACCGGGCCATGTGGTTTACAGATACCAGTCTTTAGAAAAGGTGTAATATTTTCACATACCTATATATGTTTTTTTCTCCTGCATGCATAAAAAAAGAGGAACCGCAGATTGATCTGCGGCTCCTGATAGGGTATGTAATTAAAAGAATTTGGAGAATGCTATGAAATTAATTTTGTTTACTGGCAGGCTTTTCCGATAGAAGAAAGGAAATCGTCTACGCTCATGCTTCCATTGGAAACACTCTGGATCTCACTTTCAATGCCTGTCTTAAATGCAGATGGTCCACAGTCATTGATTGGGGTTCCGGATACACTTGTTGCATTATTTACTGCATCTACAAACTGCATCTGTAATTCTGTTTCATCACCTGTCATATATGCTGACTGATCCTGTGCAGACATTCCTACACCATTTTCCCAGCCATATTTGGAAAGTTTATCCGGCTGATACATATAATTTAAGAATTTGATTGCTTCATCTTTGTGTTCAGAAGATGCGGATACTCCATATCCACCACCATTCCATGCTGCGATATCTGTTGCAGTTCCTTTTCCACCGTCTACTACCGGCATGGTAAATACACGGATGTTGGTTCTGATATCTTCGTCAATATCTTCATTCAATGCCATGGATGCATCCCAGCTTCCCATATAATACATGGCAGCCTGACCATTGATAAAAAGATTCTGTGCAGTTGCATAATCCTGTGAATCATATCCATTCTGGAATAATCCTGCATCTGCTGTTTCTTTCAGTAGTTCTGTTGCTTTTACAATGCTTGAATCTGTAAAATCACCAGTTGCTACTGCATTGCTTACAATACTGGAATAATCACTTCCTGCTACTTTGTAAAGTAAATCAGATAAATAAACTGCCATTGGCCATCCATCTCCACCATCCATTGCCAGTGGAATATAGCCTGCATCCTTGATTGTTCCTGCTAATTCCAACAGTTCATCATATGTCTTTGGAACTTCCCAGCCATTGTCTTCAAACATTTTCTGATTGTAATAGAATCCGGCAACATCTGTATTTCTTGGAAGTCCATAAAGTTTTCCATCTTTCTTGAATCCTTCTAAGGAACCGGATACGAATCCATAATCATCATAATCTGACTCATTTAATTCTGCAAGTACTCCTGCATCCAACACTTCGTCTAAGAATGCCGGCTGTCCCCAGATACTTACAACATCCGGAAGTCCTTCCATGGAGTATGCTTTGAATTTTGTCTTATAAGCTTCTTCATCCAAAGCTTCTACTTCGATTTTTACATTTGGATTCTCTTCCATGTACTCATCAATAATTTTCTGTTCTACCAGTCCCTGACCATTTTTACGGTCTGGCAGGTTGGAGAATACCTTCAATGTAATTTCATCCCCGCTTGAACTTCCTGCTTCTGCGGATGGGCTCTTCTCGGAACCATCACTACTTGCTGTAGTATCTTTTCCGCCGCATCCTGCAAGCATTGCTGTTACCATTGCTGTTGTTAATAACACTGATACAATTTTTTTCCTCATCATAATACCTCCTTTTTTCAAATGTCTCTCTTCATTTGATGATTCTATTCTAGCATTCACTTTTTTTGAAAAACAGTCATCAAACTTTCAAAAAAGTGCAATTTTTTAATATAATTTTGTTCTTTATACGATAAATTTACCCAAAGTCTCGATTAAACGGCTGGCTCTTTCTCTCAAATTTACAGATGCTTCTTTTAATTCTTTTACTGCACCCAGCTGGGAATCTGCACTCTCATATACTTTAACGGAACATTCTGCCGTTTCCCCGGACACTTCGGAAATGCCTTCTATTGCTTCTAATGTCTCAGAACGGGAGCTATCCATTTCCGATACATTATTGCTGATTGTATCCAATGCAATTAACAAAGAGGCTACCTGCGTATCTATCTGCCGGAAGGACTGCGTCGTCTCTTCTACTGCACCACTTTGTGTAGAAACTATTTCTTCTGCTTTTCGTGCAATTTCTGCCACTTCTCCGGTCTTTTCCACGATTTCTGCTACAATATCCGATATCTGTCCTGCTGATACCAGACACTGATCCGATAATTTACGGATTTCTTCTGCAACTACTGCAAATCCTTTTCCTGCCTCCTGGGCACGGGCTGCTTCAATAAATGCATTCAGGGATAACAGGTTGGTCTGCTCTGCAATCTGGTTAATTGCTGCGACAATCTCATTAATTGCTCTGGAACGTTCTTCCAATTCCTCAATTGCATCAATTACGCTGCGGGTTATCTCTACCGTAGATTCCGCACTGCTGGTCAGTCCCTGTACCGATTGTATGCCAGATTCAATCGTTGTTCCTGCAGAAGATGTAAGATTACTTATTTCCTGTGCATGCAGACTTACATCTGCTATTTTACCAGATAATGCATCCATCTGTGTCAGACAGTTTTCTGCTCCATTGTCAAGTTTATTTACTCCTGTTTCTATACATTCCACTGCCTCCTGTATGTTCTGAGAGGTCTTTAAGAAAGTGCCGGACGCTTCATTGACATAACCTGCTGCTTCATTTAACTGGTTACTCACTTCATTGACATGGACAATCAGTTCCTTTACATGTTCTACGGTATGATTGATTCCTTCACACAAAAGCCCGAATTCATCCTGTTTTCTCGTAGTCAGATGTATCGTCAGGTCTCCGTCTGCTACTTTACGCAGTTTGCGGAGAATATAATGTATCGTTCCGGACATATTCTGCGCAATCATTACGCCAAGTATAAGTGCAACAACGGCAAAACAGATGGAAAGAATTACCGTCAATGTCCGGATCTGTGCTGCTTCTGCCATAATATTCTCTTCCGGCACCAAGGCACATAAAAGTGCATCTTTTTCCGGAATCCGGCTGCTTAGGAAAAGATACTTCTTTCCATTTATCTCTGTCATTGTACTAAATGTCTCATCCTCTGTAGAAAGTGCCTCCTTATAAAATCCGGTGTCATATATCATGGTACTATCCGGAATATTGTCTTCCTGTCCATAAAATTCCTGTCCGTCACTGGTCACCAGCACCGTATAACCGCCGGTTCCCGGATTTAAGGATTCCATGACTTTCCGCAGATAGGAAGCGTCCATATCAATAAGAATTGCACCCTTTTGTGCATTATAATTTTTTACAAGACGGATGCTATAGGTACTGCTATCTAATCCAAGTACTTCATCCGCTTCTTTATCCTGCCCGAATATCAGCCAGTCAGTGGAATCTGCTGCCATTTTCTGTCCCTGTTGTGTTTCTACATATTCCGAATATCCGGCACTGTTTACCGGATTTGTATTATCGGAAATACTTTTTCCACCCTCTGCCAGAAAAACAATTCCACTGACTTTCTCGTCTACCACTGTCTTTGTATTTACTTCATCTGTAACCTTTTTCTTCTGGCTCTTTTCCTCTGAATCTGTATACATTCCGGAAATGTATTTCTGCATCTCTGTATCCGTAAGATACCGCTTGAATTCATCTTCCTCACTAGATACTGCAAGCCCGATGCACTGCTGCATCATATTTATGGTCTGCTCGACCGATTCTTTATACTTGCTTACAATTGCGTATGAAGATTTGTTATAGGAAACCAGCCCCAGTATAACGATTCCGGCTACCGGAACCAGAAATCCCAAAATCAGTTTCATCGCAATCGTCTTGTAAAAAGGCAGTTCCTTTTTTTCTTTCTGATCTCTTTTGTGCATACATAATCCTCCTTTTCTTCCCTTTTAAAGTCACCCTTTTCCCGACACTTTCTCCATTATCTGGTTGATATTATTTATCGTATCATTGACTTTTTATAAAAAATAGTCGAAAGCTTTTTAAAAAAGTGGATTATTTTCATATTACACAAAAATGGGACAATGGCTGCTCTCTGTCCATTGTCCCTTATATTGGTTTCCTGTTATTCTTCCTATTCTTTTAACAATGCCTGATAGACATCCCGCTTACTGATGCCGCGGTCCTTTGCCACCTGCTTCATGGCTTCCTTTCGTTCCATGCCGGAAGCCTCATAATGTGCCATATGTTCCTCGATGGAAAGGCTCTCCCAGGCTTCTCTTGCTTCCTGTTCCTTTGTCTCAAATGTCTTTCCGGAAATAACTAAAACGTACTCTCCTTTTGGTTCGTTGTCCTCATAGAATCTTATGACATCTTCGAATGTCGTTTTTGTCGCGTTCTCATATCGCTTGGTCAACTCCTTGCAAACCGTTAATTCACGGTTTCCAAGAACCTCATAAAGCTCCTTTAAGGTCTTGAGAAGGTGGTGTGGAGCTTCGTATACTATCATGGTTCGGCTCTCCTGAGCCAGTTCCTCCAAGACTCTGGCACGTTCTTTTTTATCTCTTGGAAGAAATGCCTCAAAGGCAAATCGTCTGGTGGGAAGTCCAGACATGGTCAATGCAGTAATGCAGGCTGCCGGTCCCGGAAGGGATGTTACTTCGATGCCATTTTCATAACAGATACGGACCAGTTCTTCTCCCGGATCAGAAATACCCGGTGTTCCAGCATCTGTTACCAGGGCAATATTTTTGCCTTCCTGTAATTTCTCTACCAGCTTGTATGCCTTTTCAATTTTGTTATATTCATGGTAGCTGGTCATCGGTGTCTTAATCTCAAAATGATTTAAGAGCTTAATGGAATTTCTCGTATCCTCTGCCGCGATTAAATCTACTTCCTTTAAGGTACGCAATACCCGGAATGTGATGTCCTCTAAATTTCCAATGGGTGTTGCACACAGATACAGTTTTCCTGCCATAATCTATCCTCTTTTATTTAAGTGGTATTATATATCTTCTTACTCCGCTTTCTTCGCATTTTCATAAATGCGCGGCAACATCTGATAGAGTATGATGCCTGCTGCCACAATACCAATGGAAATAAACTGGGAAGTAGAAAGGAATCCTACGCTTCCGCGGTAATCACTTCTTAAAAATTCCACACCAAATCTTCCGATTCCATAGAACATTAAATATAAGGATGCCACTCTGCCTTTTTTCGGCTTACGCTTTGCATAAGCAAGCAGCATCAGGCAAATCATGAAGTCTCCTGCAGATGAAATAAGCTGTGTCGGTATCAGCTTGACTCCATTTGGAGCATAGTCGGAATGAGTAAAGGTAATTCCAAACCAGCTGTCTGTTGCTTTTCCGTAACAACAGCCTGCAAAGAAACATCCGATTCTTCCAAAGCCCTGTGCCAGTGCTACTGCCGGCATAACAAGGTCAAAGTATTCGATGAAAGATACCTTCTTTATCCTGCAGTAAAGCCAGGATACTAAGATTCCTCCGATAATTCCTCCATATACTACATAACCGTTTTTAAAGTTCCAGAGAATGGATGGGTCTTTGATAATCTCCGGAATCTCTACAATATAATAAAGCAATCTGGTTCCCACCAGTCCGCCGATGATGGCACACCAGAAGATTCCATAAAGGATATCTCCGCTTTTTTCCATTTTCATCTTTTTCCCACGGTAATAACACATCGCATATGCGGCTAAAAATCCAAGTCCAATCATCAGTCCATACGTATGAAGTGTCAACGGTCCAATTGTTATCTCATTAAACATATGTCTTTCCTTTCTTTCATTACAAATCATAAATCTCATATATTTCATCGGTGTATACATTCGGTTCCTTGTATACAATCAGCGGCTTCTCCACCGTCATACGGGAACGCCCGCCTCTGCAGCCTTCGATAAGTACCATGTTCGGCTCCCGGTCTGCATATGGATATACCAGCCGCATCCGCTTTGGCTCGATGCGATGCTCATGCATACAACAGATGATTTCCGTCAGACGAAACGGACGGTGTACCATAAAAAAATGTCCCCCCGGCTTTAGTATTCTCGCACTCTCCCTCATAATATCCGTAAGATTGCACAATATTTCATGACGGGCAATTGCCTTTGCTTCCTCCGGATTCGTAAGACCGTGCTGTCCTATCATATAAGGCGGATTTGTGGTTATAATATCAAAAGAAGATGCCCCAAAGATCTTCGAGGCATCTTTTATATCTCCTGTTACGATATCGATTTTATCCGTCAATCCATTTAACGCAACACTTCGTCTTGCCATGTCGGCACTGTCCGGCTGAATCTCAAGCCCGGTAAAATGCTCTCCGGAAGTCTTTGCCTCTAATAGGATGGGAATCACTCCCGTTCCGGTTCCAAGGTCTAACACTCTCTGTTTCGGCTTTACCTTTACAAAAGCACTTAAGAGTACCGCATCCATTCCAAAGCAGAACTGCTTCGTATCCTGAATGATACGATAACCCTTGCGATTCAGCTCGTCCACACGCTCATCCGGTTTTAATTGAATCTCATTACTTGACGTCATTAATCTTAGACTTTCCTCCCTTATCCTCTAAGGCTTCCAGCTCTTTCATCTCTTCCGGAGAAAGTTTGATATTGTCTCTGCGTCTTCTTGGCTTGAACTTCAGCTCTTTTACCTTATATTCCCGAAGTTCTTTCTCATCATTTACTTCGATTAAGACCTTCACCAGCTGACGCAATACGTTAATGCTCTGTACTTCACCTTTACATCCATCAATTGTGGTAACGGTATCACCCACATTCGGAAGACGGCTGTTTAAATATTCGTATGTTTCAGCCTCATTTTTCAGACAGCACATCAGTCTGCCACATACACCGGAAATCTTAGTCGGATTTAAGGACAGGTTCTGCTCCTTTGCCATCTTAATGGATACCGGAGCAAAATCAGCCAGATAGGATTTACAGCATAATTCTCTTCCGCAGATTCCAATTCCGCCTAAAATCTTGGTCTCGTCTCTCACTCCAATCTGGCGCAGCTCAATTCTGGTACGGAATACTGCTGCCAGATCCTTTACCAGTTCACGGAAATCAATTCGTCCGTCTGCGGTAAAGTAAAACAGAAGCTTATTGTTATCAAAGGTATACTCTGCTTCTACCAGCTTCATTTCAAGCTTATGCTTTGCAATTTTCTCAAAACAGATTTTGTATGCTTCTTTTTCTTTCTCTTTATTTCTCTGCTCAGTCTTATCGTCCTCCGGTGTTGCCACGCGGATGACCGGCTTCAATGGCTGAACCACTGCTTTATCGTCTACCTCTTTCGGGGCAATCAGCACAGTTCCGTACTCTATGCCACGGGCAGTCTCCACGATAACATGGCTGCCTGCCGCCATCTTTGCTTTACCCGGGTCAAAATAATATATCTTTCCGGCTCTGCGGAATCTGACTCCAACTACTTTTGTCATTCTAATTCTCCTTTATTGTCAGCAGCAACAATTCCATCACAAGGTCAAAGTTGACATTTGCCGTAAGGCGCACCTTTGCCTTTTCCAACGCTTCTAATATTGCTTCAATTCCACTGTAGGAACTCTTGCTTGCCTGCTTCTTTATGTCATAGACTTCATCCTTAAATATCAGTCCATTTACATCTGTTGTTGCTTTATATAATAAAATGTCCCGAAACCAGATCATCATGATATCAAGATAATCGTTGATTTCCATTTTATATTCGTTAATCTGTTTGATGGCTTCCTTAAATTCATAAAGCTCAATCTCATGGATTCGCTTTAATAACTGCACGGCTGCAGCTTTCAGCTCCTGAAAATCATCCGAAGATGCCAACGCCATTGCCTTTCCCACATTTCCCTGGGCAAATGCCACACACACATCCGCCTGATAATCCGGCACTTTACAGTGCTCCATCAGATATTTTTTGATTTTATCATCGGAAACTACCTTAAGGTTCAATACCACACACCGGGAAAGAATCGTCGGTAAAAATGCATCCGCATTGGTAGTCAGCAGAATGATAACCGCATATGCCGGCGGCTCTTCGATGGTTTTTAACAGTGCATTCTGCGCCTGCTGGTTCATTTTCTCTGCTTCATCTACAATATAAATCTTATATCTGCTGCTGTATGGCTTCACATCTACATCATTTACAAGCTGGCTGCGGATATCTGCAACGGAAAGCGTATTCGGCTTCTCATGTGTGACATAAATGATGTCCGGCTGGTTGTGGTTCACTGCCTGCTTACAGGAGTGGCACTCCATGCAGGGCTCAATGCCGTGCTTCTCACACTGCAGGGTCTGGGCAAATGCCTCCGCCAGCATTTTCTTGCCGGATTTGTCCGGTCCGTTCAATATATATGCATGGGATATTTTATCCATTTTTATTGCATTCTGTAAATGCTCTATAATCTGTTCATGTCCAATGATTTCTGCAAATCCTGCCATGTGCGCTCCTTTCTCCTGAAGCTTCCTGCTGTCTTAGGCTGCCCTGTTTTTACGTGAAAATATCCAGCAATAAGCCTGCAATTTCCCCGATTTTATCCAATATGGTAATGTGGTCCGACTCATCCTTCACCAGCTCTTCTGCCAGTTCGTCTAAGTTCTTATCCACCAACTTGACGATTCCATAGACACGATGACGGCCTTTCCGGTCGAGAAAGTTCTCTCTGGAAAATTTATGGGAACGGGTTACGACTTCATTTAAGAAATCCTTCACCAGTCCGCGGTATTTCTTCATGTCCCGGATGTCCATATGCTGTGCAATAAGATTACCCTGCTTGGTAATGTCATCTAAGAGGCTGTTCAACCGCTGCTGAAGCTCCTGCTCTTCGATTGCACTGGTCAATGTAAATTTAAAGCTGCCGTCTCCGGTGTCTACCGGCGTGGTTCCGGTGGTCTGATTCACCGGTGCAGTGTCGTTTACTCTAATCTCCATTTTATCACCTATCCATTATATGATAGCACAAAAGCTGCAATTTCCTCTACTGTCTTTTGCAGATTATCATTCTCAAAATGTCTGGTAATTCCTGCCTTTTCCAATGCTTCTTCTGCAAAATCCGCATCATCTGCAAGAAATCTCCTGCAAAGCTCTGTATACTTTGGCTTATCCTGCATCCGCTCCCGGTCCAATGCCCGCTGCAGGCGTAAACCATCTTCTACTTCTATATATATCGGTACGATTGCGTCTTTTCCATAATAGGCACAAAGCTGTGTATACACGGCAAGGGTGCCAATTAGAAGATAACTGTGCTCCGACAGATTGACCTGCCCGTCTGCAATTGTGGCATAGCGCCAGATTCCGTATATAGTATCATATGCGCGCTGCTCTATGACTTTTCCTTCTTTTTCGAGCTTCAAAAGCCTTTGTTCATCAATAAAATGATACTCTACGCCCTCCGCCTCGCCGGCACGGATCGGCCGGGTAGTATATGGTACAATCGTCTGAAGCTGCAACGCTTTCTCATCCCGCAGCATCTTATATATGGTATCTTTTCCTGTTGAGCTCTTGCCCATCAGGCAGAAAATCTTTCCCATGTGTAAATCTCCTGTTTCTACGGTTTTGCCGTCTGTTTTCTAGTATAAAATAATTTTCAGGAAATGACAACTTTTATCTTTCCGTCCTCAGTCACGCCATGAATACGAAATGCATTCTCCCGGCAGGTTTTTATCACTGCCACCGCCTCTTTGGAAATCTCTTCTCCCGGCACCAACATCGGGATACCCGGCGGATAAAGATAGACAAATGCTCCTGCCGTCTTGCCAACACTTTCCTTCATCCCCATTTCCGCTGTCTTTGCATCCAGCGCTTCTGCAATGGATATGCGGACCGTCCGCTTTGCATAGGCTTCGGTCAGAAACTGCGGCGTTATTGTTCTTCTTGCTACGGCTTCTTTTTTATCAATTTCTTCCAGTGCCGCATACAGCCGGTCAAAACCTTCCTCGCTGTCAAAAATACTGGTCATTGCCAGCGCATAATCTCCCTGACACATCTCTAACTGCAAATGGTATTTCTCCCTGAGCAGCTGATACAGCTCTTCCCCGGAAAGTCCGGCTTTCGTGGCACGGAGTACCAGCTTCGACGGGTCTTTGGCAAAGCCTTCTGTCTCTTTTAAATCCACTTCTCCCATGACTTCCACATTAGAAAAATGGGATGCTTTTTCATAAAAGTCTTTCAGATGCTTCTCATATGCATCAAAATACTTCTCTTTCTCTTCCGTCAGCAGACGCACACATTCATCTATACTGGCCAAGAATAAGTAGGATGGAGAACTGGTTTCATAGATATTTAAGAACCACTCCAACCGTTCCTTCTTTATATAAGAAGAATTCCAATGCAGAATTGCAGTCTGTGTAGGTGCCGGAAGCGTCTTATGCAGGCTCTGGATTACCACATCTGCTCCCAGCGTAATAGCTGATTTTGGGAAATACGGATGAAAGCCAAGATGCGCACCATGAGCTTCGTCCACAATCAGCGGAATCCCATGCTGATGGGCAATTTCTGCTATTTTTTCTATATCTGATACGATTCCATCATAGGTTGGTGATGTAAGAAACACAGCCTCAATACTTTCATCCGCTTCTAATGCAGCTTCTACCTGCTCCGGCAGTATTCCACCCTGTATCCCGAATTCTGTAAAGACCGGATAGAGATATGTCACCTGTAACTCTCTTAAATATGCTGCATGATATGCTGCCTTATGGCTGTTTCGTGCCATCAGAAGATGTCCCTTTTTCGGTAATGCGGCACTGAGTGCTGCTAAAATACCGCAGGTACTTCCATTTACCAGAAAGAAAGAACTCTTTGCGCCCCATAATGCGGCTGCCCGCTCCTCGGCTTCCTTTATGATTCCTTCTGCGGCATGTAGATTATCAAATCCATCTATTTCTGTAATGTCATATGTATAAGGATTGATGTCACAATCCAGTCTCCGCTTATGTCCCGGCATATGAAGGGGATACATATCAGAGGATGCCAATTTACATAATTCGTCTTTTATATATGTCATGGTTCACCTGGTCTGTTATTATGGTTTCATACTCTTTGAATAATGGCTGATTTTCTAATTGATATACCTATTTCTATAGTACGGCTTGAAAGGGGAAAAGACAAGGGATTTTTCCCGCCAGAAACGACTTTCGGGTGACCGCTTTGAAAGCAGCCACCCGAATCTATATGATAACTTTACACAACTCAAATTTTTTATCGATACTCCTTACTGGGTAGTTTACCACTTTTTTCCAACACAAACTTTACGCTTTTGTTGTTGGTTTTCGTTGGTTTGTATTGTTTTTTGTTGTTTTAAAGGGGTTTTTGAGATATAATAAGCTTAATTTTAAAGATGCCTTGTGAAATGTTATTTTATTGAAACGATATATGAGTAAATCAGGAGGACTTATACATGGAAAAAACGCTCCACATTTTATTGATCGAAGATGATATGGACACCTGCAATCGTATTTCAAACTATATTGCATCCAAAGATAATATGGATTTAGCCGGCGTCACCAATAATTCTTATGTTGGCATTCAATATGTACAGAATACGCTTCCTGACGCTGTTATTCTTGATCTGGAATTGCATCATGGCGGCGGAAACGGACTGTTTTTCCTCTCTGACTTAAATAAACTGGGCTTAGAGAAAAAGCCTTATATTCTTGTTACCACTTACAACTCCAGCAAAATCACACTGGAATCTGCCCGAAGACTTGGTGCTGATTTTATTATCGGCAAATATGAAGATTCGTATTCTCCGGAATCTGCTGTTGATTTTCTCGAACAGCTTCTTCCTATGATTGAAATGACAGAATCCACATCCAATACTTCTTATATGAAAGATAATCAAAAAGATTTAGAGCAGGGACTTATCCGCAGAATCCACCGGGAACTGGAGCTCATTGGTATCAGTCCAAAGGTTGTTGGTTACAAATATCTGACCGATGCCATTATGATAACAATTGATGGACCGACCACAAACATTTCCCAGATTCTTGGTAACAAGTATAAGAAGAGTAATTCCAGTGTGGAACGTGCCATGCAGAATGCCATTAACCGCGCATGGAATTCCAATGACACCGAAACTCTTCTTAACTGCTACACTGCCCACATTAATCCTGACCGCGGAATGCCTACCATTAAGGAGTTCATTTACTTTTACGCGGAAAAGATTACGGATGGACGTTAATGTTTGATAAACTGCTTGATAAAATCTAATAACCAATCCATTTCTATTCCTCCTTTTCAAAAATGTAAGGAGATTATAGAAAAATTCGGAACATTTCTTAGGTTTAAAATCGGGTTGGTTTTTATATGATTTTTAATACATTTATATGAGGTATTGTATGATTCAAAATATAATTCGTTGGTTCTTTGACCTTTTATGTTGCTACTATTTATATTTTAAATTATTAAATTTTAAACTTTCGCAAAAGAAATATGCTATTCTTCTTTCTTTTATATTCATTGGTGAAGCTTTCCTATTTAATTTTATCAATGCATGTCTGCCTCTATTTGCAATCCCTGTCTTTGTCCTTTTAAATGCTTTTATACTTACTTTGGTAACTAAGATACAGCTTACATTAAGTCTGCTATCCTTTACCATTTCTCTTAGTGTAAATTTCATTTTTCTTGCAATTTCAGGTGTTCTTATAGGATTCGCACTATTACCCTTCTTTTATGGAAATTACAACCTGCCATATGCTCTGATTCAAATTTCAGGTGGACTTCTTGAATTGCTCTTAATATTCCTTCTTTTCAAAATCAAAAGGCTCCGCCGTGGCATGCCATTTCTCTATCAAATCGGCTCTTCTGCCACAGGTTTTATCTTAAGCTGTTTTATTCTGCTCATTGTTACCATAATCAGCTTTTATGATTCAATTCCTGACATGCAGTTCCTCTTTCTCCTCATTGCCCTTTTCCTGATTGGACTTCTGCTTTATTGCTGGTGGCGGTTCCGGATTACCCGTGACTACCGGGAGAAGCTGCGGCAGGCGGAGCTTAAGGCTTTACAAAATGAACTCATTGAGAAAGATAACCGCATCCGGAAATTAGAGGAAAATAATGATGCCCTGGCTAAGATTATTCATAAAGATAACAAGCTGATTCCGGCAATGGAACTTGCTGTCTGCGAATATTTAGAAGCTGGAACCACAGACGGTGATACCAGAAAGAAGGGCGAACAGCTTGCCAGCGGGTTAAAGACCATGGCACAGGATCGGAAAGGTACGCTGAACTCCTACCGCCATGATGAACACGCTCTTCCGGTGACCGGGGTCTGTGTTTTAGATGCGCTTTTTACCTATATGCAGCAGCGTGCCCTGGCACAAAATATCAACTTTTCCATGCATATCACAGGCAATATTGTAAAAATGACGGAAGATATCATTTCCGGGGAAGACCTTTCCCACCTTCTGGCGGATTTGCTGGAAAATGCCATGATTGCCATTGGTGATAATGAGGTGCGCAGTCTTTCTGTCTGCCTTTGCCATGACGAAGATACTTCCACCCTGGAGATTTCTGACAGTGGGAATGCCTTTGATGTGCAGCTCTTTGAGGACTTTGGTCAGACCCGGCACACCACCCACAAGGACAGTGGCGGCAGCGGAATCGGTCTTATGGACATCTGGAAAATAAAGAAACAGTACCGTGCATCCCGGCACATCATCGAATATGCACCGGGAACTTCCACATTTACAAAAAAAATTTCCCTGGTCTTTGACCGGAAAAATCACTATCTGATTCAGACCTACCGCCGTAATGAAATTGAACGGGTACATATGCGAAATGATATGTTTGTTTTACAGTCAGACTGATTTATGTTATGATGGAAGAACTTTTGAGAAGGTAAAATGTTACATGAGGTAAATGTTATGAGTCATGCACTGGTTATACTATGTGGTGGGAAAAGTACAAGAATTGGAACGGACAAGGCTTTGCTCCCTTTTGGGGACTGCTGCCTGATTGAATATCTGGTCCGGAAATTTCAGCCGGATTTTCCGAAAATCTACCTTTCTGTCCAGCAGAAAAATGATTATGCGCATCTGAATCTTCCGGTGACAACCATTGGAGACATCTATGGAAATGCCGGTCCGCTGTCCGGTATCTTCAGCGCACTTTCCATGATTTCTGAGGAACGTGCCTTCTTCATTTCCGTAGATACACCTTTTGTAGAACCGGCACTGGGGCTTTACCTGCTGTCACAGCCACAGGAGCATCCTATCTGGGCGATTGAGCGCGCCAATGACCAGTTGGAGACTCTTTCCGCAGTCTATTCTAAAAGCTGCATTCCGCAGGTGGGAAAAGCCATGCTCTTTCACCAATATTCCTTTAACCGGCTTCATGAGAAATGCAATGCCGGCTATATCCCGGAAAACGAGCTGGCAAATATATGTCCGGTTCCACTGAATGAACAATTTTTTAACATCAATACCCGCACCCATTATTATCATGCCTTAAAGCTGCTTTCCGAACGGGGAGAGCTTTTTGATGAAGACAGCAATCTGGAGCTTCCGGCAACAGGCAATATTGCTTCTTTTATTCCCGTGGTATCGCTGGTGGGGGATTCCATTATTGATAAAAAGACCTTCTGCATCCAGCTATTGGAGGCATTAAAAAAAGATGGCATTAAGGCTGCCATCTTTGATTCAGAAAAAGATTTTTCCAATATTACAAATGTAGACCTCATCCTCACCTGCGATTTAGAAGATGAAGACTGCTTTAAAATCGAGCTTTTGAGCAGTGAGTTAAATGAGACTCCGCTGCATCCCCTTTCCGGTCTTGTTGCCATCGCCAGTGATTTCGGTTACAAATGCGAAGAAGTTCCTTGCTTTGACTTCCGCAAGCCAAAGTCACTTCTTGGCTTCTTAAAGACGCTGATCCGCGACTATAGCCATTAAGTATCTACAGGAAACGGCAAAGCTCCGGCATCCAGTCTCCGATAAAAATTTCATCTTTGATAATTGCACGCCAGACTGGTGGAAAGAAGGCTTCCAAAAGAGTCATCACTTCCGCCCAGTCCGGCTCTTTTTTTCGCTCCCGCTTTAAGTATGCCGCCCATTTCCGCTTCATATAAGTATAATCCTTATAGTGAAGGACGGTATCCAGCCGGTCTTTTCCAAAGGCCAGCTCTCTCTTTGTTCCAATTTCAATAATCTGCTGCTCAACCTTTCTGCCATCTAACGCCTCTTTCTTTAAGATTCCATAAATTTCTTCATAGCAGGACAGGTCGTTGATTAATTCCATTTTCTCTAAAATTTCCACAAAATTCTCTGCCACAACCTGCTCATAAGGATATTGCAGAAACTTTATTACCGTATTCTCCTGTAAGAAAAATGGCAATTCTCCATGGGCAGGCTGCATCTGCTCGTCCCGAAGCTCCTGAAAACGCAGGGTAATGGGAACTTCATGCTCCTTTGATTTTGCCAGCACCTCTATTTGATAGCTTCCCGCCCTTTCTTTCTCTATCTGATAGACATACTCCGGCTTCCGGCTTAACACCTCTTTCATGAGCTGCCCTAACTGCATTTCCGTTAAATGCTCATCCTTTACCACCTGATAATAATAGGAAAGGGAAAAGACTCTCTTCCGGCGGTAATTCTCCACACCGAGGCTGCTGCCATTTCTAAGATAAAGCTTCTCTGCAAATGTTGATTTACTTATCTGATATAGAAAATACTCGGTTACTGCAGAAGGAAGCAGGTCCACAAAAGGGATTTGCAAGTCCTCACTTCTCTGCCGGATCAATGATTCTCTCAGTATGCACTCTGCCACTACAGCCACACTCCAATTCTGCTCTGAATCTTTGCCACAACCTTGCGGGCTCTGGCATATTCCATTAATTTTGCAATATCTTTCTTTGGCTCATTGATAAATGCCAGCAGCGCCTTCTTTAAATCCTCCCGCTCCAGACGTTCCTCGTACTTGAGGCAGTCACAGATAAGACGCTCTTTTTCATAAATCTTCATCTCGCCACCGGCAAAAGGAATGGCCGTTACACCAAGCTCCATGACTTCCGGCTCTGTATAATATGGTTTCACCACCGGGTATTCCATGCGGAACCTTGACTTCGAAGTATTCTTGCTGATGGCAATACTCCATTCATAAGGACGCTTCTCAATATAACCGTAATAGTAAAGGGCGCTGTCCATACATAAGATCCCATCCGGAAACAGTCCCAGAATAATTTCTTCCTGCGGCTTCTCTTCATACCCCATGGAATAATATCCACTCTTTACATGGTCAAGTATGCCGGCTTTCACCAGTCCCTGAATACTTTTATAGGTCAATCCCAAAGGATATAATTTTTCGGCTTTCACAATGCCATTATTTTCTTCTAAAAGCTTCTTTATCTCTTCAATGGTCTGCTCTTTCTGCTTCGCATTCATAGATATCGCTCCTTCGCATTTTTCTTCTAGTATAAGTTAATTTTTGCCGCTTGTCAATTTCTGTTGCAATTTGTCCCATTTTTTTAATTTGTCGTTGTAAAAGTTATTTTCTTGTCGTATAATTTATTTGGAACAATATTTAATGTCGCATATGTCTATTCGAATATACGCTTGTTTTTGATAAATGAGGTATTTATGCAAACAGAAAATACTACCCGAAAAAACCCTTCCCGGGAAACCTGCCAGAAGATTATCAAACGTATTCTGGTCACAGAAGTATTAGAAAAGGGCTGCAATGAACATTTCCGGCAAGCTTCAGATTTTATGGGATATTTCCAGTCCCTGTACCCCGCTTCCGATGCACTGACCAAACAGGTGCAGCGTGCCATCAAGGCAATGGATATGCCCCGGGATGAGAGAGGTTACTTTATTGTAAATAAAACATCCGAGCAATTTGAGCAGGACAAAGAAATCAGCCGCCTGCTGCAATCCAGTGAAGCTTCTTTAAAAAGTCTGGAGGAATCCGAACCGGTACTGATTGAAGTACCAACCGAGCTTGCCGATTATCTGATGTATACTTTAAGTTCTTCCATCAGCTTAAAGGGACATTATGATACTATGGTAAAGGCTTATAATGGTATCATTATCTACACCAGGGAGCGCAGCCGTATCCTTTCCTACCTCCAGACTCTGTTATCCACAAATTGATGATAATTATCCAAATAGTGTGGATAACTCTGCTACGATAACAGAATAATAATGGATTTATCCACAAATTATCAGAATATATCTCGTCCTAACTTTAATGTCCAAGATAACGTAAAACGACAATATTTAAATTTAAATATTGTCGTTTCTTTTTATTCTTGTCTTTTTCAGTTGTTCTATAGCAATTTTCGAGACTATTTTCTTCTTCTGTGCCGTCTTCTCTTGCTGCGATAGTTTCTCTTTATAGTTTTGTAACGCTTATCCGGTCTGCTCTTTGAGAAATATTTGTGTCTGATAATATAGAAATTATCCGCAAATCTCCGAATCAGAAATGCTATGACCACAAGGGCTGCGATACCGAGAATTCCCAATAACACTTTCAAGATGTTTATCTGGAACTTATGCTTCGTAGTGGTCCTGGTTCCTGCTTCCGTAGAAATCTCTTCTGATTTTACATTATCAAAAGAGAACGTATCTGCTTTTACTCCGGTGGAAACAATATCCGCACCGCCTACATCATGTCCTGCAAATGTATATCTGATATTTGCCAACACATCATCCGAAGTATTATCATAGCTTACTGCCGGCGCAGCTTCACTGAATTCTGCACTCTTTGGCAGAACGATATTTCCCGCCGGATCTATCTTTACAAAGGAGGAATTGGTATTGAGCATTCCTGTATCCATTTCTCCATTTTCAAGCCTTGTCTCATTCTGAGCTACATTATATAGCGAAAAGTTCTCAAAATAATAATTATACAATGCAATACTGTCTGTCCACTGCGCTGGCGACTGGGCATTCATAATGACACAGATAAGTGTCATATCGTCCTTTTCTGCAAAGGTAACCAGCGTACTGTTTGCCGCTGTGGTGTATCCGGTCTTACCACCTACACAGTATTCATATAGATACTGTCCTCTGGTTTTAAAGGCATGAATCATTTCATTATGATTCTGCAGATAGGTGATCTCATCATGCTTGTTGGTTGGTGGAATCTGATAGGTCTTTGTTGCTGTAATCGCACGGAAAGTCTCATTCTGGTAAGCCGCCTTTGCAATCAGTGCCATATCATAACAGCAGGTGTAGTGAAGGGTTGCATCCTCTCCCTCAGATAGTCCGTGTGGATTGTTAAAATGTGTATTCACACAACCTAACTCTGCCGCTTTGTCATTCATCATCTGAACGAAATTCTCAACGGTTCCGCCTACATGCTCCGCTACCGCATAGGCACATTCATTGGCAGACTCCAGCATGACTGCATAAAGGCATTCCTCCATGGTCATCTGCTCTCCCACATCCCTGGAGATTCCGGAACCATGGGTGTTATAAACCGCCTCTTTGGAAAATGTTACTGTCTCATCCAGCGAACAATTTTCCAGTGCCAGAAGCGTGGTCATAATCTTCGTGATACTTGCCGGACAATGCTGCTCCGTGGAATTCTTATCATAAAGAACCGTTCCTGTGCTCTCTTCCATCACAATCGCATTGGGTGATTCGGTTTCCGGGTCCTGGGGCCAGTACTCTGCCGCCTTTACCTTTTGTGTGTTTATACCCAATAAGCCGACAAAACAGCACACTGCCAGTCCGAAACTTAATATTCTCTTTTTCTTTTTCATTTTCTGCTGCTCCTAAATCATTCTTACCTTTAAGTATATATCAATCCATTTCCATGGTGCAATACCTTTCCATTAATATTCACAATTCTCTTTCTTTTAAACCATAAATATGATAAATTGTTTTCGAAAGATATATATAAGTAGAAAGGATTTCATATTATGAGACTTCGCAATATCCCGGCGGCTGCGCCGGCTGTAGAAGCCAGTGACCTCTGTATCAAGGATGCCGCTTCCCATAAAGGACACTGGAATGAAATATTTGGAAATGACCACCCGATCCGCATTGAAATCGGCATGGGCAAGGGACGCTTTATCATGGACTTAGCTGCCCGGAATCCGGATATCAACTATCTTGGCATGGAACGTTACGAAAGCGTATTGTATCGCGGACTCCAGAAATTGGAAGAAAATCCACTGCCAAACTTACGCCTTCTGTGTGAAGATGCGGCACTTCTGCCGGACTTCTTCGAAAAGGGCGAGTTAGACCGCATTTATCTCAATTTCTCCGACCCATGGCCAAAGGACCGCCATGCCAAAAGAAGACTGACCTCCCGCCAGTTCTTAGAGCGCTATGACAAAGTCTTAAAAGATGACGGACAGATTGAGTTTAAGACCGATAACGTAGGACTTTTTGACTTCTCCTTAGAAGAAATCGATGCTGCAGGCTGGAATCTGGACGCATTTACAAGGGATTTACACCATGATACTGCCATGAACGAAGGCAATATTATGACCGAATACGAAGAGAAATTCTCTTCCAGGGGAAATCCTATCTGCAAGCTGATTACTTCCAGAAATATTCCTTTATGACCTTTCCGATAGTGCCAGTGCACGGACACTGCCGGATGCATGACCCATGAGATGAACCATTTGCCTGAGCATCCGGAGTTGGTTTATCAGTGAAATTTTTATAAATTTTTCTTTTTTTATTGTGGCTTATCTTCTGAGGGTTTATAATACATCGTAGCACAAATCATTGATACAATGTAAGGAGATGTATACCATGTACGAATTCACAGAAGATTGTATGATTCATATTCCACAAATAGATGAGGAACACCGCAAATTATTCCAGATGATAAATGATGCTCTTTCCCTTGTTAAAACAACCGAAGATATTTCCGGAATTGCCCAGAGCCTGCTTCTTCATCTGAAGGATTATGCGAATACACATTTCGCCCATGAAGAGGCTTATATGGAACAGATTCATGACCCGGAGCTTCCTCTTCAGAAAAAGGAACATGCTGAATTTGCTGAGAAAATCAATTCCTTTATTTTAGATAAGTCCTCAAAAGAGGCTGCCAGAGCATCTTTCGAAGAACTGCTTTCCTATCTGGTACGCTGGCTGTACCACCATATCTTAAGCAGTGATATGATGATTGGAAAAATGTCCGCAGTTGAAGGGACTTCCGAAGACCCATTTGCCTTTACGGACAAATACAAGACCGGCATTGACCTTGTAGATAAAGAGCACCGCCGTCTCTTTGAGATTATAAAAGAGACCAATGACCTGATTCAAAACGATCTGCTGCATGACAAATATGATGAAATTATGCGGCTTTTAGTGGAATTAAAGGATTATACACAATTTCATTTTGCTGATGAGGAAATGCTGATGGAGAAGATGCACTATCCGGAACTGGCTGCCCAGAAGCGTGCCCACACTGCTTTCGTTGAACGCCTGGTAGAAATTGACCTCTCAGAACTTGACGATATGGACAATAACCAGCAGACTTATCTTCTGGAACTGATCCAGTTCCTGCTGGGCTGGTTATCCAACCATATTATTGGTATGGATAAAAAAATTGCTGTCTATATGGACGAAATGAAAAAATAATAAACTGCAGAGCATACAGCATAAAACCGGCTTCCTGATATTAGATTTTATTCTAAGTCAGGGCGTCGGTTTTCTTATATAAAGTGTCTTTCTGTGACACGCTCTCCTTTTTCAAGATGAACGAAATTACAATCCCATTTTCCAGATAAAAGCTTTCTTATAATATTGCAGTCGGATGGCTCCACCGCCAGCTTCTTATTTAGAAGTTCTGCAGGTCTTTTCAGTCCATCTTTGGTTTTCTTTATATCATAGCTTTGCGTATCTATTAAAGTAATCTTCTCATAACCGCCATAGATTGTATCTAAAACTTCCATCCCCCGTTCTCTGCCATAAGCAGCAAGAACGGTACTGCACTGGCCTCCAATGGACTCCTTGTCAATTGTCCACGCTCTTGTCGCATAAAGAGAATTCTTATCCACATGATTCTCCAAAAGCTGGTGGATGCAGTCGTGGAAACGTGGCATTACAAGCTCGGTATTCCAGCTCACAATCCCTTCCGTGCCCCGCCCGCACAATCCATAGGTGATCAGGATTATATCCACATCCTGGTGCCTGTCAATCTCCTGCTGCAGCAGATTTCTTAATACAGACGGGTTTCTATGCAATCCACGTTGCAGATATACAACAGGATATGTTATATTTAATTGTTTTCTGTACTTTTCAATTTCATCCTGCTGCATTGCACAGGCAATCAGAATTTTCTTTTCCAAATGATTTCCTCTATATTTATATATTTTTCTATATCCTTTTGCATATAATATCTAAAAAAGGGTATGCCTCATGAAATTCAAATCAAACTGCTTTTCCAGAAAGGCTTTGCTTTTTTCCTACCGTAAGCCTGCCCTGCATACTAAATTTACTACAATTCAAAGGTCTTTGAAAGAAGTAAAAAATATACTGAACAAATAAACGATATCTTCATCATTCCTTATTTACATCTACAGAACCTGCCACGGGCAGCTTCTTACGGATTTTTTATAACAAAAAAAAGCACCAACCCCATGGCTCCACGTCCACAAAATCGGTACTTTACATGCGCCACCAGGGGTTCGAACCCTGGACACCCTGATTAAGAGTCAGGTGCTCTGCCAGCTGAGCTAGTGGCGCATTGCTTAACGCAAGGACTATTATATAATAGAATTTATCGAATTGCAAGTAATTTTTTATTTTTTTTAAAAATTTTGTAAATTACATATTAGCAAATAATGCCGCAATTTCTTCCGGTGTCATCATATGATTCGGGGCAGAATTTGCCTCGATAACAGGCTCTGCTGCCGGTTCTTCCACAACCGGTTCTGACACAGGTTCCTCTTCCGTTATCGGCTCAGATTCTTCTGAAATAGCATCTTCTGTTACAACTGGTGCTTCTTCAGCTGCTGAATCTGCATTTGCAATCAAAGCTGCAATCTCTTCCGGTGTCATCATATGATTCGGGTCGGAATTCATTTCCATAACCGGTTCATCAATGGTATTTACCATTTCTTCTGTAAATGCAGGTTCTTCCGGTTCTTCATCTGCAAATCCAAGTGTATCATCAAAACCAACTGGTTCTTCTGGTTCCGGTTCATTGTTTTCTTCTGCAGATCCGGTTTCTTCTGCTACTTCTTTTGTAGTTTCAGCTGCTTCGTCATTTCCGAATAAAGCATCTATATTTAATAAATCATCTTCTGCTAAATCCGGCATATCCTCTGCAGCTGTCTCCGGTTCTGTTGCCGGTTCCTCCGGCATCACTTCATTGATTGGGGCTTCCGGTTCTTCCGGCATCACTTCGTCGATTGGTGCTTTCGGTTCTTCCGGCATCACTTCGTCGATTGGTGCTTCCGGTTCTTCCGGTGTTACTTCCTCAACTGGTGCGGCTGATGATGGCTGTACCGGCGCTGCTGTATAAGCAACAGCTGGCGCACCATTTATTTTTCCAACTTCAGCTAATATGGTATTGTGGATGGATAATTCCATTTCTTTCACGAAAGCTGCCATTTCCTGCTGTTTTAGCAGAAGGTCTTTATTGGCATTCTCAACTATGATACGCTGCTGCTCTAACACGTTCTTCTCAAGATTATCCAGACGGTCGGAAAGATTAAATATCTGCTCTAATAATTTGTCGTTGGAATTCATCAATGCATCGGAATTTTCTTTGTTACGGCTTATGGTAACTTTGGCAATGGATTTCTGTGCATCTATGATGTCCTTTGTCGGTGAACCGGCTGCCTCTTCGATACGATCAAGCTGATCCGCAATATCTTCAAAAGATTTGCGGGTTACAAGATAAGAAGCTTTTTCTGACTTAAACAGATTATCATACTGTTCGTACTGGTCAATCTCTTTCTTATAATTTTTCTGGATTGCACTGGCAATCAGAATATAAATATCAGCCAGTGCTACAACTGTAAGTACAATCAATGCCACATAATTGGACGGATAGTTAATCATCACATATAATTCCCCTAAAACCAGCACTGTTAATACCAGTACAGCCGTCACAATTCTCAGATTGTAAGAATCCTTCTTTTGTTTGATGTTCTGCTTTGCTTCTTCCATTGTAAAAATCCTCCATGATTTTTTATTTTTCGCTAAATAGCAGGAGCAAACCGTAAAAACCTGCCACTATACTGGCAGTTCCCTGGATATGTCCTGCAGCCGGCTACTTACTTTCCCTGTAAGTATAATTAATTTTATTTTATCACAGGTAGAATTTTCCTTCAAGAAGCCTTTTCCAAAATAGAAATGAAAATTAAGATAGTTTGCTAGTTGATACCTTTACATATGAACTGATTTAAAAACTGATTTTTATCACATGGTCTGCCAAAAAGATAGCCCTGCAGATAATCAGCATGTATTTCTTTCAGCTTTTGATACCACTCTTCTTTTTCTATACCTTCTATACATATTTTGATATCTACACTATGTACCAGTTCAACTATTTTTTTTAACAGCTCAAAATCCCTTGTTTGACTCATAGCTTTTGCTGTAAAATGATTATCCAGTTTCACATAATTAGGATTCATGTTTACAATACAATGTAGATTCGAAAAACCTGTGCCAAAATCATCCAGAATAAACTGTATTTTTTTCTCTTCGAATTTCTTCCGAAGCGTATAAAAATACGGTGTCATATCCGTATATCCGCTTTCTGTCAGTTCCGCACACAGGCTCTCCGGCGGAAGATTATATTGTTCTATAGACGAAAGTATGTCCTTCCAGATATCACTTTTCATCATCTGAATATAAGATATATTTACATTAACCTTAAATCCCGGTATATACTGCCGCATTTCATGGCACATTGCCGCAGCTTCATTTAATACAAATCTTCCAGCCGGAATAATAAGCCCGGTTTCTTCCAGTAATGGTATAAATTCCACAGGCGAGATACTTTCTTTTTTTCCACCTGAATACATGGAAAACCTCATAAGCGCTTCCGCACCAATTATATTTCCCAAGGAACAATCTATAATCGGCTGATAGTATACTTCAAATCCTTCAAATTCATTTGTCACGGCACCTCGAAGTGCACTTTTTATTTTCTCTTTTTTTAAAAATAACTTATAATCTTCTTTTTCAAAAAAATATACTCCGTTTCCTCCCATGGATTTTGCCTGTTTTAAAGAGAAAACCGCTATTTTACGATACTCGTCATAATATTTTAAAAGCTTCGTTGCATGAATAATTCCGGTAGATACTGTAAAAACCACCTTATATTTTTCAGAAATAATAAAATCTTCTATTTTTTTACATATTTCCTTCTGCAATAGCATAACATCATCTCTTGTATGGCTTTCCAGATCAACAATCATATACTCATCTGCAACAAGATGGTACAGCTGCTGGTTATCAGAAAGACATTCCTTGATACCGTCAGCAACACTTTTCAACACATAATTTCCATAATCTACGCCTAATGTACCATTAATCGCATTAAATCCATCAATCCCTATATGTATTAAAAATACTGACGAGCTGTCTTTTATATGGGAAGAAACAAAGGAATGCATTTCTCTTTCACCCAAAAGTCCGCTGACATTATCTGCCCACTGTATATTTCCAATTTCGTTTACACAGCCTATAAGATAATGAGGTTTTCCATCGTTATCATTGATTACCTTTCCACGGCAGTTAATCCATACCGGCATCCCTTCTTTATCAAGCCATCTGTAATGCAGATTGTGATTTTTTTCGTTTCCATCCGCAATCCGCTGTAAATGTTCCCTAATCATCGGGCGGTCTTCTTCATATACAAAATAGCGGACACTGTCGGCAGCATTATCAAATGAATTGCCCGGCATCTTAAAACGCTTCACCGCTGCCTGTGAAATGATAAGGGTATTTTTCTGTAAATCTATAATATAAAGATAGTCATCCATACATGGTGCAAATACTTCTATTAAATCTTCTGCTCCTATTTCCTTGAGCAGTCTGCGTATGTTTGTATCCATAGTATAAGTGCCTTTCTTATAAAATTTTTATACTGATAAACTTTCTATTCTGTGGTAGAAATTATAGCTGGAAATCATTATCGTATTATACTGTTTTTTCTGATTCTGCCAATTTAAATTTACGAATCATTTCACGCAGATTTTCTGATTCGCTGCTCATCTCCTGGCTGGCAGCTGCACATTCCTCAGATGTTGCAGAATTGGTCTGTACAACATCATTAATTTGTTCAATTCCTTCATTAATCTGCTGGATTTCTGTTGTCTGTGTTTCTAACGTTTCCGCAATATTTGTAACTTCTTCTGTAATTATTTTAGAGTTCTCTGCAACATCTTCCAATTGCGCCGCAGTCTGTCCTGCAATCACCATACCCTTTTCTACTGCCTTCACAGAGGTTTCAATCAACATTGCAGATTCTTTCGCTGCCTGGGCACTCTGATCCGCTAACGAATTTACCTGATTTGCTACAACTGCAAATCCTTTTCCGGCTTCTCCTGCCCTTGCTGCTTCGATAGAAGCATTCAATGCAAGCAGATTTGTTTGGGAAGCAATTTCATTAATTGTTGCAATAATTTTGTCAATTTCTTTTGATGCTTCACTAATTTCATTCATGGAATCAACCATTTCATGCATCTTACCATTACTTTCTAAAATGGCATTTCCAAGCTCATCCACCCTTCCACTAATTTCTTTTGCAGATTTTGAATTATTTTCTACCTGTTCAAATACACCTGCAACTGTTGCTGTCAGTTCCTCTACTACTGCCGCCTGATTTGTAGCTCCATCTGCAAGATCATTAGAACTTGATGCTACCTGGTCTGCTGCATTTGAAACTTCATTGGAAACATTTTGAATTCCTCTAATCGTTTCTCCTATACTTTTTTCAAATTGCATAAAAGAATTTAAAATTCCGACAAAATCTCCCCGCCACTCTACTTCCGGTTTAACATCAAAATTTCCTGCTGCAAACAATTTCATTGCACGGTCAATATCGTCTACATAGCTTCCCAGGATACGGATTGATTTACGCATACTGTGTGCCAGTCTTCCAATCTCGTCTTCTGAACGATAATCCAGCGTACTGTGTAAATTTCCTTCTGTCAGTTCCTTTGCGACATCCTCAACTGCCCGTAAAGGTTCAAGAATTGTATCCAGGACTTTTTTACCTGTTTTCTTTGTCAGTGTCCATGCAAAAATTAAACACACTATAATACATACAATTCCTGCTGCAGCAAAAATAAATGTAGTTCTGGCAGCCCTGCTGCTCTCCTGGTCTGTTATATCATCTAATTTTATTGCGATTTCCACCGCTTTATTTAATGCAGGTGTGCAATCATTCATGATTTCATCAACTGCTTCTTCCTTATCACCACTTTTAATTTCTTCTATAATGGAATAACCAATATTTCCCCAATCCGAAAGGGCTGATGAATATTCCTCATAATCTGAGTCAGGAATAATTCCGGTTCCCTTTAAATTTTTCAGTTCAGAATCAACTTCTTTCAGCAGCTTTTCTACTGTTTTCTCATAACTGACATATGAAGAAGTATCATCATCTAATGCCATTTCCCTGATATTTCTTGCTGCCGCATTCACATTAATTCTACATATTTTTACTGCCTGATCTGCTACAGTAACATTTTCTATATAATGTACCATATTAGCAAATAAAACACCTATGACCACTATAGAAAGCAAGCCTGAAATTAACATCATAATAATGACTTTTCTGTAGCCATAGTTTATCCTTTCCTGCAGATGCATGTTTTCTAATTTCCCTTTCATTTTATCTTTTTGTGAAAACATTGATTCTTATTTCCTTTCTCTTTATTATATTTCTCTTTTTTTCCAGACCTTGTTATATCAGAATTTTTTCAAAAGTCAATGATTTTTCAGTTCTAATTTTCAGATTCTATTTTTCTTATAAAATTTAACACTTCCTACTTTGGTTTTTCGTCATTTTTTTTTACAGTATTGTTCTAAAAAAACGGCCGCACCATCTTCTATAGCAGCAAAAGCCATCTTATCGTCTGGCCATGATTTTCTGAGTGCCACATAAGAAATCAGAAAATTTGCAAGCCAGCCAGCCGGTACAGCAAGCCAGACAAATGCAATGCCAAAACGCGGTGCGAGTATCAAAGCAACTGACAGACGAATTGCAAGATTTACCATATTTGCAATGAGAAATGGACGCATGATTCCAAGTCCCCGAAGAACTCCGTCTGTTGCCATCTTGATACCCATGAAAATGAAAAAGAAGCCGAGCCATCTCATATAATCTCCAGACACCTGATATGCCAGCGCTGTTCCATCTTTACCCAGAAATAATGAAGAAATCTGTGTATGCAGTGTTTCAATGACTATAAAAGCAAGGACTGCAAAACATAAATCTAACACCAGTGCAGCGTGGTATCCTTTTTTGATACGCCCAATTTTCTTTGCGCCAAGATTCTGGGAAACATACGGAGAGACTGCATTGCCTATGGACACAAATATCAGTGAAAAAACATTCTCTACCCTCATCGTTGCCGCATAACCTGCAAGAGCCTGTGTACCAAACGGATTTACAACCGCCTGTACAATCATCATACCAATTGACACTGTTGACTGCTGGAGGACCGACGGTACAGCAATGCGGAGCATGGAATGTAATTCCCTCCCGTCAAACCAGCGAGCCGGACTCTTATACTGGCGTATCCGGTATAAAAAGATTAAAAACGAAAATACTGCCGAAATGCCTTGTGCAATAAGCGTGGCTAGGGCTGCACCGAACACACCCAGACCAAGGCCTGCTACCATCCAAAGATCCATCATAATATTCAGAACAGAAGAAAAAATCAAAAGGCATAATGGAATCTTTGATTCACCGATTGAAGTAAACATCGTTGAAAGAATGTTGTACATAAACAGAAACGGAAATCCCACAAAATAAACACGAAGATATAGTACTGCTTCCTCCAGTATATCAGCGGGTGTCTGTAATAAGTCCATCATGGAACGTGAAAAACAAAAGCCAGTAACTCCCAGAAGTATGCTAAGAACCAGAAAACTAATCAATGATGTTGATACGATTGTTTTCATTTTACTATAATCTCTGGCACCAAAATAACGGCTCACAAGTACACCTGCACCTACACCTGCACCAAGTGCTATACAAATGAATACATTCGTAAGGGCAGCACAGGCACCAACAGCCGCAAGGGCAGAAGATCCAACAAACTGACCCACAATGATTGAATCAGCCATATTGTAGACTTGTTGAAAAAAGCTTCCGAAAATCATTGGCATTGCAAAAACAGTCAGTGCTTTAAGGGGTGCATCTGTAATTAAATATTCATCTTTTGACATGATTTTCTTCCTCTGTAACTATTTTAAAGCACTATTACTACGGCATCAAGTCCCTCAACTTTTCCGTCAAACAGTTCTTCTCCAAGCAAATTATATTTTCCCTCATACTCATTAAATCTCTTCTCACTGCTGCTGCAGTTAAAAATCAATGCCATGGTCTCCTCACCATTTTTTCTAATCAGAACAATGGTTTCTTCCTCATCCCTTGTGATTGCCTCAATCAATTCACCTTCTACGATACATTTATATTTTTTTCGAACCTGCAACAGCTGTTTATACCATTCAAACATCTCTTTATCCTGGTATTCTTCATCCCAGTACATGCCACGTCTGCAATCCGGATCGTTTGCTCCCGGCATCGCATACTCATCTCCATAATAAATCATTGGCATTCCCGGCAATAACAATTGAAAAGCTGCTGCCAAATGCTGCTTTTTCTTATTATTCTTACATAAATGTAAAAATCTTGCTGTATCATGGCTGTCTATCAGATTCCACATAAGAGGATAACATTTCTTATTTAAGCGTCCTTTCAAATATCCAAGATTCTGTATAAACTGGCTGACCGTAATCTTTTCATCTGCAAGCAGATCTATCATATTCAGATAAAACGGATAATTCATGACCGTATCCCATTCATCTCCTTCAAGAAAATCTCCTGCATAATGCCAGATTTCTCCAATTATCAGCATATCTTTCTTTACTGCCTTAACTGCCTTTCTAAAATTCTTCCAGAAAAAATGACTGATTTCATCTCCTACATCCATTCTCCATCCGTCTATATCGCATTCCCTGATCCAATAGCATGCAACATCTGTAATAAATTTTTCAACTTCAGGATTTTTCAGATTTAATTTTGGCATTCCACCATAATAACCAAAGCATTTGAAATTTGGAATCTCTCCCCTTTCACTTTTAAGTGGAAATTCATCAATAAAATACCAGTCCAGATATTTAGACTTATTTCCTTTTTCTAAAATATCTTCGAATGCAAAAAATTCCTTTCCTGTATGGTTAAACACCGCATCCATAACCACTTTCATTCCATATTCATGTGCTTTTTGTACCAGCTCTTTAAGATCCTCTGCTGTTCCAAATGAGGGATCAATCTGATAATAATCAATGGTATCGTATTTATGGCTTGAATTTGATTTAAAGATTGGTGTCATATATAAAACATCAATTCCAAGACTATGGATATAATCCAGATGTTCTATAATTCCTCTGAGATCACCATGCAGATTATCCATAGACGTAACTGGTGCTTTATACCATACTTCCTTGTCTACCGGCTGTGATGATGCAAAACGGGACGGAAAAATCTGATATACGACCTTATTTTCTGCCCACTTTGGCACCACAAACATTTCTTCCTCCCGTAGATTCTGCGGGCAGTCAAACATTCTGTCTCTGTTTGTAATACATTCCTTACTAAACTCATAATTGCCGTAATATACTTTTTCCCCCTGCATGTCCGTAAATTCAAAAAAATAACGGAGACATATCAAATGCATCTGTATCTGCGCTTCATAATAATCCTGAAACTGTGAGGTCGCAACCTTCTTCATTGGAATTGTCTTTCGCGTATCCTTCCATTCCATTGGTATATACTTATCTTCATAATGAAGAATTATTTCCTTTATATCATCTCTTTTTACCTGGATGCGTATCACAAATAAATCCTTATCTATTGCATAGCAGAATCTTTTGTCCATATCATGGATAATTGCAGAGTATTCCATTCATTTTCTCCTTTACATATTCTGTTTTCTTCTTTCGTATTACTTACTTTTTCTATATCTTAACGTGATAATCCTGGCTTGTCTATAGATAACTTCCTCTGCAGCTTACCGATTGACAAAAATATCCGAATCTCTGTTATCCGTCTTTTATGTCAATGACATTTTCTCCTTTTCCCTGAACGAAAAAAATCACCCAGACTAGAATTTTTAATCTAATCTGAGTGATGCTTCGTCAGGCCTGTTTTCATCTCTGTAAAGCACCTTTCAGTGCTCGTCCGGTACTCGGAGCACCCGGAGGATGTAACCATTCCGTTCCATCGAGTTCACTCGGTTGGCCACCATTACGATTCAGCTTCGTAACAATGATCACTTGGTTTTCTTATTAGATTAGCTATATTATAACGTGCTGTAGGTCGGATGTCGATAATTTTTTGACCATATTTATTGTTTTATATGTTACTTCTCTATTAGTTCTGCAAACTTGAATTTATTACTCCAAAATAACCGGAAGCATAATCATAATAATTCCAAATAGGGCAAATAGAATACCACCTATTTTTGTGGTTTTCAAGTAAAACTCAGATGGTTCATCTGCACGATAAGATTTCCATTCTTCTGTTAATTTCCATATTAAGCCCGGCTTTAAGAAGATAAACATACCTAACGCAAAGATTATAATTCCACCACCAATAGACCACCACATATTTACCACCTCCTTTAGCAGTCGAGTAGACTTACACCTCACAATGTAAGCCCCTCACAGAACCGTACGTGCGGCTTTCCCGCATACGGCTCTTCATAATAATATTTACAGTCTCAAAACAAGCTGACATAAATCTTTGGCATTGCCAATGGATAATATTTCAGCATTTCAATGAATCTCGAATGCTGTCGAATGGTGCCGGGAACAGAATCTTGAATTTGATGCAGTTAATGACAATCTTCCGGAAAACGCAAAGGCATAGAACCCGTAATGGGGCTATGCCTTTGTGCTTATTCTAGCATTCATTTTTAGTTAGTGCGGGTTATTTACCTAATACAGTTCTTCTCATAATAAAAATCTGTTAGTTAAACTTTTTCAAATTTTGCTACTTCATCCGATAAATCTTCCGAAAGGTTCTTATTTTCGTCCGCCTGCACTGTAATTGCTGAAATTGCTGTTACAAGTTGTGATATCTCTTGTGCTACGTTTGTAACACCTTTTGCAGATTCTTCAATCGCTATAGAAATGTTATTGATACCTTCATTCATATCATTCATTGTACCTAAGCTATCTTTTGACTTAACTGCAAACTCGTTAAATGTATTACTTGCCTGATCAGAATCAGCATCATAATTTCCAATAATTTTTACAAAGTTGTCATAATCAAGTGCTACCTTTTCATCTACAAAACGAATCATTTCCGTTGCATTTCCAGACAGATTGTTTACTGCCTCAATAACTTTTCCACTGATTTCCTGAATATTGTTTGCTGTCTCACGTGAACTATCTGCAAGCTGTCTGATTTCATCTGCAACAACGGCAAAGCCCCTGCCTGCTTCCCCTGCTCTTGCTGCTTCAATCGATGCATTAAGTGCTAGAAGATTTGTCTGTGCTGCGATATTTAAGATATTTTCTGTAAGTTTTGCAATTTCATTTACAGACTTAGATGCTTCTACTGCCTCCGCGACATCCTTTTGAATGCCATCAAATGTTTCTACTGTTTTTTCTTTTGATGCAATCGCTTCTTTATAGCTATTTTCTGCAGTAAGCTTCACTTCATGCATCTTCATTGCAGAGTTCTTAGCATCCTCATTCATGCCTTCCATTTTCTTTAGCAGATTATTACATCCTTGGGCTAAATCATATAGAGAAGCAGATACCTCTTCCATGGATGCTGCAAGTTCTTCCGATGTTGCACTCACATTGGATGCACTCATATTTGAAGATTCCGCCTCATTTTGTACAAGATAGGAAGATTTTTTCATATCTTTTGATACACTCTGAATCTTTACCATAAGATTTTGTAATGTTTCAATAAAATGGTTGACACCATTTGCAAGCTGACCAATTTCATCACTGGTTTCATCAAATACTCTTAACGTAAGATTACCCTGTCCTGATTCTATACCTAAAATGATATCATCCAAATCATTCTTTGCTCTTTTTGCTGGACGAACAATGGACTTATTAATAACAATCGAAAGAAGTACGATTACAATAATATCAGCTACCACAAGTGCAAGATCAAAAATGATGCTTCCATTTATTCTGTAGTTGATATGTCTGATGGCTTCTGCCACTTCTCCTTTTGCTGTTTCAAAAACCGCGGTATCATTATTTTCCACTGCTTCTTCATATTGTTCAAACTGTTCTATAAGCACATTATTCTTTCCTCGAATAGCTTGTAATGCCATTAAATTCAAGACTGTAATCAAAACTGCAAAAAAGCCTACAGACACTAACATTGTTACTAACTTTTTTCCCAAGTTCTTTCTCTTTTTCATGTTTATTTTTCTTCTTTCTGCGAAAGGCACCAATGCGTTATGTTTTGGAATTTTCTAGCATCATTCTACCCCACCCCACAAAATTTTGTCAATGCTTTATTCTCTTGATAGAAAATTTTAATCTTTACTCTGATGAGGATGGCGTGAAACACATCCGTATCAAAGCCAGACCTAATAAATGGCATGAGAATGACTGCCCTTTCTGTCACAAGTCATGTCCTGTTTATGACAAACATTCCAGCAGACCAACCACTTGGAGGGGGCTGGGAAACTGTAGGCCGCTGTGTCAATCGTGCTCTTCATGATTTAGAACCGGAGCGCTCAAGAAGACTTGATGGTCTGGTTAATATCGGCATTGACGAAACCAGTTACAAAAAGGGGCACAAGTACATTACAGTAATTGTTAATCACGATACCAACACAGTGGTATGGGCATCGGAAGGCCATGGAGTTTTATAAACAGCTTACTCCAGAGCAGCTATCCAGCATCAAGGTTGTTACAGGTGATGGTGCCAAATGGATCACAGAGTGTGTAAATGAATACACTCCTGACTGCGCCCGTTGTGTTGATTCCTTTCACGTAGTCGAGTGGGCTATGACAGTTCTCGATGAAGTCAGAAAAAATATCTGGCATGATGCCTACAGCGAATATAAGCAGGTCAAAAAAGATAATCCATGTGGCAAGGGTCGTCCTAAAAAGGATGATCCTGAACTTGCTATTGTGAAAGCAGCTAAAGCTAAAGCAGATGAGATAAAAGGCTCTGCATACATGATAAAGGTTCTCTGTTTCCTTTTTGATACCAAATATCATATGCATTATATAATATCTTTCTAAACTCTTCCATGTTTCTATTATTGATAGTATTAAAATCTCCTATGAGAATATACTCTTCGTTAGAATGTTTCTGTAAAAATGAATACAATTCATTCCAAAATTGTTCATCATATTTGGGTGGAATTGGTTATCTAATTAACTACATTATTTTCTATCTAAAATATTCATAAATTCGTCACCTGTAATTGTTTCCTTCTCATACAGGTACATAGCCAGTTCGTCCAGTTTTTCCCTGTTTTCAGCAAGGATTTTTCTTGCTTTTTCATGCTCTGCTTTTACGAGCTGCACGACTTTTTCATCAATTTCCTTCTGGGTATCTGCAGAACAGGAAAGAGACGTATCGTCGCCAAGATACTGGTTGGTCACGGTTTCCATTGCCACCATGTCGAATTCATCTGTCATGCCGTAGCGGGTGATCATCGCTCTTGCAATTTTTGTTGCCTGTTCGATATCATTGGAGGCTCCGGTCGTGATCTCACCAAATACGATCTCCTCTGCCGCACGTCCGCCTGTAAATGTAGCAATCTTATTCTCAAGTTCTTTTTTCGTCATCAGATATTTATCACCCTGCTCAACCTGCATAGTGTAGCCGAGTGCACCTGAGGTACGCGGGATGATCGTAATCTTCTGGACCGGTGCTGAATGACTCTGCAATGCAGCTACCAGAGCGTGTCCTATCTCATGATATGCAACAACCTTCTTCTCCTGATCTGAAAGAACCGCATTCTTCTTCTGATATCCTGCAATAACCACTTCTATACTTTCTTCGAGATCAGATTCATTTACAACGGTCCTTCCACTACGGACAGCACGTAATGCTGCTTCATTTATAATATTGGCAAGCTCCGCACCGGATGCACCGGATGCCATACGTGCAATCGTATGCAGGTCAACATCATCAGATGCTTTTATCTTCTTTGCATGAACCTTTAAAATTGCTTCACGGCCTGCAAGATCCGGCAGTTCAACCGGCACACGCCTGTCAAAACGTCCCGGACGTGTAAGTGCCGGATCTAACGACTCCGGACGGTTCGTTGCAGCAAGAATGATGACACCATTATTTCCTTCAAATCCGTCCATCTCTGTAAGAAGCTGGTTTAAGGTCTGCTCCCTCTCATCATTTCCGCCCATTTGTCCGTCACGCTTTTTACCAATGGCATCAATTTCATCAATAAACACGATACATGGTGCCTTTTCCTTTGCCTGTCCGAAAAGATCTCGAACTTTGGAAGCTCCCATACCGACAAACATCTCAACGAATTCTGATCCGGACATTGAGAAAAATGGTACATTTGATTCACCCGCCACTGCTTTTGCAAGCATTGTTTTGCCGGTTCCCGGAGGTCCTACAAGAAGAACACCTTTTGGCATAGACGCACCTACATCGGTATACTTCTTCGGATTGTGAAGATAATCAACAATCTCTGAAAGGTTTTCTTTCGCCTCATCTTCTCCTGCAACATCTGAAAAACGGATTCCCTCACTGGATTGCACATAAATCTTCGCATTGCTTTTTCCCATTCCAAAAGCCATCGAATTTTTTCCTCCGGCATGCTCCATCAGTTTCTTCGCCATATAATTTCCCAGTGCGATAAAAAGGATCAATGGCAAAACCCCGGTCAGCAGGAAGCTGATGATCGGTGACATCTGCTTATCGATATCTTTTGCGAATACTGCTCCACATTCATATAGCCTGTCCGTCAGGTTTGGATCGTTCATCAGACCTGTTTTATAAATATTTTTTTGATCTTTATCTGTAAAGATGATCTGATTGTCCTTAACTTCTACTTCACCAATATTCTTCTTCTCGATCATGCTCATAAAAGTGCCATAATCCGTTTCCTTCACCTGATGCTCCATAAGGATTGGTGTGACAACCAGATTAAATACGATCAGCACTATTAACACAATCCCATAATAATATGCCAGTGGTTTTTTCGGTGTTTTAACTTCTTTCATGGTCTTTCCTCCTGTTGTTCTGCGTTATGCTTTCTCCGTGCATTTTCGTATTATTTATTCTGCCATCTGACTTCGCCCTTGGACAGAAGCGGATAACAGATCAGCTGATCTGAATCCAGATTTTCCGCATGCATGTCAACCGCTGTGATCTGATGATTATCATAAGTCGTATAATAATAAATACCTTTTGCTGTATTACAACAGGACGTGTATATCGTGATCTCATATTTGCCTTCTGTCACCTCACAGCATCCACGCTGCTGATCTACGGATCCTAAGATATGGAAGAACTGGCTTACACTCTCATCCTCTTCTTCACCGGAGATCGAATTTAATTTTGTAAAGGCAACTTTCACAAATCTTGACTGGCTGGAAAGATCTCCAGGTATTCCCATTCCACCCATTCCTCTGCTATATGCATCAAGCTGTAATACTCCTGCAAAAGTACTCTCCGGCTGTTTTCTGGATACTCCGGCATAATTATTAAGTGCAAACATCTGACTCGGGAATGGTGGATTATTGGTAAGCACTCCTACCGGATTATCATATACATGCAGCCCATCCTTCATAGACTCAACAACGATACAGGAGTCTTTGTCTGCAATGATCCAGTGAAGCTGTGCTGTCGGCAGCTGTTCACTGAATGCTGTACCTGTCAGTCTCATTGCTGCCAGCTTCTCTCTCGCCTCTGCTACAGTAGCACACTGTGTAAGGATCCATGGGATGAACTCGAACTGTGCCACCTGGCTGACTTCTGTTTCATCTTCCGGCAAAGCCTCTTCATATGCCGCATTGCCGACAAAATTAAGACCTGCCATTCCAAGGCCTTTTTCATTAACAGCATCATAATAAAGCGGATAACCTTCTGCAACAAATGCCATTCCGATCAAAGCATAATGGCTTTTTATCTTCCCGGCAAACCGGAAATCAAATTCGTAATTTCTTGGCGTTATCGTAATCTGTTCCCCATAGGAAAATTCATAATCAAGCGTTCTGCCCATATAAAAATCTTTTGTTTTGTAAGTTGCTGCTGTACACATATCGAACACCTCTTCTTTCTGCTATAATAGTCCTGCAAACAATCTCATAAACAACTGTCCGATCCGTAAATATGCACTCCGTCCTGTGCGGTATTTTTCGGTCACTTCCCTGCATTCATTCATTGTTGCTCCAAGATCATCTCTTATATCCAAAACTGTCTGACTATCCGCCATAAAACAACCATTTTCAAAGTGGTGATAAAGCAATGCCATTCAGTTAAGCATCATTTCAGTGGTTTTCTGTCATAGAAAGCCACTGTTTTTATGCCTAAAAACTTTAAAAATATTACAAAAAACAGTTGACAAGTAAGCCAATATATGTTGCGTAAGCCTTGATTATAAACATATTTCAAGGAGGCTCATTATGGCTGATTTTTTCTTATCTAATTTAAAATCCACACTCGACAACTGCATCACAGAACTTGATGAAATTCACTCCATGTTCTGCCATAATCCGGAAAGTGATTTTACCAGGAACCGCAAACTTTCTTTCCGCGAGTATATTCAGTTTATGCTCCAGATGCAGAGTAAATCCGTTTCAAATGCAGTAAACATATGCAGGGCATATCTCAAACATGGTGGTAACGAAACAGAGACCATGCTTCTCATACAAAAGTATCTGACACCTGTCAGGTACAATCGAAAATATCCTATCCACCTCCGTCCAAAGAGAAATAAGGATTTCATGTATCGGGTTGCATAAATCTCGTTACCATTATACTGCATTATAAGGCAGATAAGCAATCTGTCTTTTTGTCATAAAAAACCTTATCTAAATGACATTGAATGATTTATTTTCTATCTAAAATTTTATTAAACCGACTAAAGACTCCATAGTTTGTGTGTTTGACTTACTGTTTATATCTATCTTCTCCTAAATATTTTTCTAGTCATTGCAATATAAAATTGCTTATACAGTCTCTCCCTTAAGAGTCCTGGTATTCTGGATAATATACAGAGCGACCAATATGACCATCATTATAGCGCACTTTCCTTTTTTTTAGACATAAACCAATAAAATATAACACAAAATGCTAAAGCAAACACAACACCAAAAACATTTTGAATCACTCTAAGACTAACCGCTCCTTTTAATCCATAACTTTCCGCAGCAATTGCGAGAGCGCCAAAGGTATTAAATACAGCCTGCCAGCCGTATTGCGCTGAAAATCCTACACCAATTCCACCAAGAATTCCTATATAAGCATAGATGGATGATGGAAGCAGAAAATATAATACGGTGAAGCATATAACACCTACAATATTTCCGACAATCCTTTTACGGACTCTGTATTGCATGTCTTCCACAAACGGCAAAATTGCTGACATAGCCGCAATACCAGCCCACATTGCACGTGGCATATTACAAAGTTCTGCAATACAAAGGACAATCGGTACGCATAAAATCTGACATATCTGCCATTTTGTTCTGGAAGAAGTGATATCAAATTCTTGTATCAGATCTTTCAGATTTCTTTTATAAGTTCTGTTTTTATGATTTCGATAAAATACGAAGCAGGTAAGTGCTGCACCTAAAGCCATTCCGACTAATCGCATCTGATAGCTTTTTCCCGTAACATCATAACCATATAGCAGCAGATACCCAAGAACCAATGTAGATTGATTAAACATGAATGGATTATGGCATCCGAACAGAATCAACACAGCCAGTGCCGCAATATTTAACAGCATTCCCAATACCGGTGAAAACTGATTTGCTAAATGCGGACATACAGTCATAATTACAAAGAACAAAGCCAAAAGCATCGTAGATTGTCCGGTGTGGATCCCCAGATCCGCATTCCGAAATACCATAAGGCATAATAAGACTACTACACCTACAATGCTATTCTCATTTCCAAATAAGATACTGAAAATAGTAACAAATAAAAAACAAAATGCCATTGTAACAGCTATCTTCACCAGATATACCCACATATGATATAATTTTTCTTTTCGTGTTTCACTCTTTTTCAACAGGTTTTTAGAACCTGCCTGATTTAACTGCAATTCCTGATAAAATGTCATGTAATTCCTCCTCTATCTGTTTTTCTTAAACTTATATGGCCTCATCTTTCTGTATTGGAAGCTCTACAACAAATCTGCATCCACCATATTCACGGTTTTCTGCTTTGATTGTTCCTCCGGCACTATCTACAATCCGTTTTACAAGTGCAAGACCTAGGCCATTTCCTTCTGCTTTATGAGATCCATCTACCTGATAGAACTTGTCAAATATTCTGGATTTTACATCATCCTCTATTCCCGGTCCTTCATCTTCCAGAATGAACTTAACAGAATCCTGTTCTTGTTTCAGAAACATCGTAATTGTCCCCTTTGAAGGGCTGAACTTAATCGCATTATCCAAAAGATTTATCCAGATATGCATAAAAAGTCCTTCATTCCCAGTATATTTAACTTCCTCCAATTCTACCTGAAAACCAATTTCTTTTTCTGTCCATTTTGTTTCCAATGAAAGAAATGCCTGGCGGATCTGTTCATCCAGACGATATTCTGTTTTTTTCATTGGTATATTCTGATTCTCTAACTTGGATAACAGCAAAATATTACCAACCAATCCGGAAAGTCTTTGGGTGTTAAATAAGATTTTTTCTACATATTCCTCTTGATCCGGAGACAGTTCTTCTCCCTGAAGCAGCATTGTATATCCTTCAATGGCATTAATCGGGGTCTTAAACTCATGAGAAACATTAGATACAAAATCCATCTGCAGCACCTCTGTTGCACGAAGTTCTTTTGTCATAACGTTAAAACTTTGATAAGATTCTCCAACTTCTGCTATACGGCTGTTCGTTTCCAAATGCTGTTCAAAATCTCCCCGAGAAACTTCCTTCATTGCTTTACTAAGTCTGGTAATTGGTTCCAGTAACTTTGCATTGATAAAAGAAGTGATCAGCCCTGCAATCAATGTATTGAAAATCAAAAGCCAGCCAAGCACAGGTATGCTGTCCGGCAGATTAAAAAAATGATTCAAAAAAGCAAATAATAAAGCAGATATGACTGTTGAAAATACAAGTGCCAGCCAGATTGCACCAGTCAGACAGGATCGGATCCGCAATCCTTTTTCTTTCTTTTGTTTCATTATTTTTTCACCACCTTGTATCCAATTCCACGCATTGTTACGATTTCAAAATCAGGGTTATCTTTAAAACGCTCTCTGATTCTTCCTATATGTACCTCTATCGTATGTGGGTCTGCCTCCGTCTCGTATCCCCATACTTCATCCATCAACTGTTGTTTTGTAAATGTTCTGCCTGGCGAAGCTGCAAGCTTATATAAAAGCAGGAATTCTTTTTTAGGCAAAACAAGACTTTCCTTATCAGTTGTAACCGTCATTGCATCATAATCAAACTCTGTTGAACCGATCACAATTTTGTGTTCATTCAGTATCTGTGCACGGCGAAGCAGTGCTCCGACTCTTAAAACCATTTCATTCACATTTACCGGTTTTACCATATAATCGTCACTTCCCGAAAGAAATCCCTGGCGCATATCATCAAAGGAACCTTTCGCAGTGATCATAAGTACCGGTATCTGATATCCTGCTGAACGAAGTTCTGACACCAGTTCATAACCATCCATAACCGGCATCATAATATCAGAAATGATCAGATCAATATATTCCTTATCCAATATTTCTAATGCCTGTGCTCCATCCGATGCACTTTTGACTTGATATCCATTCTTCTCAAGCACTTTTTGGAATAGCTGGCTTAATTCTTTATCATCTTCTACAATCAATATTTGAAACACGTTTTCCTTCCTCCTTATTAAAACAGATACCTTGCCCATCCAAGCAGATGCTGTACTAAAAATATTTTTCTCTGACGTTTCTTTGTTAATTCGATTGGCTCTACATGATATGGATCATTATAAGTTCCGCCTTCTAATATCTGACGGGACACTTTTTCATATTCCATCATGCCCTCTTCCAACTGTTTATTAATATCTTTACTGCGTATTACAAGCATCAGTTCCGTATCCAGATATGTACTTCTCATGTCCATATTAAAGGAACCGATTACAGACAGATCATCGTCAATCAGAATACTTTTTCCGTGGTATGAATAGCCGCCTTCATACTCCCAGATATCAATTCCTGTATTTAAAATTCTGTTTCTGTTTCTCGCATAATCAGCAGAACCAAACGGATTTCCATTGTTGGCAACCGAATTGGTCATGATAGAAAATTCCGGAACTCTCTCCGCAATCTCTTTCCATGTATTATACATCATATCATTGCAGATAATATATGGTGTATGAATTTTCACGCGCTCTTTTGCATTTTTCATTAGTTCTCCCAACTGATACCACACTACTGGTTCTTTGGGACCTGTGTGGATAGGATTTGACACTAATGCAATCTTTTCTGTCTCAAAAGTTTCGTCCGTGTAATCGGTATCGCAGATTCTTTCCTTATTCTCTTCAAAATATTTCTGATAGCCGTTCTGCAGCTCTAAAACTGCGTTCTTTACAGATTTTCTATTTGCCAGTTTTTTATTGTTATGAAAATAACCACTGTCTTCCTGATTCCATATGGTTTCAAAATACTCTGACAACTGGTTAACTGAATTTTCTTTCTCAGGTTCATCGCAAACCACTAACACGTCTCTGTCATAGTTCTTATGTCCCGGAAAATCACCCAGGAAATAATTGTATGTATTTCTTCCCCCAAGAATATATCTCTTTCCATCTGCAATCAAATATTTATCATGCATTCTACCCATCATTTTCCACGGTTTCAACGGATTGGCCTTATTATATAGTTTAATTTCAACATTCTCATGGGAAGATAATCCATAGAAATACGGATTTCCTTCCATATCAATCCAGCTCTCCATTCCATCTACTAACAGACGAATATGTACACCTCTGTCTGCCGCATCATGCAGTGCTCCTAAAATCAATTTTCCACTTTCATCGGATTGAAATGCAAAAGTAGAAAGAATAATTTCCTTTTTTGCATTCTTGATCAAACGCACTCTTTGTAAAAGCGCTTCTGGATTCTTTTCTATGATTACTGCCCGTTCTGTATTTTCACTGCATTCGTTCCATGACCCATTTTTTGTTTCTTTTTTGGTTGTATTGGACACTTCCGGCTGCTTTTTATATGCAACGCAGATTCCGAGCAATTCATAAAAAGCCACACATAAAAAAATTGTCAGTATAACAAGAAGGATTTTACATATTTTATGCTTTTTCATTGTACATCACCTGATTCCTTTTTTTCATACTTATACAATACAAAGTCAATCTCAATTTAACCTCAACAAGGTTTGTTTTTTTCATCCATGCAAAATCTTCTTTGTACAACAGACTGTTAGATATAACAAAAACGACCTTTCAAAAACAGTTAACTTCTAAATCAACTGTTTTTTGAAAGGTCGTTTCATCAGATTCTTATAGCAATCCAGCAAATAATCTCATAAATAATTGTCCCAGTCGCAAATATGCACTTCGTCCGGTTTGATATTGGTCTGTCACATCACGACATTCTCCCATCGTTCTTATCAGATCATTTTTTATTTCCACAACTGCCTGACAATCTACCATAAAACAGCCGTTTTCAAAATGGTGATATAAACTTCGATAATCCAGATTAATTGTTCCACAAGTTGCCATACAGTCATCTGCCACACTCATTTTTGCATGACAGAAACCAGGAGTCCACTCATAAACACGAACACCATGTTTAACTAATCCATGATAAAAAGAACGAGTTATATTATAAATGAATTTTTTATCAGGGATACCAGGTGTGATAATTCTTACGTCTACCCCTCGCTTAGCAGCCAAGCATAACGCATGCGTCATTTCATCTGTTATGATTAGATATGGAGTCATAAACCAACAATATTTTTCAGCTTTATTTATCATACTGATATAAACTTCTTCTCCTACTTGCTCATTATCCATAGGGCTGTCTGCATAAGGTTGAACAAACCCAGTTTGCTGTGCCGCATAATCATATTGGAAAAGGTATTTCCTAAAATCAGAATCATTAGCATCCTTATCACTTACTGCATTCCACATTTCCAAAAATGTCACCGTAAGCGACTGAACAGCATCTCCTTCTAAACGAATACCTGTATCTTTCCACTGTCCATACGGGTGTGTGTAATTAAAATATTCGTTTGCTAGATTATATCCACCTGTAAATCCGACTTTTCCATCAATAACTGTTATTTTTCTATGATCACGATTGTTCAAAAACAGATTTAAACCTGGCATAAACGGATTGAATACACGGCAATGAATTCCTATTGCCTCCATCTTTTTCACAAAATCTGTGTTAATAAAGCCTATAGAACCCATATCATCGTAGAATACTCTAACTTCCACACCTGCTTTTACTCGCTCTTCCAGAACATCTTGAATCTTATGCCATGCTTCAGCGTCTTCTATCGCATGATATTCCATAAAGATAAACTTCTGTGCTTTCTCCAAATCCTTAAGCTGTGCCTCTAATCCTTTCACTGCTTCATCAAAATACACAATATCCGTATTCTGATAGATTGGATACTGCGAATTTCTTTGTATGTAACTTGCTATATTTCCTGCTTTCGGAATTGTTTCTTTTATTCTGCTCAAACACTCCTGACTGTCCGGAAGCATTGGTAACAATTTGCTATCAATTTCTGCATATCGCTCACGCATTTTATGTGTGCCACCATTCAAACCAATCAACAAATACAGGCCTACACCCATAATTGGGAAAATTAGAATTAAGATGACCCAAGGCATTTTCATAGAGGATGTCTTATTTGATGCGTACAATCCCAAAACCAAGATCCCACTCAAAATCCTTGTAAATAAATTTATGATTTCTGCATATTCATTCAAGCGTGTTACGATAGTAATAATAAAAATCACTTCCAGAAGAATGCAGATTATGGAAAAACACAGCCGTTTTACCCCATTTTTTGTTTTTGCTTTGCCTTCTAAAGTATCTTGTTTCATATATATTCCACCTTCCTACTTGCTCAGTTTTCTCCCTAAATTTCGTGAAACATACCAATTTTGTCTTTTATTCTCTGCATTTCATTATCTGCTTCAATGATAGCTCTTGCAGAATGAAGTAATTCTTCACTTATCTCATCATAGCCAGGCATTTCTTCAATTCCTTTTTTATAGCGAAGTTGATGTTCCAATGTTGCCCAGAAATCCATACCATTGGTTCGAATCTGTAATTCTACACGCATAGGTGTTTTACCCTTAGCAAAAAATACTGGTATTTCAACAATCATATGATAGCTTCGATAACCATTCGATTTTGGATTTTTTATATAATCTTTTATTTCAATAACTTTAATATCATCCTGTTGGGTAATCAAATCTGATATCATATAAATATCGTCAATAAACGCACAAACTATTCGAACGCCTGCTACATCATTGAGATATGTCTGTATATTTTCTGTTGTAAATTCATATCCCATCTTCTGCAGTTTATCGTAAATACTATTGGGCTTCTTAATTCTTGTTTTTATAAAAGAAATAGGATTTCGATTGTTCTCAACTGAAAATTCATCATCCAAAACCTCAAGTTTAGTTTGTATCTCCCGAATAGCACAACGATACATCATCATTAAATTATAAAATTTTGTAGCATTATTTAAAAACTGTAGTGATTCCGGACTGTCCATCCTAAGTTTTTTTACTTCATCTTTTGTCATGGAACTTTCCTTTCTACCTCATCCCTGATTTCAAAACATTATTTATTTTGATAGTTGATTCTTTCTCCTTGAATTACTGGATAACAAATCATTTTATCACTATCCAGATTTTCTACATGCATATCTACTGCACTGATCTGATGGTTTTCATAAGTATTATAATAAATTCTCCGCAAACCATTGAAAACACTGGATTTGTCGCAGGTGAGCTTTCCCTTATTGTTTCCCTTGTGTTATATCGTCCCACCAGTGTTTACGAACTCTGATAAGGGAAAATACAAGGGCACAAGAGGTCCGGTGGACCTCTGCTCTGTGCCGACCGAAGCGGCAGCGGAGACCAAAAAAATTATATAAAACAGTATAACACAAAATAAAAGTGACATGGTGAACTGATTGAAATGCTTCTGATTTTTGTAGCAAATAATTGATTGAACGATAAGGAGATAAGATACGATGAGAATAATTTCTTCTCAGCGTTTCCGACAACTATTTTCTTTCCTTTGACACCTTCTCACTTATTCTCTGATAGATTTCCCTTGTCTCTGCGTCATTTTCCCCATTTACAACTAATATTTTTCCATCTATGTTCACGACAACATATGAATGGCAGGAGGCATGAGTGTAGCGGATATAATCTCCGAAGATATCGTTTTTGAAGTTTCCCATAGCATACTTCAGGTTTCCAAAACCATTAGTTCTGTAATCTTTATCGTTCTGCAATACATTTTCTTCATAAGAAATGCTGTCAATTTGCGAATACTCCCCTGTATAATCATTCCATCCTTTTGCTTCAATGTTAAAATCACGATCATTACAACGAATCTGAATGCTTCCCCAAAACAAAGTCCATATAGTAAACACAATAACGGAAATTGCGATGATCAGATATATCACACTTTTTTTTTTATTATACTGAATTTTTAAGCCTTCTCCGGTTGCCAGCTTTTTCTTATAAAAAAGGTAGGAGTAGAGAATGCTAATGATTGCAGCTGCCATAATACTTATAATATACACAACCAGTGCAGCCATGCTTTCCCCAAAAAGTCCACAAATCATACATAAAATACCTGATGCCATCCATAATTTGCCGCTGAATCTATGTGTTGCATTCCAGTTTTCTTCATCCATTAAAGACCATACAACTCTTATTCCTATGGTATTATTCTGTTTCACTTTTGGCAAATAATTTCCAATAACCATAAACAGCAGTCCAGTTCTATAGTAAATTACTGCCATAAACAGATTTTCCATATCTGCTCCCATATTGACCAGTCTTGCAATACCATTATAGAGTAATGTTATAATTTTCTTATTAGATTAGCTATATTATAACGTGCTGTAGGTTGGATGTCGATGATTTTTTGACCATATTTATTGTTTTATATGTTACTTCTCTATTAGTTCTGCAAACTTGAATCTGATGCTGTCTACCTCTTATCCAATCCATTTTTTAATTTCAAAATATCTTTTCTGATTTTTTCAATGACTATCTTAAATTCCTCATCACTTTTTCCTGTTGGATCTTCAAGTCCCCAGTTATCATCAAACGGTCTTCCTATAAATGGACATCCCACATTACACCCCATTGATATTGCAATATCCGGATTTGGAATATCACTAACCAGCTTACTGAACTGTCCATCTGCTTCCATATCTATATTATATAATTCCTTCATAATACGGACAGCATCTTGGTTAATCTGTGGTTTTGTTTCTGTACCCGCCGAATAACTTTGAAACACATCTGATGCCAGATGTCTTCCAAAAGCCTCAGCAATCTGACTTCGGCAGGAATTATGGACACAAATAAATGCCACTTTTACATTACTCATGAAATGGACACCTCTCCTTTATACACTGCTCATTAAAATCTGTGAATCCACATTGCATTTGTTCGTATTGCAATGTTACTCCATAATGAGCATTCACATAATCAATACCATTCTTAAATGCTATCATTGCATCTCTCTTGCAGCACCTTGGTCCGTTTATGGCTCCTAATTCTCCGATTGCTTTCGAGGTAAACTGCATATGATTTCCCCATGTTCCATCTGTTGAAAGCGGACCTGTTCCGTCGATGATTGCAAGTGCAGCGCCAATGGATGTAATTGCTCCGCATATTCCCCATAAACCGCACATTGCTCCCGGCATCCGAAGTCCTTCTGACATCAGCCTGTCCAATGCCTGTTCTAAGTCTATCTCTCCACCTGCGTTTTTGTAGGCTACTAGCAAACTTGCACCATCTAATATATGGTGTTCCGGTCCATGAATGCTGATATATTCCTTCTCTGCAATCTGCTTAAAAATAACAACCGGATTTGTTCCCTGTTCTTTCTTTATATCTTTTACAATCAGTTCTGCTTTTTCTCTTACTGTCATAGAAACCTTCCTTTCGTCTTATTTGCAATTCTTACAAGCATAAGCATTACCGGAACTTCTGTTAAGACACCCACAGTAGTAGCAAGTGCAGCCTCACTTGTTGTTCCAAACAATGCAATCGCCACTGCCACCGCAAGTTCAAAGAAATCAGATGCTCCTATCATTCCTGCAGGTGTTGCAATATTGTGTGGCAGTTTTAACAGATAACACGCTACGTATGCGATTCCAAAGATCAAAAATGTCTGAATTATCAAAGGTATTGCAATCAGTATTATGTGTATAGGATTTTTCAGAATAACTTCCGACTGAAACATAAATATCAGCACTAATGTCAATAGTAATCATCATTGGATAAATCATAATCCAGATTAATACAGCCATAGGAATAGATATCCCTGCATATTCAAACTCATTTAATATATTGGGTATCATCGGGAAAAAATGTCCTATGGATACATCGATGATCATGCATAGAATAACCCACATGTCAAACTGCCAATAAAATTCTTGAATTCTAATAAAGTATCACAATTCAAAGAGTAATGATGCCATTTACCTTCTTTGCGATCATTCACCAATCCACATTCCACCAGTATCTTCATATGATGAGACAGGGTTGGCTGTGTAATTTCAAATTTTTCCAAGAGCCTGCATCCACATTTTTCGCCATCTGACAACATTTGCACTATTTCTAATCTGTTTGAATCTCCAAGTGCCTTGCAGATTAATGCAACATTTGTTAGTTCCATTTCATTTACCTCGCATTGATATTTATCTATATGTCTAGATTAACATATACATAGATAATTATCAATGTGTTTTTATAAAATAAAGCCATACATTTTCATGTACAGCTTTAAAAACAGGAAGTTACCTTCTACTCATATAAAATATATCAATAGCATTACTTGCAAACTCTGCTGTGCCAACTCCTCCAACATCATCAATATTTTCCGTAAGTTCTCCTCCACCGGCATACATTCTTCCAAGACCGCATAAAATCTTATCAGAACATGTATAAAAATGATCTGTAATGTAATCCTGAAGTTTCCTTACCTGCAACTGCACCTGTTCATCTTCTGGGTCCATTTCTTTCATTTGTCCGAATTCAACAAATAATTGCATAAACTCATTTGCAACAGTAGCTTCATCGTCTTTCGTCCAGTTCTTTGTTTTCTCTTCAAACTCCTTATACTCAGAGGTTTGTCCCCATTGTTCTTTTGCTCGTTTAGAATACTCATCAATCTTTGTTGTATCAAATACTTTAAAATCCATATATTTCACTCCTATTCCTTTTATTCCTCGAGCGAAACTAATAAGATTTTCAAGATGCTCTTTTTTCATAGTAAGCAATTCAATCTGCTGCTCTAATGCTTTATTCCTGTCAAAGTTAGGGGCATCAATTATCTTTTTAATCTCCTTAAGCGGAAATTCCAATTCTTTAAACAGTAAAATTTGTTGCAGCCTTTCCAAGGATGTATCGTCATACAACCTATAACCTGACTCTGTATATTCAATAGGTTTTAAGAGACCAATGGTATCATAATACTGCAGAGTGCGTATACTCACTCCTGTTAATTTACTTACCTCATTCACTGTCATCATTGTCATTTCCTCCTCTCGATAAACATATCGTAAACTATTACGTTGCGTAGGAGTCAATAGTTCCGATTGCAGCTTCATTCACGATTACTTTATATCCATTTTTTATAGCACCTAATGCTGTCAGTGCAACGCAAGCCCCACCATCTACACCCACAACTTCAACATATTCAATATTGTGTTTTTTCAGCAATATATCAAGTCCAGAATTAGTAAATGCATTACCTTTATATTTTATGAATATATTATCAGATACTATATGCAATTCTTTAGCAAAATCAATATCTTCTGTTCCTTCATATGCATGAAATGGTGCAAACTTATTTATCAGATTCTTCTTCATTACATTTTTTATATAACCTCCTATATCTACCATTACAATTCTAATAGATAATACGGAAATGAAAATTTCAGTTATAATGAAAGTTTTATGTTATAAAAAATACCGATCTTAATTCTCCACTATTTACGGATTATTAAGACCGGTATTTATTTCATTTTTTAATTAGCAATTAATCCCGACGTAGTGTAAACTTTCCTACCAGATCGTTTAATGTATATGCCTGTGCGGATAATTCCTCACTGGTAGCAGACGATTCCTCTGCTCCCGCAGAGTTCGACTGCACTACTTCCGATATCTGATTCACACCAAGTTCTGCCTGTTGCATCGCCTGTGCCTGCGCAGCAGACTCTTCACTCAATCGTTTTGCATCTGTCGCAATCTCCTTGACTCCCGTAACGATCTGCTCCAGAGATTCCGCTGCTACCTCCACTGCCTGGTTGCCATTCTCGATCTCCTGCAGCGATCCCTCGATCAGGCTTCTGGTATCTACTGCCGACTGTGCACTCTGTTCGGCCAGTTTACGGATCTGTTCTGCCACCACTGCAAATCCCCGTCCGGCTTCTCCTGCTCTGGCCGCCTCAATTGCCGCATTCAGAGACAACAGGTTCGTCTGACTCGCAATATCTTCAATGTCAGCAATAATATTCTGTATCTTTTTAGATGTTTCATTGATTCGCTCCATTTCCTCCATCAATGACCTCATCTGCGTATGCCCTGCATCCGCCTGCTGTGCATAATTCTCAGCCTTTTCCGTCGTCCTCTGCAGTTCGCCGGCTGTACGTGACACGGCATCTGTGATATTCGTAATGGTTGCCGTCAGTTCTTCCACAGATCCTGCCTGCTCTGTTGCTCCTTCTGCCAACGCCTGGGCAGATTGTGCAAGATTCTCCGATCCGGCAGATACCTGCTTAGCGGCCTCTTCTACCTGCTGTAAGGTACTGTTCATCTGTCGGTTCATCTTACGCATGGCATCTTTCAGTGCCACAAACTGTCCTACATATTTCTCTTCGATCTTAGTACCGATGGCATAATTACCCTCCGCCATCTGTCCCAATAATTCTCCTGCATCCGTAATGATCAGATTCAGGTCAGCAGCCATGCCTTTTGCGACCTGTATCATATAGGATATCTCATCTTCCGTGTTTCTGTCCGGGAATGCACTATTCAGATCTCCCTGTGCAAAAGTCTGAAGTCGATCTGCCAGCGCTATCATCGGTTCTTCGATATTTCCTGCCATTTTCTTGCCTAATACCACAGAACTCCAGAAAGAGGTCACTACGATAACCAGAATCGCGATCAGCATAAAACGCTCCATATGACGCAGATCTACCTCCGCCTGATCTCCTTTTTCGACGCACAGATTCATCAAGTCTACAAACTCCGCGTATATCCGTTCGTACTGTGCGGTCAGCTCTCCGATATCCAGATCCTGCGCCTTCAGATATCCGTCCTCGTCATCGGAAGTAGCCAGTTCCAATACCTGTGCATCCAATTCCCAGTACCCGTCCAGTTCCTGCAATATTTTATTATAGGCATCCCTGCCTTCGGTGAATTTGATTGAGCGGTTCAATTCATCTATGTAAGCCTCAAACGCTTCCTTTTTCTGGTCATGCAGTTCGATCTGCTTGTCTATCACTGCTTTGTCATCATAGCCTACTACTGCACGTAATGCGCTCCGGCTCTCCGAAAATGCCGCGACCGCTTTACCGATATCTCCCTGTGTAAATCCGTATCGGCTCAATGCCTTTTCATACTGTATCGCTGCGATCAGTAGTACTACGATTCCAATAACTGCCGCAATCGCACCGATTATTGCTACTTTCACAAATCCTTTCGTCAGTTGCTTTTTAATACCTTGTTGCTTTTGTGTGGCCATATAAAGCTCCCCCTAGTTTATCCGTTAAATAAGCTGCCGTGATTGACATCTTTATACAATAGTAGCACATCCCCTTTCATTATTCAACTGTACGAGATGGGTTTCCAGAGATTTTGCAAGACTGAAACTTGACTTTGCAGTTCATGTAACAGTTCTTTCATGTACTCCGACCTCCCATTACATAAAAATCCAGTTTTTCATTTATCATTCTGATTTCTTCGTCTTTAGTCATGTTAAAACCTCCCTACATTATATACATGGCACTTCTCGACAAATTCTTACAAATAACTACAAATTTTTTCACAAGAAACGAAAAAAACGATACTGCATAGATTTCTTACTCCACACAATATCGTTCTTCTATATTTATACTTCCCCGAAGTTCCGGATGATGCAGAAGCTCTACTCTTCCTATTGTCTTGATCAGCTGCTGTAAACCTTTGACCGGAAGGTATGCTGCCTGCACCGGTATCAATACAGAATCTGCACATGCCAATGCATTAATTGTCATCATTCCAAGCGAAGGCATACAATCAATAATGATGAAATCATAAAATTCTCTCAGCCTGTCTACCATAGATCTCAGAATCAGTTCCCTGCTCATGGCATTTACCAAAGACACCTCTATTGCTGATAATTCAATGTTGGCTGGGATAAGGTCTACGCCTTCTTTATGGTGTAAGATTGTCTTTTCTATATTCAGTTTTTCATCATTCACAATGTTCATCATCAGTGTTCTGTCAATGACACTTCCTCCTTTTCCCTGAACGAAAAAAATCGCCCAGACTAGAATTTTTAATCTAATCTGAGCGATGCTTCGTCAGGCCTGTTCTCTTCAAACAAGAAAACCATTTTTACATTCATTGACAACCTAAATCTTATCCTACACTTTAGTTATCTCCATTGGGTGCTTGGATAGATTTAGTTCTCGGTGCCCGTTTTGTCTTTTCGGTGCTCCAATTACTCATTTTTATTTTTTTTCGGTGCTCGCAAGCACCATAAAATAAAAATGCAACAATGAATTTTTACGATCATTGTTGCAAAAAATCGATGTTCCCGGCGGGAATTGAACCCACAACTAGCGCTTAGGAGTTCAAGTCACTACAGAAAATCTATGTTTTTCTTGGTCAACATAAG
>NZ_QTWM01000009.1:0-132564 GCF_003461125.1 Roseburia sp. AF22-2LB
GCAGCCAATAAAACTGCTACGCTTAAAAGTCTAACTTTTTGGGGTCACATCAACCATCGGACTGCTTCCCTTTTTTTACGCGGATAACCCACAAAATATTTTCCCGCGTTTATACGATTTTCCTATACCTGTATCCGGTCTGCAATTTCATTTCCCATTGCAAATCTGCTGTCTTTTGCCCCAATAATTACATAGTCACGCATTTTCTGGATGAGCTGTATGCGTTCCCCCTCATCTACAGAGTGGCTATGCAAGAAATCAAGCACTTCCGGCTGACCAAACATCCACTGAATGGTATAGGTTTCACCTGGTGTTGCTTTTGACAATGCCTGCATAGAAATCCCTCCTTTTCTCCTATTGTAGTTTTCACCTGCCCTGTTAGTCAATTGCTATCTTAGTTGCAATCTTCCAACAAATAGTATACGTATATAACAGGAGTAAGATACGGATTTTCTCTTTTATCTTTTTAAAATATCCTCCAAATCCAGACCATAACGTTTGGCAATATCCCTTGCATAGCTTAAGCCATCCGGCGTTGTCCGGATGACCCGGTAACTCCGGGTACCCTCTTCTTTGCTCTCCATCATTGCCACCAGATTATCGATTTTTCCTCTATTCTTCATATGCCCATTATAGGTATCCAGCTGCTGTGTCAAATCATGAATATGGGTCACATAAAGACCGCAGCAGCCGATAATTCCAATTCCGGTCAGCACCTCTGATGCTATGTAGCCTGCCTCAAGTCCACTGGTACTGGAAAAAGATTCATCCATCAACAGCATATCCGTATCTGACAGTTGTTTCATGATTTCACTCAGTCTTACACACTCACTTTCCAGTCTGCCCATTCCATAATTATTTTCATCAGAGGATGGAAAATGTGTAAATATTCCGGACACCGGACTCATTACCGCCTCTTCTGCCGGAACAAACAGCCCCAGTTGAAATAACGCCTGCGCCATTCCGATAGAATAGGCAAAAATAGATTTTCCTCCGTGATTTGGACCGGTTATCAGATAGAATCGTCCATTTTCATCCAGTTCAAAGGAATTAGACACAATCGTTTCCTCTACGGAATTCACTGCCAGCATAGGATTGTATACATGCTTTAACTCACAGCGTTTTTCCTGCATGGACGCTATCTTCGGTCTGCACATGGCAAATCCCTTTTCTTTCATGGAAAGAATAAATTTTACTCCGGCAGTCAGAAAACGGATATCATCCAATAAAGCAATAAACATATTGGTATTAATGTGATAATAATTCTGTACCAGCGGTTCAAACTCCCTCAGCGACTTTGCAAAAATAGTCTGCAAAGCCGCATTCATGGAATAGTCTATAGCATCCTGTTCATCATTGTGCAGCACCCGGCTCAGAGGATAGAGTGCCGACATCAGATGCCATTTATCATTTTTCCCTTTTTTCAAAAGCCGGTCCATGATAGTTCCTGGATGGAACTGCTCCTCATTGACAGAAATCAGTCCGGCTTCTTTCGGTCTTAAATTGCCATCAAGATTAATACCTACGGTTACGCTTTTGATATGCCCGAAGTTCAGTTCCATTTTCGGAAGTTCCTCATTCAGGCTCTGGTACTCGCTGCTTGCTACGATTGAGTGAATTTCTTTTTTGAAATTCTGCATACCTTCCGAATGAATCTCTGCTTTTTCCAATGCATCCGCAAACAGATTTACAATTTCCTGATACATTTCAAGATATCGCACCGAACGCAGGGCTGAATCCGTCGTAAAATCACTGTTTAATACTCTTCGCATATCATTGATATTATAAATAATGGATACCGCCTTGCAAAATGCCTCGTAAAGTGATGGATTTTCCACCAGATCTTCTACTACGCCCAGACGATACTCTAATACCCGCTCATCTGTAGAGAAGAAATTTTCCAGTGAAAGGTCTGCCACTCCCCGGTAACTTTCCTTAATCAGTATTACCATAGCATCAATTTTTAATGCGTGGATAAATTTATAATCCTTCATGGGAACGGCTTTGTTCCGGTCATAATCCGGTGGATATAATAAATGAAAATCTGTCTGCATTCCACTTACGCTCCTTTTCTCTATTGTGCCCTTCTCTGTCACGCATCTGAACGTGAATATGCATTTTTCATCTGGCTGCTTAATTCAAACAGTACCTTATCCAAAGTATCCTGTGTTTCTTTCTTAAGCATTTCTGCTATCGCATTATTTGCCTGCTGCATCAGTTTCTGTCTGTTTGCTGCGTCCTTTTCTTCTGCCAGAAGTGCATCATAGGTATGCAGCAGTTCCCGCCCTTTTGCCATCACATGCATCTGATAGCGTTCGATGTGAAAAAGGGATCTGTGATAAGAGGCATCTGCCATAGCTGCAATCATACGGCTTGCCCAGTAGAAATTATCTGTAGAAACTTCTCCGGTGGTATTGGATACATATTCCGGCGTTGTCTCCACTTCCCCGTAAAACGGAACCAGCACATTAAATACATTGGATGCAAATGCTACCCACTGTATGATGCTTCCTGTATTTTCGGTAATGTCCGCCTGCTCCGGCCGCATTTCAATCACAGAAAGGAAATCATTCCGGTTAACTCCAATGGAACGGAATGCGCCTTTCATGGATTTTTCCCCATAAGAACCATATGGGTCATACGGTGTTCCCTGAAAATGTGCGGATAATACATATTTTACATCTTCGATTGTTACCTTTTTCTCCGGTTTTAAGCACCATGGAATATCATCGGATGCCGGCGTATAATCAGCCTGCTCCCCATCCCATTTATAGGTATGTGGGTTGAGATAACGCTCCATAAACCAGGCTCTTGGTGTATTGTATACATGGTCGGAATCATCATGGGAACCAAATGCATCTCTTGGATTTAACTTTCCATCCAAAGAAAGGTCAAGATGATTCTTTTCAATAAATTCCCGCAGATCCTTTGAGCACATATAGTCCTTCTGTGTAGTAAGGGCATCCTCTAAATCAAAGCTGTCAAGTCCCAGCTGGTTTGGCATTACCACATAGACATCATCCGGCACTCTTCCTGCCATCCAGTGATGTCCGCCAATGGTCTCAAGCCACCAGATTTCATCCTTATCCTGAAATGCAATTCCATTCATCTCATAGGTTCCATACTGCTCCAACAAACTGCCCAGGCGAATGACACCCTCTCTTGCACTGTGAATGTACGGAAGCACAATGTATACAATATCCTCTTCTCCAATGCCGCCGATAATCTCTTCCCTGCCATTTTCTGCCGGATGGTAGGTCACCAGAGGATCTGCTCCTAAGACGCGGGGATTGGAAGTTATGGTCTCTGTTGCAGTCATGGCAATCTTCGCCTCATTGACACCGCAGGCAGCCCAGACACCTTCCCCTTCTACCGCATTCGGCATTGCCGTGTAACGCATCGGATGCTCCGGCAATTCTATTTTCACATGAGATAATACCGACTGATAGATTGTCGGCTGTTCTTCCGGATGAATTACCACATATTTCTTAGGTGTAAAATGTCCGGCACCGGAATCATCATTTCGTGCAATTATGGTTGCTCCATTATAAGAAGCTTTTTTCCCTACTAAAATAGTTGTACATGGCATATCTGTTCTACCCCTTTTCCTGTTTCATTGAATGTTATTTCTAACGATAGCCCATCTTCGTCTCATAGTTCACGATGGTATCCTCATTGGTTCTCTCTATTTCCGATAACATATCTTCTTTGAAATCGTCCGGTTCAATGGTTCCGTTGTACCAGGATTTTCCATCGAAATATTCCTGCAGTCCTTCATCTAAGAATTTTCTTCCATGTCTTGCATAGATTTCATTTCTGGCAATCCGAAGGTCCTCCTGGGTCAGATTCTCCAAATCAGCTTCCGTTAATAATCGGCTGGCACTCTCCGGAAGAATATATTCTGCTTCCTCTTCTCCAACTGCTCCGTCTGTTCCCATGTCCTCATTTCCGGTTGTATCTTCTTTATTTATTACTTCGGAAGTTTTCTCAGATGCTTCCTGCTGTCCGCTTACACCTTTCCTATCTGTCTGCTCTGTAGACATTTCCGTCTCTGTGGTCTGCTCCGTTGTAACCACCGGCTTATCGGTAATATCATCCTGCTTTGCCGGCTGATTGCCCTTGATAAATAACAATACTATAATTGCAATCAGAATAATAATAAGAACTGCTGCACCGATTAATAAATATACCATGGCACCGGAGCCGGATTTCTTCTCAGTTTCATTCTTATTTTTATTTGATATTTTTTCACTGTTCTTTGTTTTTGTTACTTTCTCATTCTCATTCTTTTTTTGTTGTGGATGTGGTGCCGGGCTTGCCTGTCTTACCGGGGTCTGCTGCTGTGTCGGTGCCTGTTGCGGTACTGAGTTTCTCTGCGGTACCGGAGTCGGTTGATTTACCGGTGCTTTCTGCGGTGTCGGATTTGGCTGGATTGCTCCCGGCTGAAAAGCTTCTACTTTCGTTCCGCATTTGGTACAGAATTTTGCATTTACCGGTAATGCATTTCCACATTTTGTACAAAACATTTTCTTTCCTCTTTTCTGTTATTTTATGTTTCTTTTGTTTCAAATTTTCAAATTATTTTTATTATAGATTCTATTGTACAAAAATGCGGGACACCAATTCCGTATCCCGCATTATCTTTTTTATCTTTTAAATTTCTTCCCGTCCTGTTCTGGAACGAATTACGAATAATACGCCAATTAATACCACGATACAAACCGGAAGTGCCAGCCATGAAATTCCTGCCAGTCCGACTGCCTGCAGGATACCAATCAGGAAATAGCCTAATAAGCAGACAACCGCAACAGTCAATGCATACGGAAGCTGGGTTGCTACATGGTTAACATGCTCACAGTGACCACCGGCAGATGCCATAATTGTGGTATCTGAAATCGGTGAGCAATGGTCTCCACAAACTGCTCCTGCCAGACAGGACGCAATGGAGATTACCATCATCTGTCCGCTTGGGAATACACCAAGAACAATCGGAATCAGAATACTGAAGGTTCCCCAGGAGGTTCCGGTTGCAAATGCTAAGAACGCTGCTACCAGGAAGATAATCATTGGCAGGAAGCCCTGCATTGCATTTGCTGAATTTGCTACCAGATCAGCCACGAATACTTTTGCTCCTAAGAGATTGGTCATTCCGGATAAGGTCCATGCCATAGTCAGAATCAGAATCGGAGCAATCATCGCCTTAAATCCTTCCGGAATACATTCGGTAAATTCCTTAAAGGATAAAACATCACGCAACATGTAATAGATAAAAGTAAATACCAGTGTTACTGCGCCGCCAAGAACCAGTCCGACGGAAGCATCACAGCCGGAGAATGCCTCTACAAAGGAAGTTCCGCTGAAGAAGCCACCGGTATAAATCATGGCTACGATACAGCTTACAATCAACACAGCTACCGGAAGAATCAAATCCAGTACGTGAGAGTTTTCTTTTACAACTTCCTCTTCATTATCTTCATACGGTCTTCCCGGTGTGGTAAACAAATCACCTTTGATTGCATTCATTTCATGGGTTTTCATCGGTCCGAAATCCACGCGCAAAAGAGTAATTCCAATTAACATTACCAATGTCAGCAATGCATATAAGTTATATGGAATTGTCTGGATAAATACCGCAAATCCATTGATTCCGGAATCTGCCGGAACAGAAGAAGTAACTGCTGCTGCCCAGGAGCTGATTGGTGCGATGATACATACCGGTGCTGCCGTTGCATCAATAATATAAGATAATTTTGCACGGGATACCTTGTGCCGGTCTGTAACCGGACGCATTACACTTCCTACGGTCAGACAGTTAAAATAATCATCCACGAAAATCAATACACCAAGAATCATAACGGAAATCTGCGCTCCGATTCTGGTTTTAATATGCCGGGATGCCCACTTTCCAAATGCGGCAGAACCACCTGCACGGTTAAGAAGGGATACCAAAATGCCAAGCATGACAAGGAATACTAAAATTCCCACATTTCCTGCATCTGACAGTTTGTATATCATACCACCTTCTTCCTGGAATAAAATGGTATTTAACATTAATTCAAGGTTAAAATTGGAATACAGTAAACCACCTACAATAATTCCTGCCAGAAGTGAGGTATAAACCTCTTTGGTAATCAATGCCAGTCCGATTGCAATAACCGGCGGAAGCAAAGATAAAATCGTTGCATAGACTTTACACTGATAGCTGTCAGCATCAGCAATTGTTCCTGGTGTCTGGCTTGTTACGACCATAAGTATCACAATAATCGCAATAAATACCAGCATACCAATCTGTTTTCTTTTCATTTTCACTGTTTTCGTCTCCATCTCATTGTATTTTCAAAATAACCTACTCTGCCTTAATTGCCCAGCGCATCTTAGTAGAACGTGCCCGTCCGTTCTGCGCACACTCCTGTGCAGATGGGCGGATTACATCTTTGGCATAATCGGCATAAATGCCTGCCCGATAGCCTTCTTTTAATGCTTTCTTTACTAACTTGTCTTCGCCGGAATGGAAAGTTAAAATTGCGGCTCTTCCGCCCGGTTTCAATGCATCCGGCAGTTTCTCCATGAATTCATACAGCACTTCAAATTCACGGTTCACATCAATACGAAGTGCCTGGAAGGTTCGTTGGCAGGTCTTTTTTATCGTATCCTTTTTCTCTTTTTCCGGTAGAAAATCAAGCGTCTTTTCAATGATATTCCTTAACTTTGTGGTGGTATCAATCCGGTTGCCTTTTCGAATCTCATCGGTAATCGCTTTTGCCAGTTCTTCACAGTATGGCTCATCCGAATTTTCATAAAGCATTCCCGCCAGTTCATCCTTTGTAATGGCAGCCAGGCGTTCTGCTGCACTGATTCCGGCTTCCTGGTTCAGCCGTAAATCCAGTGGGCCATCCACTTTAAAAGAAAATCCACGCTTCGGATTATCAATCTGCATGGAAGATACACCCAGGTCCGCAAGAATAAAATCAAATCCGCCGGCTTCTTTTGCAATTTCATCTATCGTACAGAAATTCTGTAATCGTATTGTCAGAATATCTTCTCCAAAACCGGCCTCTTCTAACCGCTTTCTTGTCCTGGCTGATTCCTCCGGGTCTACATCCGTTGCATAGATGTGTCCCTGCCCTTTTAGGCACTGCAGCATTGCTTTCGTATGACCGCCATATCCCAAGGTCGCATCAAAGCCTGTTTCTCCCGGTTGGATTTTTAAGAAATCCAGAATTTCATTTACCATTATGGAAATATGCATTCCGGCAGGTGTGTTTCCTTTTTTTATTACATGCTCAATCGTATCTTTATATTTTTCCGGCTGAAGTTCTTTATATTTTTCTTCAAATTTCTTCGGATATTTTCCACTGTAACGCACCCTGCGTTTGTGGGTTGTCTGGTTTTCCTCTGCCATAATTAAAGAGCCTTCTTGATTGCTTCCATTAACTCATCATAAGTCTCAAATGCAGGCAGTTCCGGATGGTCTTTCTTAATCTGCTCGGTGCTGCGGAATAAGAATCCTGCTTTACTTGCCTCAATCATTCCAAGGTCATTGTGGCTGTCTCCGCTGGCAATCGTCTCATAACCAATGGACTGTAATGCTTTTACTGTAGTCAGCTTGGAATTTTCAATTCTCATCTTAAATCCGGTAATCTCACCGTCCTCTGCCACCTCCAGAGAATTACAGAAAATGGTAGGCCAGCCTAATTTCTTCATCAGAGGTCCTGCAAACTGGGTAAAGGTATCACTGATGATGATAACCTGTGTCATGGAACGAAGTTCATCTAAGAACTCTTTTGCTCCCGGCATCGGGTCAATTTTTGCGATGGTTTCCTGAATTTCTTTTAATCCAAGTCCATGTTCTTTTAAGATGCCAAGTCTCCATTTCATCAATTTATTGTAATCCGGTTCGTCTCTTGTAGTTCTCTTTAATTCAGGGATTCCGCTTGTTTCTGCAAATGCAATCCAGATCTCCGGTACCAATACTCCTTCCAGATCAAGGCATACAATGTTCATGTCCATAATTAATCCTCCATACAAACATATTTAATTCAACAAATTACTTCCCTAAAGTATACCTTATTATGAATAAAAGTACAAGAAAGAACCTCATTTTTCAGAAAGCCAAAGCTTTTCTCATAGCCAATATGTGACAAGCTATGTTAATCTTACCAGAGGTATCGGTACACCATACAATTACCTCTGTTGGAAATGTAAGCTTCAGTCTTGCGCTGATTTTCCTGGGTGCAACTCTTTCTTATATTTCCTTAAAGAATCTCGACTTTATTTATGATTATTTCTTTCTGGTAATTGTCAAAATGATTCTGATTCCGGTTGGTGTTGCAGCCGTGGTATCACATTTCCTTACTCCGACCGAAACAACCATTCTTACCCTGATGGCATGTATGCCAGCCATGTCCGCCATTCCGATGATGGCAGAAAACTACCATTCCGATGCGGAATTTGCTTCTAAGACCTGCTTTGTCATGACACTTTGCTCCGTCTTTACGATTCCGCTGGTCTTCTTCCTCTTAGAACTTCTCGGCATCCACATTGGCTGATGATTGGTCTTCTTTCTGAAATATGCTATAATGAGCAGTGCCATCCCATAAAATAATAACCGGTTTTGCTTGCAAAACACCGGTTATCATTTTATGGGATGATAGTGCGAAGCACGTACATCTTGAAAATCTTCGATTTTCAAGATGCACTGCGTACTAACTTAATAGTGACTTATCAAATGCTTATTTTAACTTTAAGAAACCCTTCAGAAAGGAGTCTCCATGAGTATCTTATCCAACCTATCCAGTAAAAAACGTACCTTTGAAGTAGCAGAACCAGACCGGAAATATCTGGCACAGGGCATCTTCTTCATTGCCCTGGGAACCATTCTTATTTCCTGCATTACCGTTACAGAGCTTAATCTGATGCCTCGTTATCTGCTGCTGGCTGCCGGTATTATCCTTGGCATCTTCGGCTGTTTCCGATTATTGAAATTCCATAAAGACGCCAAAGCTTTCCGCAACTACGAACCTGCCTGGGACAAAGGCAGAGGCATGTATGACCGGTTTGCCAAAGAATATAACCAGTGGAACGAAGATGAAACTCCTCCGGTAAGCTGTGATGGTGATATTACATATTTTCTGAAATTACAGCAGGAACGTCTTAAGGAAAAGGGACTTCATATGGAAAACCGTGTCATTCCGGGAAAGGGAAATACTTTTGGTACTGCCTGTCTCACCCACAAGAGTGCCTGGTATACCTCGGATACAACTTATGAAGAAATCCGCCATAAGTTCTCTTTTTCCAACACTTCCGGTGAACTCTATTCCCGTGATACCGAGCAGGTTATGTATGAAACAATTGTACACAGCCCTAACGAACAGCAGCTTCCCTTTATTACCGCAACCTGTCCAAGCTGTGGTGCCGTTAATCTGGTTTCCAATCTGACGGAAGGCTGTCCTTACTGCGGTACAAAATTTCGCATAACGGATTTATTTCCCCGTGTCATGAATTTATCCTTTGTAATAAATCCATCCTCTAACCGGAATATGCAGGTATTTCACAATACCATTTTACTTACCATGCTGACATTTTTTGCTGGATTCTTCCCATTCTTTCTCATTGAAAAACAGGAAATTCTTCCTCTGGCACTGTTCTCTGCTTATCTTGCCGCACTAATTGGTGGCGGATTCTTAGGCTTGCTGTTAGGAGATTTGCTGCTTCTTATGGGGCTTGGCAACCGGGATGGCATGAAACATATTTCGGCTTTTGGCTTTCTGCGTACAAAACGGAAGTTAAAGGATACGATGCTTCGTTATGATCCGAATTTCTCTTATGAAAAGTTTGAAAGCCAGATGATTTCTCTTGTACGCATGGCGGTATTTTCCAATGACCCATCCACGCTTTCTTCCTATCGTGGTGGTACATTAGACGAGCGTTTCAAAGATATCATTGAAATGACTTATACCAGTGGCATGACACTGAGAAATCTGTCCGTGGAAAACAATCAGCTGCATATGACCTTACGAACCTGGTGGATAAATTACAGCGAAAAAAATGGAAATATTTCCAAAACCGGTGACTGTATTGATGTCACTCTTTTGCGAAATATTTCCACTCCGGAACCACCTGGATTCTCCATCAGTTCCGTTATCTGTAATAGCTGCGGTGCCAGCTTTGATGCAGTACGACAGCGGTATTGTCCATTCTGTCACAGCGAATATCATATGGAAGATAAGACTTTTATTATCGAAGATATGAAATTAATCCGATGAACTATTCTTTTTCTTCAAAACCATGCTGCAGAAATTCATTCCATGCAGCATTGGTTTTTTCTAATTCTTTTTTCTGCATAATCGCATTCCGGTCACTTAAAATGGCAAGCATTTCATCTACAATTTCACCCTCCGGCAGATATTCATAGTGTGATAAATACCATAACATCCTCTGTGCCGTAAAATCCGTATTCAGATTCCGGGTAATGACATCACAGAATTCTTCCGGATACCCTCGCTCTGTCATGATATGATAAAGCTCTATACTCTTTTCCGACTTCGGTTTCATTTTCCATTCCTGCCCTTCGTCTCTTAGAATTCATATTTTAATATGGCACAGTTCTTCACGCCAAATGCAGCATATTCTTCATTGGTCATTTCATAAAAATAGGACTGCACAACTCTTGATATGCCATTGTGTGCCACCAGAATATAAGTCTTATCGGAAGCTGTTACTTCATCCAGAAGATTGTAAATTCTCTGTGCCAGATGCAGCATAGATTCTCCGCCGTCATAGCGGGTGATAAACTGTCCCTTTGCAATCTTAAATTCTGTTCCATCCCGCGGTGTGGATTCAAATCTGCCAAAGTTCTGCTCTTTTAAACGAAGCTCTTCCCTTGCCGGAATTCCGGTAATTTCCGAAATATGCAATGCAGTATCTTTTGCCCGGATTAATGGGGAATATAATATTTCATCCGCCTTTATGCCTTCTTCTAATATTTTCTTTCCGGTCTCAATTGCCTGCTTATGTCCAAGCTCAGTCAGTGCAATATCTGTTGCACCACATATCTTATTTTCTACATTCCATATGGTCTGTCCGTGCCGGACAAAATATACATATCCCATACTGTTATCTCCCTTAATGCCTTATTTATGTTCTTCGTCATTTTAGCGGTTCACCGGAAAAATGTCAATTTTCATATGTTTAAACAAATTTGAGGAATAATCAGTTTCCAAGTCACTTATTGTCTAAATAATTTTGACTTATTTCCCATAAAGTAGTAAAATTATGATAAATATTTAGATTTTCGCTTTTACTTTTACTATTGTATAACGCAATTGGTGCCATAGTGCCATTGTATATAACGAAGGAGGAACGTTATGTTTGAGAATCTTAAAATTAGAAAACGTCTGGGGAAGGCATTCCGTATTATCGTGACATCCTGCTCCATCGCAGCCGTCCTTGGTGTGGTTATGCTGATTGTAACCATGACTCTGTATAAGAATGCCCTGAACAATTATGGTTTTTCACAGGGTGACATCGGCAAAGCAATGGTTGCCTTTACCGATACCCGATCTGCCACCCGTGCTATTATCGGATATGATGATGACAGTCTGATTAGTCAGATGTCCGATACCCATGATGAAAGAAAGGCCACTTTTGAACAGTATTGGGAAATCGTAGATGAAGTTACTACCACCAGCAAAGAGCAGGAAATCTATGATTCCATTGATACCAAGCTGGAAGATTACTGGACTACTGAGCAGAAAGCAATTGATACCGGCAAAACAACTGACCCGGGTCAGAGCGCAAAAGCCCAGAATATAATGGTTGATGAAGTAGCCCCATTATATGATGAAATCTATTCCGGAATGAGGGACTTGATGAATACCAAAGTAACAGAAGGAGATCGTTTAGCAGATACACTTTTTGTTGTTTCCCTTATTTTTATCATTATCATTGCTGTAATTATTATCGTATCCATCCTTGTTTCTTCCAAGATGGGAGCTTCCATTGCAAGGGGAATTTCAAAACCTTTAGTCGCACTGGAGAATCGTCTTAGCACTTTTGCACAGGGTAATTTACATGACCCTTTCCCGGAGGTGAAATCCAACGATGAAGTTGCAAGTATTGTAGCCACTTCTACTGAAATGGCCGAAACACTAAACGCACTCATCACTGATGTAGGTGTTCTGATGGAGGGCATGGCAAATGGTGATTACACCATTCAGTCCGAGCATTCCGACAAATATGTCGGTGACTTCGAACAGTTACTGACCGCAATGCGTGGCATGCGTGATGCAATGGTACATACTATCCAGATGATTGGAGAAGCTTCTTCCCAGGTTTCTGCCGGTTCCATGAACCTTGCAGAATCTTCCCAGAGTATGGCAGAAGGTGCTACTGAGCAGGCCGGTGCCGTACAACAGCTTCAGGCAACAATCACTGATATTACAAGTAATATTGAACAGTCCGCTGATCAGGCTCAGATTGCTTATGATCAGGCAAAGCAGTATGCTGCTGAAGCAGAAGACAGCAGTGCTGAAATGAAAGCCATGGTTGATGCTATGGCACGTATTGATGAAACTTCTAAGAAGATTGGAAATATTATTTCTGAAATCGAAGATATTGCTTCCCAGACCAACTTACTTTCTCTGAATGCTTCTATCGAGGCTGCAAGAGCCGGCGAAGCAGGACGTGGATTCGCCGTTGTTGCTGACCAGATTCGTCAGCTTGCAGAGCAGACAACCAAATCTGCTGTAGATACCAGAGACTTAATCGAAGGTGCCCTTCAGGAGATTGCTGAAGGTAATGCTGCTGCAGACCATGCTGCTGAATCTATCGGAAACGTTGTAAATGGTATCCAGCAGATTGCTGAATCTTCCAAGCACATCAGTGATGTTGCTAAGACTCAGGCAAATGCCATGGATCAGGCAGAACAGGGTGTAAACCAGATTTCTGAGGTAGTTCAGTCCAACTCCGCATCCGCAGAAGAGACCTCTGCTACCAGCCAGGAGTTATCTGCACAGGCAACTTCCTTAGATGAACTTGTTGGAAAATTCATCTTACCGGAAGACACTGAACAGTAAAATATACCAAAGCCCGTGAAATCATAAAACAACTTTGATTCCACGGGCTTTTCTTTTATTCCAATTTCTTTATTTCAATTTTCCCTGTTCTTCTGCCAGGCTTCGCAGTTCTTTATTTAACATATTATAAGGTCCGAAATTCTCGCAGGTGCAAATACAGGTTTCACAGCCTGCAAGTATTTTCTTAGCTTCTTCCAGTTGTGCTTCTTCCATCGGATAAAAAGCTTTTGCAGTAATGACTTTTGATGCCAGTGCCGTTGCAACAGGATATTCTACGTCATTTTCAAATAAGATTCCTGCTGCAAATGGAATATGCTCTCTCTGCAGTCTGTAATAGGTTGGTATTGCAGCACCACCGCCTCCGATTACGAATACATTCGGGGCCGCTTTATTTCCCGGCATCTGCATGATTCCAAGCATGGAATCAAAGTTCTTTTCCTCAATTCCATAAAGCTTCTGTACCAGCGAACCCTGAAAGATTTCTTCCGGTGTTCCTATGTGGCTGACGGTGGTTCCATCTACACAGGCTACCATATCCGATACTTTCTGTACCAAGTCAAGTTCATGCAGTGACATCATTACTGCTATATTCCGTTCCCTTGCCAGTTTCCGGATGCTGTTTAAAATATCAAGCTTATAACGGATATCCAGATAAGAGGTAGGTTCATCCAATACCAGGATTGCTGTATCCTGGCAGATGGCTCTCGCCAACATAACACGCTGTCTCTGTCCGTCACTGATTCTTGTAAATGACTGCTCTGCCACCTCTTCCGCATGAACCATGGTAATTGCCTCATCCACCAGTTTCCAGTCCTGCTTATCTAAGATTCCAAGTCTTCCGGTATAGGGATATCGTCCGGTTGCAACCACATCCCGGCAGGACATCAGCTCCGGATGAATATGCTCTGTCATTACCATGGAAAGGCTCTTTGCAATTTCTGCCTCTTTCATTTCCGAGGTTGCTTTCCCGTTCAGGTATACTACACCATCAAGGGATTTCAACTGCTTTACAATACTCTTTAGAATCGTAGATTTACCGGAACCATTCGGGCCAATCAATGTCAATACCCTTCCCGGCTCTGCCATTAGATTGACATTCGAAAGAATGACCTTTTTTCCATATCCAACTGTGAATTTGTCTGTTACAAGCCCCTGTTTTCTTTCAGAAGATTTCATTTTTCCTGCCATGCATTCTTTCTCTGTGGACTCTTTTTTTCCTGCTATCTGTTTTGTCATCCCCGCTCCTCCTGTCTGCGCAGCATCATTACAATTACCACCGGAACCAAAAAGACCGCTGTAACGGTACTGATACTTACTTCTGTCGGTGCAAAGAGTGTTCTTGCGATTCCATCACAAAACAGTGTCACTACCGCTCCCCCCAGAAAGCAGCCCGGTATCAGCACCAGTGGTTTTGCTGTTCCTGTGGCAGATTTTATCAGATGTGGCACCGCAATTCCTACAAAGGAAATCGGCCCTGCAAACGCTGTTACACAAGCCGACAATAAGCTGGATAACAGAATCAGGCTTACCCGGAGCACCGTTATATTAACACCCATATTTCTGGCATAAGTCTCTCCCATCTGATACGCACCAATCGGCTTTGCAAGAAACATTGCCGCAAGAAAGGACAGCAAGGTCAGGATAAATATCATCAGGATATTCGACCAGTTCATTCCGGAGAAGCTGCCCTGGGACCAGTTGTGCAAATTTACGATATTCGAATCATCTGCAAAAGTAACACAGATGTCTGTAATTGCCGAGCAGATATATCCGATTAGAATTCCGCATACAATCAGAAGAGACATTCTATGTACCTTCATGGAAATTAAAAGTACAAATCCCATTGCCAGAAGTGAGCCGGCAAAGGCTGCTGCTACCATTCCAAAAGAACTGATTGTAATTCCCCTTCCCAGAAGATAAATCATTGCCAGTGCTACCATAAGTTTGGCACCGGAAGAAATTCCAAGCACATACGGACCTGCAATTGGATTTCCAAAAAAGGTCTGCAGTAAAAATCCGGAAATGGACAATGCTCCCCCCAGCATGACAGCAGCAAGAATCCGTGGCAGTCTGATATCCCAGATAATATGATAAGCGGTGCCTTCTTCTGTCTGTTTCAGTAAAATATTCCAAAGTTCATCCCATGAAATCGAAATACTTCCAGAACCAATATTCCAGAAAATTAATCCCACCAGCAATATAATAATTGTTATAAAAGAGACTGCATACCGCTTCATTTTCTTTTACCTCAGCTTCTTTAAATATCCTGCTTCTTCTGTATCTGTATTCTGAAATATTTTATTCAGATCTTCCATAAAATCTCCGATTGCCGTGGATTTCTGGAAGAAATTATTTGTGGTACAATAGACATTTCCATCCTGTACTGCCTGAAAATCTGCAAACAGTGCATTCTTCTGCTTCAATTCCTCCAGCGTACTGATTTCGCCTTCAATTGTACTGTTATATATTAAGATATCGGCATTCTTTGCATCTGCATAGAAATCCTCCATCTGTATGTTCATTGTGGAAAGTGCATTTTCTTCTTCGCCCGCCAGTTGTTCCGGCACATAGGTTCCACCGGAAAGAGCAATCATCTGCGCTACATAATCATTTGATTTCCGCACACTGATTGTTCCGTTTGCTGTCACACTGAAAAATGCTACTGTTACATTGCAGCTTTCTTTCTTCATAATCGGCTCTAATTTTTCTAATTCTGCTTCATAGAAAGAATCTGCTTCTTCCTCTTTATCAAATAATACTCCATATAAACGGATCCATTCCAGTCTGCCCAATGGGTGTGATTCATAGCTGGAACGCTCCACAAGTACAGGGATTCCAAGTTCTTCCAACTTTTCTTTTACTTCCGGGTTATGATAAATCATTGTATTTTCAATTGCCAGATTGCAGCCTTCATCCAGAATGAGCTCATAGTCCGGAGTACTGTATTTTCCTGCATATAAAATGTCTCCTTCCTCCATTGCCTGCCTGGCTTCTTCTACATACCAGCCATCTTCCTTCGTTCCGGAAAGCCGGATATCTGACATGGCATCAATCTGTCTTACTAAATCCATGACAGAAGTGGATACCAGATATGTTTTATCCAGCGGCTGCTGTAAAACTGTAACATCCTCCGGTATATTCAGCGGCACTGCCGCTCCCTCCGGAATAAGCAAAAAACGACCGCCATCCACGATCGTAATCATTTTGTACCCGCCATATTCATCAACACTATACTGTGTTGCATAATTTAATTCCATACTCCCGGTCCTGCTGAGAGAACTAAAATCTACGGTATCTGCTTTTTTCTCCTGCTTCTTTGTACCACAGGCACAAAGAGTCAGAAGAAGTATACAGATAACGCTTACTATCATAATTTGTTTTTTCTGCATTTTATTTTACCAGTTTAAAATTCAATGTATATTCAATTTCATGAGGTGTGCTCATTGCAACAGTATCACCCACTACTGCAATGTCACAGTCAAAGCCGGATACCGGAATCGTAAAGGTGGAATTTCCACCCTTGTTCTCATTCAGATACTTCGTTCCATCTACTAACATGTAATCATAGTTTGGACTGCTCCACACAACGGTTGCAGTGATTTTTCCATCTTTTATCACAACCTTCGCCGGTGAATCCACCGTTGCTCTTCCGGTTCCGCCCTCTAAAGTTACTTCTGCCTCATAAGAGCCATCAGCTAATTTTTTTTTTCAGGATTAGAAACAGATACTTTGTGGTCGTACCATTTTCCCTTTGTTCCAATTAATGCAAGGTCAAAGTCTTCATCCACTGCAGGAACCGGAACATCAAAGCCGTATACTTCTTCGCTGGTTCCATCACTGTATTCTACTGTATCTGTAGTCGGCTCAAGAAGCTTGGCTCCATCCTTCTGTGCATCTGCTGCTGTTCCAGCAAATAAATTTACAATGTTCTTAGATGGAAGCGTGATATGTGCTGTCATTTTTCCATCCTTTACCGTAAGTTCTGCCTTGCCTTCTTTTGCTTCATTTACGTGAAACATTGTGCTGTCTGTGTTGAAGTCTACGGTATAAGTTCCATCCTCTAAGGTTGCAGAGGAATTGGAACCACCTGCTGTTGCAAGTGGCTCTGCCTCTAAAGCAGCCTTTGTATGTGCTACATAAATATCCTGGACTGCTTTAATTCTTCCAAGACCTTCAATCTGTGTATCTACACTGTCAAATGCTTTGGATGCTTCAAACTGGCTCTTCCAGGAATCTTCATCATCTCCAGCCATATCGTTGTTTGCGTGGTCTCCGGCAACAACCATTAACGGACGAAGAATTACTTTTTTGTATCCTGCTTCTTTTACTTTTTCAATAACTGCTTCACATGCGGTATCTTCCGGTTCACCTTCTACGGTTCCAACAAATGCATTTTTATAATTCAGTTTCTCTAACTGGGTCTGCATCTGGTCATATGTTACATTTGCAGTATGGGAAGTACCATGTCCCATAAATACAAATGCTGTTCCATCTTCTGCTGCTGCATCCATGCTGTCATATCCTGCAGCCTTAACTGCTTCTGATGTAATTGCTTCTGCAACGGCAGCTTTATCTTCGTTGATTACAGTTGCGTCGCTTCCAACTTCACCTAACAGAGGTTCTGCGATACGGACTGTTTCGAATTTATCCTGATACTTCTCAATTGCTTCTACCAGTTCATCATATTCTGCACCATGCATTAAGTGGGTCGGCTGTACCACAAGATTCTTAACGCCATTGTCTACCGCACGCTCTAATGCCTGATCCATGTTATCGATTTTTTCGTCATCACGGGCCTGTATATGGTTAATAATAATCTGTGCTGTAAATGCTCTTCTTACAGACCAGTCAGGATTTGCTTCCTGTAATGCTTTTTCAATGCCGCCGATATCTGTTGCGCGGCTGTCATTAAAGGATGTACCAAAGCTTACTACCAAAAGCTCATTTTCTCCAATATCATCCTGATTTAAAGGATCATCCTTTGATGCATCTCCGGTATCTCTTCCAAAGTAATCCGGGTCTGCATTTTCTCCGGATACCAGTTCCTTCTGAGCATCTGTCAGTGCATCCCATGCTTCTTTTGCTGCCTTACACTGTGCATCTGTCTCATCAGTTCTTTCCTGCACATAAATTGCATCAATCAATGCTGCTACTTCATCTGCTTTTGCCTGATCATCCTTTTCATCTTCTGTCGAAACAGCTTCTGTTGTTTCAGTTGTCCCTGTTGTTTTCTTATCACCACATCCCGCAAACATGGTTGCAGCCATAGTAAGTGTAAGAACTACAGTCAATGCTTTCTTTTTCATTTTTTTCTCCTTTTCTCATGTTCTGGTTTCACTTACACATGAAAAAACTCCGTTCCATATTGCTATGAACGAAGTAAATGACATACTAACTACAGGAAATACGCTTTACGGATTTCCCTTGTTATCAAACAGTACAGCCAATTACTCGTGACCCGGAATCTCTTCCCGTACCAGATAAACGGCAGGTTTCCTGACTCAAAGATTAACGCTCCGTAATCACCTTCCCAATGTCTGTGCATCAGTGGCGCTTTTAAAAGCCTGACTACGTTACTCCCTTCTTACAGTGACGAGTTCGTACAGGATTTACACCTGTTTCCCTTTTACCCTGCATATGAATGAATTTCATTGCAGGCACCGGTTATCTTTCTATGAAATCGCTACTATACTAACACACTTTTTATTTTTTCACAAGCCATAGTTCACCCCGCCTCAACAATCTTCACCCTTAAAAAGTTCTCTAGCCTTTCAGCCGATGGGTCAGTACCTTCATAATGGCATCATAATGTTCTGCCTGATGGGGATATGTGCAGTTGGTACAAATCTTAAGTTTTCTGCCATTTGTCTCTTTGTACTCCGGTGTTCCCGGACAATGCTCCATTTCATACATCGGGCAGTAGCAGAACATACAGTTAATCTGCTCAATGTCCCTATGGCAGGGATAATAAGCGCATGCACGATTCTCAAAAAAGCGGCTGCTGTTATGCACCGGCTCATCTTTTGTCTTTACAATCACGATGGTAAAATATCCGCTGTTTTCCGGTATGTTATCCACACCGGAAAAGACTTTTTCTTCCTCTTTTCCACAATCAGAAACACTATACACTTCTAACGGACGGATAGTGCTTTCCTTTTGCAGCATTTCTTTTAACTGCTTCAGCTTCCTTCCGGACTTCATATAGATTCTGGTGCCGGAAAATTGTCTCGATTCTTCTATCTCATAGGAACCGGGAATAATATGAATCTGCTCTTCCTTTTCTCCCAGCGAAATGCCAAGTCTTGCTGCCACTGCACAAAAAGACGGTACACCGCTGACCATTTCCGTATGGCCACCATGCTCTTCGATTTTCTGTGAAAGATAAGTATAGGTGGAATAAATTGCCGGATCCCCCAGCGTTAAAAAGGCAACCTTTTCTCCCCTTGCAAGATATGCTTCTATATTTTCGCATATCTTATCATGGGCTTCTTCTAACTTTTTCTCATCTCTGGTCATGGGAAAATTCCATGCCACAAGCTGATGTTTCCGGATGTCCGGCACCAGTTTTTCTACAATCTGAAAAGCATTACACTCTTCTATCGGTTCGGACGGCACTACTATGGTATCGCAGCATTCTATCACCTGAACCGCTTTATGGGTCAAAAGCTCCGGCTCCCCCGGACCTACTCCGATTCCATATAAAATTCCGCTCTGTGCTTTTTCTTTCTGCATCTGTCTTCCTCTTATTTTAAATTATCTTTTACTTCTATTTATCTTTTTGCTTCAATTTCGATTGTTGATACAATCCTGCCTGCTGATAGAAATGCTCCACAAAAGAAGGGTTGGACGGATAATAAAGATGAGGAAATCCCCACCAGTGATTTTCTCCTTCCCAGACACACTCCCAGCTTCTGTTTCCGGTCGGTTTCTTTGCCACGCAGTCCGTTCCATTTTCCGTACTGTCAAAATAATGGAATTCGTGTCCCCGGATTCCTTCTTTTTCCGGCAGGAAACAGCTCTCTTTCTCGGTAAGCTCCACATAGCCAAAACGCACCAGCTTTCCCCGGTAATCTGCATCTGCATCAATTACGCCCGCCATGGAATATTGTCTGCCTTCCATATCCTTCAGTGATTTATGAAGATAAAGAAAACCCCCACATTCTGCCAGTGACGGAAGTCCGCCCCGGATGGCTTCCCGGATGGCTGTCTTCATGCTGTCATTTTCGGATAATTCCTTTGCAAAAAGTTCCGGATATCCCCCTCCTAACAGTAATCCGCTGATATGCTCCGGCAATTTCTTATCATGCAGGGGAGAAAACGGCACCAGCTCAAAGCCCCTTTTTGAAAGCAGTTTCAGGTTCTCCTGATAATAAAAACAAAATGCCTCATCTCTTGCGATGGCAAGGCGGAGTTTACTTTCATGGGTGTCATTTTTTTTGATATCTGCTCTCTGGAATACCATATCATTTTCATAGATATCTGCTCTCTGATATGTCACTTTGTTTTCGTGACTATCAACTTTTGGGGCTGCCGCATCCTTTTCTCCGGCTCCCCCAATTGCTAAAATCCGCTCTATCGATACCGTTTCTTTTAAGCTGTCTGCCCCGCGGCATACCTGTTCTTTTAAATCACGCTTTTCTTCTGGAAGTTTTAAGCCTAAGTGGCGGCTCTCCAGATGAAGCTCCTTCTGTTCGGTAAAACAGCCCAGCACTTCTATGGATAATTTGGTTTCGATTAACTCTTTTAATGACGCATAGAACATTTTGCTGACCCGGTTTAGTATCACGCCCTTTATGATTCCGGCTTTGTCATAGGATAAAAGTCCCTGTATCAGTGGAAGTATCGTTCTTCCCATGCCATGTGCATCAATTACCAGAATCACCGGCAGGGAAACAGAATTTGCCAGGTGATAGGTGGAACCTTCTTCTAAAATTCCGCCAAGTCCGTCATAAAGCCCCATGACACCCTCTACCACTGCAAATGCATCTTCCGGTGTCTCTTCCATAAATATCTCTTTTGTCTTTGTTTCGCCGGTAAAATATGTATCCAGATTTCCGCCCGGCACACCTAAAATCGTCCGGTGAAACATCGGGTCTATATAATCCGGTCCGCATTTAAATGCACAGACATTGACTCCTGCTTCTTTCAAGGCTTCGATTAACGCACAGGTAATCAATGTCTTTCCACTGCCGCTTTTGGGTGCTGCAAGAACTACTCCTTTACGCTTCTGCATCCGCTTCTCCTCCCTGCAAATCAAAGGAACATATCATAACCGGATTTTCCGCCTTTGGCATATAATAAGAGCCAAGCTCATGATAACGGCTGACCTGCATCTGAATCAGTTCAAAACCACAGACCGGAAAACGCTCTTTCACCTGCTTGAATTCTGCCACCGTCTCAAGACTTATAGCATTCATTACAACTCTTATTCTTCTCTTTTTTGCTGCCAGTACTTCTAAAATTTCCATCAAATGTCCACCGCTTCCCCCGATGAAAACATGGGTTGGCTCCTCTAATCCATTGCATGCCTCCGGTGCCATTCCCCGGATAATCTCCATATTTGCTACCTGAAACTTCTCTTTATTCTGTGCCAGAAGTGCTAGCGCCTCTTCTTTCTTTTCAATGGCATAGACTTTGATTCCTTTGGATAAATGGGCTGCTTCCACAGCAATCGAACCCGTTCCGCTTCCAATATCATAAAGCACCGAATCTTTCTGAAGCCGCAGGCTGCAAAGGCTGACCTGACGCACTTCCCCTTTGGTCATTGGAACTTTCCCACGAATAAAGGCTTCATCCGGGATTCCCGGTGACAAAGTTGCCGGCTCTTCCTGCGCTTCCTGTTCCCTGCGCTTTCCCTGCTCCGCACATTCTTCATTCGCTTTCTGTTCTTCCTTCTCTATCATGACAACATACAATCCTTCCTGTTCTATCTCCCTGCATGCTTCCGGTGTAAGCACCATCAGCTTCTGCTGCGGATAAGATAACTGGTACCCCACTGTAATTCTGCAATTCTCTTTATCCGAAAAAAGTGCTCCTAATTTCCTGATGTCTTCTGCTCCGGATACCAAAAGAAACAGCTGCCCATTTTCATGCAGCCTGTGCAGCACTTCTGCCTGCCAGCCATCCGTATCTGTTTTGCCATGTATACTGTAAATTCCGGCATTTTCCCAGCTTACGCCACAGGCTGCTGCCATCATCTGAATGGAAGAAATGCCCGGAATGCTTTGCAAGGTTCCATGAAGTATGCCCTTTTGCAGCGCTTCCTGCAGACAGATTCTTACCTTGCTCCAGCCACTATAAAAACCAATATCCCCGGAAAAAAGGATGACTACCTTCAGTTTTTCATGCACCGCATACTGTCTGCTCTTTTCCTGAAGCCATGTAAGGATTTTATCCGGCAGATAAAGTGCCTCTTTTTCAAGCTTCGGTGTCACCGCCTCTATCAGACGTTTCGCACCTAATACAAGGTCCGCTTCTGCCAATGCTTCCTTTAACCGGACGGTCATCATATCTGCATCCCCCGGTCCGATTCCTGCCAGCGTAATCATAAGCTCCGCCGGTCTTAAGGAAAGGTTTACCCCTGTTAATGTTTCGATTTTCTCACAGACTGCATCAAAGGAAAGTCCGTCTTCCTCTGCTGCCTCCCGACGAATGACCAAAAGCGGGATATGATTTTTTAAAGCTGCTTCTTTTTTTTCTAAAAAGCCTCCGGTAATGCCGCCCTGCTTTGTTACCATACATTTTATCCCGTACTGATGAATCAGTGCATCATTGAATTCTTCAGAAAAAGGTCCCTGCAGTGCCAGAATCTGTTGTGGCAGAATTCCTTCCCTCCGGCAGATTTCAAGACTTTCCAGCCCCGGCAGTACCCGGACATAAAGACGTTTTTTTACTTCTTCCGATTCGGTATATACGGAAAGTTCCTTGCTTCCTGTAGTAAGAAGAATGTTTCCCTTGATTTCCTTTAATGCTTCTGCACAGGCCTCATTGCTGTCAAAGAAACGAAGTCCTGCTTCTTCTGACGCATGGATGCTCCGTTTCAGCCGTAAGTAAGTGACCTCAAGTCCATCCTCTTTCATTCCGACAACGCAGCTTTTTATGGTTCTGGTCACTTCCACCGCATAGGGATGAGTGGCATCGATTACAAGGTCAAAGGATTCTTTCCTTAGATATTCTGACATAGCTTCTTTGGAAAGGCGTCCTTCCTGAATCTTCACCTCTGGATGCTCTTTCATGACCAGCTTTCCATAATCGGTTGCCACCGATACAGTGTGGGCTATGCCTGCTGCCGCCATCAGCTCCGATAATTTTCTTCCTTCTGTTGTTCCTGAAAAAATGATTATTTTTTTCATTGCTCTATCTTATAGCCTCTTGGTGTGATTAATTTTCCATCCTGAATTCTGGTTCTGGAATTTCCAACAAAAACGGTAGTAAACATATTTACTGTTTTACTCTGTAATTCTTCTAATGTACAGGTAACTGTGCTTTCTCCGTCTCTTCCGATATTTTCCACATAACCGCATGCGCGCTCCGGTTCTATCTCCTGAAGCAGAATCTTACATGCTCTTTCCAAATAGTCTGCCCGCTTCCGGCTGGACGGATTATAAAGTGCAATAGCAAAATCTCCCCGTGCCGCCATAATCAGCCTCTTTTCAATTAACTCCCATGGTGTCATAAGGTCACTGAGACTGATTACACAGTAGTCATGATTTAATGGTGCTCCAAGAACCGCTGCTCCGCTGTTGGCTGCGGTAATTCCCGGTATCACTTCCAGTGAAATCGCCGGATATTCTTTTCCGATCTCATACATCAGTGATGCCATTCCATAGACACCGGCATCGCCGCTGCATACCATTGCCACGCTTTTGCCTTTTCCGACCTCCTCAAAACACATTCTGCAGCGTTTTTCTTCCTGCCGCATCGGCGTGGAAAGAAATTCCTTGTCTTGAAAACGTTCTCCTAGCAAATCAAGGTATACGGTATATCCGATGATTACGTCCACCTGTTCTAATACTTCGATGGCTCTGCCTGTCATCATCTCTTCTTTTCCCGGTCCCATTCCAACAATCCATATTTTATTCTTCATATAAAGTCAGTCTCCAATCTTCTTTTGCTATAGCCAGTGTCATTCCATTTTCCGCTTTTTTCTGAAGCACCAGCCTTCCATTATCCCGGCAGGCTGCCATGGCTGCCCGCTCGCAGACATTGTCTACGCCCACCTGGCTTTCCACAAATACCGATGAATCAAAGGTACCGGACACACGGCTTAAGGTTTCTGCATCAAAGGTGAGAAATGGAATGCCATGTTCTGCCGCAAGTTTTAGAATTGCATTTTCATCCTTCTTTTTATCAATCGAAGCAATCGCCCGTATCTGTTTCCAGTCTACTCCGGCTTCCTTTAAACAGTTTTCTGCAAATGCCTTAAGTTCCTGTTCTTCTTTATTCCTTCTGCATCCGATTCCAAGAATATATTCTTTGGGGATTAAGGTCAATAATGGTTCCGGCTTCTGCCCATCCTCTGGTGTGCCGATTGCCACATCCACTTTGGCGGCATATTCCGGAGCGATTGTCATGGAAAGCTTCCTTTTTTCCAGCACCTTTGCAGAAACCTTCTTAATGCCTTCTTTTTTATCAATGGATAGGTCATGCTTTTTTGCAAATACATCTATGGCAAAGGCATTATTAATGTCGGTCGCTGTGGTAATTACCGGAACTGCTCCTAATAACTCTGCCAGTAAAAGTGCTATCTCATTTGCGCCTCCTACATGCCCGGATAAAAGAGGAATGACATAATTGCCTGCCTCATCCAGTACCAGCACCGGACTGTCTGTCAGCTTGTCCTTAAGAAATGGGGCAATTGTCCGCACTGCAATTCCGCATGCTCCGATAAAAATGATTGCATTTCTTAGGGAAAACTGCTCCTTTGTCCACGCGTTCAGATTTTCCACCTGTTTTCTGCCATGATAAGTATGAATTTCACAGGGAAGCTGCTGCTCTTTCGAAAGTCTTTTTATCTTTTCGGCAAGCTCTGCTCCCTTTTCGGTAAAGCTGATGACACTCCATTTCAATGACTGCATTTTCTTTCCGCCTTCTTATGATTTTTTTGCTGCCCGGAATTCTGTGGAGAAATCTTCTGCATACAGTCTGGATTTGCTGTATCCGCTCTTGTTAATGACATCTCCAACGAGAACCAGTGCCGTTTTGGTAATTCCATGTTCTGCCGCTGTCTGTGCCAATGTTTCTACCGTGCAGATATATATTTCTTCCTCCGGCCAGCTTACCTTATAAGCCAGTGCCGCAGTGGTATCCTTTGAATAGCCACCCTTTATCAGTCGCTCAGATAACTTCTCCAACATTCCGGTGCTTAAATAGATTGCCATGGAACACTGATGGGCAGCAAATGCCTCAATGCTTTCTTTCTCCGGAACCGCCGTCCGTCCCTCCATTCTGGTAATGATAAGGGACTGGGAAATATCCGGCAGGGTATACTCCAGATTCATGGCTGCCGCTGCTCCAAAGCAGGCACTTACTCCCGGCGTAGAATCATAGGCTAGCTTTCTTGCATCCAGCTCCTGCATCTGCTCCTGAACCGCTCCATATATGCTTGGTTCTCCGGTATGCAGCCGCACCACATCTTTTCCTTCCTGCTCTGCCTCCACCATAATTGCAAGGACTTCTTCCAATGTCATCACTGCACTGTTATATACCTGACAGTCTGCTTTGGCATAGTCTAAAAGCTTGGGATTTACCAGTGAACCGGCATAGATAATCACATCCGCTTTCTCCAAAAGATGCATTCCTCTTACGGTAATCAAATCCGGTGCTCCGCACCCTGCTCCAACAAAATGAATCATTCCTTTTCCTCCAACAGTTCTTTTAATAATGCCTCTGCTCCCGGCGTTACACCTAAAAGTCCGATATCATTACTATAAACCATACATTCTATTTCCAGCCCATCTCCGGCACGATGCTTAAGATGGTCTTCAATTTTTTCCATGACATATTCCATGGCAGGTTCTAAAAGTCCGGCTTTTCGAATCCGGTCTACCGCATCCTCTGTACCAATGCAGTCTAATATTTCCCGAAGCAGTGTCACTTCTGCGCCCGCACGGATTGCTGCCGCCGCCAGAAGCTCCATCCGGCAGTCTGCCTCTTTGGAATGGGTGTTCATAATGCCGCCGGATACCTTTATCAGCTTTCCGATATGACCGGTTAAGAGCATTTTGGAAAATCCAAGTTCTTTTACCATGTCAATGGTCTGTCCGATAAAGTTGCTGCATTTTACACTGCGCTCCAAATCATAACCATAGGTCCGTTTCATAAATTCCAATCCGTAGTTGCCCGGTGATATGGCAACAATAGAATGACCTTCTGCCCGTTTCTGTTTCAATTCCACTGCTATGGTATCTAGCAATGCCTTATCACTCATAGGCTCCACAATCCCGCTGGTTCCAAGTATCGAGATTCCGCCCTTTATTCCAAGTCTCGGATTAAAAGTCTGCGCCGCAAGATTTTCTCCTTCCGGCACTGAAATTACGACTTTGATTCCGCCCTGAAAATCAAACAGATGGCAGACCTCTGATACTTCTTTTGCAATCATCTGCCGTGGTACCGTATTAATTGCGGCATTTCCTACCGGCTGGTCTAATCCCGGCCGCGTAACCCTGCCAACACCGATGCCGCCATCTATTTCTATCTGATTGTTATTTTCTTCACAAATGCTCACCGCTGCATAAATCCATGCCCCCGTTGTCACATCCGGGTCATCCCCGCCGTCCTTTTGTACCGCGCAGGAAACTTCTGTTTCCTGAATTTTGATATGCTCCACCTTTGCATGGTAGGGAATTCCCTTTGGTGTCTCAATGGTAATCTCTGTTTTTCTTCTTCCACTCAGCAGCATATAGACTGCTGCCTTTGCTGCGGCTGCGGCACAGCTTCCGGAGGTAAACCCATACTGCATCTTTCTTCCCCCTGATTTTACTATCGTCTTAATTGATACAAAATTGCATTGCAGATAGCTGCGGCAACATTGCTCCCGCCCTTTCTGCCCCGGTTAATGATATACGGTACTTCTGTTTCCATAATCAATTCTTTTGCCGGTACCACATTTACGAAGCCTACCGGAACTCCGATAATAAATGCCGGCTGGTAGCGTCCCTCCGTTATCATTTTATGAAGCTCGATTAACGCCGTCGGTGCATTTCCCACCGCAAAAATAACTGGTTTTTCAATGGCTGCGGCTTTCTCCATGCTGATGGTGGCTCTTGTTACCTGCCGCTCTCTGGCAAGCTGTGCTACATCCAAATCCGCCATAAAGCAATGGGCTTCTCCGCCAAATGATGCCAGTATTTTCTTATTGATTCCGGCAAGTGCCATATTGGTATCCGTTACAATATCGGCGCCCTTAAGAATCAGTTCCTTTGCAATTTCTACTGCATGGTCAGAATAACACATTGTCTCTGCATAATCAAAATCTGCGCTGGTATGTATCACACGCTTGGTAACAGGCTCCTGCTCCTTAGGCAATACAATCTGACGCTTTTCTAATTCCTCTGAAATAATCTCAAAGCTGCGTTTTTCAATCTCTCCCGGCAATACAAATTCGATGGGATTCATTTCTCTGTCACCTCTCTTAATGCGCTTATCAGCCGCTCATTCTCTGCCTGCCCTCTTACTGCAATCCGGTAATATCCTTTGGACAGACCTCTGTAATTTTCACAATTTCGAATCAAAATCTGTTTCTTTAAAAGTAACTCATATAATGGCAGCTCTGTGTAAAATAAAATATAATCTGCCCGGGAAGGATACACCCGGAAGCCTAAGGATATCAGCTCTTTTGTCAGAATACTCCGCTGCTCTTTTATGAGTTTTCTGCTTTCCCCGATAAATTCCGTTTCTTTTGCTGCAGCGCATCCTGCCATCTGGGCAAATACCGATAAGTTCCATTCCGGAAGCTGCCTTGTAATCTTCTGACAGACTTCCCTGTTCCGGCAGATAAGATAACCCAGCCGGACTCCCGGTATGGCAAAGGTCTTGGTAAATGCTCTCACCTGAATCAGATTCCTACATTTCATGCCAGCTTCCATTTCTTCATAAAGCTCTGCTTCTTCACAAAACGGCAGAAAGCATTCATCTACCACCACTATTATATCAAGCTCCTGACACCGCTTTAAAATCCCTTTTAAAATCTCCGGTGGAATTAACTGTCCGGTGGGATTATTGGGATTAGCAAGGTATATAAGCTCCGTTTCTTTATCTAATGCCTCAATAAAGTCCTCTCCCAGCACAAAATTATCCTGTTCCCGCAATGGAAAATAACTTACTTCACACGCTTCCGTTCCGGCAGCCCACTCGTAACCATAAAAAGAAGGAACCGGAATCAGTATTTTCTTTGGTTTTAATGCATGAAGAATTGCAGGAAAAAGTTCAGAAGCTCCATTTCCGCACAATATCTCATCTGCCGCTACCTTATCCATCTCAGCAATGGCTGCCTTCAGCTTCTCCTGCCTGATATCCGGATACCGGCTGCATAAAGACACCGCTTCCCTAAGGGCTGCCTCTACAGATGCCGGTATGCCCAGAGGATTGATATTTACAGAATAATCTAACGATATGCAATTACGGTAGATGTCTCCTCCATGTACCATATTCCTGTTCCTTTCCTGAATTTTCATCCTTTCAATCATATAAAGAATAACAATCCCATCACCAAAAGGCAAATGCCTTCACATAAAAATGCAGTCGCATACAAAAGCCGGTTTGCTCTTCTGATGTCCTCGTATTCCACCGGACGCAGTGCATCTCCGATAAACGGCTTTTTCACCAGTTTGCCAAAATACCAGGCATCCCCTGCCAGCTGTATGGACAGTGCTCCTGCACAAACTGCCTCTGTCTGGGCAGAGTTCGGGCTGGCATGATGATACCGGTCCCTTTTATAAATGTAATATGCATGTTTCCTGTTATATTCCTTTCCAAGGAAATACGTCCCTGCAATCATCAGGTATGCACTGATACGGGATGGGATATAATTGCAGATATCATCGAATTTTGCGGCAGCTCTGCCAAAATGAAGATAACGTTCATTCTTATATCCTACCATGGAATCCATCGTATTGACTGCCTTATAAAAAAAGCCCAGAACCGGTCCGCCAAGTGCGGTATATAGCATCGGTGCAATGACTCCATCCGAAGTATTTTCCGCCACCGTTTCAATGGCAGCCTTTGCCACTCCTGTTTCATCCAGCCGCTCGGTATCTCTGCCTACAATCATGGAAACAGCATGTCTTGCCGCTATAAGGTCATTCTCCTTTAAACAATTATATACCTTCATGCTCTCTACTTTCAGGCATTTTGCAGCAAGAATCTGATAGGTCATAATCATTTCCAAGATAACACCTGCCACCGGATGAATCCGGTACGCAAGAATCAGAAGAAGTGCGGTCACCATAAGAACTGTCAGCAAAACAAGCGTAACCATTCCAATGCCTGCTCTTACAAGGTATTTCTCACTGCACTCCTTTTTATTCATTCTTTTTTCCAATATCCCTATAAAATTTCCAATCACCCGGATGGGATGTGGCAGCCAGTATGGATCTCCCAAAAGAAGGTCCAGGCAAAATCCCAGTCCGAACGCAATCATGTGATAAATCATATTGTAATCTCCTCAAGGGAATCTAATTTCCATTCTTCTCCGCAAAGTCTGAGCTTACAGCAGTAGCCGCCTCCATTTTTCACCTGATAATCAAAATAATTTCCTCCTGCAAGAATGTGAAGCAGTGCCATAATTGTGCCGCCGTGTACAACCGCTGTCACGTTCCGGGGCTGACTTTCTGTTATCGGATTTTCTGTCATTTGACTTTCTGCTATCAGTTTTTCAGGCTCCCGGAGTTCTGTTATCTCATTCGCTGATGACGTCTTTGCAGTATCTGCTACTTCTCTGGCAATCTTTTCCTCTATGATTTTTGTTGCAGTAAGAAGTCCTCTATGGCAGCGTTTTATATATTCCTGCTGGCTCTCGCCTTCCGGAAAAGGCAGTGTGCCATTGCTGTCAATCCATTTCTGATAATAGGCATTATTTTTCAAATCTTCGTAATTTTTTCCCTCATATGCGCCAAAATTCATCTCCCGCCATTCTTCTATCGGATAAGCTTTCTTTCCCGGAAAAAGTATACCAGCACTCTCCTGACAGCGCAGCATCGGACTGATGAAAAGCAGCCATGTTTTTTTTAAAATGTCTTTTTCTGCAAGAATCTCTAACTGCTTTCTACCTTCCCCGGATAAAGCTTCTTCTGTTACACCCAAATACCGGTGTTCCCGATTTGACGGGGTCTTTCCATGACGGATAAGCAATAAATTTATTTTAATCTCTGGCTGATTCCACATACAATGCGTTCTACCCTTTCTGCCTTTTCGGCAATCCGGATCTGTAGTCTTCCGGTCTGCTCCCTGTAATCCCGTTCCAGAGCATCCATCGGTACAATTCCGTTTCCAATCTCATCACAGATGAAAATAAGTCCCGGATATGTTTCCAGCAGTTTATCAGCCAACAGCTCCACATCTGTCTGCTGCTCAAGACATTTCCGAATCCACAGGTGTAAATGGTTGATGACCGGATTCTCAAATTCCTGCAGTTCTTTTATCATTCCATCCCAGTCTGCAGGAAGGTTTTCGCCCTCTATCACCTGACCTTTACATTCCGGGTGAAGCTTTAACACATATTCCTTTTTTCCCTGGTAACATCCGCCCAAAAATAATTCCATGATTTTTCCTTTCTAGCCTGCTATAAAACAAAGAATGTGCCACGGCACATTCTCGCGCCTGCGGCGGTTGCTTGCGGCATCTACCTTATACGCCGCAGTGCGCATACTCGCGGAGCGTTTTTTACTATACAGGAAAGCAATTTCCTGTATAGTGAAAAACAACTACCACTGCAACTGCCATGGCATTTTCGCATAATGACACAAAATATCCTGCGGTATCACCATTGATTCCGCCAAATTCCTTCCGGCTTTTCCAGCTATAATAACCATAACAGAGCAATGCCACAACTACTGCTGCAAGCCCTGCCCACAGGTTTACATAAATCATACATCCACTGTAGACAACTGCCTCTATGATGAGGACTGCCAGCACTCTTTTTTTCTGGGCGCTGTCTGCAAAATAAGCAAGCATACCATCCTTTTTTGCTGCCTTCAGGCTCACCACACCAATTCCGCTTAAGCTTCGTGATAACGCAAAGCCAATTCCCACTACAAGAATTGCAGACAATTCCGTAAGCTCCGCATATGCTGCTCCATAAATAAGATAATATAAAACCAGCATCAATACGGAAAATGCGCCAATATGAGGGTCTTTTAAAATTGCCAGCTTCTTCTCCTTATCCTGATAGGAATGAAATGCATCCATGGTATCCATAAACCCATCCATATGAAAGCCACCGGTAACAAGCAGTGGAATTGCCACCGCTATCAGGGTTTTGCAAAGATGGCTTATCCCGGCTGCATTTCCCAAAAAGAACCAGCCGGCTTCCAATACTCCAATGATAAGACCAATCAATGGGAAGAAGCAGAGGTGATACTGCATATCTTCTTTCTTCCAGTCAAACTGCGGCACCGGTATTTTTGAATATATGGAAAATGCAATGACGAATCCTTTTAAAATTTTCATGTATTCCTCTTCTTTCTTAAATTCCATCCTTTTTTATGAAAATCGGAATTCCTGCTACTACTTCAACGACCTGCTCTGCCCGCTCTGCAATCTGTCGGTTTACATCTCCTAACAACCGGATATAATCCATTGTGGATGCATCATAACGGATTCCGTCTTCAAATATCTGATTCGTGACAATAATCAGTATATCACAGGAATCATGCAATGCCGTTACTCCGTTTATAATTTCACCCGAAAGCTGCCTTATTTTTTCTTTATCCATCACAGCAGACAGATTTTCTTCTGAAAACATTTCGTTGGCAACGAGGTTCGACATACACTCCAATAAAACTGTTTTTCCAACTCCTGCTGCAGCTTTTCCGGCTGGCACTCTTTCGGTTGCCACTTTCTTTGCTGCCTCTTTAAGTCTTCTCGGCTGCTCTATCGTAAGAAAGCCTTTTCCTGCCCGCATTTTCTGGTGACGCTCTACTTTTTTCTTTCCTTCTTCATCATACACCTGCATGGTGGCTACATAATAAAGGCTGCCGTTGCCTGCGGCTTTCACTGCCATTTGTTCTGCATATGCGGATTTTCCGCTGCCGCTTCCACCGATTACCAATGCAATCATTCTTCATACCTCTTGTACTGTTCTATCTCAAAATTTACAAAGGATGCTCCCTGCAAATACACGCCCAGTGCCACATCCAACAGGGACATCATCATCACTGCACCGGTTCCCTCACCCAGTGCCATATCCGCATCCAGTACCGGATCCAAATGCAGCTTTTTCATAATCGCTGTCTCTGCCAGTTCCCGGCTCTTATGGGATGGTATCATATAATTTACGGCACCCTTGCAAAGGGTCTCTGACAAAAGCGCTGCAACGGCACTGATGACTCCATCGATGACAACCGGCATCTGCTCGATTGCTGCTCCGATAAATACGCCTGTCAATCCGGCTATGTCCAGTCCACCTACCGTCTTTAATATGGTAAATGCATCCGCATCACGAAGGGAATATTTTTCTATCGCTTCTTCAATTACCCTGCATTTTCTTTTTAATGCTTCATCCGTTAATCCGGCGCCCTTGCCGGTCACCTGCTCTACCTCTAAATCCAAAAGTGCTGCTGCAACGGCTGTACTTGTGGTTGTATTTCCGATTCCCATCTCTCCTGTGGCAAGTATCTCATACCCTTCTCTGTGGCATTGCTGCACCAGTTGTACTCCGGTTTCTATTGCCTTTAAGACCTCTTCTTCTGTCATTGCAGGTTCCTTGGCAAAGTTTTTCGTTCCCTTTGCAACTTTTCGTGGCAATACTCCGGGAATCACTTCGTCTGTATCAATTCCAATGTCCACCGGAATTACATCCACGCCTGCCACTGCTGCCATCTTTCCTACAGAAGAATTATTTACTCCCATGGCTTTTGCCACTGCAAAGGTTACTTCTTTTCCACTCTGGCTGACCCGCTCTTCCACCACGCCATTGTCTGCACACATAACAAGAACTGCTTTTTTCTGAATGGATATTCTGGTTGTCTTCTCTATGGCTCCAATCTGTGCAATCAGATGTTCAAACTTTCCAAGTCCATCCAGGGGTTTGGCGATTCCATCCAGCTTCTCTTTTACCCTGCGATACCAACTGTCATCTAAAGGCAAAATCTTTATGCTATCCAATTCTGCTTTTGTCATATTCTGCCTCCTGCAGCATTCCATAAACCGCTTCCATATCAAGATATTTCCGCAGTGTATCCGCCAGCAAATCGTACTGGCTCTCCTTATACTGCTGATAATTCATGCCCTGATTATCTTCATAATGCACTCCCTTTTTCTCCGCTAATGCCCGGATAAAAGTAGATGCGATATCTCCTTCATCAAAAATGCCGTGGACATACGTTCCGTAGACATTTCCCTTCTGCACAACGACTGCATCCTGTATACAGGATTCCTCCTGTGCATGCGCATGAGCTTGGGCTTGAGCCTGTGTCTGCTTTGGTTCCTGTATCTGCTCTGTCTTCTGTGTTCCGCCGGTATGTCCCATATGAATCTCGTAGCCCTTGTATTCTTTGCCGGAAAGGGAAGCTAACATACCGGTGAGAAAGTCTATGGTTCCCGTTACCTGACGGCGTACCTTTTCCCGGCTCATCACCGTCTTAAGCGGCAACAGCTCCATGCCCCGTAAGCTGCCGCCTTCCTCTACCGAATAGGGGTCTTCGAGGCTTTCTCCTAACATCTGGTAACCGCCGCAGATTCCAATAACCGAAGTTTCTGCGGAGAGTTTCTTTATCATAGCTTCCATGCCATTTTCGCGCATCCATTTCAGGTCACCCATTGTATTCTTACTGCCCGGCAGAATAATGGCATCCGGATGATGGATTTCCTGCACCGAAGTCACATAGCGCACCGATACGCCTTCCATATGCTCGAAAACATCAAAATCCGTAAAATTAGATATTCTCGGATAACGGATAACTGCCAGGTCTATCAACGCCTCTTTCCGATGCTTGAATTTTCCGGTCAGGCTGTCTTCATCCTCAAGCTGTACCTTCATATAAGGCACCACTCCGCAGACCGGAATGCCGCCTTTTTCCTCTAACATCTGAATGCCCGGTTCCAATATGGATACATCTCCGCGGAATTTGTTGATGATTAAACCTTTTACACGGGATTTTTCCTGCTCTTCTAAAAGCATCAGCGTTCCTAAAAGCTGTGCAAACACACCACCCCGGTCAATATCTCCTGCCAGAAGAACCGGTGCATTTACCATCTCCGCCATGCCCATATTTACAATGTCATTTTCCTTGAGATTAATTTCTGCCGGACTTCCGGCTCCTTCTATTACAATAATATCCGCCTGCTCTTCCAGTTTGTGAAATGCCTTTAAAATATCCGGGATAAGCTTTTTCTTATAGTTAAAATATTCCCGTGCCGGCATATTACCAATGACCGTACCGTTGACAATCACCTGGGAGCCAATATCATTTGTAGGCTTTAAAAGAATCGGGTTCATACAGACCTGCGGCTCGATTCCTGCTGCCTCCGCCTGCATAACCTGTGCCCGTCCCATTTCAAGCCCTTCTGTTGTAATATAGGAATTCAATGCCATATTCTGCGACTTAAAAGGCGCCACGCGGTATCCATCCTGATGAAAGATACGACATAAGCCTGCTGTAATCAGGCTTTTTCCGGCATTCGACATTGTTCCCTGTATCATAATCACTTTTGCCATGTGATAAGTTCCTCGATTTCTTTTGTTTTCTATACTATCTTGCTTCCAGTCCCTGAAGCAGTACCACATAACATGCGAAGTCTCCGATTCGTTTTCGCTCTTCCCCTAACCAATCATCCCAGTCATTGCCCAGCTTATGCTCATACATATAGACGGACAGTTTGTTTTTCGCACTGATCACAAGATTATGACAGCGGGTGCGCTCCGCATCTGCCTGTCCTTTCTCTGCCAGCGATTTCTGGTTCCATCCGTTTCTGATTCGCACATAGTCTACTGCACATTTCAAAAAACGGTCTATGAGTTCCCTGCAGGCTGCATCCGCTTCCCCCTGCTCTGCAATCTGGTTCCAGATCTGCATGGCTTCTTCAAAGGGCAGTGACGTCTCCTGTTTTAAGTACTCTTTGTATGTTGTATACATTGGACATCCTCCGCATATTTTTATCTTAACAGATATATTGTATAACATTCCTTGTTTTTAGAAAAGATACTTTCCTTTTTGATTTATGATTCTGCTTTTCATATTTCTCTTCATCTATGTGCGCTTACTCCAAAGGAATATATTAAGCATCTCTAACCTGCTACCGGCAGTTTTTATATTTATTTAACTACTATTATGGAGATGTCCATTAACCATATAGCCAAATTTTTGTATAATTTTGTTATCAAACAGGGCGGTGTTTTTATGCCAACAATTAAATCAAGTGCTGATTTAAGGAATAATTACAATGAAATTTCTACATTTTGTCATAATTATCCTGAACCAGTTTTCATTACGAAGAATGGAAAAGGTGATCTTGCTGTTATGAGCATTGAATCCTACGAAGAACTGACCAGCCGCTTTGAACTTTACAGTCAGATTAAGGAAGGAATGGACGATATTGCCACAGGCAATACCAGACTATTTTCCGAAGCTATGGCTGATATCAGGAGCCACCGCAGTCGATGAGCTATCAGGTTTATATCACTTCCACCGCAGAACACGATATTATGCGTGCTGCGGATTACATTGAATTTACCCTCAAAAATCCTGATGTTGCAGATAATCTGTTAGATGCTGCGACCGAGTGGATAGACTCATTAGCCGACCTGCCACAGAAGTTTCATCCGGCAGACGATCCAATACTGGCAAGCTGGGGCATTCGTTTTGTGAAAATTAATAATTACCTTGCCTTTTATACGATTGATAAAGAAAAACAGACTGTAATCATCGTCCGTTTTCTCTATCAGAAAAGTAACTGGACTTCCATTCTTCGACAGGGATTTCACCTCGTTTAAGGAATCTGTTTTTATGCAGGTTCCTTTTATTTTTTCAATATATATCATGAGCAAAATTTACTCATAATTAACATTCTCTGCTCATTATATTACCACTCCATTGCAGTGGTCGATCTCATGCTGGATAACCTGCGCGGTAAAGCCGAAATATTTTCCATGTTGTGGTTTAAAATCACCATTCAGATAATCCACCTCTATCTCCTGGTATCTTGTGCAGGCTTTGGCTCCATCCAGCGAAAGACAGCTTTCCTCTGTACTGTAGCCGCCTGACTTCTTCGTAATCACCGGATTCACCATTGCAAATTGAAATGGGCCTGCTGCCACTACAATAATCGCTTTGTTTATGCCAATCATATTTGCTGCCATTCCAACGCAGGTTTCCCGGTTCGCCCGAAGGGTATCCAAAAGGTCTGTTATTACCTGCTTATCTGCAGGCGTTGCCGGTATTGCTTTCTCTGAAAAAATGTGTGTTCCTTTTACTATTTTCCTAACCATAATTTATCTCCAATATCTGAAACTACTCATTGAGCAAAATGCAGACTTTCAAGCCACAATTTTGTTCGCTGCTAATTTAAAATAAATACGTCTGCCTGCTGCAAAGCCTCCTTTGGCATTGCCGTCTGCTCTTTGCGGTTCCAGTATTACGCTGCCTGTTCAAATTCTTCATGTGTCATATAAAGTTCATCCCCTGATTCTGGCTTTATTTTTTTGCCTTTTCTTTTATCCCGTCATTTTACCCTTTTATTTCTCCACGTTTCTTTTATCGATATTCCTGGGATACCTCTAAATAGCTTCGCTTTCCACTGATATAATCTGCATAGGCAAGTTCCGGGTCTTTTCCACAAAATACCGTGCAAAGTCCGCACATCTCGCAGTCTGCAATACATGGAAAAGCATTTTTGATATACTGTCTTCTTTCCGCTTCAGTAGAGGTCTCTATTTCCGGCGCTCTCATATTGCCACCTACCTGACGGTGCCGGAATTGCTCCGGTATTCCTCATTGATTTCCCGCAACTCCTTTACGCCGTTGATATATGGCTCATAAAATGCATCCATGGAACCGCCACCTAAATTATCGCAGCCATTGCAAAAATCACAGGCTCCTCCGCACTGGTTCAGGCCCTCCTGCACGATACGAATCCGCTCTTCCCTGGTTGTATCTTTGATTAAAATACTTTTTATTTCCATTCAGCCATCATCCTCTCCCAACTTTTTGTCTTTCAATATAATTCAAATAATTTCTCTCTTAAGTTAAAGTTTAGCACGAAAAAAGAGGTGCCGCAACCGACACCTCTTGTGGGGTTTTATCCTATTTTCTATTTTAGAATGTTATAAAATATAATGGGACAGGAACTCAAATAATTTCTGATTCGTTTCTTCATTCAGTTCTTCAGCCTGCAGATATTCCGGCAGTGGAATTCCCTGCTGGCATTCTCCGCAAATATCAATGCCAAGTATATTTCCGTTTTCCAGAAAATGCGACAGCAAACGTTCCAGCATCGGAAGTGACATATTCCCCTGACTCCAGTTAGTCTCCGTATATTGTTTATCCAAGATGTCTTTATCTATGGAAATATAAACCGGCAGATTCTTTTTCATTTTCTATATAAAATGGATAGATATCCACCTTATTAACTTAATTCTGTTGTGTTATTCCTAAGCCATTCTGTAATGTCATCAATTACCTTATCCGGATCACAGTAATAACGACGGTCACATATTTCAAACGAAATTGTCCCCTCATATCCTCTGCGCTTCAGATCTTTATAATACTTTTTCATTGGAAAATCTCCGTCTCCGGGAACTGTATGTCCCCGATCGTTAAAATGCACATGAACAAGCTGAGTACCTAAATTATCCATATAGTCATCTATGCTTTCTTCGGCGTAGGTCATCTGATCCAGATCTACCATACCATGTATGTGAGATGAGCCTGTTTCTTCTATCATTCGTTTCAGATCTGAACTTTTTATCAGCACATTTGTTGTTGTTACCTTCAACTCCTCCAGCATCAGCTCCACATTCTTTTTCTCACAATAAGCACCCAACTGCTGCAGAGAATCCCTGCAATACTTCCATGCATCTTCCGGTGACTGATCGAAATATCCAAATCCGGTACTGATCTGAACTTTATGGCAGCCAAGAAATTCCGCCGTATCAATAGCTCGCTGATAATAACGAATACTGGACTCACGTGTTCCTCTATCCTGTGTGCAGAAGTTAACCGGGTATGTACAATTCTCCGGTGTCATTGCCATAACACTTAGGTCTCTTCTCCTAATCTCCTTTTCCAATTCAAGTAATGAAAAAAGGGAATAATCAAATATATTAAACTGTGGTGCACTACAATACAAATCAATACTGTTAAATACTGACTGTTCTACCTTGTCCAGGAATTTCTTCAGCGGATATCTCAAATAATGATAATTCATTGGTGCAAATTTCATTTCTTCCTCCTGTATTCTCCATAATGATTCTAAGATCATGCGCATGTCTTTATTGGTAGTACGTACAATAGTAATTTCATATCTCGCATTTGTTATGTATTACTTTGTATCTGATACAATAGTATATCTGCACAACTTCTTTGTCAATACTATCTATTTTTTTCGTTAAATTGACCAATTTCCATTATTGTTTTTTATTGTATCTGCATAACAAAAATATATTGTAATACATATTCTATTTCAAAATGTATCTTTTTGATACTTGTAAATGTGCTCATAGATGCATTTATCAATATCATCCAACTCATTTTTGTATTATATTGTTATACTAAAAGCATAGAAGTTTGTATTTTATTTTTCAATATTTTTTCTTTTTTTGCTACAAAAGAACAAATCTGCATATACAAATAGTCTCAAATGTATTATTATATATACACAAAAGTATTCAACTATAAAATCAGATTACAATATCTGTTTTTTTATTTACCGGAAAGGAATTTTCATTAAATGGAACTTGATAATGCCATAGCCACACCACTTTATAAACAGCTTGAAAAACTGATTCTGGACAAGATCACCAATGGAACACTTGCCAGATATAGAATTTTGAGTTTTTGGTTGCTTCTCGCGCACCTTTAAAGTCTCTATGCTTTTGATTCGTTCTTCTGCCGGGACTTTGTAAACTATTTTTCCGACATATTGCATTCCTCCTTCTTAGCATTCATAAATATAGGGCTCATAATCATTGCATCTGTATTCTTCAAAATTTTTTCTTTCCTTACAATTTGGACACCAAATATATTTGTGGTGCCCTTTTTCCCTTGCTTCCGCTTTCTTTCTCGAAATTGGAAACTTTAAGCCACAATCTGGGCAAATGCAGGTAGAAATAGTGTATGATTGTCTTTTCATTTTACCAGTCCTCATCAAACTCATCCATGGCATCATCTACTCCATCGGCATAATCCTTGTCATTCTCGTATCTCTCATCGTCATAATCGTCGTCCATATAGATGTCATCATAACCATCGTCATAAGATTGATATGATGATTCACTTCCTGATGTCGATTTATTCGTATAGTTATTGCTATCAGTATAACTATTAGAGCTGCTACCTGTGCTATTCGAAGAATGTTCTTCAGATGAACTATCTGAAGATTTTTTATTATATGAAGGTGTTTCGCTTGATTTACTTTTTTTACTACTCGGCTTGTGTTTATAGCAATATTCACCTTCGTATGCCCTATCATTGTCACAGCCACTCTTGATGCATTTTTCAGATTCATTTGATACATTAATCATTACAACTGCGCATATGATGCAAACAGCCGCTATGGCAATCATTAATACTTGTGTAAATGAATTCTTTTTCATATAGTTTTCCTTCCTTTCTTTGACTTCCATCTTTTAATGCTTAGCTCTACTTTGATGAACCAGAGCAGCATATTGCAATAACAACAAGTACTACAATCACAATAATTAATAATGCCGGTTGTGTAAATAACCATAGCATTGCAAAAATAAGTACTGCTCCGCCGACAAATTTTCCAATTGCAGCTAAGCCTGAGAAATCACCATCACACGCTGCCACAATTGAACCAATTACAAACAGTAAGAGCAATGCTAATATATGCATATATGCCGCCTCCTCCTTGTTCTTTTCCTCATAATAAAAGCCATCCTTGAAAGACTATCGTTTCGTCTTTCTTAGAATGACTCTATTATTGCAAATTACAAGTCCATAAATCTTCTCTTGTGCATCGAATCTTTGTTCTTTAATTGTTTTTTCATTCCTATTGGTCATTTTATTTTTCCACCCTTATCCTTGGCTTATTAGCCTCTCTGCCTTCCAGCCAAGACACTGTAGCATTTGCAAATATTGCGATTTCAACAAATGCAAATATCGCAACGATTATCACCTTCACAATTATCCTTACTGTAATAACCATAATTTCTATCAATTCTTTTTATTATCTTCTGAAGTTCTTCACTTTCAGATTGTATAATGCCGTCACTTTCAACCATCACCTAATAGGAGCGCTTATGGGGGATATCCTATTTTCTACTATGGAATGTTATAAAATATAATGGGACAGGAACTCAAATAATTTCTGATTCGTTTCTTCATTCAGTTCTTCAGCCTGCAAATATTCAGGCAGTGGAATTCCCTGCTGGCATTCTCCGCAGATATCAATGCCAAGTATATTTCCGTTTTCCAGAAAATGTGAGAGCAATCGCTCCAGCATCGGAAGTGACATGTTCCCCTGGCTCCAGTTTGTCTCCGTATATTGTTTATCCAAGATGTCTTTGTCTATGGATATATAAACCGGCAGATTCTTTTTTATTTTGGAAATCTTATTTTTGTCTTCTCTGGTATGAATTTCTTCTGCGGAAAAAGTAAGGAGTTTTTCTGATATTTCTTTACGATTCATCAAGCCATCATTTTCCCGATAAAGCTGCTCTATATCCTTCGCCTGCGGTCCGATTAATACCAGTTGCTGCAACCATGGATTCGTCTCTAACACCTTTTCTGCCCAGTCTCCGCAGCTTGTCATGTGCTCAATCATCGGCTTTTGCATGTCCGTATGATGGTCAAATACAACAAGCTGGAATTCCTTTTGAATCTGGCTTGTCATAATTTCTGTCACATAATGATAATTTCCGGAATCCAGAAAATGGATTCCATGAATTCCATATGGCTTGATTTTTTCTCTGATTTTCTCTTCTGCCTGTCTGGAACAATACAAATCACACTCTTCAATTTCAGAGCAGTCCAGCCAGTGGATGCCGGTATTCTTTGGTATATTTTCATCGCAATATACATGCGAAAAATCTAAAATCAGATGATTGGTTGTCATTGTTGTGCCTTTCTTAGTCTTGCTACTTTTCCAAAGGGTGGATTCACATCTTCATTATCAATCAACCAGAGAACCGGAATATCAAGTATATCTGCTTCTTCTGGAAATAAACCATATCCATCAGTAAATATAATAATGACAGATGGCAGGTCGTGTTTCATATTACTTTTTATATAATGAAACACAACCGTAAAATCAGTACCACCTCCACCATATGGTATTATTTTTTCTAATTCATTAATATTTTCAAACGAAATTGGTGTGGTTACATCTGTATCAAAGAACCCAAGCTTTCCCTTTATTTTACCATTAAATTGCTCAATAACACCTCTAATTTCTGCATATACTGCTTCAAGAGCATCTTGATTTACTGAACCGGAAGTATCTGCCCAAAACAAAATTTCTTTTGTGACAAAATCTCTTTCGTTGAAATCTGGCAAGTCTGAACTGTTATATCCAAACAATATCTCGTTTCTTACGAAATCATAAATGGCAGCTATTTTGTTATATTCATCTAATTCTATCCATTTACGATTTTTTATGAGAGACTGTATACTCTCTACATCGAAATTTAGCATTTTAGTCATTTCAAGATATTTCTTCTCCATAATATCGCCTCTCTTTCTTCTTATGGCTCTATTATAGAAAACAAACCTCTAATAAACTTTCAAAAATTCGCTATCTTTTACTGTACTTCTCACCGGAAGCCCCATCATCCTTTTTACTGTAGATGCAAAATGTGATGGTGAATCAAATCCTGCGTTTAATGCTGCTTCTGTTATCCGTTTCCCAGCTAATAAATCTTGAAATACTCTTTCTAACTGATGCAGTGTTAAATATTTTTTAAGCGTTATCCCTACCTGTTCACTAAACAAATGAGATAATCGGCTTGCTGAAATACACAATTTTCCAGCATATTCCTCTATCGAATGTTCTTCACAACTACATTATTCCAATTAATGACACGATTCGTTCGTTTAGGATATAAATACTTATCTACTAAAACTTACGCCAACACTTCTCTTTCAAAAATGCCTTAATCTCATCTTCATTTCGACCTTCATAATAAGCTACAAGAAGACTCTTGAATTCAGGCACAATATTCTCCGGCACAACTAACAATCCAATACCTTTTCCAATCATAAAATGATTAGCAAAGATAATAGAAGCTCTCTTATTACCATCAATAAAAATCTGTGTCTTCATACAATAAAGCGTAAGCTCAATTGCAATATCAACGTCCTCAAGTCCTGAGTTTATAATTTCATCTATTTTCTCTTTTACATCCAACTCATTTGGAATTGGAGGCACATAGCTTGAACCACCAATCGTAACAGGAACAACTCTAACGGAACCACCATTTTCGAAGAACCCTTCATTTACCAGGCGTGCTATATGACTTACCATATAATAATTGCAAGGAGAAGCCACTACATCCGGATCCACAATAAACTCCCACGCATGCTTCAAATTTAAGATTTTTTGAACATCAGTCGCTTTTACTCCGTTAACTTCGCCATTTTCCAAAATAGTTTCTGTCTGTGGAAATGTAGTGGAAACACCTTCCAATACAGCCTGATCATAAATCAGACTTTTGACATTAGCTCTAGCAAAGTCAATATTAAGCTTTACTCTTGGTGACAGTTCGCTTTCTGTATATCCAAGCTTTGCTAAGTCCTTTTCGATTTTTCTAAGTTGCTTTTTAACCGCTCTTATTTGCTGCGATTGATTAACTGCAAGTGCGTAGAGCTCCTCAGAATATTTATCTATATAATTTGATTTGTATTTTCCAGCTTCTCTTTTTCTAACATAAATATATTTCTGATCATTTACAGTCTTGACTTCAATACTTCCATCAAATGCAGAGATATTAATTTGAGCCTGCAAATCAGCTTTTTCATTTAGTAATCTTTGGATTTCTGTTATATTACTCATTCATCCATCTCCTTTTAGGGTGATTTTATAATTATATATTGGCACTTTTTCACCCTAAATTCAATATATTTTTTAAATCTAGGGTGATTTTTTTATTATATTTTTTTTATATTCACCCTAAATCATATCGGACAGGTTTATTTCTTACTCGCCACCTGTAGAGGTGGGAGTCTTCTCCGATGAGATAAAAATGTTTTAGATTCGTTTCTATCTTTTGTATTCGAAAGCATCCCCTGTGAATTTAGTGCTAATTGTGTTGGATCCTTGGGACATCCGCGATTTACAACTCTAGTAAATGAATCTCCTGTACTAATCATCATAACATCATAATTCCCAGTTTCCTTATTAGTTATTTCAACCATTCGGTAATGATGTTCTTCATTATTAACCCTTGTAATTTTTGAACTTCCACTGTCATCCTTTACATATTAGATAAAAGCATGTAAAATTTCTTTTACATAGCTTAATTGCGGTCTATTTAGCTTGTTTCTTGACTACTCAGGAAAAATATTTCTACCCTCGCCCCACCTGTATTTTCAGAATTTGAAAGTTTAATACCTCCACCATATTTTTCAGCCACAGTTTTTGCAAAAAATAGTCCCATCCCATAATGGGCTTCGCCATTTCTACTTGTGTCATCCATAAAAAACTGCTCTGTGCCATGCAATAATGCTTCTTTTGTAAATCCTGATCCGCTATCCTCCACAATGAATGTCAGCCGGCCATCCTGCTCCTTTGCGTCAATATAAATGATTCCATTTTCTTTTGTATGCTCCACTGCATTCTGAATCACATTCATTACTGCTCGGAACATTGGATCATAAACAATCGTTACCTTTTTATCACTTTGTTCCGCCTTCCAATCTATCTTCTGGTGATAGATTTCTACCAGTCCGAGTGCCTGTTCCTTTATATCTGTGAAAAAATCTTCTAACCTCACCGTTGTATAGGTAACATCACTGCAATTCCATGATTTTGTGACATCTATCAACTGTTTTACATAACTTTGTATCTGTGTTGTGCCGTTCAAAACATAAGTGATATTATTCTTCTGTTCTGTGGTCAGTTCAGTCTCTGAAAGTAGTTCTGCATTTCCCCGTACAATCGTAAGAGGTGTTTTAATATCATGCGCCAAAGCAGACATCTGCTGTTTCTTTTCCTGCTCTGTTTTCCACTGCTTTTCTAAAGATTCTCGCAATGCATCTCGCATATCATCGATTGCCGATAAACAGTCATCAAACTCTTTGATACCGGAACAGGATGTCTCATATTCCAGATTTTGATCCTTTATTTGTCCGATTGCGTCTAATACAGGCTGCATCTGCTTTTTGATTCTTTTTCCAAAACGTATGGACGGAATGATGATAATCGCTACCGCTCCAATCACAGACATAATACTCATCACATTCTGTGGTCCTATAAAATGCTCCCTCAAAAAAGCTGAATGATATTGAGGTGTCAGGCGATATTGCAATACAACATATTCATTTTCCCTTACAATTACTTTATAAAAATATTTCCCGGATGCGTTTCCGTACTTTGCAACATTCCATGCTATCTGTTCGTATTGTTCTGACAGATCTCCACCTATTTTCTCTCCATTCTCTGAAAAGATTACATAATCACAAAGTGCGGGAATCATCTCAGCAGTTACTTTATCCGCATGTAAAATCGTATCATATGCTTCATTAATCTTTTGCTCTGCATAATTCGCCGGATAGATACAGCCCACACTAATCAAAAGGTACAGCAGCAGCCAAGCAACAATCACCAAACCTACTAATGATCCAAGCATGACTAGTACATATCTCATAAAAATCCAGCTGAGTGCATTGCTTCTCTTTACTCTTCCCATTTATATCCAATCCCCCAGACTGTTTTTATCGGTGCATAATCATAATCCGCAAATTTTGCTCTTATATTTTTGATATGCGTGATAATGGTACTGTCATTACTCTCACTGTCAAAACCAAAGACCTCTTCTAAAATCTGTTCTTTCGAGAAAACCTGTCCCCTGTTTTTAGCCAGGAATTCACAGATTTCGTACTCCGCTTTCGTAAGAGGAAGTTCCTTATCATCAACCAATAGTTTCTTTTGAGACATCTGAATGCAGACTCTCCCTAAAACCATCCGGACAGAATGTTCCCTGTGCTCTCTTCTAAGATGTGCATGAATCCTTGCCCGAAGTTCCATCACTCCAAATGGCTTTGAAATATAATCATCTGCTCCTAAAGAAAGTCCGTTTACCAGACTGTTTTCCTCCGTTTTTGCCGTAAGAAACAAAATCGGACAATCCACAAGTGCCCTGATTCTTTTGCATAATTCGAAGCCATCAATTCCAGGCATCATAATGTCCAGTAAAATCAGGTCATAACGATGTAATTCTTCCATATTAATTTTTAGTGGATCACTTACTTTGGTAACCAGATGTCCATCCTTATTCAAAATGCTTTCTATCATTTCCAGAATTGCCGGTTCATCATCAACTGCCAGTATTTTTGCCATAGTTTCCCTCGATTCTATTCCGATATTCTGTTTCCTTCCCAGTGGTTTACCCACCAAAAATAGTATACCATACTAATCACTGTAAATATTAAGCAACCTGGTATGAATGACAACCATTCACCTACACTAGTTTCTCCCAATACAGATTGCAGATAAGTATATGGTACTCTACCCGTCCAGCAGACAAATACATATTTCCACACATAATCTCCAAGTCCGGTAAGCATCAATGCACTAATTAGTCCTGATATAATCCCTGCTCCAATGGATACCCCTTTTCCAAACTGAAAAGCCAGAATCAGCTGCCACAGATAAAGTGGAACACTGCTTCCCCACAGTAGCAATGCTGCAAATATACATCCTTTCATGATTTCGATATCGCTTGATGCGATTCTTCCAAATCCAATTCCGAATATGATTGCTGTCAATAGGATAGAGCACAGACACAAAACCAGTAGCATCAACAGTTTCGATAAAAATGCTGCAGGTTTATCCGGTAAAGACAACAGATTTTGAAAATCACCTGCATTTTGTTCCTGCTCCATCACACTTGCTGTAAAAATTCCAACAAGTACTGGAAGTCCTGCTCCTATTGCCTGATAAAATGCAATCACTTTCATATTTTCATTCCATGGTGAAAAAAGGTAATACACTAAAAATATAACGCTGGTTAGAATCGGAATCAGTACGTGTGCCAGAATCACAGATGTTCCTTTCATCTTTCGCAAGTCTGCATTCAGAGATCTTCCAAGCATCCTATCTCACCTCTCTTCTCTCAAACCATTTCAGAAACAAAAGCGTTGCAAGAACAAACCAGATCATTGAGAGGCAGATCCCCGGAGCAATGACTCCCGTATTCAAAAATGGATTCCCCGATTCTGCCGCAAGACCATTCGGTAAAATATGAAGTAACGGACACATCATTCGCATAGAGATTGCCGAAACAAGTACATACCAGATCCTGGTTTGTGATATTACCACACCGCTGACGGTAATAAACAGACAGACGAACAGGTTTACAATCATTCCAAAGCGTTCGCTTAAAAACAAAGCTACCGGAATCTCCCATAACTCAGAAACCGTCAGAAACAATACTGCAATCAACGCTCCTCCAACTGGAACATGTGTCGTTAGAAGAAAGCCTCCAAGCGTTGCTCCTGCAAACACAATCACATTAGAAAACAAAATCATGTACCCAATATAAATAATTTTCCCCAGCAACAATTTTCTTCTGTCTGTGGGAATGGTCATTAAATGATAGTATTTTATCTTTTTCTCCTGCGCTACAGAAAGATAACAAAATAGAGCAATCATCCCCGGCAGCAAAAGTGTATACCACCAGTTCCAAACACTTTCTGCATAAGCATTTGTCATCCCAAGAGTAAATATAAATGCCATGACAAATGTAAGAAGAGGAAATCCCCAGATAAACTTTTTTCGCATGGTTCTTTTGGCTTTTTGATGTTCTGCTTTTATAATATTAACCATGGATTTCACCTGCTTTCTGGTTTTTTCTTACCACATTCATAAACAAATCTTCAAGATTATCTCCCTGCTTTAATGCTCCTTCGTATCCTAAGATTCCACCTGAAATAATCCCGACTTTATCTGCAAGTAACTGTACCTCTGAGAGAATATGACTGGAGAGAATTACAGTGATTCCCTGTTCCGGAAAAGACCGGATCAGCTCTCGTAATTCCTCGATGCCTATTGGATCTAATCCATTCGTAGGTTCATCCAATATCAAAAGTTCCGGTTCTCCAAGCAATGCCATTGCAATGCCTAGTCTTTGCTTCATCCCCAAAGAAAACTGTCCTGCTTTCTTCTTTCCGGTGTTTGTAAGTGATACAATCTGCAAGACCGCATCAATTCTGTTTTCATCTGTACCAAGCAATAATTGTCTTACCTTCAAATTCTCTCTGGCGGAAAGATTTTCATAAATAGGCGGATTCTCAATTAACGCTCCTATTTTTGATAAATCTTTCCTATCCCAAAGTTTTCCATCAAAGTAAATCTTTCCTGCAGTGGGTTTCATCATACCGGTCAACATTTTCAACGTGGTAGATTTACCAGCGCCATTCGGTCCAAGCAGTCCATAAATCTGTCCTTTTTCTATATTGAGTGAAACATTATTTACCGCTTTCTGCTTTTTAAAATATTTACATAGATTTTGTGTCTGCAACATCATTTCCATCTTTTCTATCCTTCCTTCTATATTTTATTTCTTACTGAAATATAATCTATCAGGGAAAAATAAAGATTTGATGAAGTTTGCTACATTTTAGAAAATCTGTCCCGGAAGTTTTTCCTTCTCCATATACGGGAACTCTCTATCAAATGCCTCCGCTTCCTTTTCATTTACCAGATACCCTGCCGGAGGTGCATACTCTCCTGTAATTCCATTAAGATATCCCGGTATCAGTTCTTCGCACAGAAAAAAAGATGCATCCTCGCCTTCCGGCAATCCATGATAGCGGATGCCAAACTCACTCGCCTGTCTGAATCCGCTTTTTCCATAAAAATCAATATTTCCTTCAAAACATAGTGCTCCGCATCCAAGCTCTTTTGCTTTTTCTAAAGAATAATCCAGTAAAATCTTTCCATAACCCTTCCTTTTAAGCTTCGGTGCAATACAGATCGGTCCCATAGTCATAATGGGAATACTTCTGCCATCATCGGCTGCAATCACAGCCTTCATAAACATGTTCTGTCCAATTAACTGTCCATCTAATGTCATGACAAAATCCAGTTCCGGAACAAATGCGGGATCATTGCGAAGTTTGTGGAGTACATAATGCTCCAGACAGCCTGGTCGATACACATTCCAGAAACTCTCCCTTACCAGATTTTCTACCTCATGGTATTCATTTTCTCTTTCCAATCGAATGATAATATTTTCCTTCATTTTCTTTTTCTCCACTTCTTTATATAATGCTGCTAATACTTTTTTCAAACCGCTCTTTTATTCTTGTTTTATCCTTTGCTCCATCATACAGACTATAGTAGAAAAACATGATGGAATAAAACATGGTTGCTTTTTTATCTGCCTCCACTATCCCCATGCTCTTGAATAAATCCTTCACATATTCTGCCGGACCAGACACAAGATACTGCTGATACAATGCCTGCATCTCCTCATTCCGAAACTGCTCTAACGTAAGCATCTTTCGAAATGACGATGCAAAATCATTTTCTGTCCAATACGAAAACATAGATTTACTGTATTCCACGAAATTGTCCGTAGAAATCTCTTCATACTGTTCCGGTTCATTTTCCTTTTTATCAGCAGGCATTTCATGTGATTCTGCCTGTTCGCCATCCCCCTGCTCCATCTTTTTTACAATATGTTCAAAAATATCTCTCTTACTCTCATAATGCCTATACAATGCACCTTTTGTCATGCCAAGCTCCCCCGCAATCTGACTGACAGAAACTGCTTCATATCCATCTCTCGCAAATAAATGTAATGCAACAATCAATATATCTTCCTTTGTAGTTTTTGACATACCCAAACCTCCTGTTCATAAAATAAACGACCGTTTACATTTTGTTTGTAGTAAACGGCCGTTTATTTGTCAAGTCAGATATCTCTACACATTTTTACATAACTTTTTTATGATAATTTTGTCTTTAATGGGAAACAGATGTCAATCTCCATATAACCATCTTCCTCTATCTTCCGATAAATATCAATAATCGGTCGCTCATCCAGCTCATTCTTTCCCTTAGGAGGACTCATAAACAAGGGGAAAACGATATAACACGATACAAGATGTAATGGAAAGGATACCAGTGAAAAGTTTAGTATTTTCAAGGGGGCGACGAGATTTTTATAACAAGATATAACAGTTATTAAATCCTTTAAAAATCGTCATCTGAAAACTGAAAGTTTCCATTTATTTCTTTTTGCGGTATTTGGGTTCAATACCTACTACATACGCTACCATAGCCGCAATACTAATAAGCATTGCACCCAATATAGGTATAATAATCAAACCCGAATTCTGCCCATCTAATAAAGGCAATCCAATTAACGTAAACAAAACACCATACACGCACCACAATATGCCCAAAGCACGATTATAGCCTTTCACATCTTCTATGGGCGCTACCTCAGCATTTGCCCAAAAACCGAAAGGTTTTGCTTTCTTGGAATTAAAATCATAAATGCCCATTACAATAAATAATACGCCGATTATTACCCAAATAACAAATGCTATTAATCTTCCTTCCATAATATGTATCCTTTCTTTGTAGTTCTGTAAATTCAAAGCTTCGCGAGCTTTGTACTTTCTTTAATTTTCTCAGTATTACTGAAAGTTTCAAGTGGAAATTATCAAATCAATTTTTTCGCATTATCTGCATTCAATTCAACATATCCACATTTTGGACATACATAACATGAAACAGTACTATTCTTTTCATTCTCAAAGATACCGTTTTTCTTATTAGTTAAATAAACAACCGTACCTACTGCATCTCCTTTTAATTTTGCTTTAATCATTTCCTCTTTACATCTTAAACAATCCATCTTTATTCCTCCATAAACTTCAAATAAACGCGTGCTTTTATAGCTCGCCTCTCAAACGTGCTTCTATATCAGATGCCGTGTATAACACATCCGTTACAATTACCCTTTCGTCACGGATTGTATAAAACACTGAATAATTATCGACGAGCATTCTACGCAACTCCATTCTCTTTTCCGGCTCAGAATCCATAATCCTAAATCGTTCTGGGAAAGTGTCTAATGTAAGTATTTCATCAGCAATGCTATTATATTGCCCCATTGCATTATCTGGAGCAAGCAAATCTATAGCAATATAATTGTATATATCTTCCATATCCTGCAAAGCTTCTTTTGTAATCTCTACCTTATATTGCTTCATTAATGCCTCTCTCTAAATGCCACAAACGCACTAGCTGCATCCTCAACATTTCCTTTCTCTATATCGGCATATCCTTTTTCTAACTTTTGATGAATCTGTGTAACAGACATCGTATCTGCATTCACTGAATTAGCTGCTTTTGGTAATACAATAGAAAAGGGAATTCCTCCTACTAATGATATTTGTTTTAAATACATATCTATAGCAGTAGCCATTGGTATCCCTAATTGTGCCAATACACTTTCTGCATTTTTTTTTACATCTGGATTTACTCTTATATTTAATGTTGCTGTTTTTCCCATAGAATACACCTCCATCTTTCTTTTATTGTAACGTCTTTTGCGTTACAAGTCAATCTATGAAATATATTTTCGATGCGATAGCTTCACATTGTTTTGATTAACCATTGCATATCTGAGCGTTGTATCTATTTGCTCATGTCCCAGAATTTTCTGTACCTGTTCAATCGGCATACCTTTCTCAATTGCTCTGGTGGCCATCGTCCTTCTAAACTTATGTGGGTGTACCTTTTCTACACCTAACTTCTTCCCCATTTCTCGTAATCGTAACTCCACACCGCTTTAAGTAAGTCTACTGTGTGGTTTGTTTAACGACACAAATAACGCTATATTATTATCTGTCCTTGATTCAATATAATTCAACAAATGAATTTTGGTCTTAGCATCAAAATATGCTTTCCTCTCTTTGTCTCCTTTGCCATAAACCACGCATTCCCGCTCAGAGAAATCTATATCATCAATGTTCATCCTTACCAATTCGCCTACTCTAATTCCTGTTGAAAGCAGAAAATCAATCATTGCCCTATCACGCAGATTATTACAATTATCTCTAAGAATTTCTATTTTCTCATCTGGAATGGTATCTTTTACAATAACGGCAGTCTTTACCTTATGAATTCTTTTCATTGGGCTTTTTATAATATAGTCCTCTTCCTCTAGCCACGAAAAAAATGTGGAAAGACTTCTACGAATATTATCAATAGTTACCTTTCCACAATTATTTATCGTTTGATACTCTACAAGATATTTTCGTAGCATCTCGGTCGTTATCTTTATGACCGGAATATTTATTGTATCCAACATCTTTTCAATATTACACCTATAATAGCGTATTGTTTTGTCAGAACACCCTTCTAAATGCTTTGCAGTTAAAAACATATCTAGAAAGTCCATATTCGTTGTCTGCAAATAATCAGATACAGTATTTTCAGATAACCGTTTTGCTAACACCTCTTGTAGTTTCTGCATCTGCGATGCATTTAATACTTCTGCCATGTCATTGATGATGTCATAAATTTCTCTACTCATAAGAGCACACTCCTTTTTGAAGGAGTATATCGTAGAAAAATCAGCACATCAACAGAGCGTATTACTGAAAGTTTCACCTTATCTGGTTAAAACATGTTTGCAATATTTTGTACATCCACATTTTGGACAAGTTAACTTTCTTTTGGTAATTGTATGAGGTCCCATAACATAGGATTTCATATCAGGAACAAATCGCTCCTTGCATTCAGGACATTCAAAGGCTCCTGCTTCTCTATCTAATACACATGCAATAGCGATTCCCATTACCATTATTACAAATCCAATCCCCATCAATAGCACTCTAGTCCATACCTGCATTTCAAACATTCCCGCAACAACAAATAAAGGTACTGCTGCAACAATTACCAAAACACTAACCATTGCAGACATTATAATCTTCTTTTTACTCTCTTGAGCTTCTTTCACTAAATTCACCATATTTTCCTCCGCTTTCTTTTTATAATCCATCGCTTGCAATCTTTCACCAGATAGAAGTTCATTTACTGTAATTTCTAGTTCATTGCAAAGTGGAAGTAACAATGATACTTCTGGGAAACCATTACCCCTTTCCCATTTTGAGATTGTTTTATCGCTGATACTAAGCTTATCTGCCAATTCCCGTTGAGTATATTTTTTTGCTTTTCTTTCTTCAGCAATAAATTTACCTATTTTAATTTGGTCCATAGGTTCGTGTCCTCCTTTCTGGATTCATTGTATAAATTCCTACTGTTTATTTACACCCACGTAACGTAGAATATGGTGAGTTTTAGCGGTTTCTATGCTCCGTAGAGTTGTAATTTACTTAAAAAAATTCCGATTTGTTTACTTTTTGTTCCACTAATAAAACCCTTTCATGAATTACAAATAAGGCTTTAAAAACTTAAAAACATTCAAATATCCATTTGCATACATATGTACACCATCAATGGCATACTCCGATTTCTGTTCACCATGTTCATCAACAAGTGCTTCATTACAATCAAGGTAACGACAACCGTATTTTTCTGCTATTTCTTTTAATCGATGATTACATAATATAAGATTTTCAGGAGTACGGAGTTTCATCCATTGGATTGATTGTTCTGTCTGCCATGGCAGGTGAAGATTTGCAGGATAAAACCCCCTGATAAAAATTTCCACATCTGGAATACGGAATTTGATAATTTCCATGATTCTACAGATATTATCCATTAAATGTAACATCCACTGATCTCCAAATCGTTCTTTTGTAATATCATTAGTACCGATATTGATAAATATCTTTGATGGCTCAAGATCTAAAAGCAATGTATCGATATTTTCCAGAAACTCATCTGTATTCAATCCACTAACGCCGCGATTATATATCTTATATATCACTTGTTCAATACCCTAGCTTCGTGCAATTTCACAGACAGGAAACATTTCCATCAAGGATGATCCTGTAAAAAGGATTTGTCCTGTTGACTCCCGATTTTCTTAATTATATAAACTGGAATTCATCTATCTGCATCGCAGCCATCTGCAAATATCGACCACCTGCACACCCTGATAATCATAAGTTTCATGATGTGTCCTTGCAATTACCATCTTAGGATATGCATCTCGTATTGCAAGCAATGGCGAATATTCCCTCTCAAATGTTGTTTCATCTGAAATATTGTCACTTACCTGAATGTATATCAGTGTGTCTCGTTTCTTTGCTACAAAGTCCACTTCTTTTTTATAAAGTTTACCAACATATACCTCATAACCTCTCCTTCGTAACTCCAGATAAACAATATTCTCATAAACCCTTCCAAAGTCCATATTTCGTGTACCATTGACTGCATATTGAAATGCTGGATCACAAAGATAAAACTTACTATTGTTTTCGAGATATTTTTTCCCCTTTAGGTCATACCGTTTTGCCTCATAAAATAGAAATGCGTTCTCTAAATAACCAATGTATTTTGATACTGTCTTTCTGGTAATCTCTCTTTGGTCATTATTTAATGTCTTGCAGATATTATTGGGAGAAAGTAGGTTGCCAATATTATCCATCATAAATTCAGATATACTGGCAAACTCTGATGTATTTCTTATTCTATATTTCTCAACCAAATCTCTTATAAGAATAGTCCCATACACATCTCTGATATAATCATACTGTCTATCCTCTGTCTTATATACATAAGCTCCCGGCATACCACCGGTTCGGACATACTGATCAAATGCATCATCATACCCATCCGTAATTCCATAATAAGTCAGATATTCCACAAAAGAAAAAGGATATACCTTTATTTCCATCGTTCTTCCAGTAAAAAGTGTTGCCAGATCTGAACTTAACAAAAATGCATTTGATCCGGTAACATAAATATCATAGATTCCTTTTGTATAAATACTATTGATTGCAAGTTCGAACTGAGGGCACATCTGAACCTCATCAATCAATAATACGTTATTCATTCCTTCTTTATATTGACCCAGGATATACTTATGCAATGCATGATATTCCAGTAAATGATCAAACTCTAATTCCTGAAGGTTTATCATTACAATATTGCTCTTTTCCTCTAACGACTGCAGATAAGTGATAAATTCCTGCAGCAAAACAGACTTGCCGCTCCGTCTGATGCCCGTGATTACTTTTATATCTGGCGTCCCATATAATTCAATCAATTCATCTAGATACTTTTGCCTTACCATAAACTGCATATCACTATCTCCTATTCCCATTTTTTTAAATTTCTTTATATTTTGGTAATACATTTCATGCATATTCTAGCACAGTCAGCTGCTTCTGTCATTATTCTATTCCCATTTTTCTCAAATAATTCATTTTCTGGTAATGGCATTTTCTTATAGAACAAAAAAGCAGCAGACATTTCGTAAGCACATGGTTTGACGTTTCTTCCTAAAACAGACCACTCTGATTGCAGTTTAAATAGACTATCTTCACACCATTCATTTTAAATCTCGCCTCTGCATTGCCCTGTGGATACGGCTTCTTCCTGCTGTAACTGCAATCCATGACACCATTCTATTTCAGCGTATGAATATCCTCAACCTACGGAGAGTAGAGTTCGAATTTGCTCATTTATTTTTCCATCCCATCCAGAAGCTTTATAAATCTTTTATCATTCATCTGCTCATTCGTAAGGTATTCTCCATTATAAAACAATGCATAGGTTGTAACCGGTGTCGGAGCATTTTGTGCTTCTTCTTTCGTTTCCAATCTGGTTGCCTGAAACGGAACCTCTCTTTCCCTGGCAACTTCAAGAACACGGTATGTGTGCAAATGATGAAAAATTTGTGCAAAAAAAGAGGTGCTGCATTGTGCAAACACCTCTTTAGATAGATTTTTAAACGATTCTAAATTTCTATTATCTGCTCCACTTTTTTCTGAATATTGTCTAAGTTATCATGAAATATCTTAGTATAGTCCAATTTATTTATCCTTTAACCCATAACATTGGTACAACATATCTCTCATTTTTTCATTGAAAATTATAGCCCAAAAAGGCATTTTTGTTCAATGAACTTAATCTGTTAAATTACATCTTAAATTTATATTTTCCTTTTCCGTGACCGGATACTGGTTCAATAATATCTGCCTGCACCAAATTGGAAAGAAGTTTTGAAGCACCTGAACCTTTTAGCTCAAGAAGCTCCATAACTGCACTTCTTCCAAACACCTCATCAAAGCCAAACTTTTCAAAAAGTCTATGAATATGAACTGTCGTTTTTACTGAAAAATCACTACCTTTTTCGGAAAGCACACTTTCAATATCCACTTTTGTTTCTTGAATGTCCACTTTTTCATTCTCAATATCCACTTTCGAATCTCCAATGTCCACTTTTTCTTCGTTCAAAAGTCCACTTATATGAAGATTTCGATTATGAAGCTCATTTTTCTCGTTCAAGAGCAGATTTCTGAGAAACGCTTCCAGATACTCCGTTGTTTCGTGAATGCCTTTTTGCAGATTCGTATAATTTGCACGGACAAGTGCATTTCTAAAATACCACGCATTTTCCGCAAATATATCATTTGTTACAGAAAAGCCAAGTGTCCCGAGATACTTGATAAAGAATACTGCCGTTGTCCTTGTGTTACCCTCACCGAAAATGTGGATTTGCCACAATCGTGAAACAAACACTGCAAGATGATGGATAATCTCATCCATCGAAAGTCCTTTATAGCTGAAATCCCTTTCCTGTGAAAAATCATATTCAAGCGTCTCTCTCAATTCTGATGCACTTCCATACATTACAGTTGTGCCATCAAGTACCCACTCTTTTTTCGTAATATTGTAATCTCTGATTTTCCCGGCATGCTTATATATTCCCTGAAAAAGTTTACGATGGATAGAGATATATTCATTCGGAGAAAAGGAAAATGCTGTTTCAGAAAGTATCCCTGCAATACGGGAAGATACCTTATCCGCTTCTTCTGTACGTTCCTCATCCGAAAAATGCACAGGTTTTTCCCCATAATAGCTGTCAATAAGGCTCTGTGCTTCCTTTATCGTGATTTTACCCTCAATGTTCTGAATTGCAGTATCAATCAAATATTTTGATGGTTTCAGTCCGTCTACAGCCTGAAGTCCGATTGCTGTGCTCCAGACATAGCTTTTGCCTGCTTTATCTGGTTCTGCCTCTTTCAGATATTCTTTAAATGGATCTTTTTCCATACCCGCTACCTCAATTCATATGCATTACCTTTATGGCAAAATCCCCCACCAGTAACCTGATGGGGAATATCTATTTTTATTCTTAATATAATTTTGCACCAGCAGGAATATGGTTATCAACCATAAGAAGATGAAGTTCTTCATCTTCTGAATCCTTAAGGTTATTTACTGCTGAAAGTAACATACCACAGGATTCGATTCCCATCATCTTTCTTGGTGGAAGATTGGTGATAGCGATCAGTGTCTTTCCAACCAGTTCTTCCGGCTCATAGTAAGCATGAATGCCAGAAAGGATGGTACGGTCTGTGCCTGTTCCGTCATCAAGTGTGAACTGTAACAGTTTCTTTGACTTAGGAACTGCTACACACTCTTTTACCTTAACAGCTCTGAAATCTGACTTACTGAATGTATCGAAGTCTACTTCTTCCTCAAATAAAGGCTCAATCTTTACGTTGGAAAAGTCAATCTTTTCAACCGGTTCTGCAGCCTGCGCAGAAGCAGTGCCTGCAGCCTGTACTTCGTTGTTGTTAGATGCCTTAGCTGCCTTTTTATCGGAATCAAGACTCTTCATCGTCGGGAAGAGCAATACGTCACGGATTGCCGGTGAATCTGTCAACAGCATAACCAGACGGTCAATTCCATATCCGATTCCACCGGTAGGCGGCATTCCGATTTCCAGTGCGTTCAAGAAATCTTCGTCGGTATGGTTTGCTTCCTCATCACCGGCTTCGAATGCGGCATCCTGTGCTGCAAAACGCTCACGCTGGTCAATCGGGTCATTTAACTCGGAATATGCATTACACATTTCCCATGTATTGATAAATAATTCAAAACGTTCTACCTTGGTTGGGTCAGACGGTTTCTTCTTGGTAAGCGGAGAAATTGCTACCGGATGATCCATGATAAAGGTCGGCTGAATCAGTTCTTTCTCACAGAATTCTTCGAAGAAGAGGTTGATGATATCACCCTTGGTATGACGCTCTTCGAATTCAATGTGATGTTCTCTTGCCAGCGCCTTTGCAGCTTCATCATCTGCTACGGTATCAAAATCGATGCCGGCATATTTCTTGATGGCATCGTTCATGGTCAGACGCTCAAAAGGCTTTCCAAGGTCGATTTCAATGCCATTGTAAGTAATCTTTGTAGTGCCGCATACTTTTTCTGCAAGATAACGGAACATGCTCTCGGTAAGTTCCATCATGCCTTCATAATCAGTGTATGCCTGGTATAACTCCATCAATGTAAATTCCGGATTATGGCGGGTATCAACACCTTCGTTACGGAATACCCGTCCGATTTCGTAAACACGCTCCAAGCCACCAACAATCAGTCTCTTTAAGTATAACTCAAGAGAAATACGGAGCTTTACATCTTCATTTAATGCATTGTAATGTGTTTCAAACGGTCTTGCGGCTGCTCCACCTGCATTGGAAACCAGCATAGGAGTCTCAACTTCCATGAAGTCACGTCCAGCTAAGAAATTACGGATTTCCTTGATAATCTGGGAACGTTTGATGAAAGTCTGCTTGGATTCCTGATTCATGATAAGGTCTACATAACGCTGACGATATCTGATATCGGTATCAGTAAGTCCGTGGAACTTCTCCGGTAAAATCTGTAAGCTCTTGGATAATAAAGTTACCTCAGATGCATGGATAGAGATTTCTCCGGTCTTGGTCTTAAATACCTTTCCTTTGATTCCTAAAATATCTCCGATATCATATTTCTTGAAATCTTTATAGGAATCTTCTCCGACTTCGTCTCTTGCGACATATGTCTGGATGCTTCCCTTTAAATCCTGTACATTACAGAAAGAAGCTTTTCCCATCACACGTTTGAACATCATACGGCCTGCGATAGATACCTCTTTTCCCTCAAAAGCATCAAAGTCGTCTTTGATATCTGTGCTGTGGTTTGTTACATCATATTTGGTTATCTGGAACGGATCTTTTCCATTTTCCTGAAGTTCTTTTAACTTATCACGGCGCACCTTGATTAACTGGTTAATATCCTGTTCCTGTACGTTCTTCTGTTCCGCCATCTTTGTTCTCCTAATCTGTTAGTTTGATCTTTGGATTCCTAATACTTTATATTTTAAGTTACCCATCTGGGTCTCAACTTCTACTACGTCACCAACGCCGGCACCGATTAATGCTTTACCAACCGGAGACTCGTTGGAAATCTTTCCCTTTAAGCTGTTTGCCTCTGTAGAACCAACAATTTTATAATCCAGTTCCTCATCGAATTCCATATCAAGGATTTTTACCTGACATCCGATGTTAATCTTGTCTAAATCAACTTCTTCTTCTACTACGACTTCTGCATTCTTTAAGATTTTCTCGATCTGTTCGATTCTTGCTTCGATATCACGCTGCTCATCTTTTGCTGCATCATACTCAGCGTTCTCAGATAAGTCTCCCTGCTCTCTTGCTTCTTTAATCTTCTGTGCAACTTCTTTTCTTCTGACCACTTTCAGATTCTGTAACTCGTCTTCCAGTTTCTGTAAACCCTGATAGGTCAAAATGTTTTTCTTATCCATGCTTATTAGCCCTTCCTTTTATAGATTTTCTATTCTGCATAAAATTCTCGCTCTAATCGATCTGAAACCGCTTCACAGCCTGTAAAACCGGTTCCCTTAACAATCATAATATTATACCCAATAGGTACCTCAATGTCAAGATTTGCCCGCTGATACCAGTTCCTTTTATAAATGGAAATATAGATACTTTTTTCCGATAGAAATTCTTCCCGGATTCTTCCGTCAGCTTCAAAATCCAGTATCAGTCTGCCCTCTTCCTGGCCGGTTCCCTTTTGAATTGCATTTTCCTCTTTTCCAATCACTTCTACAATCAGTCCCAGTTCCTCATAGAGATACTCTATTTCCCCTTGGTGATGTTCTGACTGACCGGTGCAAAGCGTATATACATTAAGTCCCGGATAAAGCTGCCGGAGCATATACTGTTCTTCCTCCTGCTGAAGATATTCCCCCGCTTCCGCATCAATGACAAACAGCCGCATGTCCCGGTAGGAAATGTCTTTCTGCTCTAATACTGCTTCGATTATTTTCCGAAAAAATGCATTGCAGGGAAAATAAATTTCTTTTTCAATAAAGTTATTCTGTTCCTGACGGCTGTTCCTGTTTTCTGATTGCAGATTGCTTTTATTTCTGCGTAAAAGACTTTTTAATTTTTTCCACCATTTCATGCTTCATTATATGATGCAAAGGTTTCTAATAATTCCTCCAGCTGTTCGTAAGTCTCCACTTCATTGAGCAGGCTTCGAAGCCTGGATGCATGCTTGTAGCCGCCGGTGTACCAGGCTGCGTGCTTACGCATTTCCCGCATTCCGGTAAATTCGCCCTTAAAGGCAATCTGCATCTTTGCATGACGCAGCACCATATCCACCATTTCTTTGGCGGATGGCTTCGGCAGTTCTTCACCTGTTTCTAAGAAATGGTTAATCTGTGCAAATATCCACGGATTTCCCTGTGCTCCCCTTGCTATCATCAGCCCGTCACAGCCGGTTTCCTGCTGCATCCGGTACGCATCCTGTGGGGTAAAAATATCACCATTTCCAATGACCGGAATCTTTACTGCTTCTTTCACTTTCCGGATAATCTCCCAGTCCGCTTTGCCGGAGTAATACTGTTCCCTGGTCCGTCCATGCACCGCAATGGCAGCTGCCCCGGACTCTTCCGCAATATGTGCCATTTCTACCGCATTGACATGGGCATCGTCAAAGCCCTTTCTGATTTTTACCGTCAGAGGCTTCTTTATGGCTTTTGCTGTTTTTTCGATGATTTCACCTGCCAGAATCGGATTTTTCATCAGTGCAGAGCCGTCACCATTATTGACTACCTTTGGCACCGGACATCCCATATTGATGTCAAGAATATCAAACGGTCGATGCTCGATACGCTTTGCCATCTCGCTCATAATTTCCGGGTCGGAGCCAAAAAGCTGCAGGGAAACCGGATGCTCCCGCTCATCAATGGCAAGCAGGCTCTCGGTATTCTTATTATTATAATAAATGCCTTTAGCACTGACCATTTCCATGCAGATAAGTCCTGCTCCCTGTTCTTTGCAAAGTACACGAAATGGCAGGTCTGTTACCCCTGCCATTGGTGCTAATATCAAATTATTATCAAGTGTTACATTTCCTATTGTCAGTTTCATCGTTTCTGTTTTGCGTAAATAAGACGCATTCCTTCTAATGTCAGTGTCGGATTGTAGTACTGAATATATTTTGTCTCATTTGCAATGATTTTACCCAGTCCGCCGGTTGCAACTACTTTTACATCCTTAAGTCCGGATTCTTTTATCATATTTTTTACGATATATTCTGTCTGTCCAATCTGTCCGAATATCAGTCCTGCCTGCATACTGCTGATAGTTTCTCTTGCAAGGATGGTAGACGGTTTCTTAATCTCGATTTCCGGAAGCTTTGCGGCATCTTCCCAGAGTGCCTTTGCAGAAATGCGGATTCCCGGGGAAGTTACTCCTGCGAAGAAATCTCCATTTCCATTGACGAAGTCATAGGTGGTTGCTGTACCATAGTCGATTACTACAACCGGTCCGCCATAAAGCTCATATGCACCTACAGCGTCTACGATTCTATCCGCGCCAATCTGCGCCGGATTCTCGGATGTGATACGGATTCCTGTCTTCACGCCCGGCTCCACCACCATTGGCTGAATCTCAAAATATTTAATCATTCCACTGCAGAGGGAATGCATGACATTTGGTACTACCGATGAAATGATGGCATCCTTGATTTCATTATGGGAAATCTCGTTATGCTCTAATAAATCAATGATTGTAATACCGTATTCATCAGAAGTTCTCTGCATTTTTGTTGTCATACGAAATGTTGTGATTAATTTTTCCTTATCAAACACTCCAATGGTAATGTTGGTATTTCCTACGTCAATTGCCAGTAACATATTAGTCCTCCTTATCTTCTGTGAATTCTTCTCCCAGGAAAAATACACGGTAATACATTTCAAGCGATTCAAAGAGCTCTGTCTTTTCCCGCTGCATCTGTTTGATTTTTAACACACTGCCGATTTCATCATAGAAGAAATCTCCATCCTCACATTCCGTCCGGAAATTAAGATTTCCCTCTTTGTCAAATATAAGCTGCAGTGTTCCTCCGATATCCTCTGTATACAGTACACAAAGAATATTCAAGTCCTCTTTGATTCCCTCCGGAAGTCCGTTAAACAACGGATTCAGATAGAATTTCTTGGTATAAGCGCTGGAACCGCATAAAACGATTTCTTCCTGCTCCATATATTCATACTCCTTTTTCTTATTTATGCCTTTTTTATATCTGGTAAATGTGGTTTTTCCTGTCTATCCTATAAACATCTATCTCTATGCATATCTATACATATCCATAAATCCCGCGGACAGATACTTCCCCGGAAGACACCAGTTTTCTTGCTTCCCAGGTATCCACGATTAATTCGCCCCGGTCGGTAATGCCCTGTGCCACTCCCTCAAATGGCTCTTTCGGGTCTAACACTCTTACCTTCTGCCCTTTATTGGCAAGACTTGCATCGTATTCCTTCCGCAGATCCCGTAAATCCTGATATGCCATAAACCGGTCATAATAATGCTCGAATTCTTCCCAGACAGCTTCTATTAATGCTGCGCGGTTTACCCGTTTTCCACTTTGTAACAGAAGTGAGGTGGCATTCTGCGCAATTTCTTCCGGAAAACTTTCATTATTTACATTGATGCCTATGCCAACCACAATATGGTTTACATAATCCATCTGTGCACTCATTTCCGTCAGAATTCCTACTACTTTCTTACCGTTGATGACAATATCATTTGGCCACTTTATCTTTGCTTCCATACCGGTGCAGCGGGTAATGCCCTTTGCCACTGCCATGGCTGCCACCAGTGTCAGCATGGATGCATTGGAAGGATTCAGCTCCGGTTTTAAAATCAGTGTCATAAAGATTCCGGTTCCCGGCAGGGAACTCCAGCCTCTTCCGCGTCTGCCTTTTCCGGCATCCTGCTGGTCTGCCACCACAAGGGTTCCATGCTCTGCACCCTCTTCTGCAAGACGGCTGGCTCTTACATTAGTAGAATCTGTTTCATCATAATAATAGATTTTCTTTCCAATCCAGTCTGTTTTACGGATGCTGCTCAATTCATTTTCGCTTAAGATATCCGGTGCGCCTACAATCCGGTAGCCCCGGTTCTGCACCGCTTCAATTTCATAGCCATCCTTTTTCAACTGATTGATTGCCTTCCACACTGCGGTTCTTGATACACCAAAGCGTTCACAAAGCTCCTGTCCGGAAACATAACCTTCCGCTTCCCGCAGTGCTGCAAGTATTTTTGCTTTCATAGGTTCTTATTCTCCTAAAGTTGCAAGCATAACTGCCTTAATCGTATGCATACGATTCTCTGCTTCATCAAATACGATGGATTTCTCACTTTCGAATACTTCATCGGTTACTTCCAGCTCGGAGTATCCGAATTTCTCATAGACATCCTGTCCAATCTTAGTCTTAAGGTCATGGAATGCCGGGAGACAATGCATAAACAACGCCTGCTCTCCTGCATTATCCATCAGCTTCTTATTTACCTGATATGGCATCAGGTCTGTAATACGCTCTTTCCAGGCCTCTTCCGGCTCACCCATGGATACCCACACATCAGTATAGACAATGTCTGCACCCCTGGTTCCTTCCATGGCATCTTCTGTCAGAGTAATGGTTCCGCCTGTGCGGGATGCCACATCTTCACAATATGTAACCAGCTTTGGATCCGGGAAATATTTTTTATTGGTACATGCCACAAAATGCATTCCCAGTTTTGCACAGGTTACCATCAGGGAATTTCCCATATTATAACGGGCATCTCCCATATATGCCAGCTTTACGCCCTTTAATCTGCCAAGATGCTCTCGGATGGTTAACATATCTGCTAACATCTGGGTCGGATGAAATTCATTGGTCAGTCCGTTCCATACCGGAACGCCTGCATATTTTGCCAGTTCTTCTACGATATCCTGTCCATAGCCGCGATATTCGATTCCGTCAAACATACGTCCCAAAACTCTTGCGGTATCCGGAATGCTCTCTTTCTTTCCAATCTGGGAGCCTGACGGGTCAAGGTAAGTTACGTGCATGCCAAGGTCATGGGCTGCCACTTCAAAAGAACAACGGGTTCTGGTACTGGTCTTTTCAAAAATCAGTGCAATATTTTTGCCAATCAGGCTGTCATGCAGAATACCCTGTTTCTTCTTTGCTTTCAGGTCTGCTGCCAGATCTATCATATAGAGGATTTCTTCTGGTTCAAAATCCATCAATTTTAAGAAATTACGTCCTTTTAAATTCATTGCTTTTTCCTCTTTTCTTCTTACTCTTTGATACAAAACGGGCTGTCCTACATAGATGTGGCAGCCCGATTTCATTTTAGGTTTATGGTTTCCTTTTTAATTATTTATCTCCGGCAACCTCTGTAATTGATTTTACCAGTCCTGCAACGCCCTGTATCTCAGATGGAATGATAATCTTTGTTGCCTTTCCGTCCGCAGCCTTTGCAAAAGCTTCCAGGCTCTTAAGCTGTAATACAGCATCGTCCGGTGCTGCTTCTTTCAAGAAACGAAGTCCGTCTGCATTTGCCTGCTGAATCTTTAAGATTGCTTCTGCCTGACCTTCTGCTTCTTTTACGGTTGCTTCCTTCTGTGCCTCTGCACGTAAAATTGCGGCAGTCTTCTCTGCCTCTGCATCTAAGATTGCTGATTCTTTCTTACCTTCTGCTACAAGAATCGTAGATTTCTTCTCACCTTCTGCACGAAGAATTGCTTCACGTCTTTCACGCTCTGCCTTCATCTGTTTCTCCATGGCATCCTGAATTGCCTTTGGTGGGATGATATTCTTTAACTCTACACGGTTTACCTTGATTCCCCATGGGTCTGTTGCCACATCCAGGGAAGCTCTCATCTTGGTATTGATGGTCTCTCTTGAAGTAAGGGTCTCATCTAATTCCAGATCACCGATGATATTACGAAGTGTGGTTGCTGTCAGATTTTCGATTGCCATAATCGGATTTTCAACACCGTAAGCAAATAACTTCGGGTCTGTAATCTGGAAATATACAACGGTGTCAATCTGCATGGTTACATTATCTTTGGTAATTACCGGCTGTGGTGGGAAATCAACCACCTGCTCTTTTAAAAGAACTCTCTTTGCGATACGGTCAATAAACGGTGCTTTAAAATGAAGACCTACGCCCCAGGTTGCAAGATATCCGCCCAGACGCTCTACAACAACTGCATTTGCCTGCGGTACAATCTTGATACAGGATACAATAATTACCAGTACTAGTATTACTAAAATGATAAGTGCTATTAATCCTTCCATTTTTACCCTCCAAAACTTATATTTTGAATAACTATTCACATATTACTATACTTTTTCCAAGATTACAACAGGGTGCCAAAAACTTCTTTTGACACCCTGACTTTATACTCTCTTATATTTTCTTACATTTTCCTAGAAAAATACATGGTTTCCGATGACTACTCCTGCCTGACCGGAACTTGCACGGCGGAAGCTTAATGCCCCACCGGTATTATCTACACCGGATAATGCTTCCTGTGCTGCCTGTAAACAGCTTCCGCTGACACCGCTTGAAATAACAGATGCAACTTTTCCGTTTCCTGCTGGTGTAAACTGACCGCTCTGGTAAATTACATCATAAAGACTGGATGGATATGCACCACTTCTCAGACGGTTCATAACAACTGCTCCGACTGCCAGCTGGCCTTCATAACACTCACTGCCTGCTTCGCACTGGATTAATGCAGCAAGAAGTGTTACTTCATCACAGTTTGCTGCTACAGATGCATTCTGTGTTACCATGGTTGTTGTAGTCTGTGCAGCTTTCTTTGCTGCCTCTTCTGCAGCCTTCTCTTCCAATGCAGCTCTTTCTTCTTCCATGGAAACTGCTGATGCTACATTTAAGGATACGGTTACATAATCTGCAGATACAAATGCAGTGGAATTCTTTAAGCTGACTGCGACCCATCCTTCCGGAGATTCTATCTGTGTATCAACTACAAGCTTATCTCCTTCTGATGCTGCCTTGATAACAGATGCATCCGGATTTGCTTCACTGCGGACACGAAGACCACCGGTGGTTACGGTTGCTACGGTGTCACATACGGTCTGTGCATAAGCATATGCTTCCTGACCTGCCACACAATATTCGCTCTTTACATATCCGTCTACAGAACCGGATGTAATATGATACCAGCCATCTAATGTCTCTACGATATCAGCTGCTGCACCTTTATATAATTTTCCAATTACTTCAGACTCTCCATCTGCGGAGCTTCTTATATATAAGAAATCATCCACATTTGCCATAAGCTTACTGTTCCATGCCTGCTGCTCCTCACTAAGCTGAGGCTCCTCTTCCTGTGCTTCTGCAACAACCACTACATCTGCACGTTCAATGGATGCCTGCTCGGTTGCCGCGTCTCCCAATGATGCCAATTCTTCTATAATGCCGGCGGAGCCATCTGCCTGTACATCTGCCACAGCTTTTGTTTCCTGCTGCGGTTCTGGTACATTTTCTACTGGTGCTGTCTGCATAACTGCTGTGACTGCGGTTACAACGGTAAGCATCACTGCTATAATTGTGCTCTCAATCACTCTTTTTCTTAAATTCATTTTGACCTCCATAACATATATCCTGTTTATCTTTTTTAAGGATTATTAACAAGTATATGTCATTTTATTCATTTTTATTACATTTATTACAAATTTGTTACATCACGGATTATAACAAAGTAATTTTTATTTGTCAAGTTTCTGTACTTTTTATCCAATTCATGATATAATTTCCTAATAATAATTACGCAAAATCACAAGAAAAGATTTCGTCTTTTTCGTAATGGTTATCAAGGAGGATGTATTTTTATGAAGGAACGTAAGCAAAAAGATTCTGCTTTGAAGCAGAATCCAGTAAAGGCTCCAAAGCCTGTGAAAGCGCAGAAAGTGCCGAAAGCACCAAAGGCGCCAAAAGTGCCTAAGGAGAAGAAGGAGAAAAAGGCCGGACTTCACTCCATGCGTTTTAATGTTGTACAGTTAGTTCTGCTGAGTATTATCATCAGTGTTGCTTCTCTTCTGATTATGATTATACCGGTTGCGGATAATGCAATTTCCACTTTGGCAGAAAGTTATATGCGTGATGTCTGTGATACCTGCGGTTTAAATGTTGATGCTGCCCTGAACCGGAGCGGTAACGTTATTTTAAATCAGGCATATCTAGAAACTCTGATCGGTGATGTCTGCATCAATGATCTGGATTCCAGTTACGCCTATGTGGTTGGTTCAGATGGAACCATGATTTACCATCCGGATGAAAGTAAAATCGGACAACCTGTAGAAAATGCCGCAATTAAACAGGTGGTAGCTGATTTAGAAGCAGGTAAAGAACAGCAGAAGGGTCTGGTAATCTATGAATTCAAAGGTGCTGAAAAATATGCGGCTTACTATGTCACTTCCAATAAAGCAGCTATTTTGGTCATTACTGCTGACCGTGGAGATATTTTAAGTGCTAAGGATGCAATTTATGCCCGCGCCGGTGGTGCCGCAATTGTTATCTTTATTGTACTGGGAATCATTTCTTTCCTTATTGCAAGTAAAATGACCCGTCCGATTGTAGAGATTACCAATGTTATCAAACGTTTCTCTTCCCTGAACTTTGCAGAAAGCCCGACTACTATCCGCATCAGCAAACGTAAGGATGAAACCGGGCAGATGGCAAGAGCTATCGGAGATTTACGTGAGAAGTTAGTTACAATTGTTTCACAGATTAAGTCCCAGAGTGAACTGCTTTACAATGCATCTACTGAACTGGATACCAATGCATCCCACACAACATCAACCGTGGGAAATGTAGAAACCGCAGTAAATGAAATTGCTACCGGAGCAACCAATCAGGCTTCCGAAACCCAGAAAGCTACCGATGATATCGTTAATATGGGTAACATGATTGAACATACCAACAGTCAGGTTGAAAGTCTTACAAGCACTGCTAACCTGATGCGTGAATCCAGCGAGGAAGCTGCTGCCACCCTGAAAGAGCTGGACAACATCAACCAGCAGGCAATTGCTTCTATTGATGTTATTTATGAACAGACCAATATAACTAATATCTCTGCCCTGAAAATTAAAGAAGCTACAACTTTGATTTCTTCCATCGCAGAAGAAACAAACCTGCTTTCCTTAAATGCTTCTATCGAAGCAGCCCGTGCTGGTGAGGCAGGACGTGGATTTGCCGTTGTTGCATCGCAGATTCAGAAACTGGCTGACCAGTCCAATGAATCTGCAAACCAGATTGACCAGATTATCCATGCTTTAATTGAAGATTCTGAAAAAGCAGTTAAGACCATGGATGAGGTTAAAACTATTATGAACCTGCAGAGCGAAAACGTGCATAAGACCGGTCAGGTATTCGAACAGGTTCGTGATGGAATCAGTTCTTCTATCAGTGGCGTAGGCGAGATTGCTACCAAAACAACACAGCTTGATAAAGCCCGTGGAGATGTTGTGGATGTCGTACAGAATCTTACCGCAATTGCCCAGCAGAATGCAGCAAGTACCGAAGAAACTTCCGCTTCCGTTATGGAAGTCAGCAATGTTATGCAGGAAATCATGGAAAATGCAAATCGTCTGAAAGAGATTGCTTCCATCCTGGAAGAAAATATGAATTCATTTACTTTATAATATGCATAAGAATGTGCCTTGGCACATTCTCGCGCCTGCGGCGGTCGCTTGCGACATCTACCTTATACGCCGCAGTGCGCATCCTCGCAGAGCGTTTTTTGCTTTAATGGAAAGCAATTTTCTGTAAAGCAAAGAAAGAACTCCATCCGGCTGGATATCCAATCGGATGGAGTTCTTTTTTTGCTGTAATGCAAGGACTGATTCAAATTTAAATGATTCCATCTTACCCTGCTTCAGCAGTTTTTATAAACGTTTCATTAATGCTTCTCTTGCTTCTTCATAACCTGGTTTTCCAAGTAATGCGAACATGTTCTTCTTGTAGCTTTCTACACCTGGCTGATTAAATGGATTTACTCCAAGCAGGTATCCGCTGACACCACATGCAAACTCGAAGAAGTAGAATAATTCTCCTAAATAGAATTCGTTCTGCTCTGGAATCTTTACCATGAAGTTTGGAACCTGACCATCGGTATGTGCAAGAATGGTTCCGTTCATTGCGCTCTTATTTACAAAGTCCATATCTTTCCCAGCAAGATAATTTAATCCGTCTAAGTCAACCGGTTCTTCCTGAATTGTGATATTGTGCTTCGGAGTCTCAACGTTCATAACAGTCTCAAACATAATTCTGGAACCATCCTGAATGAACTGTCCCATAGAATGTAAGTCTGTTGTTAAATCTACAGATGCCGGGAAGATACCCTTCTGGTCTTTTCCTTCACTCTCTCCGAATAACTGTTTCCACCATTCAGATACATAATGAAGACTTGGCTCGTAGTTGCAAAGAATTTCTACTGCTTTGCCTTTTCTTAATAAAATGTTACGAACTGCTGCATACTGTAATGCATCATTCTCTGTGAAATCCTGCTCTAAAGCAAGTTTTCTTCCTTCTGCAGCTCCATCCATTAATTTCTGGATATCTGCACCACTTACTGCGATTGGAAGAAGTCCTACAGCGGTAAGTACGGAGAAACGTCCTCCGACATCATCCGGTACTACAAATGTCTCATATCCTTCTTCATCTGCAAGATGTTTTAATGCTCCCTTTGCTTTATCTGTGGTTGCATAAATTCTCTTTGCAGCTTCTTCTTTACCATATTTCTTCTCTAACTTTTCTTTGAAGATACGGAAAGCGATTGCAGGCTCAGTTGTTGTTCCTGATTTTGAAATAATATTTACGGAGAAATCACGGTCTCCTACTACATCAAGCAGTCCCTGTAAGTAGCTTCCGCTGATGCTGTTTCCTGCATAATAAATCTCAGGAGTCTTACGAACTTCCTTAGAAACATTATTATAAAATCCATGTCTTAAGAATTCGATTGCGGCTCTTGCACCAAGGTAAGAACCACCGATTCCGATTACTACTAACACTTCAGAATCAGACTGAATCTTAGCTGCTGCTTTCTGAATTCTTGCGAACTCTTCCTTATCATAATCTACCGGAAGATCCAGCCAGCCCAAGAAATCATTTCCGGCTCCGGTTTTATCCAATAACTCTTTTTTTGCATTGTCTACAAGTTTGCTCATATAGCCAACTTCTTCTTCACTGATGAAGGAAGCTGCCTTTGAGTAATCAAATGTTACTTTACTCATTTCAAATTCACTCCTTTGTTTTTTCTATACACAATTCCCTAATTATGAATAAAATTTCATTAGAGTTTATTTTATCAAACCTATATGCATTTATCAAGGAAAAATTTCCTTCAAAACAGCATTAAATACCGCTTCTTCCTGCTGTTTTCTCTTCTTTTCAATAGAATCCCGCATCAGTTCTTCCTGTCTCGATACCAATGGTTCTTCTTTTCCACTGTCTTCAGTTAATATGACATTCAGATAATCTTCTACTTTTCCCTGTATCATTTGTAATCTGCGGTCTGTCCGGTTCACTTTAACCAGAACCTGCAGAATTATTATCATTTGTAAGAGCATTCCTGCCAGAATTATGTAATTTGCATATTCATACACCAAATTCATGAAAGCTCCCATTCTTATAACCTCTTTTCCTTTTTCTTTCTATTATAAAAAGGAACATTCCATTTGAAAAGAGGACAACGCCGTGTTTTCGCCGCATCTTTTTCCATTTTTCCCTTTGTTTCTGCGGTCTTCTACAAAAGCTGCTGATATTCTTCCCCATCCAACATATAGCCGGAAAGGCAGTAGCCATATTCTTCATTTACGCTGATAATCCGGTTATAGGACCCAGCCAGCAGAATATCTTTTAGTATCTTCGTATCCATTCGCTCATTGATATTTCCAACCCAATAACGGATACCTTCTCCTTCAAATTTCCACGGAAATTCCGGATTCCATTTTGACACATCGTCATTGCCGGGAATCGATACAATCCGTACCGTCTTTCCATAGCCCCGATAACGTTTTAAAATCTCTTCCATATTTTTGTGCATATCAATATTTCCCAAAAACAGTACGCCCATTCGAAGGGTTCTGCTCTCCCTGGTAAACTGGTTCCGGAGCATTCCATAATCATTTCGCTGGATACATTTTAACATGCATACCGTTCTGCCGGCATCCAGATACGGAGAACAATGATTTTCTCTGCCAAAAGACTGTTCATACATGGCACCATTGATTTTACTTCCGCTTTCTTTTACCTGACCCGGACCTGCATACATAATAACTGCTGCAAATGCTTCCAAACCGTAAGTCTTCTTATATGCCTCTAATAACCGTTGCATTCCCGCCTGATACTGTGTATTTTCCGGATGACGAAGTGCCCTGTCATAGCCTTCTTTCGTATAATATCTTCTGGTAAACTGATATAGTTCCATTACATTCATTCCATATGCAGAAAAATAAAATACCCACTTATTTTTAATGATGCATCCGGCCTTGACCACCGGAATGTATTCCCGTTCCATAATCTTTATCGTTTCTAAATCCTCTGCATCTGCCAGTTCGAAATAATTTCCTTTTCTGGCATTCTGCACTGCGTCCAGGGAACAGGGCGGACAATTTCCATATAATAAATAGACATTTTCCACCCCCATATTCTTTAATGCATGGTAAGGATGCCGGATGAGGCAGGAAAATTCTAATAGTTTTTCCGGTGACATTTCCGGCCCCAATATCCATTGTTCCGGTAATGCCTTCTCTTCCATATCCTGTTCCTCCGATATCCACTGCTCCACCAGCATCCGGTGAATCGGTGCTACATAAGGCATAATCACCGTCTGAATCGTCGTATTTTGCAATAGTGCATACAATATGCCAAGACAGTTCCTCGTATATTCTCCTACTACCACAAGATCTATCGGTGCACCGGCCAGTCTTCTGATGGTTCTTTTGTCCAAGATACCGATGCCTGTTATATCATTTGTTCTACTGCTGTCTTTACTGCTTACACCGTCGTTTATGTTACTGTTCGTAGGATTTCCGGATAAGTATACATAATTCACACTGCAGTCATTCTCCTCGTTATAGATACTGCCTGCCTGAATCATTCCATTTTCCACATTTTCAAATAAGTACCGATAATACAATGCTTTCATTTTCACATACCCCCCGCTTTATTTTCTGGTATTTTTACGATTGTATAAGGTTTTAAATAGAGTTGACTTTTTTTACCAAGAGTATAATATATTATTCAGCAAATCATTTTACATTATAAGTAATCTGATATTAAAGAAAGGATTCTTTTCATGAAAAAAATCGTTTTAACAGGCGGTGGTACCGCCGGTCATGTAACTCCAAACATTGCTCTTTTTCCTGCTTTAAAAGAGGCTGGTTATGAAATCTCTTATATCGGTTCCTATGCCGGCATGGAAAAACAGTTAATTGAAGAACAGAACATTCCTTATTATGGAATTTCCTCAGGAAAACTCCGTCGTTATAAGGATCTCCGTAATCTCACAGATCCGTTCCGTGTGATCAAAGGCTACGCACAGTCTGTATCTCTTTTAAGAAAAATCAAACCGGATGTTGTCTTTTCAAAAGGTGGATTCGTTTCCGTTCCTGTCGTTCTCGCAGCGAAACGCCTCCGGATTCCTGCTATTATTCATGAATCTGATATGACACCTGGTCTTGCTAATAAAATTGCAATTCCGGCAGCCTGCAAGGTCTGCTGTAATTTCCCGGAAACTGTAGAATATCTTCCAAAGGATAAGGCAGTTCTTACCGGTTCTCCAATCCGCCAGGAACTTTTAAGCGGCGACAAAGAACAGGCTGCCAGACTTTGTGGTTTTACCATGGATAAACCGGTTATCTTAGTAGTCGGTGGAAGCAGCGGTTCCAAATTTATTAATGATGCGGTACGTGGTCTCTTAGATGACCTGCTTGCCAACTATCAGATTATCCATCTCTGTGGGAAAGGAAATATAGATAAATTATATAACAACCGTTCCGGCTATGTCCAGTTTGAATATGCTGGGAAAGAACTTCGGGATATGTTTGCTTTAAGTTCTCTTGTCATTTCCCGTGCCGGTGCAAATGCAATCTGTGAATTGCTTGCTCTTCACAAGCCAAATATTCTGATTCCGCTGTCTGCTGCTGCAAGCCGTGGTGACCAGATTTTAAATGCCCGCTCTTTTGAAAAACAAGGGTATAGCTATGTGATTGAAGAAGAGAATCTGACCAAAGAAACCTTAGATGCTGCCATTAAGAAAGTCATGACAGAAAAGGAGACTTATATTTCTAATATGAAGTCCAGCCAGCAGTTAGATTCTATTCATACCATTCTTAAGCTCATTGAAGAAGCCAGTGAGAAAAAGAAGAAGAAAGCATAAAGTCAAAAGGTGTAAAGTCCTGATTTTATATAAGACTTTACACCTTTATTTTTCTTACTATTTTACTTTTATCTTATCCAAGATTTCTTTCATTTCATCATCAGAAAGCTCTAATGGAGTATATTTTAAAATATCATCATTCTTGTCTCCCTTGTATCTTGGAATCAGATGCATATGGAAATGAAATACTGTCTGTCCTGCAGTCTCTTCATTGTTCTGAAGTAAATTAAATCCATCACAGTTTAATTTTTCTTTCATATGAACTGCCATTTTCTTAGCAAGCTTCATTGCTTTTGCTGCTACTTCCTCATCCATTTCATAAAGATTTGCAAAATGGTCTTTGGGAATAATTAAGGAATGTCCCCTTGTTGCAGGACTGGCATCCATAATGACACGGAATGTATCATCCTCATATACGGTATTTGTCGGGATATCGCCTGCTGCCAGTTTACAAAAAATACAATTATCGTCTTTCATGGTTACTCCTTCTTTCTATTCAAAAATAAAAATCTGATCTAAGGTACGCAGTGTCTTAAAGTTTCCTTTTGCAGTCATCTCACCGGTCATAAATGCTCTCTGAAAAGTCATTCTGCCCGCCAAGATATTATTCATGACTTCTCCGGTAAGTTTCGCATATACATCTACATTTTCCTGTTGTCCATAATAGCAGTTTAACTCCTCTCCTGCTACTTCCACTACCAATGGTTTCTTTTTCTCTTCAATCATAAAGAGATAGTTCGCCGTGAAATCCCCCTGTGGCACAAAATGGCTTTCTAATTCTGTAATATATTCTGTCTGCGTGTCATTCTGCTGTACACTTAATTTATCCTTAAACATGGATGCTAATTCTTCAATATCTTCTTTCTGTTTCTTTACGTAAGAATCATCTGCCACATACTGTGATAACTGCTCACTCTCCTGTGGTGTTAAATCCATCTGCTGTGTCCGCAGGATGGTTCTGGTTACCGCCTGATTAGAAGTCGGCAGACTCTTCTGTTTCTGAGAAATTGTACGATAAAGATTTTCTGCTTTTTTCTCAATAATCAGGGAATAGTCATGATTCATTTCAAAGCTTACCAGATCATCTACATAGCCACACATTCCACTGCACGGCAGACCGCCTAAAATTTCCCATGCATTGGACAATGTCAGTTCCCCTTCACGTTCTCCATACGTGGTTGACATAACGATTGGCTGCATATAGGTTGTCTTAATCTTTTCCTTGTCTCCGTAAAGCCAGCAGGAATCCAAAAACTGCTGCATATAACCACCGATTCCAAGCCACTCTACTGTCGTTGCCAGAATGATTCCATCTGCATCCTTTAAGGTCTGCGGCAACGTAGAGATGCTATTCTTGTGCTCGTATATATTATATCGTTCCACACTGACACGAAGCTCTTTTAAAACTTCTTCCATTTTCCCGATTACATATAAAGTAGGATCATCCAGAAGTCCTCTACCACCGTAATATATATTTACTTTCATTTCTGCCTCCGTATCTTAAGTTTTTCATCTTACTTCATTCAATCATATATCAACAGTATATAAATTTTCCGGAATAAAATCAATCCTTTCTGCGATATAGAAGCAGTGACAGAAAAAATCCGCTAATCAGTCCGCCTACATGACACCAGTTGTCCACTCCGGTACTGGTAAATCCATAATATAGGCTCAATGCAATCATAATTACAATTCCTCTGATATTCAGTTCCTCTACCCTTCCTCTGTTGGCAATTATTACCCAGAGTAAAGCTCCAAATACACCAAAAATGGCACCTGAGGCACCTGCTGACACCGTCAGGGTTCCTTTGCCCTGTGTTACCAGAAGTGAAAGCAGATTACCGCACAATCCTGCGCCAAAATAAATGATAAGATAGCGCCACTTTCCTATCAGACGTTCCAGTCTGTCTCCAGTCCAGAATAATACAATCATATTATTTGCAAGATGTGCCAGTCCAAAATGTAAAAACATGGCCGTAAACAGTCTCCACCATTCTCCCTGTCCAAATACATCCGGCAGAAATACTGCTCCATGTTGTTCCATAAAAGCTGCAGATTCCGTATCGCCAAGTACGCTCAATAACAGAAATACTATGATATTTATCAAAACAATGCCGGCGTTACACCAGGACGGATACTGTTTTATCCTCTGCCACAAAGTAAGACCTCGCTTCTCTTCTGTTCTACGGTAATTATCCGTCTGTGCATACCCCTGTGAAGCATAACCTCTTTGCCTCCCACCACCGGATATCTGTTCCTGTAATGCATCTCTTAATCCATAGAAATCTCCCGGCTGGTTTTCAAAAATCATAAGCTGCCCTGTCTGCCCATTAATAAGCCAGACATTCCGACAGCTGCCACCGAGCATACGTGCCTGTCCTATATCATCTGCAACCAGTAACGTCAGTAACTCCACCTGATAGATTGCCATATTCTGTTCACAGCCCGGAATCCTTCCTTCCGGATGAAGAAACAGCTCCTGCAGTTTTTTCTGAATTGCCTGCAATTTTTCTGTTTCCAGTACAAATCCCGGATGCATAAAGATTCCAGCAACCACCTGTGCCCTTCCTTCTGTAAATCTATAGTATACCCCAACCTCTTCCGGCGACACTTTGATAAAGGAATATCCCCGCTCTTTTAAACATGCATCTATTTTCTGAATCAATATAACTTATCCTTCTTCTAGTCTTTTATGAATCTGACAATAACACTTTCAAAAGGCACTGTCAACGAAGGAAATATAACCTTTTTCTTAAAGAAATGTAAACCTCTCACGTCCCAGCTGAATCACATCATTCATGCATAACTGCTCCTTCTCCCGATATGCCAGCATTTTCCCATTGAGCCATGTTCCGTTCATGGAATTTAAATCTTCCACATAATAATTCTCTTTTTCTCTGGTAATGCGGGCATGCATGCGGCTGACTCCCTGTATACATACATTTCCGTCCGCCTGCTCACTGCTACCTATGATAAAAGGGAAATACTCCATCCGGATATTCGAAATATCCTCTTTTCCATCATAACGCAGAACTCCTTCCGGAGCCCGCTCCGTTCCAAGATAAACGGTCGGATTTTCCTCCTGCATTTCTTTGTAATCCATAGGTGTACACACGATTGGTTCCTCCTCCTTCTCATGATTTATCTTTCCTGTTAAGAATGCCGGAATCCGGCTGATTGCAGCAATGCATTCCTGCAATTTTTCTTCCATTGCCATATTCCAGCCACGGCTTTGAGCATCCTTCTTATAATATTCATCATCCTTTTCAATTGTATCTATCTCATATTTTTTCCAATACCCCTTCTTTTTCTTTGCAGTTGGCTTTTCCTCCACAGCTGCATCTTTCTTTTCCTGCTCCCATGGCATAATGCCCTTCTGCAATGCCTCTACCTTTTTAGATGAAACAGATTTCTGCCGGACCGGTACATAATCCTCTACATCCTGCTGCCGGTACTGATATAATATCCTTAGGATTTCACCCAAAGAAAATCCTTCTTCTGTTGATTTCTGATATGCCTCATAAGATGCAAGAACCATCTGTTCATCTTCATGATTAATCTTTGCCAGAAGATACTCCATCAGCTTTCGGAATCCTTCTGTAACAGGTTCCTGTCTGCCGGGGCAATAGGTGAAGTAGAACTTCTTGGTTCCATTCTCAAGATAAATACTCTCCGGGTCTAATAGAATTCCCTCTTCCTCCAAAAGATATGGCCGGATTTCCTGACAGATTCCCAATAAAGTTTCTAACATTTTTGCAAACATATCTATGGCAAAATCACTGCTCTCCAAAACATGATCCAAAGAACGTTTTCCGGTAATTTCATATCGAAACTGTGTCTCCCCTTCTGAAACTACCGGTTCAAACTGCAATAAATTATGAATATGATTCTGTCGGCACATATGAATCTGATATCCGGAATATGCGGGATCTGATGTAATAAACATATAACTCTGATTCAGATTTCTCTTATAACATATCTCCAATATAAATTTCCTCCATACATTCTATTTTGTTCTTGCTGCTTTCTTCCGCCGCCAGCTTTACCCTGTCATGCAGTTCGTAGCTGACTACAATCAGGGTACAGAATAGTGCCAATATCATTGGCACTATAACTGCCGCCTCTATGGTATAAGAAGCCGGCAGATAACATTTCTTTTTCCATTGTCTTATAAAATCAACAGAATGAGATATGCCGCCAGCAGAAACGGAATAAAAGGAATGGTGTCTTTTCGTCTTTTTCTGTGCATGAACAGCAATACCAGTGCATACAAAGAGGACAGGAAAAGTCCTGTCAGAAGTAGACGCATGGTATTGATTCCTCCAATGTAAATTCCCGCTACACAAAGTACCAGTCCATCGCCAATTCCAATAATTCCACCAGACACCAATGACAGAATAATAACTGCTGCCCCGACGGCAATCCCTCCTAACATGCTGTATAATGACTGGTTTCTCTGCCAGAGATGCAGCAAAATCCCACCAATGCCAAAACACAATACTCTTATGCTTTGTATTTCTTTTTTTCGGATATCTTCGATGGAACATATCCCCAACATTCCAAGTACAGAACATATCGTCATCATCCCCTTATCTCCTTGTTATTCGTTATTTTCTATCTGCTACTTACTGCTTATAACCTGCTATCTGCCGTTTCTTTCTTCTCATATTTTTCTGATACATTTATTTCCTCAGGAAGCTTTTCTCTTTTCACATTTTCCACAGGGCGAATGATTTCCCGCTTCTTCCAGCAAAATACGGTATACGGTACGCTTTAACCCACTGCAGGAAAGACTATTGTGCACTGCCTCTCCATATTCTGTTACAAATACTGTTTTGGTATCTTTCTTTCCTATGCGGCATTTCTCGCAATCTTTATATTTCGCTCCGGAATCATTCCGTAATCCGGATACCGTCTCTTCCGGCACCGCCAGAATGCTCAAATCCAAATAGGTACAGTCCGAAAACCAGTGATAGGATTTCCCTGTCTCTGTAATATAGACATAAGTTCCATCTTCATTTCCACTGCCTGTATAACCAATCCATTTATGCACTTTTGCCCGCTGATCCATGTCATAAGAAAATAGTCCCAATAACTGCAATGGATTTTCAATCCGATAAGATACACATAAATCAATATCATTTCCCATTAATTCAGAACGCCAAAAAGAGAACCCCTTTTCTTCCCCTTCCACATAAATTACCGGTGCTTTCAGTTCTTCTAATTTTCTTTGAAACAGGATTTTTGCTTCTGCAATTGGCACAACGGAATCCAGCCCGCTTTCATGTGTCATATGTGCATGAATGGCACTTTTTCTGGCGGCATATTGCAAGGCATATTCCACATCCAGCTGTAATTCCAATACCCGGAAAAGAAAGATTACCGATAGTATACAGATTACAAACAGTGGCAATGCGATAGCTGCTTCTATTGTCATAGACGCCGTCGTGGAGGCACATAAAGGTGTCTCTTTTCTGTTTGTAGAATTGCTATACAATAGATTTGTATTATCTGGGTTAGAGAGAGTTTTTTTATATTGATTTTTTATTTGAATTCTGAGAAGAGACACCTTTATGCACCCCCTTTCTTCTTTTGTTAATAAACATAGGAAAATGAATTTTTTTCCTGAAAATGATAATCTCCTTTGAAGCTTTCGCCACTTCCAAACCACCCGAAGAACAATGGTTTTGACAGATAACTGCACTGTATTTCCATACTACCAATCATGCAGTCCATCCGAAAATTCTCCCGGTCCGGCAGCCGCCTGATATTCTGCTCCATCAGATTCATTGCCCGATAGGTAAGCTTCTCCTGTCCGGTAAGATATAATAAAATTCTTAAATAATCCCCATAACTTAAACCACTTTCACTGGTCTTACTTTCCTCTTCTTTTGCAAAGGATTCCGACAATGCTCCAACGTCTAATGTCCACTCGGCATTTCCTTTTAAAAAAGGAACCTTGCCACCCTTTAAAAGCGTTTTTACATCTTTTATGCTTTCTGAAAATGCCCATGCCACAAGAATTCCTTCTTCTACCACCTTGACTACCGCCGGATTAGCTGTCCAGCCCGCAGTTACAAGTGCTATGGTATTCGCCAATGCCGTTTTCTCGGCATCCCCTTTCAAATAAATATAGTTTGCCACCTCACGAATCGCCAGCATGCGTTCTGCAACGCCAGCAAGGTTTGCCACATCAGAATCTTTCCCTGCAATGAGATATTCCATCTCATATTGCAACACTTCCGACTCACTCTGATTTCGGTAATCACTAAACTGCTTCAATAAATATTCCCGGAAGAAAAGTCCCGTTGTCATATCCTCCTGCTGTGCCTCTCCATTTCCTGTAAAACAGGTTCTCTTTGCAATATCATCGGATAAATCAATGGTCTGTGTCGATACCGCTGATACATCTTCTACCACCAGTGACAGGATACTTTTATTCTTGAGTTCTTTTACATAATCCAGTGGATTCTCATTCTTCTGATTTGCGCTATTCCGTTTTGTGTTTCTTTCCAGCCCACTCTGTGTATCGGTCTCCTGAATAGCAGCTTCGAACTTCTTCTCGATGTCTTTATTGTCTTCTGTCAGTTCCTTTGCTTCTGTTGCCTTTTCATATAATTTTTCAATGGCCGCAATTCCCATGGTACGCTTTACATAATCTGCTGCCTGCCTTCGAAATTCAGCTCCCGCATCATCGGTTGCCATCGTATAATTCGTAATATAGCAGTTCTCTAACTGCATCTCATAAAGATTGGTATATGACATTTTTAAGAATCCCGGCTTCGCCTTAAGGTTCTCTTCTCCAAGTTCCTGCAATGACTGTTCCAGACTACTAAGTTCCGGCTCTCCTTTCCTGCCTGCCTCCAGGAAATAGAAATGATACTGCTCAAAAAGCGCGGTATCATACTCTGCCATTTTGGATTCCAGCAAAAGTTCCGTTTCCATTTTGCTCTGCGCCTCTAATCCATAGAGGCGTGCAGATTCCAGCAGAGTAAATACCAGACTTAAAATCATCGTCAATGCAAGGCTTAAGAACAATGTAATACTCCCTTTTTCCCTTGTTCTTTCCATTTTCTACAAAGAACCGGTCCGCTGGGTAATTGTCGAAAAGATACTGTTTAAAAGAACCGTCAGTTTTGATTTAAAAATAACAATCAGTCCAATCAGAACCACCAGAATCAGAACCACTTCCACAACACCTACCCCATCTTCCTCTTTTAAAAACCGGGTCAGACTTCCTTTTATTCTTTTTACAACGTTCATTGGATTTGTCCGTTTTACATTTACTACACCTTTCATGTTCCTTCCTCCTTTATTTACCTATTGTTTTAGTTACATATTGTTTTAGTTACCTGTTATCTGCTTACAGCCGAAACCTGCCACTGACAGCTTCTTACGGCTGCCTGGTAACTTATATGTGCATGGTCATACATGCAGGCACAACAAGAATGACCATAATCACCACCATCATCATTAGCATAGGAAACAATAATTTTGTTCCTGCTTCCTCTCCCAGTCGCTGCGCCATAGTCTTTCGCTGGGAAAATGCATCCTCTGATTCTTTTGCAAGAATTCTGCCGATTCCTACAGTTCCCTTCTTGAGATTCTGTGTCAGAATAGATGCAAACCTGCGATAGGATGCCAGTCCGCATCGTTCTCCAAACCGCTCATATGCCAGGCTTTCCCCCATTCCATCCTCTAATTCTCTTCTGGTAAGCAGCATTTCCTCGTAACCGGCACGTTTTGGCAGTCTTTGTTCCTTCCGTTTACTCTCATATGTATCTGTCAGCTTCTTCCACGCCTGACGCAATGACATACCGGCTTCTAATAATAATCCCAATCGACTAACCATTTCCGGATAATCTTTTACCAATTCCTCTTCCCAACGTTTTTTTGCATCCTGCTGTTCCTTTTTCCCACTCCATAGAATCACTACTGCTGCAAATATCCCCAGGAAGAGAAAAATAACCAACGGCTTCTCGGTTTCTTCTTCCCAGCGAAGTGCTACACCATCCATATTCTGTGGCAGCTCCACTTCTTTTTCTTCTGCATTTTGATTATAAAGATATTGTTCTATCTTTTTTCCCAGATTGGTTTCATTCTGGTTTTCTGAAGGATAAAGACAGATGGGAAAGGAATACTCTGCCTGATTTTTTCCATTCGACAAAATTGCGGTAGCATTCACCACCTGCCCCGGCAAAAGATTTTCTTCCTCTATATTTCCCTGTAAATCAATCCAGATATCCGGTTCTAACTTCCATTCCACAGAAATGAGACCATTTTTAACACGTTCGCATAAAACCACCTGTCCACTGACATGGTCTGCCTGCTGCCCGTTTCGAAATACTTCTTCTGCTTCTTTTTCTGCCTCCGGCAATATCTCTTTCCATTCCGCTGCTGTTAAAGTACGTTCCTGCAGATTTAATACAATCTGCCCTTTTTCCCCACTATCTTCTTCTATATAATTTAAAGATTCCTGATAGTCTCCTTCCCCCGGTTCATTTCTTATTAAACAGTTCTCCTTAAAATGAGATTCCTGCTTTTGCATCCACTCCGCTGCAATTCCCAGTAAAACTGCTGCCAAAAGTACCAGAATTGCCAGCTTTTTCTTTTGCTTCTTCATTTTCTTTAACATATACTTTCTCCAATACGTCTTACGATTTTCTCTGACCAAAGATATGCCAGTCCATAGAGAATAAGACACCCTGTCATAATCAGCACCCCCGCCACATTCCCATACAATGCTTCCAAAAAGCTTCCCGATGTCACATTGACAAATGCCAGTATAAATAAGGGAATTACATTCATTACCTTCTGTTCCATCTTCCTTGCTGTCAATGCTGTCTCTATGGTTTCCTGCAATTCCATCCGGTCTGCCATCTGCCGAACTGTATTTCCCATAATTGCAGTAAAATCCCCGCCGCTCCGCTTGGCATAAGAAAAAATTCCCGCAAACTGCTCTACATCCTCTATCCGGCTCCGCTCTGCAAAATCCTCTAACAGCTGCTCCAATGGCACATTACAGTCCATCTGGTGTATCATCTGGCGCATTTCCACCGCCATATCACTTTCCATGCCATACTGCTGTATCACATCTTTTTTTGCTTCCCGCCACGCATTTTCAATGGAATATCCTGCCCGCATTGCTCCTGCTGCCGATAGCAGTGCATCCTTAAACTGAAGCTTTAAATCATTCTGGCGCTGTATCTTAGCAGAATTCCTTTTGTTTCGAAGAAATACTGGACATAAACCAAATCCTGCAAGAATTGCCAGAGTGGACTGATAAAACAGCCAGCCTATCAGAATATCCAGCAGCAGAAATTCTCCAACATATAATAAAAACTGTCTTTTCTTAAAATGATATTGACGATAATCCGGCAGCCTGTAATTTTTCCTGATAGAGAAGTTCTCCTTTCTTCTCCCAGATTCCGCCGATGCTTCCCTGTTCTTTTTTCTCCCGGAACCGGAAGAGCTCGTGTAAACATACCTTGCCATTTTCTACCCCCTTCACTTCCACAACCTGCAGCAATTTTCTGCTGCCATCCCTGATTCTGCCAAGTTGTATGATAATATCAATGGCCGATGCTATCTGACTCTGGATTGCTGCCAGCGGCATATCCATTCCCATCAGCACCATCGTCTCAAGGCGGCTTACCATATCCATTGCCGAATTGGCATGTCCGGTACTCAGGCTGCCGGAGTGTCCGGTATTCATTGCCTGCAGGACATCCAGTGCTTCTGCCCCACGGCATTCCCCGACGATAATCCGGTTTGGGCGCATACGAAGTGCACTTTTTATCAAATCCCGGATGGTAATCTCCTCTGCTCCCGGAAGCTTGATATCCCGGCTCTCCAGACGCACCAGATTGGGTAGCCCAAGCAGCTGCAGCTCCGCTGAGTCCTCAATGGTAACCACACGTTCTTCCTTTGGAATAAATTCCGACAAAGCATTTAGAAATGTAGTCTTACCGCTTCCTGTTCCTCCTGATACAAAAATGTTATAGCCGGCACACACCAGATGCTTTAAAAAATCTGCCACTTCCCTTGAAATAGAACCCCATTCTATCAGTGTCTGCATCCGGACAGGCTCTTTGGGAAAACGGCGGATGGACAACGCTGTTCCATCTATGGCAATAGGTTTTAAGACAATATTTACCCGGGAGCCATCCGGCAGTCTGGTATCTACAATAGGATGTAATTCATTTACCATACGGTTACTGCCTCCTGCAATCTGCTGTATGACATCCTGAAGCTTTTCTTCTGATGTAAAGTGTTTATCCCACTGATAAAGCCTCCCTGCCTTTTCATAAAAGATTCCTTTGGTCCCATTTACCATAATTTCTGTAATGTCAGCATCCTCAATAAGCTCCTGCAAAATATCCAGCCTCCGCAGGGAATGAAAGATTTCCCGAATCAGATTCTGCCGCATGGAAATACTCATAGGCATTCTATGGCTGTCTTCTTCCAAAGTCTTTTGCACCAGTTCTAAGATTTCTTCATCTTCCATGGTTCTTGAAATGTCCATCCGTTCCATTACCTGATGCTTCAAGCGTTCCTTTAAATTCTCCTTTGTCTCCATCTGAATGCCTTTCCCCCATACATCTTCTTACGCATTTACTTATGTACTTTCTTATCCATTTCCTTATCTACTTCTTTCCTAAGGCATTTCTTTTTCATTGTCTTCTTCTCTTTCTATTTCCTGTGCTATCCACTCTTTGAAATAGCCTGCTGCTGCAACCGGATTACCGGAATTTTCATATCTTTCACCTGTCTGCAATCGTTCCGGAATCTTTATAATCTGAATCTTTCCTTTTACTTCCTGTGACATAAGCTGTTGCTCTACCGTATCCATTCCATATTCCTGCTTTAAAAATGCATACACCCTGTCACACTCTTCGATAATTCTTCCCGTATCAGCAAGCTCCGGCTGTATCTCTAATATCACATAATCAAAGGACAATTCCTGCCAGATAATTTCTAAAAGTCTGTGATAATCCTGTGCTTTTACTTCACCCAATAAAACTGCCTGTTCTACCGGAACCATAATGCCAAGTTCGCCCACAGTAGTAATTCCGCTCATCACGCTGGCACCCCCATTGGTACTTCCAAGCCGGAGAGATAGCAAAACATCGGATAAATTATGGCTTTCTTCCATTTCCGGCAGCTTCATGCCGCAATATCCTCTGGTATTAATGTATAAAACCTTTCCCTTCTCTGCCAAAACCTGTGCTACAGCCAGTCCTGCCAATAAAGACAGCCCGTCATACCAGGGTGACAGCAGTCCTATGGTACGACCCTTCCTGCTTCCCCGCAGACAGATTTCCGTTGGACGCTCCGCCAGTAATGCATACATTTCCTGCAGGATGACATTGGCAGACTGGTACTTATAAATATGCGGCAATGCTGCCTCTCTTGCTCCCAGCCGTTCTTCTGCCAGACATACCATTTCTTTCTTTAAAGGAAGGGTTTCTGCTTCTTTCAACAGCCCTGAATTAATCAGCCAGATATCTCTTTTTTCTTCATTTAAATCTGCCTCCACACTGTTCCAGTCTGTATATACTTCTGCCTTTGCCACATTTCCTGTCTCCAGAAGATATTCTGCCAGTTTATTTCCATAGGCACTGTCCGCATCGCAGATTGCAATTGATATCTGATTCATTACACCACCCCCAATGTCAGTAAATAGCCGCCCAGTACCGCCGGTGCCAGATGCATGCAGGAATCATCCATACCGGACTGCTCCCGATAAGGCACCCACTGTTTTCTCACCAGACTGCTCTGCATATAAGTTCTAAAATACAATATACGCTGTATTAATGTTCCCTGCCTTATCAGCCGGAACAATCCGTATACTGCTGCCAAACATAAGGAAAAAATAATTGTGTGAAGCACAATAGAATAATCTGTCATGCAGGAGAGTGCCATAAAAAGCTTAATGTCTCCGGCTCCCATTGCATGCATCAAGAATAATAAATAGAATAGAATCACGGGAATTAACATCATTACTGTTACCAGTATAATTCCCTTTTCTCCTTCTCCCCGGATATGTGCTGCATATCCTGTCATCACCCCCATGCCCGTCAGCCAGTTCGGTATTTTTGACTTCCATAAGTCAAAGCAAACTGCCAGTCCAAGCATAATTATCACCAGTATTGTTATAATTCCTTCCCCCTTCGCTGTAATCGCATTATACGATGTCCCCATGACCTTGTACATGTCGAATTGGGAAAGTTTTTTCTTTCGTCACATTTCACAAATATTACATCAGACGATATGCCATAATTCCATAAAGCAGGGTAAATCCTCCTGCTCCCAGCAGTCCCACCGTTGTAAGGCTCCATGGATTCAGTCCCACCATAACGTCTATGCCATTCTTCGAAAGCAGCTGGTTGCAAAAGACAATTGTCACCGCTCCTGCTGCCATCCGGACAACAAAATTTAAGACAAGGTCTGCCCTCTGTTTTAAGATTCCGATAAACAAAACCAGCAGACAAATGCCTATAATCACCATAATTCCTGTTTCTTTACTCATTACACTGCTTAAAATCCTTTTCAAGTATCCATTTCCTTACCATTAACATATTTTTCTGCAAAAAAAAATATTCCTTTTTTTTGTATAGATTGGATTTTTCTGATTATACTTAGTAAAAAGAGGATTTATTTTCCATAAAGAAAGTGGGGATCGTATTGTTTGGAATTGTAAAAAACACACCTGCGCCGGATGCCGGCTACCGCTTACTTTTAGATGATTTAAACCGGACAAAGAATGACTTAGACTTCGCATATGCGAATTTTCAGAATGTTGTAGAACCGGATCTGATTGATGCCTATATTTATGAAGTAAATGCCATGCAGCTGAAATATAAATTTCTGCTGCGCCGCTTAAAACAAAAAACAGAGGATTCTTATGCGAAGAATCCTCTGGAAGTATCTGACTCCTGAAAATTTTCATTTAATTGTTCTTTTCCATACGTCATACCCGCATATACCTGCTGGGTATTGTGCATTAAGGGTTCTGAGGTATCCTGCTTTGCGACCTCGCAGAAGGCCTGATACAAACCGCTCAGAACTCTTTTTGCATGGGCGATGCCGTCACCGCTCTGCTGATACATACTACACATCAGCTCTCTTCTGCAATAGGAATAAAGCGGATAAAGCTGTGGGGAAAGTTCATATTGAAAATTCAATGCCGCCTGAAGTTCTCCAATCACTGCATCAGCTTTCCGGACGGCTTCTTTGTATACATCAAAATCTTTTTCCTTCAGATTTTTTTCTGCTTCATCAAGATAAGAAAAGCAGATATCATATAAAACCACTACCAGTTCACTGCGGTTACTCTGGGTAATCCTTCTGGTAAAGTCCTGCTTCGTTCTACTATCCATGACAGTCTCCTTTGATTACTGAAGTAACTGTAATACCTGCTGTGGAATATCATTTGCCTGAGACAATACGGAAATTGCTGCCTGGGACAATACATTCTGCTGTGTATAATTGGTCATTTCCTCTGCCATATCTACATCTGAAATACGGGAAAGTGCAGATGTCATATCCTCGCTGGTCTCATCAAGACTTCCTACAGTAGAATCCAGACGGTTCTCACAGGCTCCGATGGCAGAACGTACAGAAGATACTCTTGCCAGTGCATTATCTAATGCAACGATTGCCCGGTCTGCTCCGGTTACGGTTGTTACATCCAAATCATCCAGATATAAGGTCTCGGTATCAATCTCCGGAATATCTACTTTAATGGTCTGGTTTTCATTGGCTCCTACCTGAAGATCCATGGTTCCAATATCGGTCACTTCTAATTTAACAGTGCTTCCCGCGGCAAGTCCGCTCTTGGTAAGAAAAGACATTTCAAATCCATCACGGTCTGTAATAGTTACTTTATTGCCATCGACTGCGGCAGTTGCAGTGGTTGAAAATCCGCTTCCTGCAGCATGAATATCTACCTCAGCATTGGTTCCGTAAGATACTGCCGGTGTCATGGAATTAAATCCAAGCTGTGCTGCCAACGCAGCATCGCTGATTGTGATTTCTACTTTGCCTGTCTCTCCATATGCAGTGGATTCAAAGGAAAGCTTACCGCCATCTGCTTTTACGGTAGTCTCGCCTAACTCACCGGCTGTTCTGATTTTCTCAAAGACCTGCTCATAGGTATCGGTTGCTTCTATTTCTACGGATGAACTGTTAATTTTCATTTTACCGGACGCTCCGATTGTTGCTGTCATATCATTAAATGCAACGGTATCTGCATCCTTCTTTGCAGTCTCAGCTGCCTGATTGATGGTTACGGTATAATCTGCTGCGGTTACATTACTGGATACTGCCATTCTTGTAGCGTTGGTTCCATATACTCTTCGCTGGATGCTGCCATCCAGTAAGGATTTGGTATTGAACTCGGTATCCTTGCTGACACGGTTAATTTCTTTCTTTAATTCTTCTACTTCCTGCTGAATTGCTTTCTTATCATCCGGTGTATTGGAATCACTGGCTGCCTGTACAGAAAGCTCACGCATTCTCTGTATCAGGGAAGTCACTTCATTTAAGGCTCCATCGGTTGTCTGTAATACGGAAATACCATCAGACGCATTCTGGGATGCCTGGTCAAGTCCTTCAATCTGTAAATTTAATTTATTGGAAATTGCCATACCTGCCGGATTATCTTTGGAATGATTAATCTTTAATCCGGAGGACAGACGCTCCATTGCCTCGGTTACTTTATTTTCTGTACGCAATAACTGTTTATTTGTAATTACCGCTGACATGTTATGGTTTACTTTCATTTATCTTAATTCCTTTCTTCCATTCATGCCCGCATCCTTGCGGTCTATCGACGTTCCATGTCTTATGTATTGTATATCGGACTACCTTTCTAAGGACTTAACCGCTTTTAGGAAACTTTCTGCCATTCCATAAAGTGTCTTTGTCTGAATTTCCGTATCTGAAGAATTCTTTTCTTCCGTCTTGTCTGTATTTTCAGAAGAAACTTCTGTGCTGTGATGGATTCCATCCTTCTTTATTTCTCCGGTCATATAGCTGATGCTGACTTCCTGTCCCGGCTCCTGTGCAAAAAGATTTTCCCACTCTTTCGCATGGCTTTCAAATAATGCAGTGGTCTCTTTGGATTCTGCTGCAATATAACCGGAAATCTTTTCCTTGCCGGCACGAAGCTGTGCTGCCACTCTTCCTAAGCGGTCTGTCTCAAAGACGATGTCTACTAGACCTTTCTTTTCTTCGCCACGGACAATCTTAAGAGACACATTGCAGGTCTCGCCCTGTACCAGCACCGGAACTGCATATTCTTCTTTTTTTGCCGCCGCACTTCCCAAAGCAATCTGGGTATGCATCATTTTCAGTTCCTGCAAATCAAGGCTTGTAAGATTATCCTCCGACATCATCATGGTCTTCATGACATTCTCAGCGGTATCTTCCAGCTTCCGCTGAGCCTCTGCCATTTCCTTCGGTGTCTTAACTGCCTCTGCAAAATCAGAAAATATTTTTTCTTTGATATTTTCCAGTTCCTCTGACAGATTTTCGCTCCGGTCTGCCATCTTAAACAGACGGTTAAATACCTGATTCCGGTTATTCATATAATCTGCCGCTGCAAGCACCCGGTTGACGGTTGCCGGCATATCAAGCTGTTCTAACCACTCATAGACTTCCTGTGGTGCCGCTGCTGCCTGGGACAGCTCCTGTACCTGTTCCTTCCGGTAAGCTGCCTCTGTTTCTTCTTTCTGCTCCACTTCTTTCATGGCATCTGCCAGCTCTTCCGGTGTCATGGAAAGCCATTTTTCATCCTTCATAAACGGTGCCACCTTCTCCGGTGCCAGTCCGTCTTTCACATCGGAAAGCTTATTCTTCTGGTACACTCCCTCAATCTGTTCCGTAATGGACATGCCGGCTCCTTCTTTGGTCTGTACGCCTCCAAAATCATCATCTACCTGATAATCCATGGCACCATGCTTTGCGGAACGAACCTGAGTCAGAAGTCCACGCAATGTAATATCTCCGCCCTGCTGCAGCAAGGCTCCGATTGCTGCGCCGTCTGTCTTTTCTACCTGACGGATCAGCCGGTATACACCAATATAAGCACTTCGTTCTTCTTCGCTGATTTCCTTATTCTGCTCTAATTTATAAAGGTATTTACTGAATTTTTCCTCTTCGGTAATGCCCTGTTCTTCCTGAATCTGCTCAGATACGGTATTTATCTCTTCAAAGCTCATATCCAGTGGATTCATGCCTTCTTGTATCATGGTACGGACAACTGCCGGTTTTAAATGGTCAAATGCCCGCTGCACTTCTTCATCCGCAGCTTTCATTTCCGCAATATTTTCCGGTGTCAGCTCCATCTGGTTATAAGCTAAGATTCTGACGGCACGCTGATTTCCATAGCTTGTTTCCAGGTCTAAATCCTTTAAAATATCATCCACATTGCGGAATGCCTTGGAAATGGAATCTCCCATGTCCTGACGAGGTGCGGTCATCATAGTCTCATATCGTTCTCCTGCCTTTTCAAAGGTATCCTTTAAGGCAGCTCCATCTTCATAGAGACTCTGCAATGTTGTTTCATCTACCGGATGGATTCCAAGAGCATATGCCGGCATCGCTTTTAATGCTTCAGATGTGTCCATGACATTCCGGAACAATGCCACATCCGCTTCCTTTGGTACAATGCCATCCCCGGAAAGGAGTCTGCTGTAATATTCATTTTCCTGTGTTTTCAGTTCTTCCACCAGCTGGGACAATTCCATGGTATCAATGGAAATTCCTTTTTTCAGTAAAGAAAGGTTCGCTTCACTGGTCATTTTCAGTCTGGTTTCCTCTAACTGTCTTCTTGCAGTCAGAAGGTCTAAGCCGCTTTTCGTATAAGCTGTTTTATCCGCTGCCGCTGAAACTTTTGTGTCCTTGTTCTTTATCTCATCCGCAGCTTTTTTCAGATTCTCAATAGTAAACGGTTCTCCGGAATTTACCACATAGGCAAGTTCCTCATCCGTTACATTGGTAATGACGTCCAATGCATCCTGTGCCTGATCCTTGAAATCATTTCCGGAAAGTACGACATCCTGCGGACGGATTCCATCGGAAATTGCCTCTGCCGATACCGTTATGATTTCTTCTTCGCCAAGTGGAAGCTGTAACTGCTGTAAAGTGGATAACTTTTCCAAATTCTCTGCAGTCAGTGGAATACCATTTTCAATGAGCCATCTGCCATCTGCCATATTCTGCTCATTGACATCCATGCCGCTTTCGGATATTACGGCTTCTATCTGCTGCTTTAACGCATCATAATCAAGGTCTGTCATCTGCTGGATTCCGGCATAGGTTGCACTTCCGGAAAATTCTGCTTTGTACAAATTGGCAGTGGTAACCGGCAGTTCATTATCCAGTATATATTTCATGCTTCCTTCATCCGGTGTATGAAGTTCTTCCATCATATTGGCAGTCTCTGTAATATCTTTTACATTATTCTCTGTCACCGGGATATTTACGGTATTCAGGGCTGATTCTATATGCTGTGCCATTGCAGTGCTTCCTGCCATCGCTTCAATCTGGGCATCACTGAGTCCGTCCCCGAAATAGCTGATGTCTTCTCCTGACTTTGCCAGACGCATCTTCATCTTATCGGTCTCGGTTACTACCGTTGGAATCTCCGTATCCGTCAGGGAAAATCCATCTTCTTCCATTGCTTTTACATCTTTTCCCGTAGTATGGTCTGATGCAAAAAGCATCTCATTTTTCATCTGGGTTGCGTCCAGATTGGATGCCTGCTCCTTAATCTTCTCTAAGGCATTTCCCTCTTTTTCCGGCTTGCCATAAGTCGGCTGCTCTAACAGACGATCTGCCTTTCTGTCTTTTTCTATTCTTACAATGGATGCGTCCTTCTTCGCAGCTGCCACATTGTCCTGTCTGGCGTTTCCTGTCACCACTACATTGGCATCCATTTTCTGATTCTGTTCTATCCGCATGAAATTCCTCCATTTTCACGGTCTGTCCATATGTCTTACTAATTTATTATGTCGGATGATTCCGCGGAAAACTTAAGGATTATCCGGAAATGCCCTTGGCAAAAATGAAAAGAACTCCGGTGATTACTTTATATTTCAAGTAACCTCCAGAGTTCCGGTATCTTTCTATATTTTTTATTCTGCCTCTGTGTCTTTTATCCAGCTTAAAATTCTACGATTACCGTCTCGTTCTGTACTGCATCCATTCCGGTATGAATCTTCATATCCGGGTACTCATCTCCGTTGGTAAATACCAGAATGCAGGTTTTCTCATATCCCTGGGCTTTGATTTTCTCCGGGTCAAATTCTAAGAGCTTGTCTCCCGCTTTTACCTTTTGTCCCTGTTTTACAAAATACTTGAAACCTTCTCCCTGCATATTTACGGTATCGATTCCTTCATGAATCAGAATCTCTGCACCGTTGGAAAGCGTCATTCCAACCGCATGTTTCGAATCATCCATTAATAAAGATACTGTTGCGGCACACGGAGCAGTAACAATATTTCCTTCCGGCTCAATTGCCAGTCCATCACCTAACGCCTTTGAGGAAAATACCTCATCCTTTACTTCTTCAATCGGAATTACTTTTCCCGACAGATATGCTTTCAGAACCGGTGTCTGGTTCTCTTCTGCAGAATTTTCTTTATTTTTAAAAATGGAAAACATCTCTATTTCCCGCCTTTCTTTTCTTTTTTCACTTCTATGCTGCCAAGCCTGGTTGGTTTACATAACTATAGACAACATCCTTGTCTTTCTACTGCTCTTTGCTTTCTTTTATGAAATACGCCTTTTCCTTTGTCTCCTTTTCATTGCTTTCATAATCAAGCTGATACAAAAATGAAAACATGCAATCCAATATAAAATGGAATGCACTATATACCGCAAACGTATCTATTTTCTCTTCATAAGAGCCCTGCTCCTGGATGTCCACCAGGATGACTTCCTGACACATTTTCGCCACGGAGCTGTCTGGAGTTGCCGTAATTCCTACGCTGTACCGTTTATTCTTTTTCAGAAGCTTTAAGCTTTCTACCACATCCCGGTTTTCACCAGACTGGGAAATTGCAAGATTGACGGTGTGCTCCGTTGCTGTCAGCGCATAGCCCGGCAGGAAACAGGAACTCATCGTCAAGTTTACTATTTTACCAAAACGCAGCATTTTCTGTTGAAATTCCAGTGCTACTGTGGCAGATGTACCCACACTGAAAACATTAATCATATCAGCTCTGCTCATCCGCTGTACAATGCGGTGCAGCTGGTTATAATCAAATCCAGACACTGTTTTTCTTATAGTCTCATTATTTAATTTTGCAAGTTTCCTTGCTATCTGTTCAAAAGAGTCATTTCCCGAAAAAGGATAGTTTGCATCTACTACGCCCTGATTTGCAAATGCTTCATATTCTGAATAAAACAGAATCTGAAATTTTTTATATCCATCCAGTCCCAGCTTTCTACAAAATCTTGTAATAGTAGACGGCGACGAAAAAGTCGCACGCGCCAAGGACTGAATGGACATATTTTTTACATCAAACCCATTTTTCATCAAATAAGCTGCAATACTTTTTTCAACATCTGTAAAGTCTGCCTGCTTCATCAGTTTTTCTATAATCATAGCATTTCCCTTTCTTCCGGCAGCCTTTGCCAAATAATTTTACATTTATTTTAGCAGAGAATCCACCGGAAAAAAAGGGAAGATATTGTAAATTACCTAAAATATGCTTTGCGGGTTTCCCGCATCAATTATATTCTAGTCATATTCTTTTACTTTTCCGCTCTTAAGCAGGAATGCTGTAATTCCGAATCCTAAAACAATGGATACAATAATTCCTACGCAGTACATCGGGAAGTTGACACATCCAAACCAGCCACTGAAAGCAAGAAGTCCTGAGAAGGAGAAGTTTGTTGCTGCAACACCGCCGATTCCAAGAACTAATCCTGCTGCTGCACCGGAAACAATCATTGTTCCAAGCAACCATTTGCTTCTTAAAATGATACCGTAAAGTCCAGGTTCTGTAATACCACAAAGTGCATTGGTAAATGCTGCTGAGCCGGCAGTTGTCTTGTCTCCTGCATTTTTTGCAAATACTGCTACTGCAAGGCAGATTCCAAGTGCTGCATAGTTGCCCATTCCACCTGCTGCCAGTGCCGGCTCAAAGCCCTGCTCTGCCATAATTCCAAGTAGAATCGGAGTAACTGCCCAGTGCATACCAAGAAGGATTACCAAGGAGAATAATCCACCAAATACAATGCCTACAAGAATCTTGCTTGCGCTTATTACACCGTATACAGCATTAATTCCGTTTGCAACAAGTCCGCCCAGTGGTCCAAATACAAGAATGCTAAGTGGAACAAATACAATCAAACATAAGAATGGAACAAGGATAAACTGCACTACCTGTGGCAAAATCTTTTTCAGCCATTTTTCAAAATAACTCATGCAGAATATTGCCAGTAAAATCGGGATAAAGGAACCGCTGAAATTATATGCGGTAAAGTTAATTCCCAATAAGGAAGCTTTCTCACCGGTTACCAGAAGGTCTGCTACACCAGGATACATAATGGATGCACCCAGTGTTACGGCTACATATGGATTACATTTAAAATGCTTTCCTGCTGTAAATGCCAACAGAATCGGGAAGAAATAAATCAGCGAATAAAAAATAGAATAAAAGGTCTGGTAAGTAAGACCTGTGCTGTCTACTACGCCAAGGTTTGCCAGTAATCCAATTAATCCGGATGCGATACCACCGGTTGCCAGAATCGGAATATACGGTGCATATACATCGGACATCATTTTTGTAAATCTGTCTAAAAGTCCGACTTTCTTCTTCCCTTCATCCACAGCTTCTGCTGGATTTTCTGCTTTTAATTTGGATTTCAGTGCCGGAACTTCTGCAAGCTGTGCATAAACATCACCTACATTTGGTCCGATTAATACCTGATAATATCCGGAGCCGATTAAGGTTCCCAGTACACCTTTTACTTTCTTTAAGGAAGCCTGATCAAATTTTGCTCCATCCTTTAATGTAAAACGGAGTCTTGTTGCACAGTGAATACAACTTTCAATATTATCTGTGCCACCCACGCCGGCGATAACCGCCTGAATTAATTCTGAGTAGTCTTTCATTCGTATTACCCCTTTCTTTTGTGTAATTCACATTTTTCTTATATATTTAATCCTGCTGCAAACCCTTCAAAATTTGCATTCATAATGTTCGATGGACTGATACAGTCCCCAATTGCTATGGTATCTTTACAAATTCCGTAAAATGCTTCTACAAGCTTTTTCTGTGCCGAAAGTCCGGTAGAAAGAATCAGGTTGTCATAGGAAATACTCTTCTCTTCTCCCTTTTCATCCTTATAAACAACAACATCCTCTTCGATTCTGCTGCAACCGCATTTTAACAGGCTGTGAAGATTCTCATACTGCAAAAACTTCTGACGTAATGCTTCCCGGTATAAAGAGTTGGCATTTGCTGCCAGTGTATCGGTCAGTTCCAGAATGGAAACATTCTTTCCCTGCTCGGCAAGTTCCAATCCTATCTCGCATCCAATACTTCCTCCACCAAGGATTACAATATCCTGTCCTAGCTGTTCCGGATGCATAATCGCTTTTGTTGCAAGCTGTACCTTGGGATTATCAATTCCCGGAATCGGAAGAACCCGCTCCGTAGCACCAAGGGCAACTATCAATGAATCCGGCTGAAGCTCTTTTATGAACTCCGGTGTTGCTTCTGTGTTCAGACGAACCTCTATCTTTCTTTTTGCCATCTGCGTCCGGTAATAATTTAAAAGCCGCTTAACTTCTTCCTTGTGTGCTTCTTTTTCAATGAAGCGAAGCATGCCGCCCAGTTCACTTTCTTTTTCCAGCAATGTCACCTGATGTCCCCGGTCATATGCTGTCATGGCAGCTTTCATGCCTGCCGGTCCTCCACCAACGATTACCACATGTTTTTTCTCTTTTGCTTCCGGCAAATCAAGACCTGATGGAATAAATTCCTCATTGTGATATCTTGGATTTACCGAGCAGCCTACATTCCAGTGGTCTGTGGAAATGTGATAACAGTTGGAGCATCTGAGACACGGAACAATGTCTTCCGGATGCCCCTCCAGTGCTTTCTTCGGCCAGTTCGGGTCTGCCAGAAGTGTTCTTCCAAATGCCACCATATCCACGTAACCCTTTGCAATAATTTCATCTGCCATTTCCGGCGTCATAACGGCGCTGACCACAGAAACCGGAATCTTAAGCTCCTGTTTTGCAATTTTTGCCCATTTGAGATTCGGCATTTCTTCTTCCAGATTGGTTGTGATGCAATGCACATTTGCTTCAAACACTTTATCAATTCCAGATGAAATCTGAACAGTATCCACATACCGCTCTGCCTGCTTCAGGAAGTACATCACATCCTCAAAGCTTATGGAATCTTCAATCCATTCATAGGCACTGACACGCATATCAATCGGATAATCTTTTCCAACTGCTTTCCGGACGGTTTCTAATATCCGAAGTGGAAAACGGCTGCGGTTTTCGATGCTTCCACCGTAGGAATCTGTCCGGTGATTGTAATGTGGGGAAAGGAACTGTGCCGGAAGCCAGCCATGTCCGAAGTGAAGAAAAATGGAATCGAAACCAATTTTTCTTGCACTTGCTGCGGTCTCGGCATACCACTGCAACGTTTCTTCCATCAACGCTTCATCCATTTCCTTTACTTCCACTCCATCCGGGCGGATAAATCCAGACGGTCCTTTCGCATAATCCACCGTTCTTGCATCCTGTCCTGCGTGAAAGATTTCGATAGAAGCTTTCGCTCCGCCTTTGTGAATCTTCAACACTTTCTTTCTGGTGGCTTCTCTTTCATACTTGGCAAATGGATACGGTTCTTCCGGACTTGCAAAACTGGAACGTCCCGGTTCTACTATTGCATGTCCCGCAATTACAAGTGCTGCACCGCCCAATGCTTTTTCTTCAAAATCATCACCTGTCGGTGTTGCCACAATTCTATTTTTTAATATCATTCCATTAATAGAAATTGGCTGAAATAAATGATTATACACGTTCTTCTCCTTTCTGCTGTATTTTATTTACCTTCATCTTAAGGCACTTAAACCGCAGAAACAAGCCATTGAAAACAACTGGAAAATATTTTTCACAATCTCTATTTTTCATCATTTATTTATGAAATTTATTATCTTTTTATAATTTTGGGCTTCACTTTTTGCTTATATTTACTTTCATACAGCAACTACGAGAAACACGCTTTGCGAGTTTCTCGAGTTATCGCGTTGCTCGCCAAATCTGAGTAGAAAAGGAGTTCACTCAAGCAAGCTTGGCTCCTTCTTTTCTCCCAGATTTTTCTCGCTACTCGCGTAAATAAAACAGCCATCTGGAATTTCATCCAAATGGCTTGCTAATATACATATTATTATTTTTTTAACCTGTCATACAAAACAATTTCTTCACCTGTGTTCAAATTATATTTCTTTTTATATAACAGGGTCCATGAAGCCTGCTTCTTGGTATAATCTTTTTCCCCTTTCGGAAAGAATGACCTGCAAAAATACTTATCATCTGTAGCATGCGATAAAAACAGATATAAATCTTTCTCTTCCATTTTATTTTTCATCAGATAATCAGCCTCTATCATAGAATACATATTTGCCTTCTTGTTATACTTAAATATTGTATCATTACTATCTAATAACTGCTCCAACAACGGAAGGAAATTCACTCTTTCTTCTATTCTTTTATAAAAATCCGATGACTCAACTTGTTCTGTGCTAATGCTTCCCGACATTATTCCATCAAATACTTTTCCTCTGTCTCGATTTAATTCAGGTCGATCAACCAAATACTGTAATCCCATCAAATGAAAGCAGTCCTTTTTATCAAAAGTAATTCTTAGAGTTACAGCTACCTCTTTTCTCCCCAATACAATCTTGTATTCAGTATTTAAAAGCGGAAGGAAAGCACTTACACAATCTTTTATATTTCGCATAAAGTCAGTTCCTCCTAATTATGTATAAACTACGAGAAACATGCTTTGCGAGTTTCTCGAGTTATCGCGTTGCTCGCCAAATCTGAGTAGAAAAGAAGTTCACTCAAGCAAGCTTGGCTCCTTCTTTTCTCTCAGATTTTTCTCGCTACTCACGTAAAAAGAAAGGCTCTGCTAAAATTAGCAGAGCCTCCGACATTTTCTTTCGAAACCCACGGTCTCTAGCCAGATTGTGGTAAATGTCAAACCCTTATAAAGCTCGTAAGGCACTGCTCTCTGGCACAACACCTTACCTCCACGCTTGGCAGACACTCAAGTTGCCTGTCTTTAATATTATACTAATCACATTGAAAAAATATGTCAATCCATAATTCTTAATTTTATAAAAAATTCATATTTCCCACTCATGCGATTTTTTTCTGTCCTCTACATTACCCGGAACACTGCGACACCAAATGGCGGCAATGGATAGGAAATGGAATACGCTTTGCCATCGCATTCCGACTTCACTGCCTTGTAGCTTGCCGGTCTGCTCTTATCTGCTTCTGTACCGCCGAAACGGACTTCATTGCTGTTTAACAGCAGATGGTAAGTACCTTTCTTTGGTACACCTACACGGTAATCATCTCTGGCTACCGGTGTCATGTTGCAGACAAAGAGAAGAGAGTTCTTGCCATTCTTGCTCTTGCGGACGAAGCTGTAGATGCTTCGGTCTGCATCATTTGCATTAATCCATTCAAATCCGTTCCAGTCACTGTCCTGCTCATACATTGCCGGATATTTCCGGTAAATATGAAGCAGTTCACGGAAGTATTCATTTAACTGTCTATGACGTGGTTCTTCCATAAGATACCAGTCTAATTCACGCTCTTCGCTCCACTCACGAAGCTGTCCGAAATCCTGTCCCATAAAGAGGAGCTTCTTGCCCGGATGTCCCATCATAAAGGAGTATGCGCTCTTTAAATTACGGAATTTGTCTTCCTCATCACCCGGCATCTTCTCCCACATGGATTTCTTCAGATGCACCACTTCATCATGAGACAGCACCAGAATGTATTTTTCAGAGTTGTTATAACTCATGGCGAAAGTCATCTTGTGATGATTATTTTTACGGAAATATGGGTCTAAGGACATGTAATCCAAGAAATCATGCATCCATCCCATATTCCATTTGTATGTGAAATTCAATCCACCCTTGTCTGCTGGTCCGGTTACCATCGGCCATGCGGTAGATTCCTCTGCAATCATGACAGTACCGTGATTTCTTCCGGTAATTAAGGTATTGATATGGCGGAAGAATTCGATGGCTTCTAAGTTCTTGTTCTCGCCATATTTATTGGCAATCCACTGTCCGTCCTTCTTGCCATAGTCAAGATATAACATGGATGCCACCGCATCTACACGGAGTCCATCAATGTGATAATGTTCAATCCACATTAAGGCACTTCCAATTAAGAAGTTCTTTACTTCTGATTTTCCATAATTGAAAATCTTGGTTCCCCACTCCGGATGCTCGCCCATCCGCGGGTCGGCATATTCATATAACGGGCAGCCATCAAAGTCAGCCAGTCCGTGGGCATCCTTCGGGAAATGTGCCGGTACCCAGTCCAAGATAACGCCGATGCCATGCTTATGCAGGTAGTTTACCAGATAAGCAAAATCCTCCGGCGTTCCATACCGTGAAGTCGGTGCATAGTAGCCGGTTACCTGATAGCCCCAGGAGCCATCGTATGGGTATTCGGAAATTCCCATTAATTCTACATGGGAATATCCCATGCCTTTAACATATTTCGTCAGTGCTTCTGCCATTTCACGATAGGAATAATATCCATCATCTTCTCTTCCCGGATGGCGCATCCAGGAACCCAGATGTACCTCGTAAATTGCCATTGGCTCTGCATAGACATCTTCTGTCTGTTTCCGTTTGTCCATCCACTTATCGTCAGTCCATTTGAAATGCTCAATGTCTGCAATACGGGATGCTGTTCCCGGACGTACCTCTGCATAGTTGGCATATGGATCTGCTTTATACAATTTCCGTCCATCTGGTGTGATAATCAGATATTTGTATAAGTCTCCCAGCTCTGCCTTTGGAATAAATGCTTCAAAAATTCCAATTCCCGCCGGCTCTAACCGCCGCATCGGATTTGCTGTCTCATTCCAGTCATTAAAGGTTCCAATGACATAGACTTCTGCAGCATGTGGTGCCCAGACATCGAAAAGAATCCCCTTTTTCTTCCTTATCTCTGCCGGATGAGCTCCCAGTTTCTTGTAAATATCATAGTGTGTTGCCTGGCCAAATAAATACATGTCCAGTTCTGTGAAGTTCCCCATTTATACTACACCTCGTTTCTTTCTTTCCTATTCTTCGAAATCCTTTTCATGAAGAATGACATAATCATCATCCTTGTATTTCTTCGAGAAAAATACTTTCTTAATGCTGAATTTCTCGGAATTGGCAATTGCTTCGTCCACGATTTCTTTCACCTCGGTCAGCGTGGTCGCTCTGTCTAAGCGTTGAATGTTACTAATTCTGTTGTATAGAGCAAGAACCGCCATCTCATCTATTTCATAGGTCAGTTCGTGGGCATACGATTTTGCAAAGGATACCAGCTCATCACTGGTAAATATCGGAAGCGTAATCTTCTCGGTAAATCTTTTGGCAAAGGACTCATCTCTTCCCATTGCTTTGGTGATTCCCTCTCTTGTATCTTCTGCGATTACAAGAATTCCGGTATCATCTGCTTCTAATGCCAGTGATAATTTCACGGCTGTCTCCCGGTTGATTCCTCCGATTTTTTCTATAATAAGACATCCACCGGCAACTTTCTTTAAAAGCTCCGGGATATTTTTCTGGTTTAATGAAACGGCATCTATCTTTCCGACACGCTTGCCCGGCTTTCCGATTTCATTCTGGATTGCCTTCACCAGTGCGGTGGCAAGTACGGTCTTACCGCTTCCTCTTGCTCCCTGAATCAGGATGTTTCCACCTTTGATTCCCTTTTCTAAATGTTCAATGGATCCTTCCATTGCCTGACAGATCTGCGGCTCCATTCCGGATACCGGAACAAAATAAGTAAAGATAGCTTTCTGCTCCTTGGAAAGATGGGTAATCGGTTTTCTCTCTCCGATGTTATCCTCATCTAAATTCGGCTCTGCAATCTCCGGAAGTTTCTCCTCCGGCTTTGCATCCTCTGTCTCAGCTTCCGGTTCTAACTGTATATTCGGTAAGACTTCTTCTGCAGCATCGGATACTTCCTCTGCTTCTGTTGCTGCCACTTCTTCTGCTATATCGTCCGGCAGTGCAATCTCTGGGAGTTCTTCTTCCGGAGAAAGTTCTGTCATTTCTTCTGTGCCAGCCGGCTCTTCTTCATCGGCAGCTGCAATACCTTCTTCTTCCGGAATTTCCATCGCATCTGCTGCACCTGCAGCCGCCTCTCCGCTCTGTCCCGGTACACCGGCAGCTAGGAATTCATCGATTTTCGCATTTGCCTGACTGATGGAATCAATCTGCTGCTGCAAAATATCATTCATATTGGCAACAAGTTGTCCGGCTTCTTCCTCCGGCAGCTTGCCTAAGTATTCTTTTTCTAATAATTCTTTGGAGGTAAGTCCTGCATCCAGCTGCGGAATTACATCTGCAAGACGCTCCATGATATCTCCGGCTTCTGCTAATGCCTTTGCCTTGGCAGATTCTAACTTCTGCTGCTCCGCTTCCTGTAATGCTTTCTCTGCGGCACGCTTGGTCTTCTCCCACTCCTCTAAAATATCCTGTATGCTCATCTGTCCGGTAATCTGTGCTTCTAATGCACTCTTCTCCGGGACTACCATACGCATCTGACCATCATAATCTTCGCCTAACATCTCCTGGAAATTAATTTTCAGGGAGCCATCGATTTCTTCATCGGTTGGGATATCCGCAAAACGCTCTTTCTGTGCTTCTTCATCCTGTGGGAGCTGTAAATAAGGAATCTCTTCTACAATTTTCTTGATTCCCTGCATGGTATCTGCCACTTCTTCCTTCTCTGTGGCATTCATAATCTGCTGCATGCTGCGGGCTAATTCTTCCTGCAGGTTTACCGTATTAAATTTCTCTGCATTGGTGGTTACCGGTTTAATCTGTACCGGCTCCTTGATAATCTCACCGGATTCCAGATAATCCTCCGGCCGCACTTCCACAATTCCGTCCTTCCGTTGTTTAAACTGGCGGTACTTGTCCTCCTGTGCCCGGTTTAACGGCTGATAAAGCATCTTTAATTCCAGTGCTTTCTCTACATATGGACCATCGCCAAACCAGAGAATCAGTTCATCACAGGCATTGATACATTCTTCGCTGCGTCCTGCCTGATGATATAAATATGCCAGTTCAAATGCCCATTTCTCGGTATATTCCTGTTCCTTTAATTCTTCGAGAATCTGAATTAAGACATCCAGACCTGCACCCTTTGCTTTATTCATCTCATAGCGGAGAATATATTTCAAATTATCATGGGGTGCAATCTCTACAAACTCATCATAATATTCCTGTGCTTCATCAAATTCCTTCGTTTTGATGGCAATCTCTGCCAGCTTATAGATAATCATTCGTCCGATAGGAGAACGGTCATATGCCATCAGGAGAATCTCTTTTGCTTCATCATAACGACCAATCTGTGCATAAATATCTCCGGCTTTCATCAGTGCGTTGACATTACGGACCTTTCGCCAGTTGATACTGTCAGCAATTTCAGCAGCTTCTGTATACTGCTTCTTCGCCATCAGATTTTTTATTTCATCTAGTTTTAATTTGTATTCATATTTATCCAAAATATGTCACCTCAATATCTATTTCAAGTAAACTTAAATTCGTCTTTTTTCGTCAGGGTATACTGACCCCAATTATTGTTTTAAGTGTACCATAAGGGGTGCCTTCTGTCAAAAATAATCGAACCGGCACGACGGACTTTTTCATGTTTAACAAAGAATGTGCCTTGGCACATTCTCGCACCTGCGGCGGTCGCTTGCGACATCTACCTTATACGCCGCAGTGCGCATCCTCGCGGAGCGTTTTTTACTTTACAGAAAACAATTTCCTGTAAAAAAAATCCGAAGAATCATAACATTTTATCTGCTATCATTCTCCGGATTATTTATTTCCTTACCAGAATTTACTTTTTCTCTTTTTTCTTTAAAGATGGAATATGAAGTTCCTTTTTCTCAGAGGCTTCCTCTACCGGCTCCTTCAAAAGTACGATTTCATTGGTCTTTTCATCGACTTTTTCCAGGCGGATATATTCGTCCGTATCCTCCGGCAGCTTTCGTTTCCGCAGACAGTAATCCACGGTCTTATCGATAATATAATAGATGACTGCGAAGGTCGGAACACCAAGAATCATTCCGCCGATTCCAAAGAGTCCGCCGCCTACCATGATGGCAAATACCACCCAGAAGGAATTCAGTCCGGTGGAATCTCCTAAAATCTTCGGTCCGATAATATTTCCATCTACCTGCTGCAAAATAAATATAAATATCAGGAAATAGATTCCCTTAATCGGATCTGCCAGTGCGATGATAATAACGCTCGGTATTGCTCCGATAAAAGGGCCAAAAAACGGAATAATGTTGGTCAATCCCACGAATACGGAAACCAGCAGGGTATATGGCATCTTCATAATCAGAAGACAGATATAACATAATACACCGATAATGGCGGAATCCAATAATTTACCGGAAATAAATCCACCGAATATTTCATTACTCTTCCGGAAGGTGTCAATAATTACATTGCCCCGCACCGGTTTGAAAATGGCATATACAATTTTTTTGGACTGACCGATAAATTTCTCCTTCGTCATCAGCACATAAACGGATACGATAAGTCCGATGATTGCATTCATCAGCACCTTAACCATATTGATTACACCACTGGTAATAGATGTAATGTAGGTCTGGATGTTTGGCAGGAAAGACTCCTTTACCCAGTTTTCAAGGTACGTTACCATATCCATCATGTTCGTTTCTAATGACTGTATGATTTCATTATCTGAATTTGTCAGTCCATTGAACCAGTCAATAAATGAATCCACCTGCTTTGGCAGGGAATTTACCATTCCAGAAATACTGCTGATTAACTGCGGAATCATCATGGCAAACAGCAGGATTACAATTAATACAAAGACAACTACCGCTCCACCGGTTGCAATACTCCTTGCAATCTTCCTGCACTTCTTCTCTTTCTGCACTCTTGGTTCTAAGAAATGCAGCAAATGCTTTTCAAAGAATTTCATAATTGGATTAATGAGGTATGCAATCACAAGTCCGAAGGTAATCGGCTGTAATACCCTCATTATAGTGTCCCAACCCTTTGAGACACCATTGTACCGGTATATCATAAAGAAAAACATTGTGCAGCAGCAGAACAGTACAAATACCAGCACTGCAAGGCTGATGTACCAGCGCATCTCATGTTCTGTTTTCCCGCTCTTTTTCTTATCTTCTTCCATTCCGTTCTCCTTCTTTTTCCGGATATTATTTTCGGTTATAGTTAATGAGGCATCCTTTACGGATAATCTCTCTCTCCTCGTCAGTAAGGTCACCCAAGGTTAATGAGAACTCGGTTAACTGTCCGTCTTTTACGGCATACGCTTTTACTTCCGGAGCTTTCTCTTCTACTGCTTTGCGGATTTCCGGTACAAAGAGATAGTCTCCGTTGGCAAATGGCAGTTCTCCTTCTTTGATGATAAATGGAAGCATACCCCAGTTAATCAGGTTGGAACGATAACGCTTGGTTGCATATTCGTTGGCAATGTTTGCCCAGCCGCCTAATACTTTCTGACAGGATGCTGCCTGCTCACGGGCAGAACCGTCGCCTGGTTTTACTGCAAAAATGGTACTTCCGATTCCGGTATTCTCTTCATTGATATCCGGGAACTGTGTACGGATTGCATCTACAGCTGCCTTTAATTCCGGCAGCACAGCGTATGGTTCTTCGCCTGCTTCTCTTGCTGCTTCTGCCTTCTGTACTTCTTTGGCACGTCCAACGTATGCAGGGTCTTTTCTGGAAAGTGTGAACTCTGCCAGTCCCAGTGGATTAGAACGATAAGAAGATGTCTCTCCGGAAGGAATCAGCTCATCGGTTGTAGTTACCGGATCATGAATCTCGGATACTACTTTTAAGATGAGGTTATCGGTTAATGCTACCATCTTCGGCCAGTCTTTAATGTTTGGTCCCATCTGGATTTCTACGGATGGATCTGCTACACCATGGCTGTCAAAGACACGGTTCTCATATATGGTCTTATCAAAGAAATATTTTGGCTTACTGAAGTTCACATCCACATCAGTTGCTGCGGTTAAATATCCCTTGTTTGCTGCGGTTGCTGCAATAGAACGGGCATCCATCAATGCTACGGATGCAATCTGGCCGTTCTGTACCTTGGAGCCTTCACGGTTCGGGAAGTTTCTGGTAGAATGTCGGATGGAGAATGCATTGTTAGCAGGTGTATCTCCTGCGCCGAAACATGGTCCGCAGAATGCAGTCTTAACGATTGCTCCTGTCTCCATTAATTTTGCTACAGCTCCGTTTTTCACCAGTTCCATGTAAATCGGGGTACTTGCCGGATATACGCTTAAGGTAAATTCATCCGGTCCGATGCTGCTTCCCGCTAAGATGTCTGCTGCATCACAGATATTTTCAAATCCACCACCGGCACAGCCTGCGATGATTCCCTGGTCTACATATAGTTTTCCATTGCGGACTTTATCCTTAAGATTTAAGTCTACTGCTCCATTGAAGCTTACCTGTGCTTTCTTCTCGCAGTCATCCAAGATGTCCATAAGGTTTGCATTCAGTTCTTCAATGGTATAGGTATTACTTGGGTGGAATGGCATTGCAATCATTGGACGAATGGTGCTTAAGTCAATTTCAATCATGCCATCATAGTAAGCAACCTGTCCCGGATTTAATTCTTTGTATTCTTCTACTCTTCCGTGAATGTCATAGAATTCTTTCACTTTCTCATCAGTTGCCCAGATAGAGGAAAGACAGGTAGTCTCTGTGGTCATTACGTCTACACCGATACGGTAATCTACGCTTAAGTTTGCAACACCAGGTCCTACGAATTCCATTACTTTATTCTTTACATAGCCATTGGCAAATACTTCACCGATGATTGCCAGTGCGATATCCTGCGGCCCAACGCCTTTTACCGGTTCTCCGGTTAAATATACGGCTACAACGCCCGGCATATTGATATCATAAGTCTGCTCTAAAAGCTGTTTTACAAGCTCCGGTCCACCTTCGCCCATTGCCATGGTTCCCAGTGCTCCGTAACGGGTATGGGAATCAGAACCAAGAATCATTTTTCCGCCGCCTGCAAGCATTTCACGGGCAAACTGGTGAATAACCGCCTGATGAGGTGGTACATAGATTCCGCCGTATTTCTTTGCACAGGTCAGTCCAAACATGTGGTCATCTTCGTTGATGGTTCCACCTACTGCACAAAGGCTGTTATGACAGTTGGTCAGTACATAAGGAATTGGAAACTTTTCCAGTCCGGATGCTCTGGCTGTCTGGATAATTCCAACATATGTAATGTCATGGGAAGTCAGCTTATCAAATTTGATTTTCAGCTTCTCCATGCTGCCAGATGTGTTGTGGTCCTTTAAAATACCGTATGCAATGGTATTTTTTGCTGCTTCTTCTTTGCTTACCGCAGTGCCTGTCATGGATGCAATAGCTGCGGATGCTTCGCTATTGTCTTCTACTACGGTACATCCGTTTACGAGATATGCCCCTGTCTCATGTAACTTCATGAATGTTTCCTCCTGTTTTCTGAACTGATTACTATTTTATACCTCTTCCTATATAGGAAGAAATCGGCGGGGAAAAAGCCACCGCCGATACTCTTTTTCTAATTCGTTATTATAAAGAAACGTCTGTTAAAAATCAACCCTTTTCAAGGATTCCCCACGGTTTGCAAGGTTCCTTATTATGCCAGCGGAAAGGTAATGGTAACAGAGAATAAATCACCGTCCAGAGTTACTTCAAAGGTTCCGCCCATAATCGTGGTAAGATTCTGGGCAATGGAAAGTCCCAGTCCGCTTCCTTCCGTGGTTCTGGATTCGTCTCCTCTTGCAAAACGCTCCGTCAGCTCTGCCGCACTTCCATGCAGTGGCTGCTCGGAAATATTTTTAATAGAGAAGATTACCTTCTGCTCCGATGTCTCCATGGTCACATAGACTCTGGTATGTGCCATGGCATATTTTGCCACATTGTTATAAAGGTTCTCTACCACACGCCAGATTCGTCTGCCGTCTGCCATAATGACAACGGATTCCTTCGGCAGCTTTGTAATCGTGGTCAAATCCTTGGCTTCGAATTTCTCATTAAATTCACCTGCAGTCTGGTAAATCAGTTCCACAAAATTAATTCTTGTCATCTGAAGTGTAATATTTCCGGAGCTGATTCGTGATGCCTCTACCAGATCTTCTGTAAGCTGCCTTAACCGCTGGGATTTTTCTTCCAGTACATTCAGATAATTCTGCATCCGCTCACTTTCCGGCTTCTCCATTTTCATAAGGTTTACATAATTCAAAATAGAAGTCAGCGGTGTCTTGATATCATGGGATACATTGGTGATTAAGTCTGCCTTCATACGCTCGTTTTTGGTATTCTCTTCCACCACAAGATGCAGGCTGTCTCCAATGCTGTTTACTGCCTCTGCCAGCTTTTTGCTGTCGCTGTGAAGATTCTCTAACGGAATCTTATAGGATAAATCTCCTTCCGTAATCTGTCTGATTCCCTTCATGATTTCCTGCTTCTGTACTACATCCCGGAGATAGATTACACCGATAACAATAATCTGAAGTGCCAGAAGAATTCCACCTAACAAATGTCTTCTTGTAAAGAACTGATACGCCAAAAACAAAAATAACAACGCATTAAATACAAAGGTAACAATGACACGCACCGATGCTTTCCATGTTCCAAGTACTCGCAAAGTGCTGACATATACCCAGTTGGTAAAGCTGTATTCCCAGAACACGCCGGCTTTCATCCGCCGGATAACACTGGTATAGAAAATCTGGAACACGCCGTCATAGATAAAGGAAATCACTCCTACTACCACAAGCATTCCCGGAATATCCCACTCATAGGATGCCGCAGAAAAGCTTAAAACCAATATCAGCACAGAAAATACAATAAATATCAAAAAGAAAAATTCCGTCTTAATATGGTCAATCCAGTTTAAATGAATCTTATCATCCTTATTATTGCGTCCTGCTGCAAGGGTAAGATAAACCAGTGTTACAATCCAGCCCAAAAGACTTACCACAATGGTTACAATCGAAATCATGCCCCAGGGATGCAGCGTCATAAATTCCGATTTTGCTATTGTAAATCCATCTTCATTTGGGAATGTGGTATCTACTGCCACCAGAAAGACTGCATTATTTCCTATGCCAGACATGGTTCCATCAATGTATTTGTAATAATAATCTTCCATTCCCTTTACATTGCTGCGGAATTTCAAATCTTTATCATTACAGTAGAGATAGCTTCCCTTTTCTTTTCCGTAATCCAAAAGGTTATGTGCTTTGTCTCCGAATACATAAGAGGTAATATCTTCTTCCGTATCCTCTAACATATTTGTGTAGATAACCTGCTCATTTTCAATAAAGACATAAGATAAATTCGTCTCAGAATCATCAAATTCATTCAGTGCTTTCCGGTAGGCAGTTTCTTCCTGGCCGATACGATCCAAGGTCTTTGCCAGTGCCTGATACAGCTCCTGTCCTTCCTCTTCCGTAAGCCTGCCCTCCTGTATGCCCTGGGCAATGGAAATACCGCTCTGTGGCAGATATTTTTCCTCAATTTTATCAGAATACTGTACATAGCCTTCCTTCGACCATGCCACCAGATCACTTAAGGTATAATTTTCAAACTGTGCCTTGTCATTTTCCCCGTCATATTCTTCTGCATTGGAGATACTGCTGTCATCATACATCCAGTATGCCGAGGCACCATTCCGCACCAGTGTCATGGTATAGCTTTCTTCTGCGTCGTTACGGATAATGCCGCTTCTTGCGTATTTGATAACATTGACCGGTTTCTCCGAATCGTATTCCCCGTTGGTCTCAAAATTTTTCCGGGTCATTAAGAAATTAGTCAGTTCCGTTACCTTCTGTTCATAGACATAGCTGTAGTAACTGGAATCCACATAGCTCTGATTCGTCAGATTATCCATGTCTATCATGTGCTTTCCGTTTAATGCCGCTACCATAAAGACGGACATCAGCAGCAGGACAGAAAACAGTAACTGCAGGAGAATAATGGTATTTTTCCATACATTTCCATAGTGTCTGTTCTTCATATTTGCTTTCCTTCGTTAATTCTTCTCAACTTTATATCCAACACCCCATACTACTTTTAAGTATCTTGGCTCCTTCGGATTAATTTCAATCTTTTCACGGATATGACGGATATGAACAGCAACGGTGTTATCTGCACCAATTGCATCTTCATTCCAGATATTTTCATAAATTTGTTCAATAGAAAATACTTTACCCTGATTCTTTACCAGAAGCAGAAGAATATTATATTCAATCGGAGTAAGCTTCACTAATTCACCATCCACGGTGACTTCTTTCAAATCATCATTAATCATAAGACCGCCAACCTGATATACTGTCTCATTGCTTTCGCTGACATTGCCAAGCTGGGTATAACGGCGAAGCTGTGATTTTACTCTTGCTACCAGTTCCAGCGGGTTAAATGGCTTGGTCACATAATCATCAGCACCGATGTTAAGTCCTAAGATTTTATCAGAATCCTCGGATTTTGCTGATAAAATAATAATTGGAATGCTGCTTTCCTCCCGAATCTTTAAAGTTGCCCGGATACCATCCAGTTTCGGCATCATGACATCAATAATCAGAAGATGCACCTCATTTTTCTTAAGCATATCCAGTGCCTGTTCTCCATCATATGCTTTCAAGACATGATAGCCTTCCTGTTGCAGGTAAATCTCGATTGCTTCTACAATTTCTTTATCATCATCACATACCAGTATATTCATTTCGTCCTCCTGTCCTCATGCTCTATCTTTACTGATTTTTGAATACTTCATACTGCGAACACATAAACTACCTCATAATTATCTATAGCGTATCAGATTTTTCTTAATAGGAAAAGCGTACTTTTCTTAAAAAACCTTTAAAATTGTGTTATACTATATTAAATTCGTATCTTTCATAGCATTTTGTTGTGAAAATATCTGTTTTATGATTGATTATTTTTGAAAGGATTGTTTATGAAGAAGCATTATACCTTTATTCCTTTAAAGGAAAAAGATTTATCCTCCTTCCGGAAAGCATTAATCAGCAGCCTGTGGTTCCGCCCCTGTGCCTGCCTGCTTGCCCTGATTGTCATTGGCATTATCGGTTACCGGAAGCTTGCGGTGCTCACCAGTGAGATGTATTTTCTTATTCTCTATGGAATTGCCGCCGGTTTCATTCTCTACCGCATGATACGAGAACTTGCCAATCTGCATCAGGTCAGCACCCTGCGTAAATCCAGCCTGCTTCCTTTTATTCATACTGCCAAAGAAGACGATACCTTCTATTCGGAGGAATTATCCGGCGGGTTTATTATCCAGACCGAGCCGATTAATCTGGTAGAGTTATCTACCAGCAAAGAAGTACTCGCTGAGCTTGCCGCCAACTGCGAAACTCAGAATCCACTCTTTGCTTATCTGGAATCCTGCATCAACAGCGGTGATGAAAAATTAATAAACAAAGGCGTCATCTATATTGAGATTATTAAAAAACAATTGGAAAAAGGAAATGTGGATATTCTTGCCACATATGACAAATTAAAAAATTGCAGGGAGGAACTTCTCTAAAGTCCTTCCTGCAATTTGGTTTACGTAGTTCTATTTCTTTTTGTTATCTTTTTCTTTTGCTTTCCACTTGAAGTACTCTGCATCCAGATCCACCGTAACTTCCGGAATCTCTTTCTTTCCTTCGGCCGCATCTTCCTCCGGTTCTTCATCCTCTAAAGGAATTCCGGCTTTCTTAAAGTATTCCGGATTAATCCGGATTTCCGGCTTGATTGCCTGATATGAGGATTTCTTTTCTTCCCTCGGCTCTTTCTTCTCTTTTTCACGTTCCTTTTCCAGTTCGTGGTTACGTTCTTCGATTAATTTCAGATACTTTTCGGTATCTACCATATCCTGAAGCTGGCTCTTAAGCTCTGACTGGTTCTCCCGGATAACCACCTTCTGGGTCTTCATATCATCCTGGGCTTTCTTCAGAATATCCTGAAGGGCATCTGTTGTATCCTGCATAATATGCTGTATCCGCTGAAGGGCATCATCGGTATACAACACAGCGGCTGCATAGACATCTTCAGCATTCCGGCTTGCTTTAAAAATCATGGCATCGCCTTTTTTGCGTGCCTCCCGTTCTGCCTTGTCCCTGCTCTGCTGCGTCACTTCATATTCATCCATCATCTCGTAAATACAGGCATTCAGATGATTGAGATATTCAAACATTTTCTTCTTCTCAACAATAATCTTCTCACCGGTATTGTCATAAAGTTCACTTCTGGATATTAATACATGTATATCCCGTAATACCCTCTCCAGTTTGTCCTGTGTACTCATGATATTCTCCCTTCACCTTGGCTATATATATCGTACAATGTCCGAGCCTGTCTCTGCAAGACCTAATTCCACCGGTTCTTCTCCCGCTGCTTCTAACAGTTCTACCACCCGGTCTGTATCTTCTTCTGCCACCAGTATCAGCATTCCGATTCCCATATTAAAAATATTTCTCATCTGCTCTTTGCTGATATTACCATCTTTATGCAGCATATCGTAAAGTGGTGGAATATCTTCTTCCCGCTGCTTTATCACTGCACCGGCAGCATTATGCATCAGAGTATGTACTGCCTTATCAATACCTCCATGAGCCACCTGTACGCAGGATTTGATTTCTATCTCACTCTGAAGCAATGCTTCCATGGCATCCCGGTACATACGGGTCGGTGCCAGAAGCAAATCTCCTAACGTAGAACCTAATGATTCATAATAGATTTCCATAGAAGTCTTCGTCAGATATAGTTTTCTCCGGGCTGCCACATAGCCGTTATTATGAAGTCCATTGGATGGAAGTCCAATAATAACATCTCCAGCTTTCACCTGTGCTATTCCTATTTTCTTCTTTTTCTCTACAACTCCGGCAATAAAGCCAACCAGATCATACTGATCATAAGAGAAAATATCGGAAAGCTCCTTAATTTCACTTCCGGCATAAGTCACATTTCCCTGCCGGCAGCCATTTTCCATACCCGCTTCCATGTCCCGGATATATTCAAACTTGGGACGGGCACAGGAAATATTATCATAAAAGAGAAGTGGTTTTGCTCCCATTGCATACATGTCATTGATACAGACAGCTGCACAATCATAACCTACCGTGTCAAATCTCGACATTTCCGAAGCCAGCAGCAGTTTTCCACTTACCGCATTAGTTCTCGATACCAGAACCGGCTCCTCATATTTTAAGAACTCTCCCAAAGGTATTTCATTTGTCAATTCTTTTAAGTCAAACTTATCTCGCACTCTCTAACTACTCCAAACTTTTTTCATCTGTTCTATAGCATACCACACTTCCACTCATGTGTTAACTTTTTTTCAATTTTCTTCTGCGGATGCGGCGTATGACTTTGACAATCAATACAATTATGAAAATCAGAACAAGGAGTACCACAAGAACAACTCCCACAATCATTGCTGCATATTTATTCGGATTTTTCAGTCTTGCGCCAAGGCTCTTATCATCATCTACCACCTTGCGGTCATGAAGTCCATTATAATATTCCGGCATCTCTGCAATACCATTTTCTCCTTCTTCAAAGGATTCCATATAGCGGGCAATGGATATCCATGCCTTTAATTCCTGGTCACCATCATAAATAATGCAGTCTTCAAAATCTTCTACTTTACTTCCATCTGCATTCTTTGGCACAATGGAAAGCAGGCCATACGACATATCCGTTACTGCACTAAGCATCTGGCCGCTGTAAAGGTCAGCTACGACGCAGTATAATTTGTCATCTTCAATTTCTTCTCTCTTATCATTCTTCGTCAGATATACATCTGTTACCCGGTTTAATATCAGACGGTTCGGATTATAGGTCATATTCAGTCCGGAGCAGTAAAGTCTTGCCGTTGTCATATAATCAGAAATGGAAGCATCAATCTCTGCTACCGTCTTTAATTCTTTTCCGGTCAGGTATACCTTAATCAGTGGGTAACCCGGCACACCATCTGCCCCGATTCCAAGGGAGAAGGAGTTAAAGACATCTGTTACCGTAACATCCCCCGGCACATAGGTATCACGGACAGTTCCGCTTGGAACGACTGCCACATCAATTTCTTCTCCATCATAATCCCTCGTATGGGTTGCCCCGTAAATATAGGCATCCGCCATGAGATCCCCCAGATTGTGCTCCGTATGTTCCTCATACAAATCATCTACAGATGCAAATTCATATTCATTCTCACATAATACTTCCGATGCAGTATATCCAAACTGTTTTAAATATACTTCATCAATATTGGCTTCGAAAGTATCTATCTTCTCCTGGGCTGCTTCATCTGCCTCTATATCCGGCCGGATTGGAATAAGCTTATAATCTTCTACCTCCCAGCGTCCTTCCTTATTCTGTGCTAAATGCATGGTTCCAACATTGATTCCATACTCTCCGGCAGAAACAATTGCAGTATTTCCCTGTATAATCGGCTCTTCCAATGTGGTATGGGTATGTCCGCTGATGATAACATCCAGCTCCGGCACTGCCTTTGCAAGAAGTTCATCCTCGGATTTCTTTGGGTCTTCACTGGTTCCACTGTGGGAGAGGCAGACTATCATATCCACATCTTCTTTTTCCTTTATGGTTGCCACAGTCTCCTTCACCGCCTCGATTGGATCTTTAAACTCAAGCGCGCAGGTTGGTGCACAGGAAAGGGAATCCTTGCCGAATACTCCAAGCAATGCGATTTTTACACCGCCCTTCTCGATGACTTCATAATCCTTTACACCATAATGATCAAAGGCATCTTTTAAAAGCTGTCTCTCATCATTCATCTCTGACCAGTCAACGTTACAGACCAGCAGGGACGGCACTACATCACCGCTGGCTGCCGCTGTATCAAGCATCTGCGCTAAGCCTTTGCTTCGATAATCAAATTCATGGTTTCCAAAGGTCGTTGCATCATAGCCAAGATAGCCCAACATCCGAAGCTCAGATGCCTCTTCTTCATAAACTGTCTGGAACAGTGTTCCCATGGAAAAATCACCACCGTCTACCACCAGCGTATCCGGATTTTCTTCCTTCTTCTCATCAATGACTGTTTTGATTCGTGCAAATCCGCCTGCTTCCACATTTTCTCCATCTACTACCGTACGGAAGCTGTTCAAATGGGAATGGGTATCATGGGTAAATACGATATCCACCGACTTCGGCTTTTCTTCTGCTGCGGATGCTGTTGTTACCTGCAGACTGCATACCCCCATACATGCTGCCAGTAATAGTGCTTGTAGCTTTGCTCTTATTTTTTGTCCCCTCATATTGTTCTCCTTTTTTTCTATTTTAGATGCGAAAGAAATTTTTAGGGTATTGTAATTTTGTTTTCTGGTTTTATCCATTAGATTTTCTTTTAAGCAGAATACGCCTGCTTCTTTCAGACATTTTTGCTTTCTGCCGTTTTGTCTTTCCGGTTGCTTTGACCGGATACTTCCGACTGTCCGCCTGCTACGGATACCAACATTATGTCTGCAAGGGACTCTAAGAATTTCGATATACAATCTATATTTTGCGGCAACCGGCGCAAATTCACATCCATGTTCAGTTGCGCCTCGCTGGCACGTCCCTGCGCCAGCGTTGCCGGTTGCTGTCGAAATTCTAAGAGTCCCTAACAGACTGCATAAATGGTATCCGTATGCAGACGAACCGCCGGAAGTATACTGTCAAACATTGGAAAGACAGGACGCTATAAGAAAAATAAAAATGTCTGAATTAGAAGCAGCTGTGTTCTGCTTTTGGAAATCGTTGGATAAATCCAGAAAACAAAAACAATACATAAAATCTCTTCCGTATCGAAATTCGTTTAAATCTGAATTAACTCATAGTTCCGGGTTCCAAGTCCGATTTTTTCTGCATGCTCTACACAGGATTCCCAGTTGGTATCCGGATGCACCATATGAAAATGGTCTTTCTCATGAACATGCTGCATCTGTTCTTCCAATACACTGCCGTGTACTACCGGCTGCTTATTGCAGGCATCTGCACATGCCATGTCCAGTGCTACCGGATCGAAGGATGCAAACATTCCTACATCCGGGATGATAGGAATATCATTTTCTGCATGGCAGTCGCAGTTCGGTGACACATCACATACCAGTGAAATATGGAAACACGGGCGGTTCTGGCAGACTGCCTTGGAATACTCTGCAATCCGGTAATTCAAAAGATTGGATGCATCCCAGTTGGTTGGATTGACTGCGTCTTTTGGGCATACGCCGATACATCTGCCACAGCCCACACATTTATTTTCATCAATACCTGCCTTGCCATCTGTGATATGTGGTGCATCATGGGCACAGATTCTTACACAGGCTCCACAGCCTACACACAGGCTCTGGTCTACCGCCGGTTTGCCGGAGCAATGCATTTCCATTTTTCCGGCACGGGAACCACAGCCCATTCCAATATTTTTTAAAGCACCGCCAAATCCGGCCCCCTCATGTCCTTTAAAATGTGTCAGGGAAATAAATACATCTGCATCCATCACGGCTCTTCCAATTTTGGCTTCCTTCACATATTCCCCATCTACCGGAACCAGTGCTTCGTCCGTTCCTTTCAGCCCATCTGCGATAATCACATGGCATCCGGTGGAAAATGGTGTAAATCCGTTTTCATATGCTGTATCCATATGATCCAGTGCATTCTTTCTACTTCCTACATAAAGGGTATTGCAATCCGTAAGAAATGCTTTTCCTCCACATTCTTTTACAAGATCCACAACTACTTTGGCATAATTCGGACGCAGAAATGCAAGATTTCCTAACTCTCCGAAATGAATCTTAATTGCTGCATATTTATCTTCAAAATCAATATTTTTCATTCCAGCTGTAATACAAAGGCGACGCAGCTTCTGCAACAAATTTTCTGAGCCGCTGGTTTTAAAACTGGTATAATATACTTTGGACGCTTCCATACGTTTTCCTCCTACTTGTTTTTGCTTATTATTTACACACTTTTTATACTTCATATCATAATATAATCCGCCGCTTTTTTCAATAAAACGCAGACTGTTTTGTATCTTTGTGCGTTCCTAAAATTATTTCAGCACTCGTTAAATCTGCATGCAGGTATGAAATTTTTTCTTCTATTATTCCACCAGAAAAAAAGCAGCATCCGGTTTCGTGGAATAAGACTTTCGCTTTTCCGCAATCGTGACGCTGCTTCTGTTATTTTTATATTGGCTACATTGCTTTTCTCTGTTCAAAATGTACTTCTGTCATCATTTCCGGATTCAGCACATGCTCTAAATCCGTTTCACTCATCAGCTTCCGTTCCAAAACGATTTCTCTTACGCTCTTGTTCTCCCGGAGTGCTGTCTTTGCGATGTCGGCAGATTCCTTATATCCAAGATACGGGCAAAGTGCTGTGGAAATGCCAACACTCTTATCTACCAGACTGCGGCAGTGTGCCTCATTGGCTGTGATTCCATGTATACAATTCTTTGTCAGTGTCTCAACCGCTTCTTTTAAAGTGTCAATGGAATCAAAAAGGCTGTAAAATACCACCGGCTCAAAAGCATTCAGTTCCATCTGTCCTGCCTCTGCCGCCATGGTAATTGCTGTGTCATTTCCAATGACATGGAACGCTACCTGGCTTACCACTTCCGGAATAACCGGATTTACTTTGCCCGGCATAATAGAAGAACCATTCTGTCTTGCCGGAAGGTTAATTTCACCAAACCCGGTTCTTGGTCCGGAGGATAACAGTCTTAAATCGTTACACATTTTTGAAAGGTCTACGGCACATGCTTTCAGTGCACCGGATACCATCACGAATCCATCCAGATTCTCTGTAGCATCAAATAAATCCTCTGCCTGCTTCAGTGGATAACCGGTTATCTTTGCCAGTGTCGGCACCACGTTAGATAAATATGCCGGAGAAACATTGATGGCAGTTCCAATTGCGGTCCCCCCCAGATTTACAGTAAACATTTCACATCTTACTTCTTTCAGCCGCTCATAATCACGTTTTACCATGGTTGCATAGGCATGAAAGGTCTGTCCGAGGCGCATCGGCACTGCATCCTGAAGCTGCGTTCTTCCCATTTTTAAGATTCCATCAAATTCTGCTGCTTTAATCCGAAGCTCCCTCTCCAGTTCATCCAGTTCTGCCAGCAACGGTTTTAACAGTTCCAGCACCGTAAGTTTTCCGGCTGTTGGAATCACATCATTGGTGGACTGGGACATATTCACATGGTCATTCGGGTGAATCCGGCTATAATCACCTTTTCTTCCTCCCATCCATTCATTGGCACGGTTTGCCAGCACCTCGTTCATGTTCATATTGGCACTGGTTCCGGCGCCACCCTGAATAGCATCTACAATAAATTCATCGGCAAAACATCCACGAATCACTTCATCACAGGCTCTTATAATTGCTTCTGCCTTATCTGCCGGAAGAGCCAGCGCATTCCGATTACTCTGTGCCGCTGCCTTCTTTACTTTTGCAAGGTTGCGGATAAATGCAGGATGCAGACGCTGTCCTGTAATCGGAAAATTCTGTTTTGCCCGCAAAGCCTGTACGCCATAATAAGCCTCCTTTGGCACTTCCATTGTTCCAATTGAATCGGATTCCATACGCATTTCTTCTGTCATGATGTTTCCCTCTCTCTTTCTTATTTTTTTAACCCTACTTAGTAACGCAAATAGCGTCAAGACAGTCTTATCCTGTCCTGACGCCATTGTCACAAGGGTTTGTTTTCAATTTTTATTTTTTGTTTTTTGGTTCTGTCCAAGACTAGCACTCTTTGACCAGAAGGTAAATAGTTTTAAGTCAAAACATGCTTTATATTTGTTTTTAGTGTAGTTTTGATTAATTATTTTAATATTGTTTGTTGTTTTTTTTATTTTCTTAAGTGTCTGTCTTTTCAGAGAAATACTTTTGTGCTACAATGAGTGAAAGCAAAACGCTGTATGAGAACGAAAGGAGCCTCTATGGAAAAAGAATTAGACAACATTGACAAAAGCATCATCCGAATCTTACAGGAAAATGCCCGCACTCCGGTCAAGGATATTGCAAAGGAAGTCTTTTTATCTTCCCCTGCGGTTTCTGCCCGGATTGAGCGGTTGGAAAAACGAGGGATTTTAACCGGCTATCATGCCACTGTAAATCCCATGCTCTTTGGCTATCACATTAAGGCTTTCATTAATCTTGAGGTGGAACCCGCACAAAAAAAGGAATTCTACCCTTTCATCGATAGAATTCCCAATGTGATTGAATGTAATTGTGTCACCGGTGATTATGCCATGCTGGTGGAAGTCATGTTTCAGACTACCATCCAGCTTGACCACTTCATCAACGAACTGCAGCATTTCGGACGAACCAAAACACTAATTGTATTCTCTACTTCTGTGGAGCACCGCGATGTGCCCGTGAACTGATGAATTTTGCAATTCCTTCCACCCCGATTGTCAGGTAACGGAACAGTGACTCTGCAGCAAAAGCAAATACAATCATCAGAAGAATACTAATCTTAGACATCTGGCTCATGGCAAATAACTGGTTTAAGCAGATGCCGCAGAAAAGCAGCCCGGCGATATTAAAAATTAAAATTCCATATTTAAACTTATTCATCGGATGGCTGATTTTAATCAGAATCATAAATCCTACAACACATAAAAGCATGGTGGATGCGGTTGCCACATCGGAGGCAGGTATAGAAAATACTTCTCCGCAGACTACCAGCGAACCAACGATTAATACATCGGTCAGTCCTGCCGGAAATGCTTTTAATAATACTTTCCGTAAAAACCGCCCTTCAATACGGTTGCGGTTTGGCTCCAATGCCAGTAAGAATCCCGGTGCCCCAATGGTAAACATACTGATGAGGGAAATCTGTGCCGGCTCTAACGGATAAGTAATTGTCGATACCACTGCAAAGATTGCCATTAACAGTGAGAATATATTTTTTACCAGAAACAGGCTGGCAGAACGCTGCACATTGTTTACTACCTGCCGTCCTTCTGATACCACATCCGGCATATGGGCAAAATCGGAATCTAAAAGAACTACCTGCGCCGCCTGTGCTGCTGCTTCACTTCCAGACGCCATTGCCACGCTGCAATCCGCATCCTTCATTGCCAGAATATCGTTAACTCCATCGCCGGTCATTGCTACGGTATGTCCCGCATCCTGCAATGCATGTACCAGCTTCTGCTTCTGTTTCGGAGTTACCCGTCCAAATACGGTATAGCGGTCTGCCGCATCATAAATTTTCTCATCGGTATCCAGTGTGCCTGCATCCACATATTTCTCCGCATGCTCGATTCCGGCACATCGTGCCACTTCGGATACGGTCTCCGGGTTATCACCGGAAATTACTTTCACTGCTACACCCTGAGTCTTAAAATAACCAAAGGTCTTCTTCGCATTTTCACGAATTGGATTGGAAAGAATCACATAACCCAGCGGCTCCGGTTTTTCGGTCAGGGTTCCCTTGATATCACTGCCCGAATATTTTGCCAGCAAAAGCACACGATAACCTTTTTTCGTATATTCCCTGATCTCATCTGCAATTTCTTCAAAGGCATTTCCCATGACAAATTCCGGTGCACCCAGAAGATATTTTCCATCCTCAAATACAACACCACTGTATTTTGTCGCAGAAGTAAACGGCATAACCTCCAGTGCTTTCCGCCGGGCAGTCACAAAGTTCTGTGTCTCCGGAGTTTCATCTATATTACCATTTCTATCGATATCTGTATCTTTATCTTTATCTATATCCTTATCTTTGCCCTTCCGCTCCAGATGATCACGAATTGCTTCCATAGTAGCATTATTATCCGGCACTGCTGACGCATAATCCCGAAGCAGAGACTGAAGAAATGTATTTTCCGCATCCTTCGCCGGAACAATTTTTGCCACTTCCATACCGGCTTCCGTTATGGTTCCGGTTTTATCGACACAGAGCACATCAACTCTTGCCAGTGCTTCGATACTCTTCATGTCATGGAGCAGTACATGCCGCTTTGCCAACCGCATGGTTCCAAGTGCCAGGGCTATGGTTGTCAGAAGATACAAGCCCTCCGGTATCATTCCGATAATTGCTGCCACCATGGAAACGATGCTCTTCTGGAAAGTCTCTCCATTTACGATATAGCCCTGCCAGAATAAAATGATTCCAATCGGAATAATCACAATACCAATCCATTTTACCAACTGGTTAATAGAGCGAATCATCTCGGACTGTTCTTCATTTCCCATCGCTTTTGCTTCTGCAGTCAGCCTGGAAATGTAAGAATGCTTTCCTACCTTCTCCAGTCTCGCATAACATTCTCCGGATACCACAAAGCTTCCGGACATCAGCCTGCTTCCCGGTGTTTTCTCAATTTCATCGGCTTCTCCGGTCAGCAATGATTCATTTACCTGAATCGTACCTTCCAGAACAACGGCGTCTGCACAAATCTGGGTTCCTGCAGTCAGTAAAATGACATCATCCTTCACCAGCTGCTCCGATAAAATTTTCTTCTGCTCTCCATCCCGGATAACAATGGCATGGGGTGCATTCAGAAGACTCATCTTATCTAAGACTTTCTTCGCCCGCAATTCCTGAATAATTCCAATCAGCGTATTTCCGATGATGATTGGCAGGAAAGTCAGGTTCCGGAAAGAACCGACCACACAAAGCAGAATCGTAATGACCAAGAAAATAAAGTTAAAGTATGTAAATACATTGGACTTTACGATTTCCTTTGTGCTCTTCTCCGTGCTGATGTCTGTTTTATTTACAAATCCTTCTATAAAGCGTTCTTCTACTTCTTCCTTTGATAATCCCCGCAGGATACGTTTTTCTTCCGGCATTCTGTTTTCACTCATAAACTGTTTCTTCATCCTTTTCATTCTGTTTGAAATTCATTATATAGCTTTCCCCTATGGTATGGTATAAATATTTTCTTAAATTATTATAAACTATGTAGAAGCCTTTCTTAAAACATATCCCCTTTTTCACTCTACTAGAAAACAGTTTCTTGTAAAGGAAACAAAGAATGTGCCTCGGCACATTCTCGCGCCTGCGGCGGTCGCTTGCGACATCTACCTTATACGCCGCAGTGTGCATCCTCGCGGAGCGTTTTTTACTTTACAGGAAAGTAATTTCCTGTAAAGTAAAAAATACCCTCTCTGCCGGTTTCTACGGTAAAGAGGGTATCTTCCTTACATCATATTTTATCTTTTGTATACACCGTTTTTAGTGTTTCACTTCAATTCGCACCAGCGCCTTACGCAATGCAAATTCCGCACGAAGCATATCTGTATCTGCAGCCTTAGCTGCAATACGGGCTTCGGCACGCTCTTTTGCTGCCTCGGCACGCTTCTCATCGATTTCATCCGGCCACTCGGCAATCTCTGCCAGCAGTGTTACCTTATCGCCCAAAATCTCTGCAAAGCCTGCATGAACCGCAGCTTCTTTTACATCTTCGCCATTGGTAATGGTCACAACACCGGGAGCAAGCACCGTTGTCAGCGGAATGTGGTCCGGATAGACACCGATTTCTCCTTCTGTTGTATTGAATTCTATCATGGTTGCTTCCCCGATATAAAAGATTCTCTCCGGGGTAATGATTTCTACCTCAAATGCTTTCTTCTCGTCTGCCATGGCTTCACCCCTTACTTCATACGGGCACGTACTTCGTCAATACTTCCGGCATTCAGGAAATAGCTCTCCGGTACATCATCATGCTTTCCTTCTAAGATTTCACGGAAGCCGCGGATGGTCTCGGCCACCGGTACATATTTTCCATCAAGACCGGTAAACTGGGTTGCTACGAAGAATGGCTGTGACAAGAAACGCTGTACTTTTCTTGCACGGCTTACTACCAGCTTGTCCTCTTCTGACAGCTCATCCATACCAAGGATTGCAATAATATCCTGTAATTCTTTATATTTCTGAAGAATCTCCTGTACTCCACGGGCTACCTCAAAATGCTCCTGCCCTACAATACGAGGGTCAAGGATTCTGGATGTAGAACCAAGTGGGTCTACTGCCGGATAAATACCAAGCTCTACGATAGAACGATCCAGTACAGTAGTGGCATCCAGATGGGCAAATGTAGTTGCCGGAGCCGGATCAGTAAGGTCATCCGCCGGTACATAGACTGCCTGAACAGATGTAATGGAACCATTCTTGGTAGAAGTGATACGCTCCTGCAATGCACCCATCTCAGTCTGTAAGGTCGGCTGGTATCCTACTGCGGAAGGCATACGTCCTAACAGTGCGGACACCTCAGAACCTGCCTGTGTGAAACGGAAAATGTTATCAATGAATAACAGTACATCCTTTCCACCTTTATCACGGAAATACTCCGCCATGGTAAGTCCGGTAAGACCTACACGCATACGTGCTCCAGGCGGCTCGTTCATCTGACCGAATACCATGGTGGTCTTATCAATAACTCCGGATTCCTTCATTTCATAATAAAGGTCATTTCCCTCACGGGTACGCTCACCTACACCGGTAAATACGGAATATCCACCATGCTCGGTTGCGATATTATGAATCAATTCCTGAATCAATACGGTTTTTCCTACTCCTGCGCCACCAAAAAGTCCGATTTTTCCACCCTTCTGGTACGGGCAGAGAAGATCAACAACCTTGATTCCTGTCTCTAACATTTCTGTAGAAGTTGCCTGTTCATCAAAGCTTGGGGCTTTCCGGTGAATCGGCATATATTCCACATCCTGTGGTGGAGCCTCATTATCAATTGGCTCGCCTAATACGTTAAACATTCTGCCTAAGGTATGCTCGCCGACCGGCACGGAAATCGGTGCACCGGTTGCCTCTGCATCCATACCACGGATTAAGCCGTCGGTAGGTCCCATGGCAATACAACGTACGACATCATCTCCTAAATGCTGTGATACCTCTACTACCAGAACTTCACCATCTTTTCTGGTAATACGGATTGCTTCGTTAATTGCCGGAAGCTTTCCTTCGGTAAATTTAATATCCAATACAGCACCTATTATCTGAGTGATTTTTCCAATATTTGTTTCTGCCATCTTTTTCTATCACTCCTTATTCTCTATTCTTATAGATATGATTAAGAAATTGCCGATGCTCCGGCTATAATCTCTGTCAGCTCCTGTGTAATGGAACCCTGACGGGCACGGTTATACTTCAGTGACAGGTCACTGATCATATCCTCTGCATTGCTGGTTGCAGAATCCATTGCCTGCATTCTTGCACCATTTTCACTGGCTACTGCTTCTACCAGTGCTCCATAAAGAAGGCTCGTTACATACTTTGGTATGATTAAATTAAGCGCCTCCTCCTGGTTTGGTTCATAATTCATCAGCACATTATCTTCTTCCTGCTTCGGCATATCTTCGATATCCACCGGAAGAAGCTTGATTAATTTCGGCTCATGTACCACCGTATTCTTAAAATGTGTATAAGCAAGGTAAATTTCGCCAACCTCACCTTTTTCATAGGCTGCCAGCACTTCCTTTGCTAATGCGGACGCCTCATCATAAGCCGGTGTCTCTATCAGCTCCGGAAGTTCCTTTACAATGGAATATCCCTTATGTTCTAAGGACTCTCTTCCCTTATTACCAACTGCATAAATGGAAAGCCTGTCCTTTGGAAGGTCACTCTCTGTAATCAGCTTTACAACATTCGCATTATAGCCTCCTGCCAGTCCACGGTTCGAGGTAATTACAATCACTGCCTTCTGCCCGGAATCTTTACCGGTAAGGTACGGATGATTGATGGAACCGCTCTTTGCCAGCATGGAAGTTACGGTCTGATACATATAATTAAAATACGGATTTGCCTGTTCTGCATGTCCCTTCGCCTTCTGCAGTTTTACGGTAGAAACAAGCTTCATGGCCTTTGTAATCTGCTGTGTGCTGGAAATACTGCTTTTGCGCCGCTTTATATCACGCATGGACGCCATAGTCTCTCACCGCCTTTTACCATATTACATGCCTATTTGAATTCTTTCTTACATGCTTCAATTGCTGTAATTAATTTCTGCTCTGTTTCTTCGTCTAACTGCTTTGTTTCACGAATGGATTCGAAAATCTCCGGATACTTGGTATCAATGAGCTCTAATAATGCTTTTTCAAATGCCAGAATTTCATCCACCGGAATATCCAGTAAATATTTCTTGGTTGCAGCATAGATAATTGCTACCTGTTTTTCCACCGGCATCGGCTGATACTGTGGCTGTTTCAACATTTCACGGATTCTTTCACCCTGTGCTAATTTCTCTTTGGTATCAGCATCCAGTTCGGAACCAAACTGTGCAAATGCTGCCAGCTCACGATACTGTGCCAGCTCTACTCGGATTGGTGCTGCAATTTTCTTGATTGCCTTAATCTGCGCAGCTCCACCAACCCGGGATACGGAAAGTCCTGCATTGATTGCCGGACGGAAACCTGCATTAAACATATCTGTTTCCAGATAAATCTGACCGTCTGTAATGGAAATTACGTTGGTCGGAATGTATGCGGATACATCTCCTGCCTGTGTCTCGATAATCGGCAGCGCGGTCAGGGAACCTCCACCCAAAGCATCGGAAAGTCTTGCTGCGCGCTCTAATAATCTGGAATGCAGATAGAATACGTCTCCCGGATAAGCCTCACGTCCTGGTGGTCTCTTAAGCAGTAAGGAAAGGGTACGGTATGCAGCGGCATGCTTGCTCAAATCGTCATAAACGATTAATACATCTTCTCCGTTCTCCATCCACTCTTCACCTATTGCACAGCCTGCATACGGTGCAATATACTGTAATGGTGCCAGCTCACTTGCTGTTGATACAACAACTGTAGTATAGCTTAATGCACCGAATTCTTCTAATGTTTTTACCAGGGATGCTACGGTAGATGCTTTCTGACCGATGGCAACGTAAATACATTTTACGCCCTGTCCCTTCTGGTTAATGATGGTATCAATCGCAATTGCTGTTTTACCGGTCTGCTTATCTCCGATGATAAGCTCACGCTGTCCACGTCCAATCGGCACCATGGAATCAATTGCCTTAATACCGGTCTGTAATGGTGTATCTACAGATTTTCTGGAAATAACACCGGATGCCACACGTTCAATCTGGCGGTATTTCTCCGTCTCAATCGGTCCTTTTCCATCAATCGGCTGACCCAGCGCATTTACTACTCGTCCCAGTAATGCATCTCCGACCGGAACCTCTACTACACGTCCGGTGGTCTTTACGGTATCACCTTCGTTGATGGAACGCTTATCTCCTAACAGAACCGCACCTACATTATCTTCCTCTAAGTTCAGCACCATTCCATATACTTCGCCCGGGAATTCCAAAAGTTCTCCCTGCATTGCATTTTCAAGGCCATGAATTCGTGCAATTCCATCTGCCACCTGAATGACAGTTCCTACGTCTGCCACTTCCAACTGGGATGCATACCGCTCGATCTGCTCTTTGATAACGGAACTGATTTCTTCTGGTTTCAATTTCATGAAGCGGTTTCACCTACTTTCAACTGTATTTTGGATAATTCACTGGTTAGCTTCTGCAGCCTGGTTTTGATACTGCTGTCCACTACCCTGTCTTTTATGCGGATGACCATTCCTCCAATGAGTGATGCATCCACCTCATAATTCATTTCAATTTCTACATAATGTGTGGTTTCTAATAGTTTCTTTACGATTTCGTCTTTCTGCTGCATTGACAGCTCCATCGCAGAAATGACATATGCCGTTCCGATATTTTTATATTCTTTTACGGAATCCACAAAGCATGCAAATACGCTTTCCATATCTTTAAAGTGGTCTTTTTCTATCAGCTGGCACATCAATCCCACGATCTCGTCCGCGGTCTTTCCCTTGAATATGTTTTCAATGATCTGAATCTTCTCTTCTTTTACAATCTGTGGATGATTCATCAATTTTGCCAGTTCCTCATTCTCATGGAGAATCTCAAGAAGTGCTTTCGCATCTTCTAACCATGCATCTTCACATCCCTTTTCCACGGCGAGTTCAAACAATGCATCTGCGTATGTTTTGGAAACTAATTTTGCCATGTTGTATCACCCATCTCTTTCAAGGTTTCTTCCACGAGGGCATCCTGTATTGTTGTATCAATGGATGCGGCTACCACTTTGCCTGCCATCATAGATGCAATTTCTATCATTTCCTGTTTCATCTCATCCATCACGCGTTTTTTCTCCAGTTCTGCCTCTTCATTGGCACGCCGGATAATCCGCGCAGCCTCTTCCTTTGCCTCGCCAATGATGCGGTTCTCATTGCGCAGGGCTTTGGTTCTGGCTTCACTTAAGATAACCTCCGCCTCTTTATCGACGTTCTTAAGCTTCTCTTCATACTGCTGTCTTAATTCTGCTGCTTCTGCCTGGTCGCTTGCCGCAGATTCCAGTTCCGTCTTTATCTTCTCCTGACGTCCCTTTAACATCTTACGAACCGGCTCGAAAAGGTTATAAGACATTACGGTAAACAATACGAAAACGGATATCGCCATAAGGATGGTATCATGCAATAACTGAAAATCAAGATTAAATAATCTGGTCATTTTCTTCCTGCTGTGCCTCCTTTCTTTTCGTAATCATTCCTTCGCACTTTATACCAGTGGTTTTACGAAAAGCAGAAGCATTGCAATCAACAGACCATAAAGACCGGTAGTCTCTGCTACTGCCTGTCCAAGAAGCATGGTTGACATAATATCTCCCTTTGCTCCCGGGTTACGGCCTACAGCTGCTGCTGCGTGTCCTGCTGCAATACCCTGTCCAATACCAGGTCCGATACCTGCGATAACTGCAAGTCCTGCACCAATTGCTGAGCATGCTAAAATTAAATCCTGTCCTGTAATGTTCATAATTATAAATCCTCCTTATACTGTTCTATTCTGTTTCCATCTGCTGGTTCACATATGTCATAGTCAACATACAGAATACATACGTCTGAATTGCTCCTGAGAACAAATCAAAGTACACATGAAGCGCTGCCGGCCAGACAATTGCAATCTTGGACAACAGTCCATAGACCAATGCCATCATTACGGTTCCTGATAATACGTTTGCAAACAAACGAAGTGACAGGGAAATCGGCACGGCAATCTCGCTGATGATATTGATTGGCAGCCACAGTGGCAGCCATGGTGGTAACGGCGAACACATATCTTCCCAGATTTTCTTTGGTTTCTGGTACTTTATCTGGCAGATATGGATAAGCGAAAAGGTGATAAGTCCCAACGCCAGTGTCGTTCCATAATCTGCGGTAGGCGGTCTTAGCCCGAATAATCCAGATATATTACTCATGAGAATAAAGATAAAAATGGTGCTGATGTAATTCACCAGCTTCGGTGCATTTTTCCCCATGACACCGTCAACCACGCCATCTAATTTTTCCACCATAAGTTCTACTACGTTCTGGAATCCGCCCGGTACCTCCGTTGCCGCTTTCATCTTGTGTTTTACAATAAACGAAAAGGCAATCAGTATCAGCATAATTATCAGAATACATACATGAGAAGTCGTAATCCATACCTCATGTCCGAAAATCTTATAGGAAAACAGTCCATGAATCATAAAATCTATATCCTGGGCACCCGCTGCTAAAATTCCGTTATCCACGCTTTCACCTCCTTATATTATATTTTTCTTCACCCTAAGAAGATTCATCACCTCTCCCTAAAAGTTTTAAAATTACTTTATGTGTAAAGGGTTGAACGTAAGCTCCAACCTTCAATCCCATTACTCCCACAAATGCTACCATCACATTGCCTATTTCAAAGTATGCCGTAGCAAAAAAAACTGCTACAACTACGAGATACCGCAGCACATACTGCAATGCGATCCGTCTTGTCCTTCCGGATTCTGCCATATCCATGCTGTCCCGCAGAACCACTGCCATATGGACTGCCATTCCGATTGCGGTTGCTGCTCCAATCAGAAGGCCGATGGAATATCCCAATTTGTCCTTTACAAACCAGATACCGGTAAATTCCACCACAATTTCGTATATAAGGATTCCCAGAATCAATTCCGGTAATGCATCATTTATCCTTTTTAACATCTGATTTAACCTTTCCCGTGTCTTTTTTCTGCCAAAGCCTCTGTGCCATCCGGTAGCAATTCTGGAATCCCGCTGCCGCCCCAAGGAAAAACAGCAGAATCACCAGCCACGGATGCCCGTATCTTCGGTAAATAAAAACCCCGAGTCCAACACATAAAAAAATAGGAACTATCATGTTGATACCGAACTGCATGATTAAAATCAATGAATCATACACTTTATTTCTGTTCTTCATGAATAGCTCCTTCCCTTACATTTTCGTGAAACGCTCTGCAAAACGTGCCAGCATGATGACTCGCTTACGCTCATTATATCATTTTTGAGGAAATTGTCTATAAAGATTTTATGAAAAATGTCTATAAATCAGCTTTACGATTTTACAATTTTACATATTTTTAACAAATATTACCAGAACATTTTTCCCTTACCTTCGTCATTTGTTCAATTGGTTGTAAACCTCTGCAATTGATTGTTTTCTCGCCTGTCCATTACAAGGTAATGTTTATTTCCCGGTTGGTGTGGGTGTACTGATAGTAGCGCACGCCTGCCGCATCTAACATCCGTTTGGAAGCAATAACTGCCGGAGTATTCTGGTATTTGTCGCTGTCATATACGATGGTCTTGATTCCAGCCTGAATGATTGCCTTGGCACACTCATTACAAGGGAACAGTGACACATACATTTTCGCTCCCTCTAAAGAACCACCCCGGTAATTTAAGATGGCGTTCAGTTCGCTATGTGTCGTATAAAAGTATTTATTCTCAAGCGGTGCTCCTTCTCTTACCCAGGGAAAGTCATCATCGGAACAGCCCTTCGGCAGTCCATTGTATCCCATGGAAAGAATCTTGTTATCCTCGCTGACAATGCAAGCTCCCACCTGTGTATTCGGGTCCTTGGAGCGCATTCCGGATAACATTGCCACGCCCATAAAATATTCATCCCAACTAATGTAGTCTTCCCGTTTCTGGCTCATTTTATTTCCTCCTTGCTGCGTTTTTTCTGTTGCTATTTTACCATATTTTTTTATGGTTTTATACGGTTTCTGTGAGATTTTTACGGAAATGACACAGTTCTTAGATGAATAAAGTACTTGCCGGGGCGAAGCCCGCTTCCTTCACTTGGGATACATGATAAAGGCTGTTAGGGGCACTTGGAATTTCGCCTGTTTCTAGGCAACACCGGCACAGGGATGTGCCGGTGAGGTGCAGATGAACATGGATGTGAATTTGCACCGGTTGCCGGAATAGACTGTATCTTTTTCGAAATTCTTAGTGTCCCTTGCAGGCTTTATGCCGTATTCAAAGTGAAGGATGTGGACTGCGCCAGACAGTAATGTAAAAAAGGTTCTCAAGCCTTTCAACTTAAGAACCCTTCACATTTCATATATCTTCGAACTTATTTTGTTCCGAATATTCTGTCTCCTGCATCACCAAGTCCTGGTACAATATAGCAGTGCTCATTCAATTTCTCATCTAATGCTCCGATATAAATGTCTACGTCCGGATGTGCTTCCTGCATTGCCTTTACGCCCTCTGGCGCTGCAATGATACACATAAAGCGGATGTTCTTTACACCTCTGTCTTTTAACATCTGGATGGCTGCTATAGAAGAACCACCGGTTGCCAGCATCGGATCTACAACAAATACTTCACGCTCATCGCAATCCTCCGGAAGCTTGCAGTAATATTCTACCGGTTTTAATGTCTGTGGGTCACGGTAAAGTCCGATGTGTCCGACTTTTGCTGCAGGAATCATTGCAAGCATTCCGTCTACCATTCCAAGACCTGCACGCAAGATTGGTATCACTGCCAGTTTCTTTCCTTTTAACTCTTTTACAGTTGTCCTGCAGATTGGAGTCTCGATTTCGATATCGGTAAGTTTCAAATCCCTGGTTGCCTCGTAGCACATTAACATAGCGATTTCGCTGATTAATGTACGGAACTCCTTAGAACCCGTTTCTTTTCTTCTTATCCAGCCGATTTTATGCTGAATCAGTGGATGATCCATTACAAATACTTTTGACATATCATTCTCCTTCGTTTAATAATTTCACTAATTTTTTTATACTCTTATTCATGGTCTCAAAGCAAAGCCCGTATGACTGAAGTGTGCCGCCGTAAGGATCTAAGATTTCCAGTTCATCCCCTACTAACTCCGTCAGTACCTGGACATTTTCTTCCTTCGCCTCCGGAAACATTTCCAATAATTTCTGTCTCTGCTGTGCTTCCATTGTAAGCACCAATGTATCTTCGCCAAAATCCCCTGCTGTAATCTGGCTTGACATAAAACCTTCCATGTTAATGCCATTGCTTATCATAACAGCTTCTGCCTTCTGATTCAGTGGTTCCGGGAATAATACCACAAGACCTCTCACCAGCACTTCTACCGGATGATTCAGGGAATATTCCCGAAAAATACCGGCCGCCATGGGTGCCCTGCATGTTCCGCTTTCTGCCACGAATACAATGCGATTGTATGGCTTCATAAAAACCTCCTCTAAACTGTAATCACCTGATGTCCTGCAGCCTTCAGCAGACGATTCATAATTGCCTGCCCAATACGCGGAGTTGCAAAACTCTCAGAGTAAATAATATCTACTTCTTTCTCATCAAAGTCCCGCAACAGTTTATACAAATGCTTTGCAATTGCATCCTCATCACTGCGTGCACCAATACTTACCACTTCGCCTTCCGGATAACGGTCTATCGTTTCGTCTGTTCCGATGATTCCTACCTTCTTCCCCAGTAGAACCGCTTCCTTTGTCAAAGCATTAATCTTTGCTACTACCTTCTCTTCTTCTCCGTCTACCAGAATCAAATCTGCTTTCGGTGCATAATGCTTATATTTCATTCCCGGTGCTTTCGGCTTCTGCAGCGAATCCGAAGCAATAATTCCAGGATCCATTTTCACTTCCCCGATTACCTTTTCTAACATTTTCGGTGTAATATAGCCCGGTCTTAAAATCATTGGTATGTCTTCTGTCAGATCAACAATCGTGGATTCAATTCCAATTCCCACAGGACCCCCATCCAGTATCATCGGAATTCTGCCATCCATATCAAATGCTACATGCTCTGCCAGAGTCGGACTCGGTTTACCGGATGTATTGGCACTCGGTGCCGCAATATATCCACCGCTTCTCCTGATCAGTTCCAGTGCAACCGGGTGATTTGGCATGCGGACTGCCACCGTATCCATCCCCCCTGTAGTTTCATATGGAACCTTATCATTCTTGCGCACAATCATGGTCAGCGGGCCCGGCCAGAATGCATCTGCAAGTTTCTTTGCTTCTTCCGGCATCTCCTGTGCGATTTTCTCCATGTCTGAAAATTCTGCCACATGGACAATCAAAGGATTATCAGATGGTCTTCCCTTTGCCGCATAAATTTTCTTCGATGCCTCTGCACTCAGTGCATCTGCGCCCAGTCCATATACCGTCTCAGTTGGAAATGCCACCAGCCCTCCATCCCGGATAATTGCGGCTGCACGTTCCAGTGCTTCTGTATCCATATTATTCTGATCTATTTTTATCACTTCTGTTTTCATAACGCCTATTATATCACGTTCCCTTTATGTGTTCAAGAACTGGAATTGTTTTCAAAATCCATTTCCATCGAAAATCGAAAACACCCGAAAACCGCACTTCCTACTTGCTATGTAGCCCTAAGTGTGGCATAATCAGTATGTTCACTAGAATATTATGGAAAGGAGTTTCCAGATGAAAATTACAAAAAGCGAATTTGGCATGACCAAAGATAATCAGCCGATTTCCCTTTATACTATTGAAAATGCATCCGGTGCTTCCGTTACACTTTCGGATTATGGATGTCGTATTATTAAGATTATGGTTCCGAATAAAGAGGGAAAACTGACCGATGTAATTTTAGGCTTAATGAATGCCGATGAGTATCTTGCTGATGATGCCAGCCTGGGAGCTGTTGTCGGTCGATGCGCCAACCGTATCGCCAAAGGGCACTTTACCTTAAATGATAAAGAATACAATCTTGCCATTAATAATGGGCCAAACCACCTGCATGGTGGTCCTACGGGATTTGGTCAGCGTGTATGGACCGGAAAAATTACAGATGATAAAGTTACTTTTACCCGCATTTCTCCGGATGGAGAAGAAGGTTATCCGGGTAACCTTACAGTTTCCGTTACCTACGGATGGTCTGAAGACAATGAATTATCTATTGTTTACGATGCAGCCTGTGATCAGGATACTGTATTCTCTGTTACCAGCCATGGTTATTTCAATCTGAATGGGGAAGGAAACGGTACCGTATTAGATCAGGAATTACGCATTGATGCAGATGCGATTACAGAACTGGATGACACACAGTGTCCTACCGGTGCATTTCTCTCTGTGGAGGGAAGCCCATTTGATTTCCGTGAGATGAAGAAAATCGGTGACGGCATTCACTGTGACAATGCCCAGTTAAAATTAGGTGGTACTTACGACCATAACTTTGTAATCAACGGGGATGGCTTAAGAGAGGCGGCTGTTTTACAGTCTAAGGAAAGCGGCATACGGATGACCTGCTTTACCGACCAGCCGGGTGTACAGCTCTATGTCCCTTGTTATACCCTTCATCAGAAAGGAATTGATGGCAAAGATTATCCACCATATTCCGCAGTATGTTTAGAGACACAGCATTATCCAAATGCAATTAATATCGAACATTTCCCTTCTGTTGTTTTAAAAGCAGGCGAGAATTTCCGTTCCAAGACACTCTATCATTTTTCTGTGATGGGCTAAACCCGAAAAAAATATAAGAAAGCAAAAGATTCCAGACCATTATGGCTGGAATCTTTTTTGTAGGGTTATAGGACAAAACGTGTTGATGGCTAATCCCATTCTGTAAAAGATTTA